>CAZEAN010000001.1:0-161428 GCA_964510225.1 uncultured Isosphaeraceae bacterium
CCAACGAATTCAAGCGGACAGCCCGCCCACCGTGGCCCGATCCCAGCACGACTCCGACTTCGACAGGCAACGAGACTTGGGCTCGGACGAACGCTCCGGCTTCGTGGGCGCGTGTATAAAGCATCGATTTCTTCAAGGATTGAGCACTCCTGCGATGCTCGCGGAGAGGAGATTGGCTAAGGTTGCGGCGACGAGTGCCTTGATTCCTAGTCGCGCGAGATCGGCACGTCGTGACGGGACCAGTGCGCCGATCCCTCCGACCTGGATCCCCACTGACGAAAGATTCGCAAACCCACAGAGACCGACCGTGGCGATCACGGCCGAGCGTTCACTGAGATGGCTTGCGACCTCTCCGAGTTGACCGTACGCCACAAGCTCATTGACGACCAATCGACTGCCGAAGAGTTCTCCGACCGTCAACGCGTCATTCCAAGGGACTCCAATCAGCCAGGCAACGAGACTCAAGGGGCGTCCGACGATCAGCTCGATGGATAGTCCCTCCAGCGGGATCGTGCCGTTCGTCCAACGTGCGATGCTGTTGCCTACTGGGTTGAGGATCAGGTCGATTAACGTTATCAGTGCCACGAAGCTAATCAAGACCGCACCGACATTGAGCGCGAGTTGGAGCCCTTCGCGGGTTCCTCTGGCTGCAGCGTCAATCACTCGCGCCGGGATCGGAAGAAGTTGTGCGATGGCGTTTGATTCTCCAGGCGTCGGAGTCGTGGAATCGAGATCGGAGAGCGGGGCCTGGAGATGTTCAGTTCCTCCAAGTGTTCTCTCAGGGACCATAATCTTAGCAATCAGGATTGAGGCAGGCGCGTTCATGAGGATCGCTGTTAAGAGTAACCGAGGCTCAGCACCCGCCTCGAAGTACGCTGCGAGGACACTTCCGGAAACCAGTGCCATCCCGGAAACCATCACCGTCATCAACTCAGATCGCGAGAGACCAGCAAGATAAGGTCGGATTGTGAGTGGTGCCTCGGTTTGACCTAGAAAGAGTGATGCGGCCACATTCAGTGACTCCGGACCGGTTGTCCTCAAGAATCTCTGCATTAAGAAGGCAAGGCCTCCGACGATCCGTTGCATCAGACCGATCTCGTAGAGTACCGCGAACAATGCCGAGACGAAGATAATCATCGGCAAGACTCGAAAGGCGAAGACGAAGCCTACCGGACCTCCGGGGTCAACCAATTGTGGGCCGAACACAATTGAGGCGCCCTCGATCGCACATTCGAGGGCAGCGACGACGACCTCCGAAGCCTTTCGCATCATCAGGCGACCAATCGGCAATCGGAGAAGGAGGAATGCAAGGCCCCACTGCATTCCAAGTGCAACTACGATAGTCCGGATCGCGATCGTCCGTTTCGACTCCGAACACAGTACGGCAACGCTGAGGATCAGAAACGATCCCAGAAGTCCTCTCCAGAGACCGCTCGGATCTTCCTGTCCCACCGGAGGATTAGGACCACCCGCATTGGCTTCCTCTCCTTCCATACCATAGACTGTGGTGACCAAAACGAGACCCAGGATGACGGCAAGCCCAACAGAACAAAATTTGATCATTAGACAAACTCAATTAGAATCAGTATTCTCAGTTTCTTATTTCTGACTGATCAAGATTCGATTCGATCAACGATGAGTGGCGCAACTTCGACCCCCCCTTCGACGATTTCGAACGCCTTCGAGACCTGCTGCTGCACACGGGACGTGACCGGTCCCTCATCTTGAGCAAGGATCGTCGCGAGCGGTTCACCCCGAGAGACACGATCTCCCACCTTCTTCCGGAGAAGGATCCCGACGGCATGGTCGATCCGATCAGACGATCGTGCTCTGCCTGCACCGAGCTGCATCGCGGCAAATCCGATTGGCTTTGCCTTTGCGGCAGCGATCACACCGTCCTGTTGGGCTGAGACATCGAGAATCTTCAGAGGTAGCGGAAGTCGGCTTAGATCGTCAACGACTTTAGGATCACCGCCCTGGGCTTCGATCACTGCCCGCAATCGTTCTAACGCAGAACCATCCGCAATTGCTCGATAGCAGTCGGCTTTCGCATCCTTTTGTGACTTGCCAGGGTCGGCTAAGCATAGCATCTCGGTGGCAAGTTCAATCGAGAGTTCACGGAGATCAGCAGGGCCCTCGCCACGGAGACAACGGACTGCCTCAGCGACTTCGACCGCATTTCCTACGGCCAAACCGAGTGGTTGATCCATCCGTGTGATCAAGGCTGCAATCGATTTTCCCATCCCTCTTCCAATCCGACAGAGGGAGTCCGCGAGCGCTCGAGATTCCTCCAGCGATTCCAAGAAGGCACCATTGCCTGTCTTAACGTCGAGTACAAGCCCATCAATCCCTTCGGCTAGTTTCTTGGAAAGAATGGAAGAAGTGAGCAACGGGAGCGACTCAACTGTCGCGGTTGCGTCTCGGAGAGCGTAGAGTTGTCGATCGGCAGGCGCGATTTCGTCTGTCTGCCCAATCAAGACCAGGCCCGTTGCTCTGAGCACTTCGACGTAGCGATCCAGATTCAGACGGCTCTGGAATCCGGGGATCGATTCAAGCTTGTCCAGCGTCCCACCGGTATGGCCCAATCCACGCCCCGAGACCATCGGCACAGGGACGCCACACGCCGCGACAATCGGAGCGAGAACAAGCGAAGTCTTGTCTCCGACACCCCCCGTACTATGCTTGTCGACCTTTTTCCCTGGTATCATTGAAAGATCGACGATGGCTCCCGACCGAAGCATCGCCTTGGTAAGTGCCTCGGTTTCGAGATGATCCATGCCGCGCCAGAGGATCGCCATCAGGAGTGAGGCCCATTGGTACTCCGGGACGGTTCCGTCGGCCAGACCTTCCACGAGCCAGGTAATTTCCGCTGGCTGAAGTCGATGACCTTCCCGCTTTGCTCGGATTAGATCGACTGCACGGATCGTCATTGATAAAACTCAACCAAGTTCTCAGACCGGCGTTTGAAGTGCCCTCGATTGTACAGCATCAGTCTCAAGATTAGCTGGTTTCATTCGGATGAAGCAACGGACAGATCTCATCGAGCAGGGAGTCGAATCGAACGAAGTGGTCCGAGGGAGACTCGCTCCGTCACCGACAGGAGCTTTGCACGTCGGCCATGCACGGACCTTTCTCGTCGCCTGGCTTTCGGTCCGAAGTGTTGGTGGTCGGGTTATCTTGCGGATTGAGGATATTGACCGCAGCCGAGTTCGTCCGGGGATGGCCGAACTCGCAATGACTGACTTACGTTGGCTTGGGCTCGATTGGGATGAAGGACCAGATCAGATCGGCCCATCTGCTCCCTATGAGCAATCGGAACGGCTTGAGCGCTATCAGGAGGCACTGGAGCGTTTGAAACGAGATGAGCGTGTCTATCCATGTACCTGTACTCGTTCGGAGATCAATCGCGCGGCATCTGCACCCCATCCAGGTGAGGAAGGCCCGATCTATCCTGGTACTTGTGCCAGTCGATCTTCGTCGGATGCCGATTCCCTTGGAAGCCGGCCTTACTGCTGGCGGTTTCGGGTCGATCGATCGTCGGGCTCGTGGGAGGACCGGATTCGAGGCCAAGTGACAGCAAGTTGTAACGGTGATTTCATCATCAGCCGGTCTGACGGCGACCCTTCCTATCAATTGGCCGTGGTTGTTGATGACGCTGCGATGGGTGTGACGGAAGTCATCCGGGGGGACGATCTCGTCAACAGTACGCCGAAGCAGCTTATGCTCTATGATGCGCTACAACTCCGTGCACCACGATTTGGTCATCTGCCACTTGTGGTCGGATCCGATGGTCGCCGACTCGCCAAACGCGACCACTCCATCAAGTTGATGACACTTCGTGAAAGTGGAGTGGATCCCCAATCACTCGTCGGCTGGCTCGGAGAATCGTTTGGTGTTGGCGACGGCTCAGAATCAAGACCGCAAGAGCTGGTCAGCTCATTCTCCCTCGATCGGATTCCGGTATCCCCTGCGGTTTTTAGTCAGGTTGCCTTCGAGCAAAGACTTGGTCAGGACCAGAACGATCCTTGAAAGGCTTGAAGTTCTGAACGATTCAGATCCTGTGTCATCTGGTCACTTCCGATAGCAGATTCTGCACTTTAGCCACAATAATATGCGTATATTAGTTTGTTGTAAGAATTGGTGTTACTTCAGGATTCCGATCGTATCGAGGAGGATCCGGAGGACTTGTTCGTATGCATTTCCCCAGGAGTCGGGGCGGAAGAACTGTACAGGACGGTTTGGAGCCCCGATGAATGGCCGGAGAATCCAGCCCATTTGGATCCCGACAAATGCGTAGACACCGAGCCAGGCCCTTAGGAGAACTCGGTGCTTTGGAGACTTCGCGATTAAAGGACGATAAAGTCGGCGGAGAACGACTTGAGCACTCAGGCTTGAGATCCCGAACATCAATCCGTTGAACAGAATTGCTGATTGATAATCCGTGGTGGAAACATACCAGAGTGCCGTCAAGGGCGCGAGGCTGAGTAACGCAACCGTGAGCCCGGCCTGTGCCGAAAGTAAGGCACGAAAGGCTCGGCCGAAATCGTCGCGGAGCCCGAGTAGTGTGTGGAGAACGAAAAAGCTCGGCAAACTGAGCGCGGTGGTTGCCGCCAGCAGGAGAGGCACTTTCGACGCAGAGAACAGAACCTGGAGCCAACGATCGTTCCGAAAACCACTAAAGCTACCCATCACAGCTCCATATGCTGTCCCAAACAACACTAAGACAAATGCAACTCTCAAGAGTCCGACACGGAGCACTTCGTCTGATTCGATCGCAGTCCAACGACGTCCTCGGAGGATATCGTCAGCGAGTCGAAACGGTACTACCAGCGGTCGCAACGCAACATCTTGGAATTCAGACATAAGGTTGTCCTTCCTAATCCAGCACGTCGACTATTCTAGCCGCTGATCTTTTGAGAAACTCAGCTACTGGATTTGGTTTGCAATGCAAAGTAGATTGTTATTCTGAGCTATTCACTCCATCTTTTCCACCCCAAGGTAAGCAAAGCGCAATGTTTCTATTCTACGGAATCTTCATCAGCGTTGTAGGAATCGCAAGTAATCCTATCGAAACCAAGCCCCATGCCGTGCAATGTACTCAGGGAAAAGAATACTTGTCTCCGGATTCTGTCCGATTTGATCCGATCACTCAGAATATCGAGGGGTGGGCCGTCCATATCGAGCCCTCATTAATGGAAGAAGAGGGTCACACGGAAGGAGCACGAGCCATTCGGATGCTCGCGAACCACCTTGAGCGAATCAAGATCGTTGTACCCGAACCGGCACTTGCGAAGCTCCAGACCATTGAGATATGGATCGAGGAGGACCACCCTGTCCTCAGATCGATGCAGTACCACCCGAGTCGATCGTGGTTGATTTCCCATGGTCACGATCCCCGACTTGCCCGTAAGGTGCACATCACCCAAGCCGATCAGTTGTACAATCGGGAGCAGATGCTCAAGCATCCAGCAGTGATCCTCCACGAACTTGCGCACGGTTATCATGATCAGATTCTTGGCTTTGATCATGAAGAAATCCAAGAGGCGTACCGTAACGCCAAAGCTCAGGGAATCTACGAATCCGTCCTTCTATTTAATGGAAGAAATGTTCGACATTATGGACTGTCGAATCACAAAGAGTACTTCGCGGAAGGGACAGAAGCGTATTTTTATCGGAACGACTTCTATCCCTTTGTCCGCGCAGAGCTTGCTGAGTTCGACCCCGGCCTCCACGAAGTCTTGAAGCAGATTTGGGAAGACGATTGAGGTTGACGAGGGTCGGCCTTAAAGGCTATCCGGTGATCTTCCGATTTCGTAACCTATTCGTCAATCAGGAGACCCGCACCACACGACGACGATAGACCATATCCCCATGCGAAAGGCTTACCCATCCGACATCACCGACGACCAATGGGCAATCATAGAGCCGCTCATCCCCACCTACGACGTCGGTCGGCCACGACGAATCGCCTAGGCTAAGTGCTCAACGCCATCTTCTACGTCAATGGATCCGGCTGCCAGTGGGGCATGCTTCCCCACGACCTGCCGGCCAAGAGCACGGTCTACGACCACTTTGCACGCAGGCGTGATGACGGCACATGGCAGGGGATCATGGACGCACTGGGACGCGGGGTACGGACCGCCGAGGGGAGACATCCCAGCCCCAGTGCCCTCAGCATCAGAGAAAGTCGGTGACGCGATCGAGGTGGTGAGGCGTTCTCCTGGTTCGAAGGGGTTTGTGAAGCTGCCTCGTCGTTGGGTCGTAAAGCGGACATTGGCGTGATTGGGTCGTTACCGCCGGCATAATCGGCATGACGAGTGGTATGCTGAGTCCGGTGAATCGATGCTGCGGATTAGCTCGATCCATCGCGTGCTGCGACTATTGAAGCCCGATCGAGACAGCAAGCAGGCACCATTCAAGTAACGGAAAGTACAGGATTTATTACCGGATAGTCACTAAGACGTTCGCGCTCGGGGAGCTTGCCTTAAGCTTGAGCGACCCGGGTTTGAAGTGACTCGACCAGACATTCGATCCGAATTGCGGCTTCCACGTGTGGGATTGTCTGGAGGTAGCAGAGAATCCTCGGATCGGGGTAACGGGTCGGGAGCGGGCCAAGCTCCCGATAAAGGAGTTCCCAATCCAGAGCGTTTCCGCTTCCACAGATGGACTACTACGAACGAGTTGTGCTGCCTGCTGATGTTCGACTTCCCTGCGGCGAAGTTCAGCCCGCTGCGCACGGATTGAGACGCAGCTGGGGACACCAGAGAGCCGAGGGACCATCGAAGAGTTCGAACGAATCTCTGAAGCTCGCTTGGCAAGGGTCAAGAAGGTGACCTGGAAGAGGTCAGCAGCGTCTTGAGGATCTCCGAGAATCGATCTGCAGACATGACGGACAGGTTGTCCATGTCGATCTATCAAACCTCGGTACGCATATTTTGCGCCCTCGGCATTGTTATTGAGGTGACGATCAAGGAGTTCCTGATCAGAGAAGTCGGCGGTCCTACCGAATCCGAACAAAGTTCGGAGTGGATCAGCTCCGGCGGTGGGCAGTCGCTTCCGCATCACGGTTACCCCACAATTGGTCTTTGAACTCGAAATAGTGTCCTGAGTCGGCTCCCCTTGATTCATCTTTTCGAGGACTCCAGTACTTTTTGTGGCCATAAATCTCACCAGCATCGATAATGAAGCTTAGATCGAGTTATTCATTCAAAAACATGGTAGGATAAATATTGATAGATCGGCTCCAAGCCTTGTACTTTCGACGATGGTTCCGGAACCCGATGGCTGAGGATGTCGTCGACGAGATTGTTCAACACCTGTCACACTTTGAGTTCCAAGCGACAATAATGTTGTTGGATGAGTGGCCTCTCCGTCAATTTGCTCAGAGCTTGCTTCGGCAATACTCGATCATGAGTTACACTGCTAGGGCGTCGCATTTCGCAATGATTTGAGAAGTCGAATTTGCGACCACTGAACCCGACTCCAGCCAGTCTACAGCGATGAAATTGCTCTCAACCTTTTCCAGTTTGTTCGGGCTCCTATTTCGGATCTTTCTTCCTCTTGGCATTCTCGGGGCGGGTGCTTTTGCCTTCGCGATGCTCTCGGTTGAACCCTTGGAAGAGACCAGTCCGGCTCCCTCGATTGAGGCAATCCGAACTCGTGTGATGGAGCTTGAGGCTCAAGATTACCAAGTCGTGGTTGAGACGAACGGCATTGTGATGCCGCACAACGAAGTGACACTTAGCGCGTTGGTATCGGGCCAAGTGTTGAGGGTAAGTCCAGCATTCGAAGTTGGTGCCTACTTCAACGTCGGTGATGTGCTGCTGGAACTCGATCCTCGTGACTATGAGACCGCACTTGCAGTTGCTAAGGCTCAACGTCTCGGAGCGAGTGCCGCATTGCAGCTTGCCCGGCAGAGCCACGAACGAACCTTAAGGCTCGTTCTTACCAACAATATTTCCGACGCCGAGGTAAATCAGACGGCAGCCACCCTGGCACAAGCTGAGGCAGAACTAGAGTCGCTGATTGCTCAGGTTGAGCAAGCCGAACGAGACCTTGAACGGACTCGGATCATCGCACCATTCGACGGACGAGTCCGCGCGAAGATGGTTGGTCCTGGTCAATCCCTCAACACCGGTGAGCCACTGGGTGTCGTCTTTGCTGTAGACTTCGCTGAGGTCCGCCTCCCCATCGCGAACCGCGAACTTGCCTACCTGGAGTTACCCGAACTCTCCGATGATCCACCCGTCAAAGTAACGCTTCGGGACGCGCTTGATGAATCCTCCGAGACGGTCTGGCAGGTGACGATTGTTCGGACTGAAGGCGCGCTTGACGAAAACTCGCTCGAACTCTTTGCAATCGCGCGGATTGATGATCCCTTTGGGCTTCAGTCGGAAGCCCCACCACTCCGGATCGGACAACCCGTCCAAGCGTCGATTGCGGGTAAACTGCTCAACGACGTGGTGGCACTGCCACGTGTCGCAGTCCGGCAACTCGATCAGATTAACCTCGTTGAAAAAGATGGACTCAGACTCTTGCCTAAGACGATCACCCCGATCTGGTCGGACAAGGACTCAGTTATCGTCGAGGCAGCGCTGATTCCTCCAGATACCCTACTTGCCACAACACACATCGTGTATGGTGCCAAGGGTGCGAAGGTTGAGATTATTCCTGCGTTAGATCAAACCACCACGAACACTCCAGTCATACCCATAAGTAACGACACCACAACAAGCAGAAATTGAGTCAACTCTATCCCGAAGCTCATCGCAGACCCATTGGTGATTTGCCTGTTTGAGCTGTCTCCCTTATTCGAAGCATTCTAATGATCCGATGGTTTGCGAATAATGGGATAGCGGCCAACTTCTTGATGCTCGCGATCCTTGCCGCTGGTACCTACACCGCCTTCTACCGGATCCCACTGGAGGTGACTCCCTCCTTGAGTTGGGAGACGGTGATGATCGAGATGCCCTACAGAGGGGCGACCGCAAAGGATATTGAGCGAGCGATCCTGATCCCTGTCGAAGAGGCACTTGAAGGGGTCGAGGGGATCGAGCATCTCAACGCGGACGGCTCTCGAGGAATGGCTCGGTTCTACCTGGTCGCAAAGCCTGGTACCGATCTCCGTGCTCTAATGGACGACGTTAAGGCCCGAGTCGATACGATTACGACGTTCCCGGATGAAACTGAGCGTCCTCGGATTTTCATTCCTGAATCGGGTAACTACTTTGAGGTTTTAAGTGTGGCTGTTTCCGGGAATCTTGACGCAGACGACCTCCGAAGTGTGGCGCGTCGGGTCCAAGATGATCTCTTGGAAATGCCGGGAATTAGTCGTGCGACGATCCAAGGAGGGCGTCGCTACGAAATAGCGATTGAAGCTGATACCGAAAAGCTGATTGCTTACGACCTAAGCTTCCAAGATCTCGCCGACGCCATCCGAGGCTTCTCGATCGACATGCCGGCTGGTGCGATTGATAGTGAGAGTGGGACATTCATTGTCCGGACTCGAGGGCAGGCTTACTCGGAAAACGAGTTTGCAAAGATTCCAATCCGCGCCTCCGGAGGAGCCGAGGTTTTGCTTGGCGAAGTCGCAGATATCAATGATGGGTTTGAGGAAGGAGACAAGACAGTACTCTTCAATGGCAAACCCGCCTTGTTCGTCGATGTTCTCCGGACTGGAAACGAGAACGCGATCGAGATCTCCAACAAAGTCCGCGAGTACGTTGACTCAGCCCGCTTCAGATTTCCCGACGGGATTGAACTCTTTGTTTGGAGTGATCAGTCTCTCTCAATCCGAGGACGACTGAGCACACTGGTTGGTTCACTGCTCCAGGGTAGTCTTCTAGTCCTCCTCGTCCTCGGACTCTTCCTAAGACCAACGCTTGCCTTTTGGATTGTCATCGGAATCCCGGTCGGGTTTGCGGGTGGCGTCCTCACGATGCCTTGGTTTGGGATTACAGCGAACGTCATGAGTCTCTTTGGCTTTATCCTCGTGGTTGGGATCGTGGTCGATGACGCGATAGTGACCGGTGAGAATATCTACGCCAAGATCAAGAAAGGGACACCACCCATCGAGGCTGCAGTCTCTGGTACACATGAAGTCGCGACGCCAGTTACGTTTGGTGCATTAACCACAATGGTTGCGTTCGTACCGTTACTCTTCTTCGAGGGGACTTGGGGGGACTTCGCAAAGCAGATTCCGCCCGTTGTAGCACCAGTACTCTTATTCTCGTTGATCGAATCCAAGCTAATCCTGCCCGCACACTTAAAGCATCTCCGAAACCAAACCGAGACCCACTTCTTCGGACGAATTCAGGAGCAAATTGCTGTTGGATTGGAGAAGTTCATCATCAGAGTCTATCAGCCGACCCTCACATGGGCAGTCCGCTATCGGATCTCGGTCCTGGCGCTCTTCGGAGCAATGGCGTTTGCGATGACCGGCTACTGTGTGGGGGGACGGATGGGATTTGTCTCCTTTCCTGCCGTTGATACACAACGGATCACGGCGATTCTCGACCTCCCCGACGACACTCCCCTTGAGACTACCCGAACGTACATGGACCGGATCGAGGATGCCCTCGACCAACTGAAGCGTGAGTTTGTGGATCCTGGGACTGGTGAGTCCATCATTCAAAACATATCCCGGACCGATGGTGCCTACAGTCCCGAGAGTGGATTCGACAAGACGAATGGAGGGATCTCGGTCGAGGTACTCCTCCCTGAGGAACGTTCCGAGCCGGGGCCGAAAAATAGCACGATCGCGAATCGTTGGACAGAACTCGTTGGTCCGATCCCTGAGGCGACGACATTTCGGATTTACGCCGAATCGACCTTGAAGAAGGACCGTGAGTACGACGACGAATTCCTCAACGTCGAACTCCGAGGACCGACCTCACCGAGAAAAGCTGAAGTTGCCCGTAAGATCAAGGCGATGCTCGAAAGCTACGACGGTATCAGCACCGCCTGGGCTCGTGTGAACTACGGACAGGACGAGCTTGAGCTGAGTTTAAAACCTCGGGCGGCAGAGCTTGGCCTGACGCAAGCGATGCTTGCCCAGCAGATCCGCCAGGCGTTTTACGGAGAAGAAGCACAACGAGTCCAACGTGGGATCGATGATATCCGGGTAATGGTCCGATTGCCCCAGGAAGCGCGACGCTCGCTACACACCCTTGATCAGTTGAAGATCAGGACTCCACGCGGTGCTGATGTCCCACTCTCAACCGTCGCCACAGTCAGCTTTACGAAGGCCCCTTCCTTCGTAGAGCGAAACGACGGTGCAGAGATCATCCGATGTGGTTGTCAGCCGGTTGATGAAACAGTCGATATCCTCGGGATCGCGGAGGAGATCACCCCAAGGCTTGATGAACTCTGCCAGGAGGCAGATCTCTCGTACCAATTTCTAGGTTATGTAGCCGAAGCGGAGGAGTCACGCCAGCGGACGATCGTGGGTGGCGTCGCGTTGTTTTTCACCCTCTTCGCAATGCTCTCGATTGCCTTGAAGTCTCTGATTCAACCGATCTTTGTGATGCTCGCAGTTCCGTTCGCAGTGATCGGGGCACTCTTGGGTCACATTATTCTCGACCTCACCCCGTCCTTCCTTTCGATCTTCGGAATGTTGGCGCTAGCTGGCGTTGCAGTCAACGATACTCTTGTGATGGTTGACTATGTGAATCGACGAACCGCCGCCGGGTTATCTCTCCGGGAGGCAGCACTGGAGGCTGGTGGCCGTCGGTTCCGGCCGATCATGCTGACGTCGGTAACGACCTTCGTTGGGCTTCTGCCGCTAATGTTGGATAGGTCGCTCCAGGCGCAGTTTTTGATTCCAATGGCGGTTTCACTCGCCTTCGGAGTCCTCTTCGCCACGGCGATCACGCTTTACCTCATCCCATGTGCTCTCTTGACTGCTGATGATCTCGGTCGAGTCGTACTCAAGTTGCGACATTGGTATGTACGGCCATTCACGACTCAAACGACCAGTCTGAAAGAGGAAGAGACGCAGTCAATCCGACAATGAGCACCCAGGACGTAAAATCCACCTGCTCTTCACTCACTAACGGGCGATGAAGACGATCGTGGTCCGAGGACCAATCGAGTAGGTAGGTTTCGAGAGGAAGACAGCTTCTTCCTGAGGAACAATGTCGCTTCCCTTGGGTTTCGACGTGTCCACGACACGATACCAGCGTTTCCCGTCAGTATCGGGGAGAGTGACTTCGATCGGTTTCCAATACGCATTACTGGCGACATAGATTGGGACATCCCAGCGTTCCTCGGTCTCAAACGCTTCGAGCGTCCACGCCAAAAATCGGGAAGTTCCCGAGAAATCGGGGTGTTCGGGATCGACCCCGTGCCACCGGATGTTCCGAAGAATCGAGGCGTCGTCCTCCTCTCCAGTCATGTAGCGCCAGCGACGGATGATCGAGTGTTGTTTACGAAATGCGATGATCAATCTTGTGAATCGATAAATCTCTTCATGCTTTACAAGGTCTTTCCAATCCATCCAGTTGAGATCATTGTCTTGATAAACCGTGTTGTTATTGCCGAGCGCGGTCCGCCTGATCTCATCACCGTAGAGAAGCATCGGCGTGCCTTGAGATAAGAAGAGTAGTGTCAAGAAGTTCTTAATCTGCCGCGTCCGTAGCGTTTCGATCTCATCCTTCTCTTCTTCAGTCAGCTCAGTTGAAGCGTCAACTGGGCCTTCGACCCCACAGTTCCAAGACTCATTTTCGTTATGCCCATCTCTGTTTCCTTCACCATTGCGCTCATTGTGCTTTGCGTTATAGGAAACAAGATCATTCAGAGTGAAGCCATCGTGACATGTGACAAAATTGATCGAATGATAGGGTGATCGTTCTGATTTGTCATTCGGGGCGAAGAGATCGTACGAGCCAGCGACTCGGGTCGCGAGTTCGGACACCACTCCCATATCACCTTTGATGAACTTCCGTAGTGTGTCGCGGAACTTTCCATTCCACTCTGCCCAGCGACGATCGGAGAATGAACCAAGGCGGTATGTTCGGATCGACCAAGGTTCCGCGATCAACTTAATGCGTGATAGGACCGGATCGTTCTCAATTTCCTCGATGATTGGAGTTTTCCCCTTCTCTTCTCCGTCGACATCAATGGCAAACACGGCGGCGAGGTCGAACCGGAAACCATCAACATGCATTTCCGTGACCCAATAACGCAGACAGTCCAGAATGAACTTGCGGACCACTGGATGGTTGCAGTTCATTGTGTTGCCGCAACCGGTCCAGTCGTTGTAGAACTGAGGTTGGTCGTTAACGAGGAGATAGTAGATACTGTTGTCGAGACCCTTGAAACTGGTCGTGGGGCCGAGGTGATTTCCTTCCCGAGTGTGGTTGAAAACCACATCAAGAATGACCTCGATTCCAGCTTTGTGAAGCTCACGGACCAACAGCTTAAACTCATCAACCTGGGCACCGAGCTTGCCGAAATAGCTGTAGTGGCTCTCCGGCGCGAAAAACGCCACCGTGTTATAACCCCAGGCATTGGCGAGCCGTTCCCCCGTTAATGGATCGCGAAACGATCCATCGAAGCGGTCGAATTCAAAGACAGGAAGTAATTCGACAGCATTGACTCCGAGTTCTTTTAGGTAGGGAATCTTCTCGATGAATCCTCGGAATGTGCCACCAAAGTCGCTTTCGGATGTGTGATGTTGCGTGAAACCTCGGACGTTAACTTCATAGATGATCAACTCTTCAATTGGGATGTCGGGATGGCGGTCGCCACGCCAATCAAAGTCCGACCGGTAGGCGATGCAGCGCGGTGCCCCTAGAACGTTGCTTACAGTGCTCGGAACAAGATGTCGTTGTTCGTTGTCGGAGTCACGGTTGTCATAACCTAGAGGATCGGAAGTACTCCAATCAAAATCGCCCGCGATTGCAGGGGCATACGGATCTAGAAGCGTCTTCTGAGGATTGAACCGCGAACCGTCGACGTCAGGCTTATAGGGACCATCAGCTCGATAATTGTAGAGTGTTCGGTTTGAGAGACCTTCAACAAATATGTGCCAGACATCACCTGTCCGATTTTCCTCGGAGGAAAATGGAATGACGAGGGCGGGTTTTCCGTCAGTGATGTTGTCAAATAAAAGCAACTCGATCCGAGTGGCGCCCTGGGAATGGAGCGCAAAGTTAATCCCCTCTGCCCGCACTGTGGGTCCGAGTGGCTCGGGGTCACCTGGGTGAATACCCTTGATCGATGGCATAAACGACGATCGGGCGTCAAACGCCCGCCTTTGGCATTCGAGCGAAGATCTCATAAGCCGATTCTGAGGTAATTCCGACTACCTCGATCCTCTAGAAATCGGACTTATTGTAGCATGATTCCACTATCACGGCAGTATCGTCGCAAGTCCTGATTGAGCGCGTTCTAGTTGAGTCAACCAAGGGCGATTAGCGAATGACGGGAGGGTCGACTTAGCAGTTGGTTCATGGAAACAGGGCCGGATGGGCGTTGAGCTTATAGGAATCGGCATGCATCCGAATTTGCCTGAAACCCGTAAATTCTAATCGGGACCGTCGTCCCGTGAACCGATCCGCAGGTCCCCAGATGATTAATCGAAGGGGAAAAGTCGTTTCGAAGCGTTGTGTGATTGCTTCTGCGACGCCAACCGAAGCTCTAGCCTGAGGATACGCGGGAGTCCCACGTTCCGAGCGGCTCCACTCGGTGAGATCAAGTTGTTGCCAAGGATCTCCCAGGGCTAACGGCTGAAGATGAGGCTGTACTGAGTCCGGCAGCCGTTCACGATCCCCTTCATGAATCAATACGAAGACTCGCCCGGGGTGACTCGCATAGAGGGCGAATGAAGGCCACGTGTCCCAGTATCCTGATCGCTCAGAGAAGGGCATGACCGACACGAAGGCGACAACAATGAGAACCGGTAGATTTCGTGGCCTGGTGTCGTTGTGCTGTAAGAAGGAAAGTGATGACTTCGTCGCAGCAAAGAGCACCACCACTTCCACGATCAGTGAAGCGTTCCAGAGGAGGACAATGGTACTGTGGTTAAGTCCCCAAGGTCCGAGGATCGCGATCAGAGTCATGTGCATGACGATAGCGCCAAGGATGGCAACTTGCCGGGTCCGCTGCGAGATGAGTCCGATCCCGATGGCCAGTTCTCCGAGGGGCATTAACAACACCACAGCAGTCCGGAGCAAGGGTGGCCATTGAAGCGGGTCCAGACCAATAGGAGCGGTTAACTCCGTCAGGAAGGTCAAACCGATTTCACGCCCGAAAGAAGTATCTAACTTCGAGAGTCCTGAATGACAATAGAGCACGACGAGGAGCACTCGACAACAACTTAAGCCAGCTTCCGGTCTTAGGGCGGCGAGTACTAGTGCCATCAATCCGAATTGATAGGCCCAGGGTTGGAAGCGATGCTGGTCACCTAAGACGAGCAGTCCGAGTCCAACGACAGCAATTAACCCAAGTTGCCGATACAGGATCCCCCCGAGGATCCCGATCACAACCAAGGTGAACAGTAAAACCCGGCTCCACGCTGGCTCGGGAAGAAGGGCAACGAAAGGGACCCTTGGAAAGAGGACCCCTCCTCTTATCCAGAGTGGTACAGAAAGCATGAGCATGAGCAACGTCGAGATACCAAGTACACCCCGGAAGATGATCGAGCGGAGGTTTAGGGGAGTCTTGTCCTTATGTTTGCCCGTTTGTATGCTCACCATTGATCCTTTAAAGGCTCGCTTGGCGTTTCAAGAAACGACTACGGGCAATGGAAGCTTCCGCTCGTTGTTCGCAGATCATTTGCTCGATCGTGGGCCGGGCGGGTGCATTCGGTCCGAGTTCAGAGACGATTGTATCAAGATACTCCGTGGCGATAGTTGCATCCTGAAATCGGCCGAGCAATTGTTGGCATTGAGTCGCTCGATTGATGATCCGCATCACACGTCGGGAATCATCCTCACGGCTTGTGGCCTTCGAGTGCGCTTCAGCAGCATAGCGGAGTCTTTTCGCTTGCCTCCGGAGCCTGTGCAAGTCTTCTGTAGGACTCTCTTCGGTAATCGCCCCCGATTCCGCTCGAACCCGTTGTCGGAGTCGAGTTAATCGACGCATAAAGAATCGATCGGCAAGTGGATCTTTTTGATCTGACCATTCGGGTGAACGGCAGAGCTGAATCACCTGATGACGGAGCGCTCGGAATCGACGGCTTCCGAGCGACTCGCCGACGTGTCTGCGGCACTGATCACGTCGGCGCTTTAGTCCTTCAAAAACGGGGAGAGCCGCAAGACCCGCTCCAATTGAATCTGCCGATCGTCGGAGTCGCTCCTCCATCACATCAAGGTCACGGAGTCCTCCTAACACATCTGCGAGCCACTTAAGCTCGGTGAGTAGGGAGTCTATACAGGACCGACGCAAGATCGGTCGATAGAACCGAAGGAGTGATCGAAGACGTCGGACCGCTGTCCTCATTTGGTGTACATCTTCAATGACGAACTGCCACGCGCCCGATTCATGGTCGAGCATCTGGAGCACTGCATCTGTCAGAGCCAATCGAATTCTTCCACGAACTGTCATGTCTTGATGTAGTGGCTCTTGATTCTTCCGGCGGCTCTTGGGCTGGGTTCTTTCTTTGGACATCGAATCTTCACATTTTGGTGGAGGATGGAACGTGTAATGGAATCGAGAAAGCCTTTCCTTGGGCCAGAGGCGCCGGACTCAGCCGACCGATTCCAGATCCGTTAGGAAGCTCGCAATTGCATTCCGAAACGCGATGCCGGTTTCTATGTGCGGGAGATGCCCCGCGTCAGCGAGCTGGACCACCCGGGCATCCGGTAGTCCCTTGGCAAGTTCGGCGGCGACCGATGGGGGATTCACAAGGTCATGCTCACCGACTAAGACGAGTGCAGGCACTCTGATTTTCGATAGATCATCACGTCTGTCATGCGATGCCGCTGCTTTTGCCTGTCGTTCGTAAGCTTTGGCATCTTGGGGATACTCGTTGCGCTCGGCGAAACGGATGAGCCCCTCGACTTGATCACTTTGTCCGAAGAAGGTAGGTCCAACCAACCAGGGCATGACAATCCGGGTGAATTCGCCGAGTTCAAACTTTTGGCGGAGGGTGATCCAAGATTCGAGGACACCCTTGCGCCAGGGGTCAGCGCCTGCGTGGGTAGAGGCCAAGACCAGCCCTCGGACTCGATCTGGTGCAGCGATTGCCACTTCCTGAGCAACGAGACCGCCCAGCGATTGCCCGACTACAATTGCCGGAGGAAGCCCGAGTTCCTCGATACAGTCGATGACGTCTGCTGCCATCTCGGTAGTCGTATAAGGTTCCGCAACACGGTCGCTAAGGCCGACGTCACGGTTGTCCAAGCCAACGGTCCGATACTGCTTTGCAAAATGGCGTGACGCGATCGAGAACGCACGATGGTCGCCCCCTAGCCCAGCAATGAAGAGAATTGGCTGCGCACTCCCCGATCCTTGAAGTTGGAGATAGATTTGATGTCCGTTACGTGTTGATACCGTCGCCATGGCGTCCCTGGTCGCTTACAAATCGCCGTTGTCCAACGGTTGAGAATCTTAGATGACCAAAGTGTAAGTTTACCAATCGATGCTGTTGCACGCTATCCAAATCAGCAGTGCATGGCCCCGATCCATTTGGTTTAGTCCAGATTCCTTGATCAAGTAGAGAGCTAGTGCGAAGGCTGACTCGGTTGCCGTGCTTACCGAGCGTCGCTATACTCAATTTGTTGAACAATCACTACTCCGCTACTTCCAAAGTTGTGTGTCGGTGTTCAGCTCCCCTGCCCCCATCGTCTAGAGGCCTAGGATACATGGTTCTCAGCCATGCGACCGGGGTTCGAATCCCCGTGGGGGTGTTTCGCTGTCCGAGCAGGACGTACTAATTCTATTGAGAGAATCCACTCGCCAAGTGTCGTCTCTCTTCACCTTTTTAGTTACATTGAGTTGCCGAGCCATTGACCCAGTGCCACTACTCTCCAGGGGAATTCGATGAGCTTCAACGGGTTTTTGATTGCGACCATTTGGGCTTCCACAACAACACCAGTGGTTCCGGAATCTCCGGTGAGTTTGGAGGCACCGCCCGTCGTTCAAACACCGGCGACACCGGAGCAACTCGGCCAAGTCTTCGTTCGATACTTTAATCAGGGTAATGCGGAGGGTCTCGCGAGTCTCTTCACAGAGAAAGCAGAGTTAGTCGACGAAGAAGGCGTAATTTATGCCGGTCGAGAAGCCATTGAATCGACCTTGGATCAATTCTTCGAACGCTATTCGAATATCGAGGCAACTTTTCAAGAAACGAGTGTACGCGCCCTCGGCACGACAATCGCACTTGAAGATGGTGTGGTTACATTCCGGATACCGGAGACGGGCACGACGGCTCGGAATCGTTACGTCAGTGTGCTCTATCGATCAGACGAAAGTTGGAAGATCGCGAGCATGCGACAGTATCCGGAAGCAGACATTCTGAGTCCCAGAGAATATTTAGAGCCTCTGGATTGGCTCGTTGGGGACTGGGTCAGCGAGGGAGCCGATCTTGGGATGAAACTCTCCTGCCGCTGGGCAGAAGAAGAGAACTTTCTACTCGTGGACTTCATCCTTGAAAGTGGAGAAGCACCACCGATCAAGACAACTCAGCGGATCGGTTGGGATGGGTTGGAACAAACGATCCGATCATGGAGCTTTGATAATGATGGCGGCTTTGCAGAGGGTGAATGGTCAACTGACGGTGCCAACTGGGTGGTGAAGTCGGAAATCGTCCTTCCCGATGGTACTACGGGATCGGCAACCTTTTACCTCATCCGCGACGGTGAGAACGCCTTTACGTGGAGTTCGATTGATCGTGAGATCGCCGGGACGCTTCAATCTGAAGTTGAGGTAAAGATCGTCCGACAACCCCCGAAACCGGAATAAAACTGCGCGGTCTGCCCTAATTCTCGGCATATTGCCTCCGTAAGTTCCCAACACCGATCGATGTTCCGTCGCGACGTAAGGAGAGTGATCATGGGTAAGCTGCATCCGTGGTGCAAACTCGGTTTGGTCATGACCTTCACACTCCTGTCCAGCATCAGCTGGTGTTCAGAGGCCGATGCTCAACGGCGGGGTTTTCGAGGCGGTGGACGGGGTGCTGGTGCTCGTCCTTCGATCTCACGATCCGCCCGCCCTTCGATGTCCCGCGCTTCTCGTCCGTCGGTTTCCAGGCCTACCCAGCGCCCTTCGATTGGAGCGGGATCTCGACCGATCCAACGTCCCTCCCTTCCCCAATCGCGGCCCAGTACGCGGCCTTCGATCGGGCAATTTCGGCCTAACCTTCCCACGTCTCGACCGAGTACAAGACCCTCGCTACCCTCGACTCGTCCGAACTTGCCCTCGACTCGTCCTAGTCGCCCTACTACACGACCTTCGATCCCTTCGACGCGTCCTAGCTTCCCGACCAACAGACCAGGTCTTGGGCCTTCGACGCGTCCGACACCTCCAAGCTCGGGCAACCGTCCTTCGATCCGACCAAACTTACCGGAAGTCGGTACACGCCCTTCGATTCCGTCGACCCGTCCTTCGCTCCCTTCGACGCGTCCGAGTCTACCCTCAACGCGTCCGAGTTTACCCTCGACTCGTCCCAGCCCGCGTCCGCCTGGCTCAGGGAGCGGTAGTAATCGACCAGGACTCGGATCTGGCGATCGGCCTTCGATCCTTCCCGGTCGACCAGGGATCGGTAACCGTCCAGGCATCGGGATCGGAGGTGGAGGAGATCGACCAGGGATTGGGGATCGCCCTGTTACCCTTCCTGGATTCGGCGGTGGTAATCGACCAGGGATCGGTGATGGCAACCGCCCTGGAATTGGCGACCGCCCTGGAATTGGCAATCGCCCTGGAATTGGCAATCGCCCTGGAATTGGCGATCGCCCTGGAATTGGCAATCGCCCTGGAATTGGCGATCGCCCTGGAATTGGCAATCGCCCTGGAATTGGCGATCGCCCTGGAATTGGCGATCGCCCTGGAATTGGCAACCGCCCTGGAATTGGCGATCGCCCTGGAATTGGCAATCGTCCAGGCATCGGCGATCGTCCAGGCATTGGCAATCGCCCGAGCATCGGCGATCGTCCAGGCATTGGCAATCGCCCGGGCATCGGAAATGGAAATCGTCCGATCATCGGTGGCGGCAATCGGCCGATTATTGGGTCAGGTAACAACCGTCCGATCATTGGCAGCGGCAATCGCCCCATCATTGGGTCGGGGAATCAGTCTACTGTCATTAACAATGTGATCAATCAAAACAACTTCAATCGGAACAACTTTGTATTCAATCGGCCAGGTTGGGGATTGGGTGGTTTTTCTCGCCGGGGCTGGCGTTCTTCCTGGTATTCAGGTTATGTCCCCCCACGATATCACGGCTGGTACAACGGATGTTGGAATAATCGCTGGGCAAACTACTGGTATGTCCCTCTCGTCTATGGTGCATCCTCTTGGACCTTCAATACACTCGGAAACTGGACTTCGGGATTCTATAACGTCAGCTATGTCAATCCATATTACGTAGAGCCAACTGTAGTGGAGTCTCCCGTCTATGATTACTCTCAACCGATTGTCATCAATTCGTACGCGAGTGCGACGGTTCCAGCTCAATCAGATCAGGAATCGGCTCCGGCTCTCCAACAATCGGCCGAAACTTCGACGACTCCAGCGCAAGATCAGTCGTACCAGCTCTTTGACCAGGCCCGTACTAGTTTCGAAAATGGCGACGCCCGAGAGGCGTTAAGACTTATCGAGGCAGCATTAAAGCTAAACTCTGAAGATCCTGTCATCCATGAGTTCCATGCGCTTTGCTTCTTTGCACTTGGTGACTACAGTAGCGCGGCTGCGGTCTTGAACGCAATGCTTGCCGTCGCACCGGGGTGGGATTGGACGACGATGATTGGCCTCTACGGTGACCAAGAATCTCGATATACCGAAGAACTCCGAAACCTTGAGAGCTTCGGGAAGACTCATCCAACCGACGCGGCCGCCCATTTCGTCCTGGCTTACCATTATCTGATCCTCGGCTACGAGGATGCCGCCGTTGATGCGCTCCGTATCGTGACAGAGTCGGAGCCTGATGACGTCGTGGCGGCACGGATGCTTCAGGCGTTAACGGCTGAGGAGGATGAGGGCGGTGAGGGAGAGAACAAGTCGGACTCAGATGCTGAACTTTCAGAGCCAGGTGACGAAACGAGCGTAGAGAGTGAGACGACGGATCTTGTTGGTCGATGGAAGTCGACCCCTGATGATCAGATCTCGATTGAGCTAGCGATTAGCGTAGATGGAAACTACCGCTGGATCACAACTCCATCGACAGGTGAAGCTACCACACTAAGCGGTCAGTACACTGTTGAGGATCAAGTCTTGATCCTCAAGAATGACCAGGAAGGCGATTTGGTTGGCCAGGTCTCCTCCCTTGGAACAGATCGATTCCGGTTCATTCCCGCGGGTGCACCACCGAGTGTTTCCGGCTTTCTCTTTGAGAGGTCGGAATGAGGCTGGGGTGAACCTCATCCCTCACGCTTGGTACAGACCAGCCCGCGTGATCCTCCCTCATATTCACCCAGCTTAGAAGTACCCATCTTAGCCGTTCCCTTCCAGCCAGAGCCGAGGATTTTGATGCGGGACAAGTATACTGTCGCGATTATCGGTCGGACGAATCGTGGTGATTATGGACATGCGATGGATACGGCTTGGCTTGGAGTCCCTAATGTCGAGATCATCGCACTAGCGGATGAAAACGAAAAAGGCCGCTTCCGAGCTGCGGAACGGCTTGGCCTCTCTAGGTCACAGACCTATGTCGATTATCGACAAATGCTCGATGTGGCGAAGCCTAATATCGTTTCGATCGGTCCTCGCTGGCTCGATTGTCACCGAGCGATGGCAATTGCGGCGATCGAGAGAGGAATCCATGTCTATCTTGAGAAGCCATTCTGCCGTGATCTTACAGAAGCGGATGAGATTGCTCATGCCTGTGCCATGCGTCATGTCAAGCTCGTGATGGCGCACCCTACTCGGTACAGCCCTACACTCCAACGTGTCCGAACGCTTATCACAGAGGGTGCCATCGGGGAAGTCTTGGAGCTTCGTGGCAGGGGGAAGGAAGACCATCGGGGTGGTGGGGAAGACCTCTGGGTCCTCGGGACTCATGTGATGGATATGGTCTTGACGCTCGGCTACACGCCCGATTGGTGTTTTGCCAGTGTCCTCCAGAATGGAAGGCCAATCAGCCACGCTGATGTTGTCGAAGGGAACGAAGGAATTGGACCACTTGCAGGTGACGCGGTCCGTGCGTTGTATGGCCTCAGCGAAGGGATGACCTACTCGTTCCAATCGTACCGGGGTGCCGGCGGTCGCCCTTCTCGCTACGGACTCCAAATCTTTGGTTCTAAGGGAATAATCGAAATTCTCGAAGGGACGCTTCCCGCAGTCCACATTCTTCAAGATGCCAGTTGGTCGCCTGGTCGATCAGGAAGCGAGTGGTTATCGGTTAGCTCGGCCGGGATCAATCAGCCCGAGCCTCTGAAAGATTCGATGTATCGTGATCGACACCGACTCGCGATTCTCGATTTGCTGGAGAGTATTCAGGAGCAGCGTGAACCACAAGGTGGCGTGGAGGAGGCACGACGAGTGGTAGAAATGATCGCTGCGCCATTCGAATCGGCAAGGGTTGGCGGTCCCGTCACATTTCCGCTCGCCAACCGAACCAATCCCCTTCTCACGCTCTGACTTGATTCATCAAGGGGCTTCTGAATAGATCAAGGATCATTGTCCTGTCGCAACAACTTTCAAATCTATCAACATCTTCGTAGCGTGCTAACTAATGGCCGAACGTTGCCAATCGACCGCATCCCTCAGTGTTTCGTCGAGTGGTCGGAATCGGACACCGAGCTCTCCTTCAAACTTGGCCGAGGAGTAACCTCCAGACCGACGTTCGGCGTACATGAATCGGACGGCCGCGAGGCTGAGAAGTGCCGGACGTCCCGTCAAGTGGTAACTCAGTTCACTCATCCGGGCGATGAAGAAAAGCAGAGAGTACGGTAGCGTACCCTTCGGTGCTGGTACTCCTGTGACACGTTCCATGGCGATACTTAGTTCCTGGAGGGTCACTGCATTCCCCGCAGCGAGATACTTTTCGCCCGAACGACCGTGGGCTGCTGCAGCAATACAACCTTGCGCAACATCACGCGCGTCAACCACAGGAAGCCTCGCCTCCATCATTCCAGGGAGTTTGCGACTGAGATAGTCCCTAATGATCTGGCCGGAACTTGTGGGACCCTCATCGTAAGGACCAAACATCCAACCTGGAGCAATCAGTGAGATCTTTAGGCTGGGATCCTCCTCCAAGAACTCCAACACGACTTGATCACTGAGGATCTTACTCCGTCGATAGTCGTCTGCTTCCTCATGGGGATCGCTGGGGTTTGACTCGTCATGAATGACACCATCGGCCGGTCGGGCGATCGTTGCAACCGAACTAATGTGGACGATGTTACGCACACCACGATCACAAGCATGGTAGAGCAACGAGCGAGTCCCCTCCACATTAGTCGTCATAAGTGCATCGTGGTGTCGGCCGCCCTTGTAACTGTCGCGGAAGTAGGCGGCTGTGTGGTACAGGACATTGACACCTTCGAGGCGATCGGCAAAGGTATCGACGTTGGTGATGTCGCCAAGTATGACCTCGACTCCAGGCAGCTCACCAATCAATCGGCTGGCTTTCGAGGCCGATCGGGCGAGCCCAAGGACCTCGTCCCCCTGCTCTACTAATGCTCGGACCAAGTTGACACCGAGTAGACCCGTCGCTCCAGTGACAAACACCGTTGCCATCAGCAGTCACTTCCTCGAAGCTAATTGTAGGGCGTCAAGAAACGGGTCGGGCCTACTCTTCTGTGAGGCCAGCGGCTGCGTCAATGTCGAGTAACCACGTTACCCGATTCCCTCCGCGTTGGAGGAGCGAAGCCGGGACCTTCGACGTCATCGGTTCGAGAAGTGATTTCTGCACCGCATCGGCTTTCTTCGTGCCGAACGCCAGGATGAGGAGCGACTTGGCAGCGAGGATGGTCTTGGTGCCGACCGTAATCGCGCGGGTTGGGACATGTTCGATTCCACCGAAGTCGTCAGCAGCGTCCTCGATCGTCGTCGGGTGTAGTTGGACTGCCCTTGTCGGTAGTTTAATCGCTTCCTCGACCGGAAGATCGATCGGTTCATTGAAAGCAACATGCCCGTTCCGGCCGATCCCAAGGAGTTGAAGATCGAGCCCACCGTCCCCTTTAATCCAACGGTCGTACAACACTCCTACTTGTTCTAAGGCGGGTTCGGGTGTGGTTCCATCAGGGAGGTGCGTTTGATGTGGTGGAAGGTTAACTTTCGAAAATAGGTGGCGATTCATGTAATACCGATAGCTCTGCGGATTGAGCGGAGAAATCGGATAATATTCATCGAGATTATAGGTGGTCACATCGGCGAACGAGACGTCTCCCTTCCGGTGGAGCTGGACCAGCCGCTTATAAACCGGGATCGGGGTGCTACCAGTCGCCAGTCCGAGGATCGCGCGGTCACGTTCCTCGACTGATTGCTTAATCGCTGCAACTATTCGATCGGCAGCAACTTTGCAGGCGGTACCGGCGTCGTCGAAGATGTGGATCTCCGCCTTGCCGATCTTGAGCGACCGAATCGGGTCAGGCATCTTCAGTTCTGCTCCGGTAGTTGTTGAGATGAGTGGACCCGGGGGCTTTTAACTTAGTTGATGCTGTCCACGATATCCGCAAGCGTTGGTGATTCTAGGTGTCCACCGACGATACCGAGCGCAATTTGAATCGGATCGGAAATCCGGAGATCCGCACGACTGGGCTGGTAGGTCTCGATCTGGAAAAGTTCGACTCCTGCTGGCTGGTCGACCCCTCGGGAACCACGACCAGAGGCAAGGCGATGCCCTTCCGACCACTCTCGGGTCAATGCCGAATAGGCACGTCCGAGCTGCATGCAGAACTCGGTATAGTCGGTAAGTCGGACTTGAGAAGCGTGACAGTTAATCGCCCACTGTTTGTTTCGTTCCGCTTCTTCATTATAGGTGAAGAAGGCGTTGGGTTGAGGGAGTGGCCCCCAAGGGGTCCAGCCGCTCAAAACAAGCGTCTCAGTAAGCCCTGCGCCGATGAGACCGATTGCCGCGAACGCCCTGGTCATCCGATGAGCGCGGTGGGCGTCAGTTACCGGCGGCACAATCAATGCCCCTGGCTTGGTTTCCTCAAACCAGCAAACGATCTTCTCGATATCAGACGCAGTCGGTCGATAACCCGGGCTCCGGTAGGCGTCGAGATCCCAGCAAACAGGCTCGGCGTTCAGGACGTCACACTCAAGCCGGAATTCCTTTTCACGAACGGTGACCTTTTTTTGGTGATTCAGCCAGGGAGCGTCAACGTTACGCTCACCGGCGAAGACGAGGACTTCAATCACGGGGAGTCCACGATCGACGGCAAATTCATGAAGTAAACAAGCCGCCGTAATGGCACCATCGTCGGGATGGGGACACATCATCACGAGCGGGCGAGTCGCCGTTACTGCCTTCCGGAGCGGTTCACGGACGTCGACCAATTGGCCGTGGGAGCCGGTGGCATCAACGATCTTGAGCAAGTCCTCGAAGATCGGCTTCCAGCGACTGCATGTGGCAAGTTGTGTTGGCTCGGGTTGCATCGATCGGCTCGCCAGGCTATCCGAGCCGGTACCACCGTCTCGGTCGGTGTTCATGAATGATTCACATAACGTACGACCAGGAATGAGACATTATCTAACTTCATTCTGCGATGCAGTCGGCGACACGTCAACGCGCAGACCTGGGAGTCATCCCACTTAATGATTCCGACGAAGAGTGATCGGTCGCTTCTGGAGGGATCGTTCTGCCGTGAGGGTCCGCGTTTGTTTGTTCGAGTGCCTCGGCCAAATCCGCCCTGAGCGATGGACCAATAAAATGCTCGAGCCGCTCGGCCGGTTCATGCAAGTGGTCGTCTGGGAGGCTCAAGTGTTCACTCAAATACAATTCCCAGAGTCGATGAGCCCGGACTAACTGAGCCGCATCACCGCGACCCGATTCAGTGAGAGCGACGGTCCCTTGTTGCGGGTCGATCTGCAAGGCTCCTCGGTATGCCAAGAGTCGAAACGCAACGATCCCAATCAGAGGTCCTCCAAGGGAAGAAGCCCATCGTCGAGCGACCGAACTCGGGACCGCAGCGAGCGTCGGGCTCTCCTCTTCGGCCCGAAAAAGTCGCGCGAGGATGTCTTCAGACGCAATCCGAAGTGATAAGCTAGTCGTCTGGAGGAGCTTCCCAAGTAGACCGTGTCGAGGTCCGAAAAGTACAGCGGCACCAAATTGGACTCCAGCGATGACGGCCATCATGCCTGCCGCACTCGCGTTAACGATAGACGCGCCAACGGTGCCGAACGCTGCCGCGTTCATCGCCACGCCAGCGGCAATTAGCATCATCGTTCCTAGACGATCGGTAAGAAGGTGTGCCGTTGCAGCAGGAACAATGAGCATCGCCACGACGAGGATCGATCCTACCGCTTCAAATGCTCCGACCGTGACCCCCGCGACCATCGCCATTAGCGCGTAGTGGATAATCGTCGCGTTCAGTCCGAGGGCGGTTGCAAGACCGGAGTCGAATGAAGCGAGCTTAAGTTCTTTCCAGAGCAAGCCCACAAAGAGCACTGTCAGCGCGGACACGAGCCCCAACGAGCCGACTGAGCGCGGGATCTCCCAGCCATTCACGGAGACGGTGTCGATCGTTGCGAGGAGCAGATTTCCCAAGAAAACACAATTCGCGTCGAGATCGACTCGGTCCGCCGCCGCTTGTTTCATCAAGATGACCCCGACCGCAAAGAGGGTCGTGAAGACAACGCCCATACTTGAATCTTCAGAGACCCCTCCGAGTCCACTCAAAAACCGTGTCAGGAAAGCGGTGAGGATCCCGAGAGCCATCGCACCGATGATGATCCCGGGGCCAATGAGTTGACCGCTCACAAGGAAGGCGAGGACGATTCCGGGGAGCACCGCGTGGCTAATTGCATCACCCAGAAGGCTGAGTCGCCGCAAGACGAGATAACATCCGAGAATCGCACAGGGGACGTTTGCCAGAATCCCAAGGATAATTGACCAACGATACAGCGGTCCTGCGAAGACGAGCGTCAGACCAACAGGAATGAGAATGAGAAGCACGAAGATCAAATGCTTAATCCGTGATCTCCACTTCTTTTTATTCTTCGCGTCTAAGGAATAATTCATTGCTTCAACGAGCCTGGTCGAAGGATGAGTTCCAGCGTCCTCGATCAATCAGGCGATCCAAGAGCCGTTGACGTGCCTCCAAAGGCATTATTGCTTCGATTGATCCTTCAGCGAGGTCGGCGAGGCCCGAGGCACGGTCCGGTTCATCTTTCAGAAACTGTTCCCAGAGCCGGCTTGTCCGGGCAGCATCAGCCGCCTCGCGTTGGAGCCTGGGATCCAATTCCATGATGCCATTTGCTTTCTCGATTAACGTGCCTTCACGTACCAATCGACTGATGAATCGAAGGAAGCGGGTCTTCTGTTCGGCAGAACGTAGCGACTCTGTGGCGGTTCTCCTGAAACGTGGCCAGGTGGATTCCGCGAGATCGAAAAGAAGCCTGAGTTGTTTCCGGTAGCTAACCGACCTCCGAAGACGCCATTCGTCGAAGGTCCGATGGATGAAGCCTCGTCGTGGAGCAAACAGGACGGAGACGACGAAGAATCCCGACCCCACCAAGACGATCACGGGTCCCGTGGGCAAATCGGGATAAGTGGCGCTGAAGTGGGTTCCAATCAGTCCGATCGCCCCGCCGAAGATCGTCGCGAGGAGCAAGAGCAATTCGAGACGATCAGTCCAGTATCGTGCGGAGGCCGATGGGAGAATCAAGAGGGCAGCCATTAAGACCACACCAACCATCGGAAGCCCAAACACAACTGCGACTGCAATCAACCCCATCAAGATGAGATCGAGAAGCAAGACAGGGAGTCCTTGAACGCGCCCGAAGTCAGGATCAAAGACGATTGTCTTGAACTCCTTATAGAAAGTCGCAATGACAACTAAACTGAGGAGCGAAACCGAGCCCATCAAGATCACGTCTTGTCGGAGGATCCCCGCTGTCTTACCTAAGATGTAGGAATTGAGACCAGCTTTACTTCCGACGCCTTCTGTTCGTTGCACAATACTGCTGAGGACAATTCCCAAACCGAAGAAGACACTGAGGACGATTCCAATCGCGGCATCCTCCTTCACCCGAGTTGCGCTCCGGAGCCCGGCGATCACCATGACACCGATAACTCCCGAAACGAATGCTCCTGTAAGCAAGACAGGGAGACTACGTTCTCCGACAATGAGAAACGCAAGACAGAGTCCCGGTAGCGCCGCGTGTGCAAGAGCATCACCTGTCAATGCCCGGCGTCGGAGGACTGCAAAGCTACCAACTAGTCCAGCGTTTGCTCCGAGCAAACAAGTTCCGAGTAAGACGACAAGTGTGTTATAGGGAATCATAGAAAGGTTCGGTGACGGTAAGCCGCGCTTGCTTTGGGCGATCGATCCTACTTACTCCGCTCGCCTGCTTGAATTGCATCACCAGCGGTCTCTAAAATCGCGAGCCTACCGCCGTATGCTTTCTGAAGATTGGAGTTGGTAAACGTCGCAGCCGTGGGACCATGGGCGATGAGACGCATATTGAGCAAGATCACGTAGTCGAAATAGCTTGTCACTGTCCTCAGATCATGGTGCACGACAAAGACTGACTTGCCCTTGCGCTTTAGTTCGCGGAGCAGCTCAAAGACTATTGCTTCCGTCGCGGCATCGACCCCTGCCATCGGCTCGTCCATGAAGTAAACGTCTGCTTGTTGTGCGAGTGCTCGAGCGAGAAAAGTACGTTGCTGTTGGCCACCCGAGAGCTGACCGATCTGTCGGTCGGCAAGATCAACGAGACCGACTCGATCGAGTGAATCCATCGCGCGATTCCGTTCCGCGCTCCCGGGGCGTCGGAGCCAACCAAGTTTGCCAAACGTACCCATCAAGACAACGTCGAGTACGGTTACTGGAAAATCCCAATCGACGGTCTCTCGCTGTGGGACATAACCGATGAGTTTTCGACTTCTTCCGACCGGTTTGCCCAGGACATGGACAGTTCCACTCGCCATCGGAACAAGCCCGAGGATCGTTTTGATGAGCGTACTCTTGCCTGCGCCGTTCGGACCGACAATGCCAACGAGACCGGGATCTTGAATCGAGAAGTCGATATCCCAAAGTACCGGCTTCCGATGATAGGCGACTGTGACATCGTGGACGTCCAACACCGGAGGACGACCGTCTTCGGTGTGAGAAACGGAGTCTGTTTCTGATCTCAGAAGTTGGGAGGTTGTCGTCATGGAACCTTGGTCCAGTGTCATCTCAAGGCCTCGACGATTGTCTCGACGTTATGGCGGACCATCCCAATGTACGTCCCATTGGGCGTGCCAGCAGGACCCATGGCATCGGAGTAAAGCTCTCCGCCGATTTGAATCGTGTGGCCTTGTGCAGCACAACCTTCGACTAAAGCTCGGATGTTCCGATCGCTGACGCTTGACTCGACAAAAACAGCACTAACTTTGCGTCCGACGATTAAATCAACGAGCTGGTTGACTTCACGGACGCCCGCTTCACTCTCGGTGCTGATCCCCTGAATACCAAGAACCTCAAGACCGTACGCTCTGCCGAAATAGCCGAAGGCGTCATGAGCCGTAACGAGGACTCGCTTCTCTTCTGGAATCTCCTGAACTTGATCATGGACCTCTTGGTTGAGGTCTTCCAATTCATTCAAGTATCCCTCGGCATTGGTCCTGTAGTCGGCCTCGTTTACGGGATCGAATTGCACAAGTTGAGCAAGAAGCCCTTCTCCCGCAGCAGACCAGAGCGCGACGTCGAACCAGAGGTGAGGATCTACTTGGCCGCTTGTCTCGATCAATTGATCTGATCCGATGACTTCTGCGACAGCGACGACTAATTTCCGACGCGCCATTCGTTCGAAGACCTCGCCCATCTTCCCTTCAAGATGGTGGCCGGAATAGAGAATGAGATCGGCCTCCGAGAGACGTGCGATATCGTTCGGGGTCGGTTGATAGAGGTGCGGGTCAACCCCTTCGCCCATCAACGCGGTGACCTGCAGGTGTTCACCCCCAATGTTCCGCGCTAACTCGGCAACCATCCCAGTCGTACAGACCACAACAATCGGATAATCACCATTGAAGGAGCCGCGTTCGTCGTTCTGGGTTACCGTTGACGAGACGCAACCAGCGACGAGTCCGCTGAAGATCGCGAAGATAACGATCAGAGGAGCAAGAAGGCCACGCGTTTGCTCAATTCGCCGACGTTGAGGGGACCGAGACTGCAGACTCATTTTGGGTGTATTCCGCCCTCAGACAAAGACCTGTTCAACTTCATTCACGGATCCTCGGGGATCTGTCTTTGTCCTCACCATACAACCTTCCAGAACAGAACTCAACAGGCGTTTTTGGCTCTCCAAAAATAATTCCCAGGGTGCCGAAATTCTATCTGACGGGTTCGAGGCTGGGATGCCCACTTCTTCAGCATTATTGCTGAGGGGAGAACACGGATGAAATTGTCACTTTTTATCGCCCCGGCTATGGCTTGCCTGGCGATTGCGACAACGGCACGAGCTCAAGTCGACTACTCAGCGATCCGGAACCAGAATTTTATGGAGTACGGTGTACCAGATCCGGGTCTGGTCCCTAATGCGTACTTTCAATCTTCGGCACTTAACTTACCTCCCTCTCCTTACATTCGGCGTGCTACACCGAGCGGTCTGGCTGCAGGATGGAGGCGACGTTTGAAGTGGACCTCGATCGCATCGGGCGGTCGTGCACTGGAGTTCGCCCCGACCCCCTATCAGTATCGTGCTCCCGTGGCCTCCGGATACTGGTCTAATCCGGAATACTCGTACCAGCCGTTTTTCGATTCAGCGAGCGTTCAGCAGAATAGCCTTCCCGCTCCTTGTCCTCACTGCGGACGTTAGTGTTACGACCTCGAACTATCGATCGATGGGAGAAACCGAATGCGATTACGACTCATCGGAATTCTGCTGGTGGGGATGACTCTCCTGCTCCTGTCCAGCGTAGGAGAAGTCAGGGCGCAAGGGAGCGGTCGGAGGGCTCCAATCTATGATGCCCCAGGATACTACGGGATGTCCTGGGGTTCTCGGAGCTTCGGTGTTCCGCGGACCCACTCCAACTTTACGTCGCCCTTCGGAGGCGTAGGTTACGGCTACGGCTTCGACCAGTACCACCTTAGTCCTGGCCGCTTCGGTGTCGGACTTTGGCGACCGTCATTTGCCAATCAGAACCTTGCGCAAGGTGGGCTCTACCGGACATTCCCTGTGCCTCGAGGAGGTTACTTCCCGCCTCCGGGGGTCCCCGTCGGCTACTACGCGCCGAGTCTCGGTGGACCTATCTTTGTCCGTCCCTAAGCGATTCGGATCGATTGGTCTCGAAGTGAGCGGCCTTTGAATTGCAACAAGAAATCCCGGCGTTTCGATCCAACTGCGTTTCAGGAGTTGATCTCACGACGTCGGGCTGTGCAAACTCTCAGAATTTCTTCAAACTTCCGTTTCGCCCGGTGACATCGGGCTCGGGTTCGCTCGGGCCGAATCTGGAAGAGGTCACTGATCTCTGTGATCGACCAGCCTTCGAGATGTCGGAGATGGAATACGAGGTAGGTCATCGGTGCGACTCTCGCATCGAGATGGCTGAGTGCTTCTCTGACCAGGGAAACTGCTTCAGAGCTTTCCTCACTCTGTTGATTTTGGAGGAAGGCGCGGTCGATCAGCGTTGCTCCCGCCCCATCATCGAATAACAACTCTGGCTTCCGTTTGCGACGGCGGTGGATGTCAACAGCCTTATTTCGAGAGACGACACGAATCCATCCCATCAGCTTGTTTTGGATTGAGACGGGAGTTTCGGATCCAAACTTTCGGACAACTTCCACCATCACATCTTGAACACAATCCTCCCGATCATTTCGAGAGAGCCGTTGCAGCTCTGGACTCCGAGCAATCATTCGTTGACATTGCCCGAGGAAATGGTCCCAGTTTTCTGAGAGCGAAGACTCTGAGGAAGGTCGACTTGGTTTCGTTTCGAGAATTGTGCTCGTCATCGTTTCAATCCCCCAATCGCGCTTAACTGCAAAGGTTCTGCGAGGCGTTGGGGCTTAGACAGAGGCTCCGAACGCTCACTCTAGATCGATTTCGAGGGTCCCCAACATGACCCTCGCTGTAGCTAGCGACCCATCGACCCAACTAAGACTAATACGCACGACACTGCACTCTATTTGCAGAGTTCTTCCATTTCTTTTCGAATTCAACTGAAGAGTTGTCATCGGATCGAGTACATGGAACTGGGATCAGTCGGCGCTCGACCCATAAGCCACGACTCTATAGAAGCCCGACTGAGAGCCTCATTCTGAGATCAAACTCCTGTTGATCCATTGGTTCTTTGAGGGACGATTGCATCGCTTGAACATTACTTTGGGACGATCTCGATCGACTAGCTGGTGCCTTGGGGAGGTCGCCAGCGCGTGATAAATTCAATTGCACAAATTCAACCGACTAGCGAGGTGAACCACCATGAGAATGATCAGCAGGCGCGATTTTGTCCGATCCTCGGCGGCATTGGGTTCGGTTGCGGCGTTTCCGACCATTCTGAACGCAGCGAGAGACCAGGAATATTCCGTTGCCTTGATTGGATCAGGCTGGTGGGGAACGAACATTCTCCGCGAAGCGATTCAGTCGGGACGTTGCCGGCCTATTGCGCTCTGTGATGTGGACGAGCGGCAATTCGATTACTGCAAGACCGAGTTGGGGGCTATGCTCCCGGAATCGATGAAGCTCTACAAGGATTACCGGGAACTCCTCGATGAGCAGCAGCCCGATATTGCGATCGTCGCAACTGCCGATCACTGGCATCCATTAATCGCGATTGCCTGTTGCGATGCCGGTGCTCATGTCTATGTCGAGAAGCCGATCGGTCATACGGTCCTCGAAGGTCAGGCAATGGTCAACGCGGCGCGACGAAACGACCGCAAAGTCCAAGTCGGAACCCACCGTCGCGTTTCACCACACAACCTTGCCGGGATGGAGATGCTGAGGGAAGGAACTGTGGGCAAGGTCGGGATGGTCCGTGCGTTTGTGCACTACGGCGGTGGTCCCGAGCGTCCGAGTCCAAATGAAGAACCGCCTTCGGGACTCGATTGGGAGATGTGGTGCGGGCCGGCACCCTACCGACCATTTAATCGAAAGATCCATGATCGAGGGTTTCGGAACTTTCTCGATTACGCCAACGGAACACTCGGCGACTGGGGAATCCACTGGATGGATCAGATACTCTGGTGGACGGAGGAGCTTGCTCCGAAGTAAGTATTCACCACAGGGGGCAGCCCGATCGCTGGCCCCGTCGTGGATGACGGTAGTCATCAAACGACTGACGCCCCTGATCACCAGATTGCCTCGTTCGAATTCGAAGAGTTCTCGGCCTGTTGGGAGCACCGGCGCTTTGCGGGAAATACCGCAGAGAAAACCCACCCCCAGCAAGCCGTCGGTTGCTACTTCTACGGGACAGAAGGGACGCTGCACATCGGTTGGCTTGATGGGACGACGTTCTATCCCCGCGACAGCAAACGAGCTGCCGTGAATATCCCCGCCGAACTGAATTCACCCGATGACCAGAACATCCGGGAACTCTGGACTGATCTCCTGGATTCGATCGACAACAACCGTCGACCAGTCTGTGACATCGAAGTTGGCCATCGATCCACCAACTTAAGCCTTCTGGGGATGCTCTCCTACAAACTCGGAAGAAGCATCCGTTGGGATCATGATCTCCATCAGATTCCCGATGACTCTGAGGCCAACGCGATGCTGAAACGCGAGTATCGGGGCCCTTGGAATTATCCGATCTGAGTTGGACTCGGCCCTTGGTCGATCAGCAGACCGATAAGGTACTCCTGTAGTCGATTTGGACTTCGCACCGGTGCCTCGCTGAAAAAGTCGAGGCCCCTGGTGCATCCGGCGTAAGAGCGAATCGCATCGTAATAACTATTAGAAATCGGTGCCAATGAGAGCGCCGGCGAACGAGGCTTCGAGAGAGGTCTCTTGCAGAGTCACTCGGCGATAGCTAGAGTATACTATTACACTAAAACGGTGTAACAGTAAACATTGGCGGCACGAACACAATGGCGGATGAGACACGGGACCGGATCCTTGATGCAGCGGAACGCTTGCTCGCTAGGCTCGGGTATCAGAAGACCACGATGGACGACCTTGCGACGGAGGCCGGCGTTAGTAAGCGGACCATCTATCTTCACTTTCGGAGCAAAGAAGAAACGACTCTCTCGACCATCGATCGGATTGTGGAGCGGCTCTTAACGGTCCTTGAGGATCTCGCGGGATCGAGTCGGCCAGTCTGCGTGAGGCTTCAGATGATGCTTACTACTCGCGTCCTCTTCCGCTTCGACAGCGTCCGAGATTATCACCAAGGGATCGACGAACTCTTCCGGGCTATCCGACCAGCCTACCTGGCGAGGCGTTCTCAGTACTTCGAGGCGGAGGCAGCGGTCTTCGGTCGGGTCTTAGAAGAGGGCAAGAAAGATGGTTCATTTAGCATTGGAGTGCCGGAAGAAGTTGCCCAGTCGCTGATTCTAGCGACCAACGCCCTCTTGCCCTCCGGCTTGAGTCCTCAAGAGCTTGGCGCTCGGAGCTCGGTGGAGAAGCAAGCGGATCGTATCGCTGCACTTCTCATTGAGGGGGTTCGTCAGCGAGAGAGATCGAAGGAAACGTAGTTAATCTTCATCAATCTCTTGAAGAAACCAAGGCGAGCCGAGTGGCTCGTTGGCGCCCTCCGTCCGCGCCTCAGGTCTGCAAGGGCGGGTTCTCTCTGTTCTCGGAGATAACAACCCATGTTTCGACACATGACCACCGCATTAGTGGCACTAATCCTAACGACGCTGTTCGTGCCTCCAACGTCCGCGTTGCAGGAAGCTCCGGTAGGTCCAGTCACGGATACTGAACGGCCCATCGATGAAGCCACACGTAAAATTGTGATCGACCGATTGTTGGACGAGCTTCTCGAGGGTTATGTCTTTCCGGAGATCGCGGAGAAGATGGCCGCGGCAATTCGATCCAATTCATACGAAATGTATCAGGGTGGCAGGGAGTTTGCACTAGCTCTCACGGAAGACCTTCAGAAGGTCAGCCGCGACCTTCACTTGCGCGTCCGATATTCGGAAGAGAGTAACAAACCGGAACCGGAAGGAAGACCTGCTCCTGAAGAGGAAGATCGTGTCAAAACCTTCATGTCGCGGCAGAACTTCGGGTTTCAGAAGATTGAAGTCCTGGAGGGAAACGTTGGCTACTTAAATCTCCTCGGATTCTTCGATGCAGCGTTAGGCGGTCAGAAGGCCGCGGCAGCAATGAATGTACTAGCCGACACCGATGCACTAATCATTGACGTCCGACACAATGGCGGCGGAGATCCAGCGATGGTCGCCTTAATCAGTACGTACTTGTTTGAAGGCGAACCGGTTCACCTCAATGATCTTTATTGGCGTCCAGGAAACAGCACCCAGCAATACTGGACTCTCCCTCACGTCCCTGGGCAAAAGTTTGGTGGCGAGAAAACGGTCTTCGTGCTGACGAGTCGCCAGACCTTCTCGGCTGCTGAAGAATTCGCCTACAACCTAAAGAACTTAGGACGCGCTACGATTGTCGGCGAGACGACGGGAGGCGGTGCACATCCAGGGATGTCAGTTCGGATCCATCAGTACTTTGAGGTTTTCGTCCCCATTGGTCGGGCGATTAATCCAATCTCGAAGACGAACTGGGAAGGGACTGGAGTCAAGCCCGATCTCCCAGTTGCAGCTGAGGAGGCGTTGACTACTGCGCATCGTGATGCGTTGGAGGGATTGCTCAGAACCGCTCAAGAGTCTCACGAGGACGGGGCGTACGTGAAGTCACTTCAGGATGCGATCGAAGGACTGGATGAAGAATAAAAAAAGGTCGCGTACGCCACCGAATCGCAGATCAGCGAGACTTCAATAGTACATCCCATCAGCAGGCTGATCTGAACAACTGAAGGTTGTGCCACGGTCGAGATCGGATTCACCGATCCGACAGTGGTCGTCGTGATGCCCTACGACTAATCGCTCAAATCTGATGATAGCCGATTAACGCTTAAATTCTGTACGCGACCGACTGTTCACTTAAAAGAAAGGGTGGCTGACGGGATTCGAACCCGCGATGTCCAGAACCACAATCTGGTGCCTTAACCGCTAGGCTACAGCCACCGTCTTCATAGACAGAGTAAAGCGGGGCTGAGTTCGCGTCAAGCGATCGAATGAGCCGCCGATCGAATGAAGCGTTGAGATGCCCTCTTGACGTGTCAAAGAGAGGTTGATGGGATAGTCCGTCCTATGTCAAGTTAAAACCCGTCAACTCGTTCGATACCCAACGATCAGAATCATTACTGATGAGTTCCTTAAAGATTGGCATCATCGGCTGTGGTTTCGCTGCCCGGATCCATGCCGGGCGGCTGAGTCGACTGCCTGGCGTACAGCTTGTGGGTTGTGCAGACCCGGATCCGTCGGCAGCCGAATCATTGGTCGCTGCGCTCGGAGGGCCGGAGAATCAATCGATCCCCTCTTTCAAGGATCATCAGGAACTCCTTGAAGCAACGAATCCAGACGCTCTTGCGATTTTTACTCCTCCACTGGTTCACTATCGGCCCGCGATGGATGGCCTCCAAGCTGGCTGCCATGTATTTGTCGAGAAGCCACTTGCGACGAATCTTCAAGAAGCGGTCGATATTGTGAACTTAGCGAGAGGTCGAGGATTGGTCGTCGCAGTTGGGCATCAATATCGACTGGCGCCCTCACTGATTGAGGCGAAGAGACAACTAGCAGAAGGCGCGATCGGTCGCCTTCGGACGGTGGTCGGATTGATGACCGCCCCTTGGCTTGCCGACCACCAAGGCCCCGAGAACGCGTGGCGGCTCGATCCGGCCATCTCCGGTGGGGGATTGGTGGCCGATGCCGGTGATCATCTGCTAGATGCCCTGCTTTGGACGACCTGCTCGCACGCCGCCGAAGTTGCAGCGTTTCAGGATCGCGAGGCTGGAAGACTCGATGTCGTGAGCGCAGTCTCTGTGCAACTTGACCAAGGGATTCCCGCCACGCTTGCCTTGTCCGGTGTTACCTCGGACTCCCTCTTTGAACTAACTTATGTGGGTGAGTCAGGGATTCTCCGAGTTACCGAAACGACCCTCAGCCGACTTGATCCGGAATCAGGGAGAATGGTTGCGAAAGCCTTGCCCGATTCGGACCCTGCATTGAGTATTGATGCTGACTTCGCTGCGGCGATCCGAGACGCGCAACCTCCTTGTTGCCCCGCCATTGACGCCCTGGAAACGGTCCGCCTCCAGCAAGCAATTACCCGATCCGTCTCGTCGGGAAGTGTCGTGCGTCTCGCAGCGACTCTCTAAGGGGCTTCTCGATCCAGTGCGTTAACCATCATACTTGACAACCGTTTGCAACACGACTACGAGTATGGGTCTGCGTCGCCCGAGCGGGATCTGGGAGGCCCTTCTCAACCCATAATTTTCGTTCCGATCGGGCGCGCCGATGAAAGCGGCCCGGCTCAGATTGTCACGAGGACCGACTCGATGTGGGACCCATTGATCGCGATGATTGATCCTGAAACCCAACCCAACTCCGTCCCGACCTGGTCAGAATTCGATCTCTGGCCAATCGACGATCCAATCGCCCGTCATCCCGAAGATGATGAAGAAGAAGCCGATGATGAAATCGATGACGAAGATGATGAGGATGACGACTTCGACGATGAGTTTGAGGACGATGACGACGATTTTGATGACGAGGACGATTTCGACGACGAGGATGATGACGATCTGGAGGGAATTGAAGATATCGATCTCGATGATGATGAAGACGGGCTAGACGATGATGACGACGATGATCTCGATGACCTTGACGAGGATGAGGATGATCTCTGATCGCCGTTAACTCGCATTCGAAACTCGGAATCGGACCAAATCTACCTTGGAAAGAGGCCAAGTAGCGCTTTGAGGACTTGGCATCGTCCGATTTGCGCCGTAAGCTGGTTAGATCGGAAGACTGGGGCCGATTCGTTGTTGCGAATCGCCGCTCGGTCCTCGGTCGGTAGGGAGCGAAGCGACATGGCCGCCTCGAACGATCTGCCCGGCGATCTGGAACGCGACTCCTCCACTCCTGAACTCTCAACCAGAAGGCTCCGCGAGCAAAGTCAGCGTGAGTTTGAGGTTGAGTTTTTTGGGAGGATCTTGGAGAGCGATCCGTATTTCGTCGATGTTCTCCGCGCTCATGCGGGCAATCTTGCTCGACGGGGCGACTACAGTAGAGCACTTCAACTCGATCGGCGTCTCACGCGTCTACAGCCAGATCGACCGATTCCCTGGTACAACCTTGCCTGCAGCTACGCTGTCCTCGGGATGATCGACCCGGCGTTTAAGGCTTTGCAACGTGCGGTCGATCTCGGTTACCGCGATCTCAGACAGATTGCACGCGATCCTGATCTTCGATCGCTCCGTGCCGATCCTCGGTTTGCCAAGCTAATGCGACGGATGTGAGCGTTCACCTCAACAACTTCGAACAATTGAAGTTGTGCCTTTTCTTTCAACTTCTCTCAACGACAGGTCCCGAGACAGTTACCAATCTATGCAGTACCACCGTAGGGACGACGTTCTCGAAGCAGTCTCGGTGGTTCGGGACCAATGGTCTGGTTCTGGAAGTGTTGGAATTGTCTTGGGGACCGGACTCGGAGGTCTCGCCTCTCGAATCGAGGCCGAGGCTCGGATCGACTATCACGGAATTCCCCACTTTCCACACGCCACGGTCGAAAGCCACACAGGCCGACTTGTTTGCGGCAAACTCGGTGGTCAGTCCGTTGTGGCGATGGAGGGTCGATTTCATCTCTACGAAGGCTACTCACCAGCGCAAATTACGTTTCCGATCCGAGTTCTCAAGGAACTCGGTTGCAAGACCCTCATAGTCTCCAACGCCGCCGGCGGAATGAATCCTCTTCATGCGAAAGGGGACATTGTCATCATTGATGATCACATCAATCTCGCCGGTTTGAGCGGCTTTAACCCGTTAATTGGCCCCAATGATGATCGGCTTGGTCCTCGATTTACGGACATGTACGAGCCTTATGATCGGGAGCTTCAGGATTTAGCCCTTCGGGTCGCGCTTCAAGAGCAGATCGTTGCACACCGAGGAGTCTACGTCGGGGTCGTTGGTCCGAACCTCGAGACCCGTGCTGAGTATCGGTACCTCAGAGGGATCGGAGCTGACGTCGTCGGGATGTCGACCGTCGCTGAGGTTATGGTTGCCGTCCATGCTGGACTCAAGGTACTCGGTTTCTCCATCGTGACCGACCTTTGCCTCCCTGATGCCCTCGAACCGGTAAGAATTGAAGAAATCCTTGCCGTGGCCGGCAAAGCTGAGGAGAAGCTCGGTCAGCTTGTCATTAAGATACTCGAACGGCTCGAAACGTAGTTGATTTCAACAATGTCGACGGACGCAAAGAAGTACAAGGATACCCTGAATCTTCCCAAAACAGCCTTTGCAATGAAGGCGAATCTCGGACAGCGTGAGCCTCAGATTCAGGCACGCTGGGAAGATCAAGAACTCTACAAAACAATCCGCGCAGCCCGGAAAGGGCAACGAAGGCGAGTCCTCCATGATGGACCACCTTATGCGAACGGTGATATCCACATGGGGCACCTTCTCAATAAGGTCCTCAAGGATATCGTTGTCCGCTACAACACGATGCGTGGTTTCGATGCCCCTTACGTTCCCGGATGGGATTGTCACGGCCTCCCGATCGAACACAAGGTCGTGAAGGATCTCGGCAAAGAAGCGGCGACCAAGACCGAACCGGAAATCCGTAAACTCTGCCGCGACGAGGCGTTGAAGTGGGTCGGAATCCAGAGTGAGCAATTCAAGCGGCTCGGAATTTCAGGAGACTGGGAAAATCCCTACCTCACGCTTGATCCTCGATACGAAGCCGGGATCATGGACGTTCTCGCCGAACTCGTCGAGCGTGGCTTCGTCTTCCGACAATTGAAACCAATTCACTGGGATATCCACGATCGGACCGCCCTTGCTGAGGCTGAACTCGAGTACAGCGATCACACCTCGCCATCAATTTACGTCAACTTCCCGATCACATCTGAGCCACCGAATGACTGGGGCGAGGGTCCGTGGCACGTGATGATCTGGACCACGACTCCCTGGACGCTCCCGGCGAACGTTGCGATCGCTGCCCATCCCGACCTCGATTATGATCGGATCCGTTACACTGATCCCAAATCGGGCACGACTGTTTTTACGATTCTGGCGAGCGCTCTCGTCGCAAAAGTGATGGGGCTCAAAGAAGTTAGCAAGTTCGAGCGACTCGGCCAGTGCAAGGGCCGCGACCTTGAGAACCTGAAATATCGCCATGTGCTGACCGATCGTGAAGGAATCCTTGTCCTCGCGCCCTATGTCACGGTTGAGGACGGAACAGGACTTGTCCACACCGCGCCCGGTCACGGCGCTGACGACTACAAGACCGGCTTGGCGTACGGGCTCGATGTCCTGAGTCCGGTCGATTCCTCCGGTCGGTTCGTGGAAGCGGTCGGGGTTCCTGCTGAGGTAGTCGGGGTGCAGATCTTTAAGGCAAACCCCACTATCATCGAATTGCTCAAATCCAATGGTTCGCTGTTCCATCACTTCGACTTCAATCACAGCTATCCACACGGTTGGCGGAGTAAGAAGCCGGTAATTTTCCGAGCGACTGCGCAGTGGTTTATTGGTGTCGATCGAAATGAACTCAGAGAAAAGACTCTAAGCGCGATCCGGAACCAGGTCCGCTGGCAACCGCACTGGGGCCAGGGTCGGATCGAGGCGATGGTCGGACAGCGGCCCGACTGGTGTATCAGCCGTCAACGCGCTTGGGGCGTCCCAATCCCGGCAATCTATGACGAGCGGAATGATGACTACCATCTGACCGCCGAATCAGTCCGCTACTACCGGGATCTCTTCGCCAAAGAAGGGGCCGACGCTTGGTACTCGAAGTCGGTTGAAGCACTCATCCCGCCTGATCTCGATATCGAAAAGCATCCGGTTGAGCACCTCCGGAAGGGCACGGACATTCTTGACGTCTGGTTCGAGTCGGGGTCGAGTCACCGTTCCGTTCTCCGTGAGGAAAGCTATGACTCGGGACCTTTCCCCTGTTTCATGTATCTGGAAGGTTCGGACCAGCACCGGGGCTGGTTTCAGTCCTCGATCCTCACTGCTGTTGGCACCACCGGTAAGGCACCGTTCGAAACGGTTCTGACGCACGGGTTTGTTGTCGACGAGAAGGGTAAGAAAATGTCGAAATCACTCGGCAACGTGATTTCGGCAGTGAAGGCAACCGAACAATATGGCGCTGATGTCCTCCGCCTCTATGTCGCCAGCATGGACTATGCCGAAGATGTCCGGATGAGCGATCGGGGGATCAAAGAGATGTCCGACGCCTATCGGAAAATCCGAAACACGTTCCGCTACCTCTTAGGGAACCTCAACGACTACGACCAGTTTGATCCTGAAGGCGTTGACCTCAGCACATTAGCGCCGATCGATCGGTGGGCACTACATCGGCTCAACGTGGTGATCCAAGACACCACTGCCGCCTATGATTCGTTCGACTACTACCGGGCGTACCAAAAGCTTTATCAGTTCTGCGCAGTCGATCTCTCCTCCTTTTATTTGGACGTCCTGAAGGACCGACTTTACGCTGAGCATCCGACCGGTCCAGCACGACGCGCGGCTCAGTTTGTCTTGGCACGACTCCACAGTACCTTGGCGCGACTCTTTGCCCCGATCATGCCACACACCGCGGAAGAGATTTGGGACCTGATTCCCAAGTCGTCCGACAAAGCCATGAGCGTTCATCTTGCGGATTGGCCCGAGCCGGATCCTTTGTTCGAGGACGCGAGTCCCGGCGGACTCAATTTCAGTTTTGTCCGTGAGGCTCGGGACGTCGTCTTTCGTGAACTGGAAAAGCTCCGGACCGAGAAAGTGATCGGGAGCAATCAAGAAGCGTTAGTGACGGTCGGCAGTGACGACCCGTTAACCTTCGCGATGTTGACCAAATACCGCGGGCATCTTGAGTCAAAGTTCATCGTCTCTGATCTCGTTGTGACTCAAGATCGGCCTGAGGGAGCGATCGCCTCTCCCGAGGGTTCCTTCTGGTTTGTGGTCGGTAAGTCGCCCCACCCGAAATGCGAACGTTGCTGGAATCTCCGCCCTTCAGTCGGCGAAGACGCCGTGCATCCGACCCTCTGCGCACGCTGCTCAACTGTGGTTCGAGCGCTGGGCAACGGGTTGGCTTGAGCCAATCTTGAAACGCATCGAGGAACGATGGCCACTGAGTTCGTGACCGACTTCGTCACGACGAACTCGTAAGTTCCCACCTTATACCGGTTCTCGGTCCCGCAGTATCAACAGATTATTGAGTCCGGCGTCCTCCTCGAAGAAGCACAGGTGGAACTCTTAGAGGGCCTCTTGGTTCGCAGGGTGACTCAGAGTCCCCCCAGATACTCTGTTGCAATCTCCTTCGTGGATGGCTGCATCGCCAGGTTCACGAAGGCTGGCACGTTTCTTCGGAGAATCCCGTCACCCTGATTGACCAGCAACGGGAGCCCGAGCCGGACGCACTCGTCGTCCCTGGTTTGGGGCGCGACTACGCGGAGGCAAAGCAAAACCGCGTCCGGCTGATCGCGGCCTCATCATCGCAGTTTCGGATTCGAGCTAGCGGTTGGATCGTCGCGCTAAGTGGGCGAACGATGCAGCCGGAGGAAGGTTGGTCGATTGGATTCTGGATCTAAGCCGCCGGTACTTGTACGTCTATTCAGACTCCCCGCGGGTGATAACGGGTCGGAACCCGAGATCTTTGAAGCGGTAATTAGGTTCATTGCCCCGGCGGATCGCTGACCGGCAAACGGCTCCTGTGTCGCTCCAGGCTCCTCCTTTCAAGACCCGGTAAGCGGCTTTGGGTGACCCAATCGGATTACGGCCGCCGCGCAATCGATCATGTCCATCGAGGCACCACTCCCAGACATTCCCGTGCATATCAACGATTCCCCAATTGTTGGGAGGATAGCTACTAACCTCCGTCGTCCGCTGCAGTGCCTCGCCTCGGGGTGCCCCGTTGTAAGGATAGAAGCCTTGGAAATTCGCCTGCTCACTGCTAAGTCGGATACCGAATGCCGTAGCCGTCGTCGTTCCGGCGCGGCAGGCGTATTCCCATTGCGCCTCGGTTGGTAGGGTATAAATCCAACCTTGGGGCAAGCGTCCTGCCTTCCGCTCTTGTTCGGTCAGCTTAGCGCAGAACCGCATGCCCTCGTACCAGGAGACACTTTCGACAGGTAACGAGGGCGTGTCCGATCCCGTCACGAGATTCCTGCCCTGGGCATGAGTGGGTGAGAAGTAGCTCGGATTGATACCCATCAGGCGCTCGAAATCCGATTGGGTCACCTCAGTTTCAGCAATCCAAAACCCTTCGGTTAGGGTGACTTCCACCTGATCTTCGAGGTTGTAGCGACCAACTTCGTCGGTTGGGCTCCCCATTTGAAAGGAGCCCGGCGGACACCAACGGAAGGCCATCTCAAGACCGTTATCGGAGCGTTTTTGTCCGGCTTCGGTCCCGACGAGGGGAACTGGAGCGGGTGCTCGCGCAACGGCTCCATCTTTGGAGTTACTGGCGCTCTTCTGTTCAGCGACCTCCCCCGCCTTGGGAGGACGCTTCAGTTGCTGGAGTCCGAAGATGACGAGGAGCAGGACGCCGAGAACCGCGCTTCCAATCAAAGCGGAGCGACGAGGAATCTTTCCCAGAGCGCGAACTCGACGGTTCGGTTCGAATTGCTGGTAATCGCCATGCTCGATCCCGAGGCTCCCCAGAACGTCTGCGAACTCTTGAGCAGACTGATAGCGATCGGCGGGATCCTTAGCCAATGCTTTGAGGATGATCGGATCGAGTCGCGGATCGACGTCAGGATTGAGGGTCGAAGGCGGTTTAGGCCGTGCCTTGAGGATCTCTAAAATGAGACGGTACCCCCCGCTGTGCGGATAGGGTCGACTCCCGATGAGCAGTTCGAAGAGAATGAGTCCGAGGGCGTGTACATCGGTCGGAGGACCAATCAACCCCAACTCAGTATTAATCTGTTCCGGTGCCATGTAGTGCGGACTGCCGACCAGCGAATTGGAATCAGTCTTGATCGAATCCACGGGGTGTTCGTGCCTGGCGAGACCGAAGTCAACGACGACCGGAGTCTCTCCTGCTTTCATTAAAATATTGAACGGCTTCAAATCACGGTGGGTAATGCCTCGGCGATGGGCTTCAGCTAACCCGGAGGCTACGGCACGAACGATGGTGATCGCCTGCGCTGGATCGAGTGGACCATTGGCGATCAGCGTCGCGAGGGGCTCTCCCTCGACGAATGGCATCGTCAGATAGTGAACCCCCTCGGCCGTCTCACCGACATCGAAGACGGGGCAAAGATGGGGGTGTTCGAACTGCGCAGCGACACGTGCCTCACGTCGGAAACGCTTCACCAAATCGGCATCCTTGATTCCACCATAGCGGGGGATCTTTAAAGCGACGAAGCGGCTCAGCTTTTGGTCTTCCGCCAAGAAGACATTCCCCATTCCACCTTGGCCCAGCGGTCTCACAATCCGATACCGATTGTCGAAAAGTGATCCGACCGACGGATTCTCCCACGAGCGGTCGGAGATGACGAGTGCTTCATTATCAGTCTTCTTGTCCTGATCTCTCTCGGGAGCATCCCGCTGATTCTGGTCCGGATGCAATGTCGAGAGATCGTCTTCGTTCGTCTTCGCTAACGACATGAATGGCATGGGCGCACCTTCATCGAGGAGATCTGAAAGCCTCTGGTATCTTCAAAGACGAGGATTTAACGCTCGCCTTGCAGTGCATTCCGGCTTTTTTCCAGTATGATTAGAGCGTTGTTAATCGATGATATCGGTGTAACCGGCTTTGAATAGGGAATGGCTGACGTGAACACGCTTCAGATTAAACACCTGCGGACGGCTGACGATGCGACGGAGTGGTTCCAGGTTGTCCGTGGGCGTGACAACAAGTCGGGGGCAGAGGCCACGGTCACTTCGCCGTCTCAGTGGCCGGTGGAAGGGCGACCCCACGATAATCTCGTGACAGAACTCGCCTGGTATCTTGAGGAGTTTCTCGGATATCCGTTCCATCCCGAGACGGAACATGCTGACCGGGTTCAAGAGTCGCTCCGAAGCTGGGGAACCTCGGCATTCGAAGCGCTCTTTCGTGACGCGAACAGTCGAGGCTTTTACGACAGAGCAGCCGACAACGGCTTGGAATCGCTCCAGCTTCAGATTTCGAGCGATGACCCGCGGATCTTAGCCTGGCCTTGGGAGTCGCTCCATGATCCGCAGGTTGGGAACTTGGCGCAGCAGTGCCAGATCGATCGCCAGCTCAATGAGCTACGCGATCCTTATGAAATCTCAGACGAATTGCCAAGGGACCAAGTCAATATATTACTCATTACGGCGCGGCCCTACGAAAAGGATGCCAAATACCGTTCCATTACACGGCGTCTCGTGGAATTGATTAAGGAACGCGATCTACCCGCCGAGGTCACGATCCTCCGGCCGCCGACATTCCAGCGGCTCCGCGACCATCTTCGCGAGCGGCCGGGGTACTATCACATCGTTCACTTTGACGGCCACGGCTCGTACAGCGCAGAGCTTAGCGTTCCGGTCCCGCACACTCTCACTCTCAGAGGGCCGATGGGCCGTCTGATCTTTGAGAAGGAGGACGGAACGGCGGACCCGAAGGATGCAGAACTCCTGAGCAACCTGCTCCGAGAGTATCGGATCCCGGCGGTGGTCTTGAACGCGTGTCAGTCAGCGATGATCGGCGACACGGCGCGTGATCCGTTCGCGTCGGTGGCGGCATCGATGTTGAAGGCGGGCGTCCGTGGCGTGGTGGCGATGGCCTATTCGGTGTATGTCAGTGGGGCGCAGCAGTTCTTGCCAGCATTTTATGAGCGGCTTTTTGAAAAAGGGAATATTGCCGAAGCGACCCGGGCGGGCCGGCAGCAGATGTTGGCTGAACCAAAGCGCGTTTGCTCACGAGGTCAGTTCCCGCTCCAAGACTGGCTGATTCCGGTGGTTTACCAGCAAGATCCGCCCGACTTTTCATTCGCGCAAGAGAGGCAACCCAAAGCGGTCGACATCGCAGCGCTTGCAGAGGAAGAGGAGAGCACGGAAGAAAACCGCTACGGGTTCATCGGTCGGGACACTGCGATTCTCGCCCTGGAACGAGCGATCCGACGACCACCACCGGCGATCTTGATCCACGGCCTCGGCGGCGTCGGCAAGACGACCTTGGCCCGAGGGTTCTTGGAATGGCTCAAGGACACGAATGGGTTGAAACATCCGCCGTTCTGGTTCAGTTTCCAGGAGACCTTCAACGCAGAGTCTGTGCTGAACCGGATCGGTGAGCGGATCTTCGGCACTGACTTCAACGCTCATCCTTTGGAAATGAGGCTGGCGGCGCTCACGAAGCAGTTAAAGCAAGAGCCGTATCTCATCGTCTGGGACAACTTTGAGGATGTTCGGGGTATCGAAGGGACCTCGGTGCGGGCGAAGTTGCCGGAGTCGGATCAGGTATTGCTGCGGACTTTCGTGAAGAAGCTGTACGGCGGCAAGTCAAAAGTATTGATCACGAGCCGGAGTCGAGAGGACTGGCTCGGTGACGTTCGGTTCAAGCTCGACCTCGGCGGCTTGCAGGGGGAAGAGCGTTGGGAGTATTGCCAGAAGATCCTTCATGATTTGGGGCGATCCATTGATCCCACCAAGCCGGACCCGGAACTGAAGAATCTGATGGACCTGCTCAATGGGCATCCGTTGATGATGCGGGTCGTCTTGCCTCGATTGGCGGAACAATCGGCCCAAAGCATCGCGGCGCAGGTGAAGAGCAACCTCGCCGCCTTTGCGACCGCGGGTGATGACGAGACCCAAGCCAAGCTCTTTGCCACCCTTCAATTTGTGGAAACCACCGTCCCGGCCGAACTCCGACCATTGCTCATTCCGTTGGGCCTCCACGAGCAGTTTGTCTTACGTCCAATGCTGGAACAGATGGCGCAACAAGTTGATGCGAGTTGGACCGGGGAGCGGATCTCCCGACTCCTGGAGATCCTCACCATTGCGGGGCTTCTCAGGGAGCGGGACCAAGCGATCTTCGAGATTCACCCCGCCCTCACCGGCTTCCTGCGTACGACGGAAGTGGAGGAGGCCACACGCGCTCCCTGGGTCGACGCTTTTGTTGCTGTGATGGCATTGCTAGCAGACTTGCTTGTAGCACGACCGCTCCACGAGCAACGAGGCCCGTTTCACCTCCTGGGAGCTAGTTTCCGCAGTGCCCAAGTGGAAGCTGAGCGAATTCAGGCTCAAGAGTTCCTCTTTGCTCTCACACAGTCACTCGCTGCTTTCTCCGAGAACTCCCACGATTACGCCGCCGCTGAGTCCGAATTACAGCGGTACGCGACGATGGCTGGGCGATTCAACAATTCAACCGAGCAGGCAAAAGCCTACCACCAGTTGGGGATGATCGCCCAGGAGCGTCGCGCTTTCGATGCTGCTGAATCTTGGTACCGCAAGTCGCTGGAGATCAAGGAACGTCAGGGTAACGAGCACGGTGCCGCGCTGACCTACTGGGCATTCGGTCTAATGGAACAAAAACGAGAGCATTGGTCAGCAGCGGGGCGGTGGTTGGTGAAAGCGTTGGTGGTCTTCCGTCGTCTACAATCGCCTCACTATGGAGAGGCAGCGACGCAAGCCCTCCTCGGCCTTGAGCAACAGATGCCGGATAATGAGCGGCCTCAACTGCTCAAAATTTGGCAGGAGGCGGGCCTTGGCCCCTTTTAGAGCCCCAGCGTGGTATCGCGTGATCTGATTATCTAAACCTAGGAACACCACAATGATCGAAGCACGGATCAAGGAACTTGATGAGACCACCGCGACGCAGTTGTTGCAGTCGATCACCCGACCCAAACTGCGCAGTGGCGTTTACGAAAGAGAACTTACCCCGGAACTCCGCCAAGCCCTCCGCGATCAATTCGAACTCGAAACTGACACCCCTCCCACCACCACTGTCCCCGCTTCGGGTGACCTCGCACGGACCGCCCTCCTCTTCCTTGCCAACGACCCCGACGTCCGCCCTGCCCTGGAGACGATGCTCGACAACCCCGATGCACCGGAGCAGTTCGGGGTTGATGCTTCGACGGTGGCTCTTCTGACCGCCGCGTTGGTGGCGCTCCAAACAGAGGTTCGCTTCAAGAGAACCCAGACTGGCAAAGTGTCCGTCGAAGTGATTAAGCACCCCGCTTCAATGGCCGACCTCATCCAGTACATCCGAGACCTCTTCAACTTTGCCCAGAAGCCATAAGTTTGGTATGACCACGCCCCGTCATCCTCCGATCGCAGAGCCGCCGATCCGCCTCGCTGTCTTCGCTTCCGGGAGCGGTACGACTCTCCAGAACCTCATTGACCGGATCGATGATGGCCGCCTCTACGCTCAGATCGTCCAGGTGATCGCGAGTCGTCCCGGCATCGGCGCCCTTGTTCGTGCCGAACGCGCTGGAATTCCGAACCTCGTGGTGGCACGCGGCAGCCAATCGACCGTCGACTACGAGCGCGCCATCTTCGAGCCGGTTCGGAATGCCGGCACCGACCTCATCGTCCTCGCCGGATTCTTGAGCCTCCTCCCAATCCCCGACGACTATCGAGGCCGGATTATCAACGTTCACCCTTCCTTGCTCCCTTCCTTCGGTGGCCCCGGCTTTTATGGAGCCGCTGTGCATCGCGCCGCCATCGATGCCGGCGTCAAACTCTCCGGCTGTACGGTTCACTTTGTCGACGAACAGTACGATCGCGGCCCGATCATCCTTCAACGCGCAGTCCCGGTGCTGGACGATGACTCCCCCGCGACCCTCGCGGCCCGCGTTCAAGCCGCTGAACGCCAACTCCTCCCCGAAGCCATCACCCATTACGGCGCCGGACGACTTCAAGTCGACGGCCACCGCGTCCGCCTCCTTGACCCCGTCCGGGAGTGAACAATGACGATGATGGTTGCTTCAGCCGTCCGATTCTCCCAAATAAATGGCCGGGTCCGCTTGACGAGTTGTGTCGGGCTCATTAATAATTTGGGATGGCCTTGCGACACGGCTCAGTCTCGTCGCGTGGCGAGCGTCGCAGGCGCGAGTGGTGCCTCCATTCGCCCTTTTGGTTTCAGTCCGGTTAGTCGAGGAAGTTGCCATCCCACCTCCGCCGTTTGATCGCACCGAGCGTGAAAAGACCCAGCGCGTCAATGAACAGATCCGCATCTCTCCGATCCGGGTGGTCGGTGCCGACGGATCTCAACATGGGGTCATTCCGACGTCCAAAGCCATGGAGCTGGCCCGCGAGGCGAATATGGATCTCGTTGAGGTGGCTCCCAACGAGCGGCCGCCCGTTTGTAAGATCATGGATTTCGGCAAGTATAAGTATGATCAAAAGAAGCGCGCCGCAAAGCAGAAACAGCATCAAGTACAAGTGAAGGAAATTCGGGTTCGCCCCAAAACCGGTGATGAAGACATCCGGGTCAAGGTGAACCGAGCGCGCGACTTCCTCAGCCATAAAGACAAGGTTCAAGTCAACGTTTTGTTCCGCGGTCGCGAGATGGCTCACATCGAAGAAGGCCGACGCGTCATGAACGACGTCTTAGTCGCCCTTGAGGATGTCGCCAAGCTCGAGAAGCCTCCCTCCATGGAAGGCAAACGGATGATCGCGATCGTGGCACCACGTTGATCGTTATGTCTTGAACTCACCAGTGATGAGCGTTTGCTTCCCTTGAGACGGTTGATCGCCGTCTGATCGAACGGTCGGGTTGATCAGACGGCAGCGTGATGAGTGGATCAGAGCGATCACATGGTGATCGGCTTACCGAGCTTGCGGCGGACCGCGACGAACTGGCCGACGTGCATTAGTGCATGATTGCCGACCAGGTTCAAGACGAGCCCTACTGTGGGTGCAAAATCGGGAAAATTGCCGGGGTCTGTGCGGTCGAGTTCGCTCTCGTCGGTACTCTCAAGGAGCTTGAGCGTGGCTTCGCGTTGTGCGGCCATCAGTTCTTGATACTTCGCACGTGGGAGATACTTCGACGGATCATCAATGGTGAACTGATTACGCCCATGTCCCTCCTCGAATCCTTCCGGTAGGTCTGGACTGGTACCTGGCTTAATCGTGTTAACGAATTTATGCTCTGTGCTGAGAAGATGACCGAGCTGCCAGGCGATGTGGTTCATCCCTTCAACAGGTCGGACGAGTAAGTCAGCATCATCAAGATCATTGATGTAGGAATTGATCATGGTGTTGCTCAATTCCAAGTTATTCCGAATCGCATCCTTGGCGTTCATAAAAGACTGCTGCTCCTTTCGAGGAATCAGAAGACATGGTAAGGGCAATCGGCCGATCACAGCGGCTCGTATTGCAGACGGTCGGGGATCGGTACGAAATTCGACGGTGTGCGCTCCAGTCTCTTACTGACGAGCGTCTGCATCCGATGGCATGATCGGCTCAAGGCTGAAATCGGCGATGAACAACTGGCTGGTGTCGTCGGCGGTCCGGCCTTTCGAGGTCCACATCATCTTTGTACCGTCAGGACTAAAGACAGGGAGTCCGTCGAAACCGAAGGCATAGGTAATCCGCTCTTCTTGGCCAGATTCAATGTCCATCATGTAAACTTCGTAGTTGTAGTGGCCGTGCTTGCTGGTCGAATAGACGATGTGTCGGCCGTCGGGATGGAAGTAAGGTCCCCAGTTGACATGTTCGTTGTCGGTCAGTTGGCGTTCTTCATCCCCTTCAACCGAATTTACAAAGATTTGGAGTAAGTCTTTGTTTTGACGATCGCTTCGGTAGATCAGTTTCGTCCCGTCAGGAGAGAAAAACGGTCCCCCATCATAGCCGGGAGCATCCGTGATCTGTCGGACATTCGATCCGTCTGCATCCATGACGTAGATGTCGGCGTCGCCGTCTCTGAAGCTGGTGAAGACGATCTGCGTGCCATCGGGAGAATAGCTTCCTTCGGCATCATAACCTTCGGCGTTGGTTAGGCGCACAAGGTTCGAGCCATCGGGAGCGGCTCGGAAGATCTCCATGTAGGGGTCGAAGTCCCAGGAATAGCGCTCGGAGCGACTGTAGGCCGGGGCTTTTCGGCGGGTCGGCCGTTCGTTGTTGATCTCTCTTATTGATGGATCGAGATGAGAGGAAGCGAACAGAATCGACTTCCCATCAGGGTGGAAGTATGCACAAGTGCACTTCCCCTCTCCCGTGCTGACCAACTCTGGAGCCGAGCCAGTGCTCAGGTCGGCTGTGTAAATCTGGTAAGCGTCCCACCCTTCGCGGGGTCCTTCGAGCACAGAGGGATTGGGCCAGAGTGCTGCCTGGAAAATGATCTTCGTGCCGTCGGGACTAAAGTACCCTTCCCCTGCCTTTGCAAAGCCAAAAGTTACCTGGCGGATGTTGCTCAGATGGCGGGATTCAGCCTCGGCAACCTCTGCCGGGGAAAGTGCTCCAGGAGGCCCTCCGCCACGCTGGTAGGATTCTTGTGCAATCGCAGTCGCACCTAAGCTCATCATGAGCACAATCAGTATTGATCCGAGAATGGGGATTCGAGCAGTCATTGCAGAGCGTTCCGTCCTGATCATGTCGAGTGGTTAGGAGTTGGACCGGCCTCTCCCTACCCAACCCCCAGTCAGCCGCCTAGGATAACCCTTCCGTTGTACATTGCCATTCCTCGGTAGGCAACTGCCAGGACTATCTCAACTTCGGTCGAGTTCATTAACGAACCGTGGAATCTGGCGAGCAACAAAGACAAGCAAATTTCGCTGAGGAATTGTGGACGTGCCGAAGATCTACACAAAGACAGGAGATAATGGAACGACTGGACTCTTAGGCCCTGGAAGGGTGGCTAAGTGCGACTCGCGTGTCGCTGCCTATGGTGCCGTTGATGAACTTTCTGCTGTCATCGGTGTTGCGAAAGCCACCTCGGGATTGAGTCTGGAGGCAGATCGAGCCCTCTCGATCATTCAAGAAGAGCTCTTTGCCGTCGGTGCTGCGTTAGCAGATCCAGACCCGAACGGGGCCTTCTCCCAAATCGTTACCGACGAACATGTCGCTCGATTGGAGCGTGAGATTGACGTCATCGAGTCTTCGCTTACCCCCCTCCAATCATTTATTTTACCGGGTGGTACTCTTCCAGCCGCACAGATCCACTTTGCGCGGACAATCTGCCGGCGTGCAGAACGGGAGACGGTTCGCGTCACTCAAGAGGAAGATGAGTTTGTCTCACCCAACATTCTAAAATATCTTAACAGGTTGAGTGACTTCCTTTTCGTCTTCGCTCGCCAAATCAACCACGAGGCGGGTGTTTCCGAGATTCCCTGGAAAGGCATTTAGGAAACTGGTTTTGAGGCCTTGGCGGAACGGCCGGATCTCGTTCTAATATTTTTAACTTCAACGTTAGGTTCAAATTCTCGAGGCAATATTTCCGACGAAGGAATGTTTACATTCGTCACAGTTGCCTTACTGATCAAGTCCAGCGTTTTCCCTCTCTTGGTTGGCAAGGAGGATCAATATATCGACTTCCCAGCAAATGACCAGATGATCCCGAGAATACTGTGGCGCTATTTCCGCCAGCTTTGTTTGTTATTCCACGAGATTTGATCGACTCAAAATCTGATTCAATCAGAAGAATCGGCTACGCTGTTTCTCTATTGATCAGACCGTGGATTAACGAACTCGGCTGTCGGCTAACGCTCGTTACATCGCTACACGTAAGATCAAGCAATTTACCCGGAATTTGAAACAGCCTCGGAGTTTAACACAGCTCGACGTCTCCACATACCAGCACAAGAGTCATCTTTCCGATTTGATTGCTGGTGGTTGATTTATAGAATTCACGCGTCGGGAAAAACAGAGACTCCGGCAGGGCAAGAGGTGAGCTGACTTGCTGAATTTCAGAACCTCGACGTCAGGTTACGATCGAAATCTTCCAACTCTCACCGTGGATCAATTTGCGGATTGTTTCCAAACAAATCAAACTGGCAATTGTTGGAAACGTATCGTTGAACGATCGCTGGATCCAGTCGGAATGGTTGATTTTAATGCGAAGATTGTTGTCGCAAATCATCAGTTGGCAAGTCTGCTGGGCAAGAAATTTGACCAAATTCAGGGAGAAAGTCTTGCTGAGATTCTTGAATCTCGCTGGTCTGACCCTTCTCTCGCCCGATCGTTACAACAACTCTTAGACGCGCGAGTGCATGCGGAAGCGGAATTCAAACTTGGCGGCCAAGGTTATCAAATCGTCTCAATCCCAATCCAAACACAAGCGAATATGATGGGGTTTTTTTTGATTATGATGACGACCCTGGCGTCAAAGACGATGGCACCCCCAAGCAATCACGGTGCAGAGGTCTCCAACTCACCCTCTGGATCCGAGAGTCAGCGCGATCGTCTCGAACGAGACCTGATGCGCAAGCAGTCTCTTGATCCGAAGAAGGCTCCATCTGAGCCCCTTGAGGTTCCGCTCTCGCTTAGCGCCACTAATCCAGCAGTCTTCTGCGCCGCCGTGGGAAGATACGGCGAAATCCTCGATGAACGAGTTCGTCGACGAGGTTATTGGATTGCGGAGCCGAGCAACGAATCGGAACAACTTAAGTTATTAGCGCAAGATCTCGCGAACGCACATGCGGGAGCCCGGGACTTGGTGGAACTTCATTGTCTCGCGATCCGGCTCCGAAAGTCCGGGTCCACTGAGGTCAAAGCGCGAATATATTCCGAAGAAGGTCAGCTCGTTGCTCTTGAATTAATGGGGCGACTGTCCGATGCTTATCGAGGTGCTCTGGAATCAATAGCGACCGAACAGCTGACAGATCGGAGTGGGCTCGGATGAATCCCTCACCCCTCAAATTGTTCATCGCTGGTCCGACATCGCGCTCGAGACGAGCGATCAGTTCGTTAAGTCAGTTATGCGATCAGGAACTTCAAGGGCACTATCAGCTCGTTGTGATCGATGTGCTTGAACGTCCTGATCTTGCTGAAGCTGACAAGATCCTTGCAACTCCCACCGTGGTTCGTACCTATCCACCGCCCGAGCAGCGGATCATCGGAGACCTTAGCGAACCTGAGAGAGTTCTTGCAGCCCTGGAGTTAGAGTCACTTCCTTCGACAACCGCCGTAAGTCCTGCCCACTCGGGCGATCTGTAGTCTGTCTGGTAAACCGAAGATGCCGATCACCAAGCTGCCGACCGAGATTCAGGGATTCGACCTCATCGCCAGTGGTGGACTTCCCGAAGGCCGTGCGACTCTTGTTGCGGGGTCGTCTGGGAGCGCCAAAACGATCTTTGCCTCCCATTTCATCGCTGCTGGTATCGACAAGCGCGATGAATCCGGAGTCTTTGTCACCTTCGAAGAGTCACCAGAGGATCTCCGGAACAACCTCGACGGTTTTGGTTGGGATGTCCAGCGCTGGGAATCAGAAAAGAAATGGGCGTTCGTGGATGTCTCTCCAGACCCAGGGGCTCCTCCAACCGTCGTCGGTGACTTCGACCTTGGGGCATTGATTGCAAGAATCCAGCACGCGATTCAGTCGGTAAAAGCGAAGCGAGTTGTCCTCGATGCGATGGGGAACATTTTTTCATTACTCCCCGATGCCGGTGCTGTCCGGACTGAACTCCTACGTCTCACACGTTCGTTAAAGCGGTTGAAGGTTACCTCGGTGATCACCGCCGAACGCTTGGAAGAGTTTGGGGCCGTTTCACGACACGGTGTTGAAGAGTTTGTTTCTGACAACGTGATCATCCTTCGCAACGTCCTCTGCGACGAAGTCCGACGGCGGACACTAGAAGTCTTGAAGTTCCGAGGAACAGATCACCTCAAAGGGGAGTGGCCCTTCACCATCATCAAGGATCAAGGGCTCGTGGCGATCCCCCTCGCCGCCTTGGAACTGAAACAAAAATCATCCGCCAAGCGGATTACTTCGGGAGATCCTGAGCTGGATCGGATGTGCGGCGGTGGACTCTTCCGTGACTCGATCGTTCTGGTGAGCGGTGCCACTGGTACCGGGAAAACGCTTCTCTCCACCCACTTTGTCAAAGGTGGCGCCCAGGAACAGGAACGTTGCCTGCTCTTTGCGTTTGAAGAGAGTCGTGAACAATTGTTCCGTAACGCAGTTGGCTGGGGTGCCGACTTTCGTGAGATGGAAGCAAGAGGGCTCTTGAAGATTGTCTGCGTCTATCCAGAATCTAGTACGCTGGAAGACATCTTAATCATGATCAAAGACACAGTAGAGACATTCGAGCCCTCGCGAGTCGCCATTGACAGCCTCTCAGCCTTGGAGCGAGTCGCGCCCGTGAAGAGCTTCCGAGAATTTGTGATCGGGCTTACATCGTTCATTAAACACCGCGAGATTCCAGCGCTGTTTACATCAACAACCGACAGCCTCTTTGGGGGTTCGTCGATTACAGAGGCGCACATATCTACGATCACAGACACGATTATTCTCCTTCGCTATGTCGAACTATTTGGAGAAATTCGTCGAGGAGTCACGGTCCTGAAGATGCGTGGTTCTAAACACGAGAAGGTGATCCGTGAGTTTTCAATCGACGATTCCGGTTTGCATGTTGGCGAGCCCTTCCGTGACGTCTCCGGCATTCTCACTGGAGTTCTCCGGCACGACTCAAATCAATTCCCGACCCATCGAATCGACGATATGTTCAAAAACGATTCCACTAGTGCGTAAGTAAGCCCCAGTTGCCGAACCTTCTCAGAACTTCTGAGTCGCACCAGCGCTTCTTTGCACGCTTCGGATTAGAGAACCGACTCGTGGATGAGAAGACTACACTTGAGATAGTTTCGCCGAGTCTGGCTCCTAGCTCGTCTACACGCCGAGGGCCCGAACCTCTTGAGTTCGACTTCCGTCAAATGGTCGAGCGCGGGGCGGATGGCGTTGCATTACTTGAAGCGGACGGGACGATCCGCTACATCAATCCTGCCGGCGCTGCGTTACTGGGTAAACCGACCTCCGCGCTGATCGGTCAGTCGCTCGGCCGTCCAGTCCTCGTCGGTCAGACGACTGAAATTGATATCGTCAACTCCGAGACGCGACGGATCGTGGAACTCCGCGCGACGAGTGCCCGTGGTGTTGCTCCATCAACAGTCCTCGTTGGTCTCCGAGACGTCACGGCCCATCGAAGGCTTGCCCATGACCGCTTGATCCTAGCGCAGGCTGGGGCCAAGTTTGCGGCGTCCGAGGATGTCCCTACCACGATCGAGGATCTTGTTGATCTACTTCTTGAGGAGCTTGCTGACGCTTGCATCGTCGACCTGGAGCACCTCGACGGCACGCTCCGTTGTGTCGTAGCAAGGTATCGAACCCTCCAGGATCTTCCGGAGCCTACGTTCCAAAGACTCGGGAGACTGGAGGATCCGGAGCATCAAGAATACGAAGCGCTCGATGCGCGGCTCCAACTCCTTCAGTGGAATCGTCCTTTCCTCTTTCGAGACCTCGTCCCGGAGTCGTTCTCTGGGCTTCCGATACCGGATTCTCGTCGGAAGCTCTTTCAAGAACTCGGCGTCCGATCGTTGCTGATCGTCCCACTCCGAGGTCGGAAGTCGATTCCAGGGGCAGTGACCCTTCTTCAGACCCGACAGCGCGGGAGGTTTGATTCGATCGCGCTTGAGACTGCTTCCGAACTCTCCCACCTGGCTGCCTTAGCAATCGAGAACGCACGCAAGCTCAGTCAGTTCCGAAGCGCGCTCGACGGCCGTGATGCCTACCTCAGTATGATTGGGCACGAACTCCGCAATCCACTCGCGTCGATTACGCAAGCTGCGGACTACATTCAGAAGTCAAAGGCTCCCGAGGCTGAACTCCAGAAATTCGTCGGACTGTTCTCCCGTCAGAGTCAGTACATGACGCGGCTCCTCGAAGATCTCCTGGACGTATCACGGATTGCCCTTGGATCACTCCAGTTCAAGTTCAGGCCTGTTATTCTTCAAGATGTGCTGAAGCTTGCAGTCGAAGGTGCACGATCCTCCATCGAATCGAAGCGCCACCGACTTTCGATCGAAGCTCCAGAATCGGCGATTCAACTTCAAGGGGATTCGGATCGACTCGTTCAAGTCATCGTCAACCTCTTAGTCAATGCTGCATCCTACACACCGGTCGAGGGAGTGATCGCAATCTCGGTTACGAGCGCAGAGGGACACGCCATCCTCCAAATCAAGGACAATGGGATTGGCCTCAGCCCCGAACAGCAAAAGGTACTCTTCGACGGGCTCGGTCAACGTGCTGATCCCGCTCAGGGAATCGAATGTGGTCTAGGAATCGGTCTGATGATTGTCCAAGAGATCGTTCATGGGCACGGAGGGACCATTAACGCCGAGAGCCCCGGTGTTGGTCTCGGCAGCACGTTTACGGTCAAGCTCCCTTTCCGTCGCCCAGATTCTACGGTCGGAGGGCGTGTGGTTCACTCTGACGCCGTTGAGGAAAAGAGTCCATCTGCATCAAGTGTGCGGATTCTAATTGTGGAGGATCATCCCGACGTCTGCGAGACACTCCGGAAGCTTTTGGAGAATGAGGGACATCAGGTTTGGACTGCGGCCAATGCAAGCGAGGCGTTAAGAACGCTCCGTGGAGACCTCCCAGATTTAGCGTTGATCGATATCGGGCTCCCTGGCGATGACGGTTTCTCCGTCGCCCGTACGATCCGTGAAGATCCCACCCTCCAAGGGCTCTATTTAGTCTCTTTCACCGGTTACACCCTCAACGACGAGAGAGACCAGGGAACTGAGAGCGACTTCGACGCGCATCTCACCAAGCCGTTACAACTCCAGGAGTTTGCGGAGATCGTCCAAGATCTCCGCTCGCGCCAATAAGTTGTGACTCGTCGGTGCCCCGCACGATTCCTACCAAGTACTCTCACTCGATCGTGCAGGGCCTGGTCGCATTCAGTTAGCCCGAGTTCATGTATTCAATGAGTTGAACGCAAGTGGACTCACACCCATGATCGAGAGCAATTCAACGGCGGGGATCGGCCGACCGACTCCGAGTACTGTTTGCACGACCAATGCGTAGTCGTTAGTTAAGAGCACCACCGGTTGATTCTCGAAAACATCGGACTGGGCGATTTCGGTAAGAGCCCCGACAATCCGTTCGATCGATGCATCGGGGACTTCGGCTGACTGGAATAGGAACGTGACGGCGGTGTTCAGCTGCATCACCGTCGACTCTTGAATCGAAGCTCGTGCAATTCCATCGCGGAGGACGTTCAAGAAACTTACGGCGACCGGCTCCACGGGTGGTCGAAGCTGTCCGATCAGCCCCGAAAGCTCACCTTGAATTGTCGCGACCGCCGTGTCGGGGAGTGTACGATCGGGATCGAGCGCTTGGAGGAATAACGGGAGTCGCTCGATCCGTTCCAACCGAGTCTCGATTGCCTGCTCGATCGCCTCCTGACGCGCTTCGAGGAGCGCCGGAGAGAGAGATTGGCCCGTTTGCGCTGCTGGGCCCCCTTGGATTCTTGGGACGATCGAGGAAGCGACTTCGGCAACAGTCGGCAGCACAACCTCGGTGATCGTTGGTGCGTCCGCGATCCCGGCGCCACTAAGCAACTGGCGAGTCTCGAGGTCTTCAGAACCGGGCACAAAGGTTCGTTGGCGACGATTCATCACAATCGACTCCCCTTGGGTGGTCTCAGAAACGATACAACGACCGGCCCGAGACCAGAGTCGGCGTGCCGAACTCGAGTGGAACGGGTCGGTAACGCGACAAGATGTGACCACGCTGGGAGTAACAGTTCCTTAGCAGAAAATCGGAGTTTTGCCCATCCCGACTCCGAGGACTGCGCAAAAGTTAAATGAGCTGATTGAGGTGAGTTTCCGATCCCGGCTTGTCGAAGTGAGTGTGGTCCCTTATCGTCAACATTTAGCTTTCTCTTCATTCGTTTCACTTCAGTCTCGGGCTATCAAACAGAGAATGATTGCGCAGATCGCGGCAGTGAACAAACGAGATTAGGTTATTTTGATGGAGGATCGGGCGATGGCAACAGTTGAAGTAAAGACGCGAGGCAGGATTTACGACGAGATCACCGAGTGCGTCGGAAATACCCCGTTGATTCGGCTCCGGCGGGTCACAGAAGGATGTCTAGCGACGGTCGTGGCTAAACTCGAAAACTTCAACCCGCTCTGGTCGGTTAAGGACCGGATCGGGGTCGCCATGATCGACGCCGCTGAGGGCGAAGGAAAGCTGAACGCCGATACCCTCGTCGTGGAACCGACGAGTGGTAACACGGGGATCGGCCTTGCCTTTACCTGTGCGGCCCGAGGGTATCGCTTGATGGTTACGATGCCGGAAAGCATGAGCCTGGAACGTCGGAGGCTCCTCAAGGCATTCGGAGCCGAGATCGTATTGACTCCTGCCGGCGAAGGAATGCCTGGTGCGGTCCGTCGCGCGGAGGAAATTCACGCCAACACGCCAAACTCGTTTATGCCGCAGCAATTCCGGAACCCCGCGAATCCTGAGATCCACCGTCGGACCACTGCCGAGGAAATCTGGAACGATTCCGATGGGCAGATTGACATCCTTGTCTGTGGTGTTGGGACCGGCGGCACCATTACGGGTTGTGGCGAAGTCCTCAAAGCCCGGAAGCCGGAACTCAAAGTGGTTGCGGTAGAGCCCGAAAACTCACCAGTGATCACGCAGACCAAGAATAGCGAACCAACGAAACCGGGTCCCCACAAAATTCAAGGGATCGGTGCCGGCTTCATTCCAGAAATCTTGAATGTTGATGTGATCGACGAAGTGATCCGGATCCCTGACGAAGACGCGTTCGAGACCACGCGACAGCTCGCCAAAAAAGAAGGGATGCTTTGCGGGATCTCCTGCGGTGCTGCTGCGACCGCAGCGCTTCAAGTAGCCCGACGCCCCGAGAACGAGGGTAAGATGATTGTTGTTGTCCTACCCGACCTCGGGGAACGCTATCTCTCAACGCCCCTTTTCCCGGAATAATGTCGCGTTCTGATCAATCCTCGGACGCTCACCAACTCGGTCCCAACGATCCAGAACAGTTCGGTCGGGGAGAGTTCGACTTGGAGATTCCGGGCTCGGTTCTCCAGGAAATGGTTGAGCACTGCCAAATCGAGGCGCCGCTGGAAGCCTGCGGGCTCCTCGGCGGCGCTGGTCGGCTTGTCTCCAGTCATCACGCCATCGACAATCTCGAGGCGAGCCCATCACGCTACCGGGCCGACATGAGGCAGGTGATCGATGTCGTCCGGTCACTCCGAAGGACCAACGCCGAGATACTGGCAATCTATCACTCACATCCTTCCTATCCCCCGACCCCGAGCAAAACCGACCTCGCCGAAAACTACGACTGGGGCCCAACCCCGCGGATCATTGTCTCGTTGATGGGGCCTCAACCTGAGAATGGTGTCTGGCGCTTCGATGCTGAGACCTTCGAAGCACTCCGCTGGCGGATCATTCCCGATCCTCCGAGAGAGGCCCGTCAGTAAGTCGTGGGCTTCAACGTTGAATTCGGGTCTCGGCGATCGCTATACTGCCGATTCAATTGTCCCATCCCTCGACGGATCCTACTGAAAGAAGCGACGTGCCTTGCAACTGACCCTCGTCATATTCAAACCCGATTGTGTCCAACGGCGGCTCGTCGGGCAAATTCTTCAGCGGTTTGAATCGAAGGGGATTAGGATTGCCGCCCTGAAGCTAATGAGGGTCAGCCAGGAACTCGCAGAAAAGCATTATGGCGAGCACCGAGAACGCCCCTTCTTTCCGGGATTGATCCAGTTTATCACTGGTTCGCCCGTGGTCGTCGGTGTCCTCGAGGGGCCTGAAGTCATCACTGTAGTCCGGGGGATGATGGGTAAGACCAATGGTCTGGAAGCAGTACCAGGGACGATCCGTGGTGACTTCTCGATGAGTAAGCAGAATAATCTGGTCCACGGGAGCGATAGCGAAGAATCGGCCGCTCGAGAGATCGACCTCTGGTTCCGTCCTGACGAAATTGTGAGTTACGAGATCGCCGGGAGCCACTGGGTTCACGAAGGCTGACCCAAATCAGAAGTAGTGCAGCGATTCTTCTCGACGGCGAATAGAGATCATAAATTCAAGAGGCGTTTGATTTAGTTCGAACGCCCGCTATACTGAACATTAGAACATTAACTGCGTGGTAGTTTTTCTCGGTCGACCTGATCTTAAACTACTGGAAGATCGGAATACGTTCAGGAGTGAGCAAGTCCATGGCTGCTACCCCCATAGCCCAGGAGATTGCCGAACTCCGGGCGGAGATCGAGAAGCATAACCGGCTTTACTTCGTCGACGCTGCTCCAATCATTAGCGATCGACAATTCGATGCGCTGATGAAGCGTCTCGAAGCCCTCGAAGCAGCGCATCCCGAATTCAGCGACCCCGATAGTCCGACTCAACGTGTCGGCGGTGCGGCACTCTCGTCGTTCGAGGCCGTTCACCACACGGTCCCGATGCTCTCGATCAATAACACCTATACGGTCGATGAAATCCGGGAGTGGGATCAACGGATCCGAAAGAGCCTGACGGAGAATGAAGCGCTACGGTATGTGGTCGAGCTTAAAGTCGACGGTGTGGCGGTGACGCTCCGGTATGAGCACGGCAAGCTGACACTTGGCGCGACCCGAGGCGACGGTGAGAAGGGTGACGATATCACCTCAAATGTCCGAACGATCCGCGGGATTCCACTCCAGCTTGCCAGTGATCCCCCTGAGCTTCTCGAAGTCCGAGGGGAAGTCTACATGACCAATAGCGAGCTTATCCGGCTCAATGAGATTCGGATGGAGACTAACCTCCCGCCGTTTGCGAATCCTCGGAATGCGACCGCGGGCTCTCTTAAACTGTTGGACCCTAGACTCTGCGCCAAACGTCGGCTCTTCTTCGTTGCACATGGGCTCGGCGCTCTCGAAGGGATCGACGCCACCTCGTACGTCGATCTCATGCAGCAGATCAAGCTTCAAGGAATTCCAGTCAGTCCCGAGACTTCAGTCTTCGACGATATCGAAGCCGTAATCGAGCATGCCGAACGCTGGGATACAAGGCGTTTGGAACTCGACTACCAGACGGACGGCCTCGTGATCAAAGTCAATGACCTCGGTCAGCGAAATCGACTCGGCCAACGCTCGAAAAGCCCTCGATGGGCAATCGCCTATAAGTACGCGGCAGAGCAGGCCGTGACTAAGGTTCTCGGGATTACGGTGCAAGTCGGCAAGACGGGGAAATTGACACCGGTCGCCGAGTTGGAACCGGTCCCACTCGCCGGGACAACCGTGAAACGGGCGAGCTTGCACAATCCCGACGAGATCAACCGGCTTGGAGTCAGCATAGGTGACACCGTTGTGGTGCAAAAGGCGGGTGAAATCATCCCGCAAGTGGTCAGAGTAGAAGCTGAGTCCCGACGGGGCACCGAGATCCACTTCGAGTTTCCCAATCGATGTCCAAGCTGCAATTCAGTTGTCGAGCGGATACCAGGGGAGGTGGATGTTCGGTGTTCGAATCCGCCCTCTCAATGTCCTGAACAATTGAAGGAGTGGATTCGCTGGTATGCACACCGCGATGCGATGGATATTGATGGACTTGGTGAAAAATTGATCCATCAACTCGTCGATCGTGGTTTGCTAACTTCCCTTGGTGATCTCTATCGGCTTGATGAGGCAACCCTTACGGCGTTGGACCGGATGGGAAAGAAGTCGGCGGCCAATCTCATCGCCTCGATCGAGTCGAGCAAGCACCGGACTCTTGATCGACTCCTCACCGGCCTGACCATCAGACATGTCGGCACGCGCAATGCCGAGATCCTCGCGCGATGGTTCGGGTCGATTGTCGAGATCCGGAACGCCTCGCTCGATACCCTCAAAGCGATTCCAGAGATTGGTGACGTCGTCGCTGAAAGTGTCCGTGAATTTTTGGATAACCCGATTAACCAAGCGATCCTCGATGACCTCCTTGGTGCGGGCGTTGCACCCGAACCGATGCCCGAGTTCATCGTCTCCGAGGATGTCCCCTTAGCAGGCAAAACGGTGGTGATTACGGGGACGTTGGCTCAGCGAACACGCTCTCAGGCCGAAGATCAAGTGAAGCGCGCAGGGGGAAGAGTGAGTGGTTCAGTTTCGAAGAACACCAGTTTTTTACTCGCGGGAGAGGACGGAGGCAGTAAACTCGATAAGGCCCGTAAACTCCAGATCACGATTATCGACGAAGCCGAGTTTGATCGGCTGCTTGGCCTCGCCTGAACCAAGTTCCTGGTCATTCCAGCCGTGGGTAATCACGGCTTGGTCTCCAACGAGGTCTGATCATCTATGAGCCTCGACTCTTCTCCATCCTCGACTGACTCATCACTGCAACACCCTAAGCCCGAGAATTTTGAGACAGAACGCGACCCGACCACAACGGAGACCCGCGAAACATCGACGATTGATCCCGATCGCACAGAAGCCGACCTCGGTTTCACGCTCTATGGATTTCCGATCTCGGCAGGCAAGATCTTCGGGAAGTACATCCTCTTAGAGGAGCTAGGTCGAGGTGGGATGGGGGTCGTCTACAAGGCCCGTCAGGAGGATCTCGGCCGGATCGTCGCGCTCAAAATGATTCTTTCGAGCCACCTCGCATCCCCTGAACAAGTTAAGAGGTTTTATGCCGAGGCTCGGTCGGCAGCGATGCTTAGACATCCGGAAATCGTTGCGATCCACGAGGTCGGCGAATACGACGACCAGCACTATTTCACGATGGAATTCGTTCCGGGACCGAGCCTCTCGAAGGTCCTTGAAGAAGGAACGATGCCGATTGATCGTGCTGCCCAACTCGTGATGTCCGTAGCGCGGACAGTGGAGTATCTCCACCAACACGGGATGATCCACCGCGATCTCAAGCCCTCCAACATCTTGATCGATCCCTCGGGTCGGCCGTTGGTGAGTGATTTCGGGCTCGCTAGGCTCGCTGATCGAGATGCAAGGATGACTGCTTCCAACACAATCGTTGGCACTCCGGGCTACATGGCACCCGAGCAAGCGTCCAGTCGATCGGATAATGTCGGAACTTGGAGCGATCTGTACAGCCTCGGGGCGATCCTCTTCGAACTCTTAACGGGACGGCTTCCTCATGAAGGAGACGGACCAATGGAAACATTGGTGAACGTCCTCGAAGGAGAGCCAACCCAACCCCGAAGCCTCAACCCAAAGATTCCAATCGCGCTGGAACGCATTTGTCTGAAGTGTTTAGAGAAAAATCCGACAGACCGCTACTCAAGCGCACAAGCCCTCGCTGATGATCTCGGTCGTTTTATCAAGGGAGAAACACCGGAAGCGTCAAGGCGTCGGCCTTGGCACCAGATTCAGCGCTGGGCACGTAAGGAACCTGCCTTGGCGTGTCGACTCGGCACCATGGCCGTTTGCGGTGCGATCCTTCAGGCAAATCAATTTTTAATGACCAAGACCGTCACCGCTTGGGGGCAGTCGATCTTTCTGGTGCTTGGATGGGCCATCGCTTCAGTCCTCTTTCAACGTCTCTTACATTACGATCGGACTGCCGACCTTGTCCGCTACGCCTGGGCTGCGATCGACGTCTTGCTGTTTAGCCTCTTGGTCTACGTTAATCACGGGATGGACACAGCCCTCGTTTCGGGCTATTTCTTAATTGTCTCGGCCTCCGGGCTCTGGTTTCGAGAACGGATGGTTTGGCTCACCACATTTCTGGCTGTTGCTGCCTATGCGACACTTGCACTCCGTCAGGAATTTGTAGAGTTGATTCGCGAGTCGCCCTACCGACACTTCGTTTTCGCAACTGCGCTAGCTGCATCAGGCTTTGTGATTTCTTATCAAGTCCGTCGAGTGCTGGCGTTGAGTCGATTTTATCAGCAGCGTCCCCTCCCCTGAGGCAGTCAATGACACGGTCTGTGAAAAGTCGTTGAATTTGGAAAGGCAATCTCGTATAAATTACGAAGAGTTGGTCGGTTTACAATCCTACTCGTTCAACACTCCCTTGAGTCCTTCCATCCTTACCTCTTATTCGACATTGAACGAGTCGAGAGGTTGAGAAGATAGCAGTCAGATCAGGGAAGTCACACAGCTTTCCCTCGTCGTGCGGTCATACTTTCAATTCACCACGCATTTCTCTACATGAGGATGCCCACCGGGGTCTAATTCTTTCCCCAATCTGTTTCGACAACGAACCCAGTTACCGTTCGGTAACTGTGGTCTATTGTTGTTGCACTCACCTCTCATCATGTAATCGGAGCGTTCAGCACTCTCCTTCGTTCTGTGCACAGTCAGACTCGCAGTCTTGAACGTGTTGTGTAACCACGTAAATTGATTCACCTGAGCAGAGTACGATTTCAATGGCTCGTTATGCCCGTCGTCCATCGGGGCAACGTTTCCCTCCGGGGCCTTGGAAGCATGGCCAGATCCCTGTGATCGGATTGATCGGCGGGATCGGGGCAGGTAAAAGCCTTGTGGCCGCAACGCTAGCGCGTCGAGGCGCTCGCGTCATTGATACCGACTCCGTGGGTCACGCGCTACTCACGCAGAAGCCCGTCCGCGACTTGGTCATTCAACGCTTTGGCGAAGAAATCGTTGACCGGACGGACCCCAAGTCCGACGAACCCACGATCAACCGCAAAACACTTGCAGGAATCGTTTTCCATGAGCCGACGTCGCTCCGTGCTTTGGAGGCCATCCTGCATCCGAGGATGCGTCGCACCTGTGAGCGAGCGATTCTAAGAACAGCACGACGGCTTGACGCACCGATGGTCGTCCTCGATGCAGCTGTACTACTCGAAGCCGGTTGGGATGATCTCTGTGATTCGATTCTCTTCGTCGACACCCCATTCGAAATCAGAGTTCAACGATTATCAGAATCACGAGGTTGGGACGTCGAACAACTAGAAGCTCGTGAACGTGCTCAATGGCCATTGAGTCGTAAGAAGGATCGGGCCGATTTCGTTCTTTCCAATAGTTCAACCCCTGAGAAACTCGATGAAGAAGTCGAGATGCTCTGGAGCCGCCTTCTTCGTCCCGACGCGAATCTAAGTCGAGGTCGTTCGGCAACCGGTGACTCTGAAGTGTCGCAACGAATCGAACCGCGTTCGATGGCTCTTCCCGCCCGCTTCGCTAAATCGAAATCCGCGGGCCCGAAGCGATCGTCACGGTCGCGACCAGGCCGCCCCTTTCGATCTCCCGGATCGGGATCGAAGCGCCCGTCGCGGTAATACGCCTGCTTGTCTGACCGAGGGTACGCTGTCCCAAGGTACCCGATGTTCTGTTCTTGTTCTTGGCTGATCAAGAGCGTGTCTTGATCGCAGCTTTCTCGATTGGTGGAAGCATCCATCATTGACCCTGGCTTGGTACCGATTCATTGGAGTCTCTCATGCTCCATTGGTCTCCGAAGACGGAATCGCAGGCATGCCGGGTGTCGCCGACCTGTTTTGAGATCCGAACCGCACTCATCCCCCTCAATAATCACACCAAGCCTACCTTCCGAGGTCCGGCTGAAAGCCCTACGGCGGGTTAACTTAGGAGATCCTCGTCATGTCGAACGAGCTTCGTCGGACCGATTCCGGCACCGCCAACACACGATCGAAGTCGAAGACGCGGACGAAGATTGCTCCGAGCAACCGACCCACGCCGGAGTCCGAGCACGAAAGTGTCGACGAGCACGGACCTTTGATCGAGTCGCCGAGAGATTCGAACTCATCACCTGGACGCTCGTCCAGCGGACCGAAGCGGCCTCCCATAAGAGTCCGTCCGACGATTCAGTCGGGGAAGACTTCCGCACCGGCCGAGGATGAGAATCTTGGTGAAGCGGAGGATCGGTTTGGTCGGGGTATTGATGTGAGCCAAACGGATGTCACCAATGGTGCACATCCGAAGGATGCAAAATCGAGCGGCCAGCATCGATCGTCGGTTAAGGGTGGCAGGCGGTCAGGGTCGAGCCAACCTTCCCGGGCAGACGAACGAAAGCTAAGGGGGGAGCGGGAGGTCACAACCGACGACATTCCCGAAACAATCATCCATGATCTTCATGAGGAGGACGAGTTCTTTCCTGCGACGGAGGTCGAAGAGACCGACGATCGTTATGAAACGATCAAGCGCGGTGAAATCCACCTCACTGAACTTCAAAAAATGACAATGCCGCAGCTTATTGAGACGGCGAAGCAGGAAGGGGTAGTGGAATATACGGGTCTGAAGAAACAGGATCTGATTTTTAAGATTCTGAAGGAACGGGTGAAGCAGAACGGGTTGATGTACGGTGAAGGGACGCTCGAAGTCCTCCCGGACGGATTCGGTTTCTTAAGAAGTCCCGACTATAACTACCTACCCTGCCCGGATGATATCTATGTAAGTCCGAGCCAGATCCGTCGGTTCGGCCTCAAGACAGGAGCAATTGTCGCCGGGCAGATTCGGCCTCCTAAGGAAAACGAACGCTACTTTGCCTTGCTCCGCGTTGAGGCGATCAACTTTGAAGACCCCGATGCGTTGAGTGAAAAGGTCAGCTTCGACGACCTCACGCCACTCCATCCGAGCGAGCGAATTCGTCTCGAGACGACGTCGGATGAAGTCAACACACGCGTAGTAGATCTGGTTACACCGATTGGCTTCGGGCAACGTGGGGTCATCGTCGCGCCTCCTCGGACTGGTAAAACAGTACTCCTCAAGAAAATTGCGATGAGCATTAAGGAAAACCATCCTGATGTCTATCTGATGGTTCTCCTGATTGATGAACGGCCGGAAGAAGTCACCGACATGGAGCGTGCCGTTTCCGGTCTCCAGACGGAGGTGATTAGCTCGACATTCGACGAACCCGCAAGTCGACATATCCAGGTCGCCGAGATGGTGATCGAAAAAGCAAAGCGGATGGTGGAATACGGCAAGGATGTGGTGATCCTGCTCGATTCGATAACGCGACTCGCTCGGGCCTATAACACCGAGTCACCTCATACGGGTCGGATCTTGAGCGGTGGTCTGGAGGCATCTGCACTTCAAAAACCGAAGCGCTTCTTTGGCGCCGCCCGGAAGATCGAGGAGGGCGGGAGCCTTACGATACTAGCGACCGCGCTGGTCGATACCGGAAGCCGAATGGATGACGTCATCTTTGAGGAGTTCAAAGGGACCGGTAATATGGAACTCCATTTGGATCGCCGCCTCGTTGATCGTCGAGTCTGGCCAGCGATTGACGTCAAGCCTTCCGGGACTCGGAAGGAAGAGATGCTCATGGAGTCCGGCGAGCTGCAACGTGTCTGGATCCTACGGCGTTACCTCAATGACATGAATTCGGTGGATACGATGGAGAAAATCGTCAGTCGGATGAAGCGCACTCAGGATAATACCGAATTCCTGGAGACGATCGATTGATCCGTCTCTTGTTGATCTTACACAGCGTTTGGTTCAAGAAAGGTATCGAATCGACCCATGGCAACATATGAAGGCGATCTCTCGGCCCCTACGGACGGGCGGTTTGCCATCGTTTGTTCGCGTTTCAATTCCTTAGTGACTGAAGCGTTGCTTGGAGGATGTTTGGAGGCGTTTCAGCGTCTCGGCGTCTCGCGTGAACGAATCGATCTCTCACGGGTCCCTGGCTCGTTCGAGATGCCGCTCGTCGCACGTGAGCTTGCGCGAACCGGGCGATATCAGGCGGTGATCTGCCTCGGTTGTATCATCCGGGGGGAAACGGACCACTATGATCATGTCGCAGGGCAAGCGGCATCCGGAGTCATGTCCGCTTCACTGGAAACTGGGTTACCGATCATCTTCGGTATTCTGACGACTGAGACGGTAGAGCAAGCACTAAACCGAGCGGGGCTCAAGTCTGGAAACAAGGGAGCCGAAGCCGCGCATGCCGCAATCGAGATGGCCAATCTCCTGAGGACGATCCGACGTCAATCTGAGACCTCTGTGTCCTAGGCGATTAAGCCACAGATTCTGGATGACAAGAGATCCGATGCCATCTGACTCAAGCCCGATCATCCCGCCGGTTTTCTTCTTCCGGCCCTTACTCGCATGTCCAAACGTCCCCTTGATGCCGGCGGGGGGGAAGGGAAGTCTCTTGAAGCTCCCGGAGACGGCGCTTCTGCCGAATTTCTCCAGTGCCGAGGAAGCCGAGCAGGACTGGGCCCAGATCCGAGTAGCTTGGAATGCCCGGGGGCTCGGGATCGCCGTTGATGTGAAGCGACCGAAAACCGCGCCCGAACTTTCGGAGGAATCAGACGGTCCGGAACTCGTGATCGATACGCGTGACATTCGCGACAATCATCGTGCCTCGAAATTCTGCCACTTATTCAAGATCGGTGTCGGATCTGCGGGAGATGCCTCGCTACTGACCACAATCCGTCAGCAGAAAATCAAGCGCGCCACATCTCACCCTCCGGCCACGAAACTCGATCAATTAGCTGAACTGAGTGCGAGGCGGACGGGGAGCGGGTATTCCTTGGAGGTCTTCTTACCTGCTGAGACGCTCCATGGATATGATCCCGAGACGCACCGGAGACTTGGGTTTAGCATCTGGGTTCATGATTCAAGTCAACGGAGCCAATTCCTGACGGTCGGCAACCGATTCCCGATCGCTGAAGACCCGAGTCTCTGGACTTCGCTGGAACTCGTTGATTGACGATTACGTCGAACTCTGTTGTCGTATTGGGACAAATAAGTCGTCCAGTTGGAGCAGGACCACTTGGCCCTGAGTGTGACGTCATGACTTGGATCGCTGAAAACCCTTGGCCGTTGGCCGGGTCCTGCTTTGTGCTGGCATTCGGTTTTCTGATTGCAGTAAGGCTGACCCAACAAGGAAAGTACTTGATGCGGTCTGGAATCGCCGCAGCCCTCGGGGCGACCATACTCTTGATCGAGTTCGTCTGGGACACTGATGTCGAACGGATTGAGCGTGTCATCCGGGAAGTCGCTCGCGCCGTCCAGGCGGGAGATGCCGAGACAATAAGCTCCTACTTGGTACCGGCCCCCTACCAGATAGACGGGAACATTCCAAATGCGCGTGCTGCGATGATGAGCGTGGGTAACGTTTTCGAATTCAAGACAATTAAGATTCGATCACCCCAGATTACGGCCGGGCGGCTCACGGGTCGTGGCAAAGCCGATTTCTACGCTTTCGCCGCATGGGAAGAGACGACCCGCATGGGCGAATCCGACTTCAACGCAACTCCCCCACCGGGCATTCAATTCTCGGTCGGCTTTGAACGAACAGATCAAAATGAATGGAAGATCTATCGGATTGAAATCGTTGACGCGCCAAGCTCCATCGACCCAGCCATTGCAATCCAGACTGCTGTCCAGGCAATGGCAAGTGGGGTTCGATCAGAGCGCTAAATTGGATGTTCGCTAAGGATCGGAAGAACGGAAGGAAGTGCGACTTCTTACTGCCCTCGTATTTCCTTCCTAATTTGCTCTGTGATCTCGGGATAACGGAGGATCACCAATCGGTGGTTCGCAACATCGTAAGCATAAGCTCGATCACCCTGGACCTGTGGCAGTGCAGTCCCGTTTTGTTGCAAGAAGTCACGGAACTCTTGGACACTTTCGGGCAAACTGCCGTTTGTTAATTCATAGATTTTAAGATTTTGTTGGATCGTCATAAAGGTCAAGTCTGCAGTCGCAGACTTGTAGATTTCATTAGGCATGGCGCTTCCCCCACCGGGGTCGGTTGGGGTGGCGTCGATCACGGCCTTCCCAGTCGCCATCTCTGCCTCAAAATCGCGGACTTCCGTTGTCCATTCGTTGATGATACTTCGGGCCGCTCTTTCTTTGGGTTCCTCGTCTTGTTCTTCAACACAACCGACGATTATCAATAACGGGAAGAGAGTGACAAGGAGGATAGTCAGCCGTTGCTCTCGAAACAACCGAATGAGTGCCATGGGTAGTAGTCTCAATGAGGGGCACGATGGTCGTACTTGGAAGTACTATTGATTAGATACGGCCAAGGATGGATGAGCAAGCGACTGACTCGGGATTCGATCGTTCAGTTATTCAATATCAATATTGGCGACACTTGTGCCCTCTGGTGGAACTGTGTATTCAGTCGTCCGCGGTCCCAGGTTCGTTGCGCCTGTATTACCAAGATCAATGACTTCATAATCGCTTTCGTCATCAGGATCGACACCCATTTCATCAGCCGGGTCATCAACCACTTTGAGAGGAGGCGTTATTGTTACTTTGTGCTTACCAATCACAGCACCTGGACGTCTGCTCTGTGTTTCCACGAGTTCAAAGCGCCCTTCAGCATCAGTCTGGCCCCCAGACTGCACATCAGGCATCTCCTGACCCAAGGGTTGGAAGATGATCGTGGCGTTGGCCAGCGGTTCACCATTCACCGTAATTGTTCCGGAGACTGGAACAAGCTCTGGTCCACCACCGCCACAGCCTGAAACAAAGGCAAGTAACGCCACGAGACCAAGTTTCAACGTATAACGAGGCATGAATCGAGTTACTCCGTCGAGTCGTTGGTACCCAATAAACGTAACAGCCCTGCGGCACCTCGGCCCGTAGAGCCAAGGTACTGCAGGGTAGTGAAGGGACGTCAAAGATTGATGCTCGAAGTGATCAACTCAAAAGTCGATTCAACGGACCATTAAAGTTGGTCTGCGCTGATGATTTCACCACCAGAGATCGTGGCGAGCGGCATCCAAGCGCCTTCGAGGTCGATCGACTCTTTGACGAAGAAGACCGATCCGTCTGCCTTGAGGACATTGAGTCCACCCGGGTGTAAGCTGGCAAACGCTCGCTTACAGGTATTGCTGCTCGGTGCACCACCAGCACGTCGCTGGTCGTTGCAGAGGTCGTAGTCGGGGACCATAAACCCAGGCCTCCAAGGCTGAGCCGAGGACTGGTTGTATGAGGTGTAGGTGTAGGCCCAGAATGTTCGGCGTCGGTTGTGCGACCGAGTATGATACTCGGAGATCATCGCTGTGTTGGACGTTCCGTCCTTGATTGACGAATGAGTTTCCACGCCGAGTCCATCTGCGGGGTGAATCTGTTGGCCGTTGAAATCAACGAGATTCGCCAAGTAAGGTGCTTGTGTCGGAACGACGTGCATCACACCGCGCCACCCTCTCGGAACGTTACCAAGCTTGATGTTGATACCGATTCCAGCATCGTCCCACATGTAGGGGCCGTTTAGTCCGGGAGTCGCCCCATTAATAGAGCGGTAAGAACCAGGGGCATACTGCAGGTCGTGTGACGCGCCTGGACCACTCGCCGGTTCATCGGTAGTGGTCGTGTTTTCGTCGGTCGGGCAAATCATGACATCGAGGAAGGTAACACGAACCGTTTGATTTTCCATCACAGCAGTCCCTGCATTCGGGTGCCATGGGAAGTGACGGTCGTTACCCAGCTCGTAGTTGTAGGCTTCGTTGATGGCGCTGCCTTCGATGAACGGCAGAATCGCCAGTGCCCAGGTTGTTAGGTTCGGTGAGCTGCAGCAACTGCCTGAGGTGAGCCCTGCAGGAGGAAAGCTACCGAAGGCACTTTCATAGTTGTGAATTGCCAGACCGAGCTGCTTTAGATTGTTGGAGCACTGGGCTCGCCGTGCTGCCTCACGGGCCGACTGGACCGCGGGGAGCAGCAATGCGATGAGAACACCGATAATGGCGATGACGACCAAGAGCTCGATGAGCGTAAAACCCCGTCGACGCATGGAACAAACCTCCGAGAAGAATGCGGAGATAGCTGATCAGTCCACGTAAAGAAGTGCAAGTGTGGACAAATCAGCGCCAGGTCTTTCGGCTGCGGAAATGCCAAGGATTGCGGGACTGAATACCACGACCCCTCGTGATCCAGCATCCACAACCCATGATTCGACAGTTGTACTAATTCAGTACTGAATCAGTTAAACCGTCATGAGGAGTGAAGTCAATAAAAAAACGAACTCGATTTTCAAAAACCCTGTCACGCTGAACTAAGCCTTCAAGTTATCTCTGTAAACCCACTCCCTTACGATTGGTTGAATGCGGTGGCGTAGCGGTGCTTGAACGCTTTAATCCCTTCTGTGAGCGCCCGAGAATCGAATCCAGTGACGAAGAGTCGGCACCCGCGTTGGTACATCCTTTCCGCATACTCAGGTCCTCGAGGCACGATCCCCCACGGCTTACCGGCTGATCGGCACGCCGCACCAATGCGGTCGATCGCTTCGAAGCAGCGGGGATGTTCAAACTGACCGGGAACGCCGAGGACTTGGCTGAGATCGGCCGGACCGACAAAGATGAGGTCCACATCAGGAATCTGAGCAATTTTATCAATGGAATCGAGCGCACTTGCGGTTTCGATTTGGATCCCGACGAAAGTCCGTGCATTTGCAGCGACAACATATTCGTCGAGTGGCATCAGACCGAAACCACCGTCTCGGTTACTCCCGTTCAAGCCGCGCTCGCCGCGAGGCCAGAATTTCGCCCAACGCACGACCTGCTCTACTTCCTCAGGCGACTTCACCATGCTTACCATAATCCCACCGGCGCCGTACTCAAGCGGTCGCATGATGGTCGCATAGTCGGTCGCCGGGAGCCTGACGAAATGATCGAGCCCGTACGCGTTCGCACCAACAACTACTTGCTCAATTTCCTTCAGACTCAGACCAGGGTGCTCCTGGTCGATCCAGAACCCGTCGAATCCGCCGATCTCGCCGACAAGTTCCACTACCTTCGGATGAAACAACTGGCCAATACCGAAGACCCGAACCACCTCTCCCTCGGCAAGCCGTTGCTTAATGGTCACCACGATAAAATCCTCGGTCGCGAACTTGGTTGAGGAATCAAGTATGGGCGTTGTAACTCGGGGAGATTCTATCGGAGCGACCCAGCCCGTGTCTCGGCAAGAGTGAAGTGACTTGATGTGAAGGGCACAAATCAAGGTCACCCGGTCATCCGACTGAGTGGTACGGTGATTCTTGATGAATGTCCACTATAGACCATGTTGCCGAAGCTGGACTTGCACCTACTTTAGAACACATGTTAAATTTAGCATATTTGGTGAGAGCAACATGATTACTTGTGGTGAGGGGGTTCAATAAGTGGTGTGGCACCCTCTCTAGGACTTTTTTGGTTGATCGCCACTTGTCTGGCCACTCCGTATCCGAAGCCGATGACCAGACCGGCCGCCAGAGATCCCAAGAAAACAGAGGACGTTGATTCTTCAATCACCTTATCAAAGGGCTCCGGGAGCATTGATCCCGTAATAATGGCGAAGATTGCAATTAGTAGTCCAACAGGGATGCCGACCATCCCAAAGCAGATCGGACTGGCCAACGGGAGCTTCAACCAGAGTTCGAAGATTAAGAAGACAATGGCTGGGAAGACGTGGGCTCCTACGATGATGCCCGAAACAACGAATAGCCCCAATTCAGCATTGGAAGATCCCTCACCTGCGAGCTTGAACCCGATGAGGCTACCGAGAGCAGCTCCAGAGCCCAAGATCGCGAGGAAGAATTTCTCGATCCTGAGTCGGGGGGACTCCTTCTCCATTTCGAGATCGGCGAGTGCATCACGAAGTTCTTTAAATCCGATGGCACCAGCTTCGTCAACAACAGCCCTCCCCGTCTTCGTTAGAATCACCAAGTACTTCGAATTACCGTCGACACCCTCAACTTCGTCTAATTCACAACTGAATTGCTCCGCGGGTGGTTCCCAAAACCTAGATGGCTGGTGGTGGCAACGTCGGAAGTTGATGATCCCGGCTTCTGAATCTACGATCACTTCTTGTGTTATATTATGAGTTCTCGTAAAGCGGCAAACTATCGATGATTCTGAGATCTTAATATCGTTGGCCTGCTCCGGTTGGGGAGACTTGCTACTTGATATGATAGCGAGCAAGACGAATCCCGAAGTTATTAGACAGATGAAAAAAAGAGCATACCCTCGCGTCGTATTGAATACCTCAAATCCCGATCGGATGGTGACGACGCAAATAAGCAATAGTAGGAAGAGTCCCCCTGCAATGACGGATAATCGATTCGCTAAGGGTATCACAATGTCTCCAAATCTCTTGGATCCTGACTCCATTTGTGCCATAGCCGGATTTCCATCTTTAGCAGAGGAAGAAGCGACTGCAACGGTGCTACGGTCTTTTGAAGAACGAGTGGGCTCTGAAGGTATTCGGTCATTCGAACTTGGATAAAGCCGGAATTGACAGATCGTACTGATCAGGTATACTGGAAGCTTTATCAGGTGAGTGGTGCATTCAGGATGCATCTCAGAACTTCGATGCACCTCAGTGATCGAGCGTGATAAGGACGACAGTCGACTTCCAATGCCAACGATTAATCAGCTCATCCGACGACCACGAAAGCAACAGTATACACGCTCCAAGTCGCCGGTCCTTGAGTCGAACCCCTTCAGGCGAGGGGTCTGCCTCCAAGTTAAGACGATGACCCCGAAGAAGCCGAATTCGGCGCTTCGAAAAGTCGCGCGGGTTCGACTATCGAACGGCAAAGAAATTACAGCGTACATCGGTGGTGAAGGTCACAACCTCCAGGAGCACTCGATTGTGTTGGTTCGCGGTGGTCGTGTCCGCGACCTACCTGGCGTCCGCTACCACGTTGTCCGGGGTGTCCTGGATTCGCTCGGTGTCAACGGACGAAAGCAGGCGCGATCCAAGTATGGTGCAAAGGCGAAAGCTGCACCCGCCGCGAAGGGTAAGAAGAAGTAACGGCAGCACTTATCGCTCCGAATACTTCTTGCAAGTTACCCAGCACGGATCCCTTCAAATTCTTTTCTTTTTCGAGCCAATCTTCGGACTTTTGTAAGGCCCTGACTCCGGAATCACTGCAACCATGGCCAGCAAGTTTACCGCTAGTAAATCTCAGCTCAAGCCCGACCCCCGCTTTGGTTCAAAGCTTGCTAGCAAGTTTATCAATTGCCTCATGTACGATGGAAAGAAGAGCGTGGCGCAGCGCGTCTTCTACGATGCGATGGACCTGATCCAGAAGCGGATCACCGACCTTGAGCCCATTGAGGTCTTTACACGCGCCGTCGAAAATGTGATGCCCGCCATTGAAGTCCGGTCCAAGCGTGTTGGTGGGGCAAACTATCAGGTCCCGATGCAGGTGAAGAAAAACCGTCAACAGACGTTGGCGATTCGTTGGATTCTGAAGGCGGCCCGAGACAAGAAGGGGCGGCCGATGCACCTTAAACTCGCTGATGAGCTGCTTGCTGCGTTCAATCGCGAAGGTGCGGCAATGTCGCAGCGCGAGAATGTGCACCGAATGGCCGATGCGAACAAAGCCTTCGCTCACTTCGCATGGTGATGGCTTTCCGCCATTAGGAAGTCGGAGCAAATCATGGATGATCAATCTCCGGATCCGCTACGTCCCAAGCCGCTGAATACCCCATCGCGTAATCGATCTCCAGCGTTTGCTGATTTCCAGCAGTTCGGTGGTCCGCTGATCGTCAGTGCTGGAGGCTCAACCCAAGCCTCTCCTCCCACGAGTTCTCCTACCCAGCAACCGAACAGCGAGGCGATATCGCGAGTCGTCGCAAAGAACTCTGGTGAAGATACTTCTAAGTCACCTAATACTGTCGAACCACTCCAACTTGATGCACTCCGGATCGTAGACCGTGGTTGGGGCTCTGATTGGGTCGTACGGCCCTGCCCTTCACGACGCGATTGGATGGACCATCATCCACACGCCTATCACTGTCTCCCCTTGGTGGTAGCGAACCAGTGGGGATGGGAGCTTCTTTGCCCGACTAACGTTACAGCCCGTTGGGATGGCTCTGCTGGACCAGCAGGGTTGACGATCGAGGTTGGAGAAGAACATCGAGTCGCGATCAAGAGTCAGTTCGGCCAGGGGATTCTCACGTTCTCCCCTCCTTGGTTGTTCCGGACCTCTGAGAGCTGGGATCTCTATACAAAAGGCCCGTCAAACTATTGGAAAACGAATTGTGTACCACTTGAGGGTATCGTCGAGACTTGGTGGCTTCCTTATACGTTTACGATGAATTGGAAGTTTGTCGAACCAGGTGAGGTCCGATTCGAACAGGGTGAGCCCATTGCGCAATTGATCCCACTCCTCCATCGTACATTCGAAGGCTCAAACGCGACCGAACGACCGCTCTCCAGTGAACCGGCTTTGGAAGCGGCGATGCACGATTGGCGGAACGAACGGCGACGGAGGGCCGGACATCGGCACCAAAATCATCTGCTTTACCGTAAAGCGAGTGACGTTGAAGGACATCAACTCCGGGTACCGGTGCCTTCGATAATGGAATCGGAGAACTGAGCCCATGAGCGCTTCAACTCTCGAGGTTTCCCATGGCGCTGTCGGTGGAGGACGATGAGAAGCTCCAGCAAGTTGCCGGCTTAATTGAGCCCGACTCGGAGATCCTCTTCATCACAGGCGCGGGGCTTTCGGCCGATTCAGGGCTCCCGACATATCGTGGGGTCAGCGGGCTCTACGTTGATCGAGAAACTCCCGATGGAATGCCGATCGAGCACATCCTGTCTGGTGAGACCTTCGCGCTAAACCCCGGCTTAACTTGGAGCTATCTCTTGGTTGTTGCTCGAGCTTGTCGGGATGCCACGTTCAATCGTGGCCACGCCGTGATTGCCGAGATGGAGCAACAGTTATCTAGGGTCCGGGTCCTCACTCAGAATGTTGATGGTTTTCACAAGCGTGCCGGATCGAAAAACGTAATCGACATCCACGGTGATATCCATCATCTGATTTGTACAGGCTGTTCCTGGTCAACGACTGTCGATCATTTTGACGACCTGGACGCGCGACCTGAATGTCCGGACTGTCAGTCGGTGATTCGTCCCGATGTCGTTCTTTTCGGTGAGTTCCTCCCCGAATCGAAAATCGAAGCGTTCCAAGCTGAACAACTTCAAGGGTTTGATCTGGTGTTTTCGGTCGGTACGAGTAGCCTCTTTCCCTACATTCAGATGCCTGTTCTCCATGCGTTTCGGACGGGTGTCCCGACCGTTGAGATCAACCCTGACGTGACTGAACTCAGCGATATTGTTACATACCCGGTGAAGGCGAACGCCGCTGAAGCACTCGACGCACTCTGGGATTATTATCGCCGTCGCATTCAGAACTGACGCATCCTTGACAGTCCTTGCGTCGCTAGATGTAGCCGATTGGTATTGGGTTCGAATTTCAGAACGATCGTCGCGACTACGCACTCTTTTGACTGAAGTCCGTCATCAAGGTACGATAACGTCCGTTCGTGTCAGCAAATGGATGGATCCGTGATCAAGCACGGCGCAGAGGTTTAGTTCACTTTGACACAACTTCAACAACATGCTGGTGATCGGCAGATGACTTATGTTCTAGTAACCTGTCCTGGCTGTGCTCGGAACCTCAGAGTTCGCCGTGAGTACGTTGGTTCACGTGTTCAGTGCAGCTTTTGTGACCGTGTCATGGTGATCCGCGAGGGAGCAAGTACTGCCTCGCCACCCTTTTCGCCGGAGCTTACCTCGACACATGAATTCCCCGCCTACCGACGGAGGGAACTTGCGGAATCGGGGCAAGATTTCTTAACGAGAACGCTGAGCGTACACGTAGATAATGACACGCGGGTCCGATCGCTGGAAGCAAAGCTCGAGCAACTCAACCAGTTCAACGAGGCCCTCCTCCACAATCGGTTGGCTGCCGAGTCTCATTATCAAGCAGAGATCAACCGGCTTGCCGATGCTCTCCACCGTGTCAATCGTTTGAACTCGACAGATCGTCCAACTTTGCCGACTGGCAATGGGGTCGAACAGCCTAGCGGGATCGAAGACAAACAACTAGACTCGTTTCGATTAAAATATCAGCAAATGATCCAGTTTGTCGAGGAGCTACAAGACAATCGTCTTGAAGCTGAAGCCTACTTTCGCGCTGAGATCGACCGCTTTGCTAACGCACTTAACGACGCGCTTAACGATTGAGCGTTCCGTCTCCCGCACTGACGTTTCGTCGACAAGTGATCCGGCAGTCATTTTGTCAGAGTCCGAATTCTCCAGGATCGATCCGTCGGAGTTTGCCAGGAACCTGGAGCGGCTCAATCCAAGGGATAGAGGTCGCTGTTGTGGGGACTGCCCAGATCAGAATCACTCGATGGACTGGGGTCTCCAACTCGGGGCTTCTTGAGGTCAAGAGAAAATTGCCAAGGCTCCCGGGCCGATCAAGTTGGGCTCCGATCACCACGACCTGACTCGGACTGACGGTCAGGGTTGTCGCCAGCTCGCGGAATGAGTCCTGTTGCTGACCGAGCTGTTGACTAAACTGGAGAGGTTCGAAGGGGTCAGTCTCGGGGATAGTCTCAAACCGAAGTTTGTTCGGGCCGTGCTGAATCTCCGGGATGATCCTGAGTTCGATCCCTGCGTCCTTCCGCTTCGACGTAACGCGAAATGCTCCTTGCGGCTCCTGATAATCGACACCGACAACTTTCTGATCGCGGCTCAAGATGATCGTTTCCATTTCCGTCATCGTGCCACTATCCGGGCACATGATCGGCATCACCTGGCCGTCTTCAAGGCTTGTCACGGTCGGGATTACACGGACCTCGGGATCCGCTTCAGTGTCGAGTAACTCCTCCACTTCCGGTGGTAAGGAACCGTCGATAATCCCGATCCGAAGGCCATTTGCTTCCAACGCTTGTCGAATCTCGAGCCCGACAACCTGTTCGTCGACAACCGACCAGAGGGTCTCGTCGAGATTGATCTCATCGATCGGCTCTTCCGGGATCACGATTTTCAGCGCGTTGCGATCCGGGATCAGCGTTGGTGTCCCGTCGAGGCCACGGAAACTGGCCTTCAGTTTTCCGACCGGCCCGTTGGAGTCGTCAGAGTCTGGCCGGACCGATGAGCAACCAATCACTAACAAAGCCGTCGTGGCTAGGGCAATCGCCCGTCGGATCCGGTCCATGGGGCGGAGTCCTTTCCGCGTTCTCACGGTTCAGCGTTCTCGGCAATGGCCTACCGCTCCTGGAGCGGACGATATTGGATCGGCCAGAGATTCTGGTAGGCGCGGGCAGTGTAGGTGGACCGGCGGAGACTGTCAATCGCGGTCGAGGCTGGGATTCTTCAAGGGTCGCAGCCCGGAGCTGCTCCAACGTGATGCCGAGTCGGTCCGCATTGGTTAGACTAGTGAGAGCTCAACGGGTGACTGGTCCTAGCAGTTCGATCGTCGATCACGGGTGGGCGGGGCAGATAGAGGGCAAGAGGCTGATGGCGGATTTTGACGGGAAACAGGAGACGATTCAAGTCGGTGGGGTCCGCCTCCACCTCAGCAGTCCAGATGGGACCAACCAACAATGGATCGGCCAGCTCGAAATCCTCAAACAGCTCTCCGCGTGTTGGCTCGTTGTCGATGCCGCCGACCTCCCCCTGGCGCCCCGGTTGGTGGGTCCTCCCGGAATCGGGAAGACAACTCTGGCGATGGCCGCCGCGAAGCTCCGACGGCAGCCGCTTTATATTAATCAGTGTACGGCCGATACCCGCCCCGAAGACTTACTAGTCACGCCGGTGCTCGCGGAGTCGGGCAAGATCGCGTATCACGCATCTCCTTTGGTCAGTGCGATGCTCAAGGGTGGCGTCTGTGTGCTCGACGAAGGAAATCGGATGAACGAGAAGTCGTGGGCAAGTTTGGCGCCGCTTCTTGATCATCGACGCTATATTGAAAGCGTCGTTGCTGGAATCACCATTAAGGCCCACCCCGAGTTCCGCTGTTGTGTCACGATGAATGAAGATGAATCGACTTATGAAGTTCCTGACTATATCTTGAGCCGATTGCAACCTCAGCTCGCACTTGGGTTTCCGGAACGTGATGATGAGATGGAAATCCTAAGGTATCATCTACCCTTTGCTTCCGCTGAGCTTCTTGCCTTGACCGTAGACTTCCTTCAGAAAGCCCACGAGCTTCGGCTCGACTTCTCGCCGCGAGACGGGATCAACATTCTGCGATTTGCGATCAAACGGATGGCCCAAGATCCGGAACATCCACTGAGTCAAGACGACGCCTGGCGGGAGGCGATTGAGTGTGTCCTCGGTGAAGAAGCACTTGACCTTGAGGCTGCCGCAGAACGCCGACGGAACGCCCTCGGAGGCCAGTCGATCCCAATGGGGCTCGGGGATCTCTTCTTCTCACCAGATGATCCACTCCATCCTGACATCGACCTCGATGACGATGATGAAGATGACGATGACGACTCCTATTGAAACCTTAGGTGATCATCCTCAGCTCGTGCCCAGGAACCGGGTCATATGAATGCCAGCGAAGCGGCTCATCAGGTCTTGGCAATCGGGCAGCGGGTTAAGGTGATCCCGGTGATTCACGGGTCGGGAGACTGTGCGATCCGGGTCCGTGAGGAACTCTTGGCGCGATCTTATGATTGCCTTGCCGTTCCCCTTCCTCCATCGTTCCAGGAGGATGTCGAGGATGCCGTCACTGCCCTACCCTCGATCTCGGTTGTACTTCAAGGTGACACCGCCGGTGAACTCGACGAATTCACTTATGTTCCGATCGATCCCTGTCAACCCGTCATCGCTGGAATCCGAACCGCCCTCGCAGAGCGGATTCAACGGGCCTTTATCGACCCAGAGCTAGCGAACTTCGAAGCGGAGTATCGGAGTTTCCCTGATCCATACGCCTTGAAACGAGTTCGTGCCGCGGGATTCGCCGCGGCTCTGCTCCCCGCAATTCCCGCACCAGACCATGGCAGTCAACAGCAGTTCCGGGTTGCTTGGATCGCCGAGAAGCTCAAAGCGCTCGAATCAGAATTTAACAACATTTTACTAGTTTGCTCGATTTTAGATTGGCCTTGGATCCGTCGCGCTTACAGTCGTGCGGAACAAGCAAGTGAGCCAACTTGGTTTATCCCTCGGATGCAGACCTGCCGTGTCGACCCAAAGACATTGATCTTCCTCCTTGGTGAATTACCATATCTGACCGCACTTTATGAACGAGGACGAAGAGAACTGACGCCCGACGACAATCTCTCCGTCGATGGGGTGAAGGAGATGGTCCTTGCCGCTCGGGATCGACTCCGTCTTGATCGATCGAGAATCGCCGCTCGGATTACTCCACAGATTCTCGCGGTCATGATGCGGTATGTGCGCAACTTGTCACTCATCGAACATCGGTTAACACCAGATCTCTACAGCCTCTTGATAGCTGCCAAACAAGTTGCTGGTGATGAATTTGCGATTGCGTTGGCAGAACAGGCACGCGATTACCCTTATGCGGAGATGATTGACACGGACGAATCACCCTGGTGGTGGGATCAAGCACCGCTCCGGATGGGTAATGGTGAAGCCGATGTCCCTGGGTTTGGCCCTGCTGCCATGATTTCGAGGCTTCCGGGTCAGGCGATTTCGTGGCGATCCTTAGAGTTGAAACCAAGGCCGCCAGAGCCTGACCGCCAACGTTGGCAGCAACGCTGGGATCCGTACGGGATGTGTTCCTATCCTCCGGAAGACCAGCGGATCGAGAGTTTCCAGCGGCACGTCGCCGAACAAGCTAAGGCCATCTTGGGTGCCGACCTCGCTCATTCCGAGAAGTTTTCCACCAGCTTTCGAGATGGCCTTGATATCCGTGAAACTCTCCGGAACTGGCATACCGGGGATCTCTATGTTCGCGTAATCCCTCCCAGCCGAGGCTCGATCGACTCTGTTGTGTTTCTCTTCGACGTCCCTGCTGATCCGAAAGTTTATGTTCATCGTTTGACTTGGTATGCCGAGCATCCGGAAGAATCGACGTTGGCATTCTTCGCGACCAACCCAATGAATAATTTGGTCGGCCCCGGAATCGCACAAGCAGAATATGGGGGGGCGTTGTTTCTCTTCCCCCCACGCGCCATCATCGAGATCTGGGATGATCCCCGGCTTGATCGATGTGACACGCTGGAGGAGCGACTCATCGGCGCTGCGGTACTGCACTCGCGTGAGAAACATGTGGCGTTGGTGAGTCCAATTGCCCCTCCGGCGACCTGGAGAAGGCTCGCAAACCGACACGGGCGTAAATTGATTCACTTACCTTTGAAGCGATTTAGTGGTCAGTTGCTTGAACGACTCCGAACGTTCCACATCCTCAACGGCAAGCACGTCCGGTCCTATGCAGCAGATTTTATCCGAGACTATTGATCGTCGTGGACCTCTTCCCCAACCAACTTCCAGAGCTGGAGTCCTCTGATGTTAGCATCAGGATGTTGCTTGATCCTTAGTGCACTCCTCCAATCCTCCGCATTAGGCTTGGCTACCTTTGCGGACCAGTCAACCGATGGAAACGTAACTTTCCAATCACCGAAGTACGGTCTCACTTGTCCCCTCCCAGAATCGTGGGAACTCCTTGTCCGTGAGCAAGACGACCTCGTATTTGTTGCCCAGATCCCTCAGGAGGATCCAGAGCGACCAGGAGCAGTGGGTGTCGAATTAGGGGTCGCACCTGAGTCGCTTGAGGAGTACCGGACGAGAATTGACTCAAATGCCGGGCGTGGCCGGATCCGGGGCACTTTGATCCAGAATGAGATAATCCAGAGAGACGACGCTGAGCGATTACTGACGATCACTGAATCAAGGCCTCCTTTCGGTGGCCTCTGGCGCGAGATCACCGTCCGAGAGATTGTGGATCGACAGCTCTACGTTTTTCGTATCAGTGTTGATTCTAAAGACCCAAATTATGAACAAACGAAAGAGTCGTTTGACTCGATGATCAAGGGCGCTCGGTTCCAACCACCGAACACGGGAGCTCGTTTGCAAGACGGCGATCAGAATCGCTGGTCTCAGGAGGAATTTCGATTTGCAATGAACCTTCCCGATGATTGGACGCCCGCACTAGCGCCCAGTCAGATCGCTCTCTTGTTTGCGAATGGTCCGCCGGATGGGATTTGGTCAGACAATCTCCTCGTTATCGCTCGACCACGGAGCACCTTCGACGCCGACCAACTTGCCTCCCGGTTACCGACACTTCTCCGCCAAGAAGAGCCGAACGCGGAAGTTCTTCGGTGTCATGTCATCGAGCAACCCAACCTCGGACCAGCGGTCGAGACGGTGGCACGGACCGAGCGGGGACCTTTTTCGATGACAGTCCTCGAGCGACGGTTCCGCGGCGATCGTTACGAGTACGAGATTAAGTTCACTGTCGAAACAAAACGGTTCGACGATCTTGCACCAGCCCTCCGGACCTGCCTCGATAGCTTCGCCGAACTCGAAGGCGAATAACAAAGAGGCTCCTACCCCAAGGAAGAAGACGCGATGGGACAGTTGCCCAACCCACTCACACACCGCAATGCGAACCATCCGATTGAGCCCATTTTTCTGAAGCGTTGGTCTCCCCGTGCGATGAGTGGGGCACCGCTCAGTGATAGTGAACTCTTCCGACTCTTTGAAGCCGCACGTTGGGCTGCATCAACCCGGAACGAACAAGAATGGCGCTTCCTCTATGCTCGAAACGGATCACCGCACTGGGATACCTACTTCGAACTCTTGAAGCCGGGGAATCAGTCCTGGTGTCATCAGGCTTCTGTTCTCGTCGTGGTGATCGCTCACTCGAAATTCAGCAACAACGGTGCACCGAATCCCGTCCATCTGTTTGATGCCGGTGCAGCGACTGCCCAACTGGCGTTACAAGGGGCAGCGATGGGTTTGGTCGTCCACGGAATGGCAGGGTTTGATTACGAGAAGGCCCGATCCGATCTCAAGATCCCCGACGACTTCGCCGTCGCTGCAATGATCGCAATTGGACAGCCGGGTGATCCCGCCTCGCTTCCACCAGAACTCCAAGAACGTGAGGTTCCCTCCGGCCGAAGACCGATCGTCGAGAGCATTGCTGAGGGGCTCTTCCAGTTCTGAGCCCTTACAGTGGGATCAAGGTGATTCATCAGGGGGTTCTTGAGGCGTCGGAAGTCGGGTGAGTCTGGAAGGATGAGGACGATGACCATCCGGTGCAACGTAGATCGTTTCTAAGGCGGGGCTAGCCCACATCCCAAATCGATCATTACCACTTACAAACATCTCTTGGTCACGATCGAGTGGGGAGACGAGTTCGGCGATCAAGAAAAGATTCGCGTAGTCGTCGAATCGAGGGAGGCTCCGAATCTTGATCGGTCTAGAGAGTGAGAGTCCAGCATTTTCAAAACTACGGGCGGTCAGCTCGAGACAGTAAAACTGGTCGTCCCCGAGTCCTAAGTCGAGGTCGAAGGGAATTTGGGAGCGGTACACTTCCTGACAAAAGTCGACCGCACTGGGGATCGCATTTCGATAGGGACTCCGGACACGCTTGATTCCGATCGGACCTACATTATCGAGGGACCAGATCCCTAAGGGTTGCCTCCGAGGTCCCATAATACTCGTGTCGTATACGATCGGCTCACCGGATTCCCAGACGAAGATCCCCGTATGTGTATACGGTGTGTCGGCCAGATGACCTGCAATCTTGGAGAAGGGAACGAGCCCAAAAGCGACTCGTGCACTCGCTTCGCGGAACAGAATGTCTCCGGTCTGGAGATGGTCCCTAGCAAACTCTTCCCACGCAATCATGTCTCGATCGTAATCAATCGGTGGTAGTTCGCCGACGCGCCGCGCTTGATTTGCTTTCGGACCCCAGGGGTTGCTACGCCACCAAATCGGTGCGAGGTAGTCCGTCCGCTCGTTTGCTCCACGACAACCAATGAGAAACAGTGCACTCAATCCGATCAGTACCATCAAGTGCGAATGAAGTTTGAGGGGATCTCGACGGGGCGAGACGCCAGGGTTCTTACCCATGCCGACCCTCCTGGCCATTAATTGCTTAATGCAACGGACTCCATTCCATATACGTACCAGTAGGGATCGACTCAAAGGTCTCACGGCTTGAAGGTTTGGAGGAGCTCGATTGCTGAGAAAGGCTTAAGCTTCCCTTGCGATCCACTCGACGATCGACCTATCTTGTCGTCTTGGAGATTCTCGCAACAAAGAGCGACGTAGGATCTTCATTGTTAAGTCAATCAATCGTCTCGCTTCTCTCCTCCAGTGGATCGACGAGTCATCGATGTCTACGGAACTCTCCGAGAATCGCTTATGCCCCCCCGATCAAATCATCGCCGATTTGATCGACGATCGCTTGGATCAAGAAGTCGTTGCAGAGCTTGAAAAGCATCTCCAAGAGTGTCCGAACTGTCAGGATCGGATAATGCAACTCGCAACGGACGAGGATCTCTGGCTTTCAGTAGCCCAGGTCCTTCAGAAGGGGAGCAAGACCGGACACCCGGACAGTACGGTGCAGTCTCCCAAGAGTTCCGATACCGACACGCGGGCGTTTATCAAGAAATTAGATGGTTACGAGTTCTTGGAAGATATCGGACGAGGTGCCACGGGATCGATCGTCCGCGCGAGGGACCTCCGACTCAAGCGCGATGTTGCGATCAAGGTCTTCCACTCGATCCAGCCTGAGCACACCGCACGGTTCCGCAACGAAGCGTCTGCTACTGCACAATTAAAACATCCCCACATTATTGAAGTCTTTGCGACCGGAATGGTCGAATTTAGAGTCTTCATCGTGATGGAGCTAATCAGCAGTGGTGATTTGGCTCACTACTTAAATGGATCACCGATCCCAGGAAGGTTGGCAGCACGACTACTCCGGGACCTCGCCGACGCCGTACAAACTGCCCACGATGCTGGGATCCTCCATCGTGATCTCAAACCGGCAAATGTCCTTCTCGGGGACCATCGCAACCAGCAAGAATCCCAGGGAGCCGCCTCCGAAACCGACCAGACACGATCCTTCGTGCCCAAGATTACCGACTTTGGCTTAGCGTACTGGCTCCATGAAGGGAGCCATCTCACGCGGACGGGTGAATTCCTCGGGACACCCAGCTACATGCCTCCCGAGCAAGCCCGAGCCCAAGAGGGTTGGGCCACAGAGAAAGTCGATCTCTATTCACTCGGTGCAATTCTCTACGAGTGTCTCACCGGTCGGCCGCCATTCCGAACCGAATCGGTGACCGGGACCATCGACCTCCTCCTCCGCGCGGAACCGATTGCACCGAGGCGGTTAAACCCCGAAGTGGACCGCGATCTTGAGACGATCTGCCTCAAGTGCCTCGAGAAGGCTCCCTCACTACGCTACGATTCAGCCTCAGCTCTCGTCTCTGATCTAGAACGTTACCTCAATGGGCGTCCGATTCTGGCTCGTCCGGTTCCGGTCTGGGAACACGGTTATCGTTGGGTGAAGCGTCATCGACTTGTCTCTTCCCTCCTCACGATTATTGGAGCGACTCTGATCGCGCTCCTCAGCCTCTGGGCTTGGAGCACACAACAGCTCCGTTTGAAAACTGAGATCGCGGAAACGAGTGCACGCGAGGCCGAGGAGAATCTTGAAGTCGCAGAGAAGTCTAATGAGGTGACAAGAGAAGTTCTCGAGTTCATCGTCACTGACTTCTTTGATACGGCCAACAATGACCTCAATGCGTCTAATCTCACCGTCGTTGAACTTCTTCAGGAATTGGCTCCCGGGATCGAGGGCCGTTTTGAGGACCGCCCCCAGGTTGAAGCAGCACTCCAGCTCGTGGTGGGCAACATGTGGCGTGCGCTCGGACAATCTGACCGTGCGCTTCCACATCTAGAGCGTGGCCTTGAGATCTATGGGGATCACACCGAGTACCTCGATTCAGATGCAGACTTCAACGCAAACCACGCCTATCTGAATTGCTTACTCGACTTGAATCGTCGAGACGAGGCAAGGGCTGTTGTGGCCTACTTAGAAGGCTTGAAGGACGAGGTCGACCCACAGCGTTGGTATTCGTTTCAGCTCACACGCGCATCGGCTATCCGGGATCCAAACAACACTCAAGAGTCAATTGAACACCTCAGGACTCTTTACGAAGATAGCAAGCGTACCCTTGGTGCTGACCATATAACGACACTTGCGATCTACGACACCATTGGGGTGTTGTGGGCGCAGAGCGGTGAGAGTGAAAAGGCGCGCGAGATCTTTGAGGAAGAATACCGACTCCTCAGAGCGACTCTTGGACCAGACCGTCGTCCGACCCTGAAGACGGCAAACAACCTCGCTGTGGCACTTGTACGGACCGGAAAGTACGAGGAGGCTGCACAGATTCATGAAGATACTTGGGAACGGAAAAAACGCATCCTCGGCGAGATGCACCGTGCGACGATCGAGACCCATCAGAATCTCGGAATGGTTTACTGGAGGCTCGGACAACAGGAACGCTGTATAGAGCACCTGGAGCAAGTTGGCATTGATTTTGCCAGGGTCCTTGGGCCTACGCATTGGAAAACGATCACAATCTTCTTCCAACTCAGTGAGATGTACCCTCGGGCTGACAGGAGCGAGGAAGGTTACCGCTATTTTTCAGCACAAGTACAGCCGATTATCGGCCAAGAGGTTCTGACGTCCGATTTCCAAATGCTGCTCGTGAACTACGCGCGCCTCTGCATCGAGATGGACGATCGGGAAAACGCGGCCCTACTCCTCAAGATCGCCGAACAACTGATTTCGAAGAAGTCATTTCCCGGTCCAAAAAGACGACTTGAACAGGTAAGACTGCTTTTACAAGAAGAGGTGACGGAGTAAGTAACTCGGACTCTTGAGTTGCCATCCGCATGGCATTGAGTCCGAGGCAACAATTGGCAAAACCCGGATCAGGTCGGCATCCCCCCATAGAATCCATGGCGAGACCAATCCCTGCGACAGAATACACGTTGATCGGCCGACTCCAGGATCCGGCGGATACGGACGCTTGGTCTAAGTTTGTCGATCGGTATCGCTTAATTCTGTTTCAATGGTGTCGAAGATGGAACCTCTCCGAAGTGGACTCCGAAGATGTCACGCAGAATATCCTGCTCGAGCTTTCACAACATATTCGTAAGTATCAACCGACAGGTCGGTTCCGGGGCTGGCTGAAGACGGTTGCGCGGCGTGCTTGGTATGATTTCACCCAACGAGCACAAGTTCTCGACCGCGCCGTCGGAGGGGACGATTACCGATCATTTTTGAATTCGACGGTTGCACTCGATGACTTAACCACGAGCCTCGAACGCGAAGCCGCGCGTGAACTAATTGAAGTCGCCAAGGTTCGAGTCAAGTCGCGCGTGAGCAAATCGTCCTGGGAAGCATTTGCGCTGATGACGTTCGAGGAGATCCCTGGCGATCAAGTAGCGCTTAAGCTTGGAATGACGCTCGGGAGCGTCTACGTGGTCACTTGCAGGGTCAAAAAGCAGTTCCAAATCGAAGTCCGTCAGATTATGCACGGCTTCGATTGTTCTGAGTCTTCTTCAGATGAATAGGTGCACTATTATCACAGGGTGGTGCGCCGATTCTTGGAGTTGGGGCTGTGGCTTAGATCCGGGGGACATCGAGTCCACAGTGGAGACAGGCTGACGCACCAAGGTGGATGGGTCTCCCACAGCTCGGACAAACGCGGAGCCCCGCCTCACTCCGATGAATCGTCTCGTCATCAGCTTCCTGCAGCTCCGTCACTGCGCCTGGGGGGACGTCGCGCGGAACCCGACTCCCACGCTCGCGATGGGAGGCTTTCCACTGTTCAAGTGAAGCGTGGTCGGTAGCGACCAATTCCTCCGTCCCCACTTCGAGTTCCTTCGCGTTCCGGATTGGCACGGCGACCACACGTTGACAGTCACGACAGCGAACATGCGACGGTGGATTCTCCGCCGGAACCTTGAGGCGTTGTCCACAACCGCAGACTAATCGGATGAAGTGTTTCGCGTCGTCCGAGGTTGGTTTGAGTCGGATCCGGACACGTGCACCACACCTGGGGCAGGTGACTTTCGCCTCTCCGTTACTTGGAATCTCAAGTCGCTCTCCACACCGGCAAATTGCAGTCGCCATCGGATCCAATGTCCTTTGAGTTGCTGGCGAGTCCCACGGTTTAGTCGGGCGGCCCAGAGGGAGTCGACGAAATCCAAGTTGGGACGTGGACGCGACACTAAATAGAAGCTTAAACCATCGTCTTAGCACGACGGGAAAAGATATCAATCTTTGACCCAACGTACTGGAGCACCACGATTCATCGGCTCGGACTCGATGATTCAGCCGGAGACAACTGTAAGCCCGCGGACGAGGTCTTCAGGGGCAATCACGGCGTTGTTACTTCCAGATCGGAAGCCTTCAAGATCAAGTGTGACATACTTAAAACCAAATTCGCGGAATGACTTCACTAATTCATCGCGAACGGACTCTTCTGCAAGAGCCGTGAGTTCTTCGAGGGGGACTTCGACTCGGGCAAGATCACCTTTGTGGTAACGTACTCGGACGATTCGGAGCCCTCGGGCACGGAGCCAACGCTCGGCTTGGTCGATCATCCGGGTTCGTTCCGGAGTGACTTCTTCGCCGTAGGCGATCCGACTAGAGAGGCAAGGAGTTGCGGGCTTGTCCCAAGTCGGAAGTCCCCAGTTTAGGGCGAGCTGACGGACGACAGACTTGCTGATCCCACATTCAAGGAGTGGGTGAACAACCCCGTTCTCGGAAGCCGCCTTCATCCCGGGGCGGTGATCGCCGGTATCGTCCGCATTGGCCCCGGAAGCCACCGCATCGACGTCGAGCTGGATCCGGAGCGCAGCCAATCGTCCGTAGAGTTCGCTCTTACAGAAATAACAACGATCGGGGTTGTTCCGTCGATAATTGGGATCGTCAAACTCGGAAGTCTGGATGATTCGATGCCGGATGCCAATTTGATTGGCAAGAAGCTTGGCTTCTTCGAGTTCCCCCTCAGCGAGGCTGTTGGAGACGGCCGTTATTGCGATCGCTTGGTCGCCGATGGCGACTTGGGCTGCCTTCGCCACGACGGTGCTATCAATTCCTCCCGAAAACGCGACCGCGAGTCGGCCATAGCTTCGGAGTCGCTCGACAAGTTGATCTCGGACTGCCGTCAGCGCGGCGTCATTCCAATCACTCACTAACACACCTCCTCGATCGACCAGCCCCAGGTTGGCCGGAGTAGCCGATTCAGCCTCGACGGAGAGCCAAGATCACCCTCCTCAATTATGACGTCGGATGGCCAGTGCGCTCAAGGAGTCTACCGAAGATCAACACCGAGACTCCCTAGCGAACTCCAATTCCAATGAGGAGGCAGCAGTCGGAATCGGGAAGCTGCTTCTTGAGGAAAAACAATTGGTTCAAGGGAGTACGGATGTCAGTCACAAAAATCGGCTTAGGCTGACGATCTTCGTTCATGGTCAGTCTAAGCGAAAATTTACCACTGCCACGCCGCCCGATCAGTGTTGCTTCGAGCGATCGCTCTGGGAGCGGATCGCAGTCAAGCGATTCACCCGGGTTTAACTGGTCGCCCTTCGAGGCAAGAAGCTCAAAACCGTGGTCAGGAAGGACTTTTTGGAGTGCATTGAGATCACTCGCGATCGATGGATCAACCGTACTCACGCCCGGTACCGCCCGCAAAACGATGAGTGTAACTTGTCGTGATTGACCGGAGAGGACGGGTGGGTCGTTCGGGGTACGCCCTCGACCGGGCTGAGTCATGAAGAAGACAATTGCCAAGGTCGCGACGATGACCGGCCAGAGCGACCGCCGTAACCAGATCGACCAGGGCTGGGTCCGATGTTCATGTTGAGGGATCATGGCAACCTTGTTGATCCAAAGGGGTTCGGCTCATCACGGTTCGATGCGATCAAGGGGCGGTACAATTCGAACCGGTTTAACATCAGGAAGAACTCGTCGATCTGATCAGCTCTTGCCTGATCGACGTCGCTGACAACCATCACTGAGTCACCATCGACGTCATAAACCATCGTCTGACCGAATCCCACCTCGAACTCTCCCACAATCGCTCGTCGCGACTGGCTTGAGGCGTTGGTATCGACCAGGTCAACTTCAGAAGTAACTCCAGGAATCTCCGATCCAATCCAAGGACGGAATAGGAGGAAGGCAACGAGTGCGGCGGCGGCAATCGCGACGGCTTTAACGATCATCCCTGACTGAGACCGGAAGATCCTAACGGCCGACTTCCGACGTTCTTCGAGCGCGGTCTGGCGATCGAGTTCGGATTCGATTTGAACCCAGAGTTGATCCCATTCGGCCGAACTCGGGAGCGGAACACGGCTTGTGTTCAGCAAGACTGCGAGAGGGTCTAGCTGGTCCGATTCCGGAACGGCTCCATTAGACGTAAATTGTCGGTCTCGATTTGTTTGATGAAAGTGGTTAGCAGACATCGCGAACCCAACTGAAATGGAATGAAATTAGGATCCTACGCGGTGGTCTGTAGAGTTCAAGTCACTATAAAGAATGACGCATCTTAGATCGGCATTATTCGAAGTCAGAGGATTTCTTCGAGCGGGCCGAGAAAAGCTTGTAACTTCTTTCGAGCCTGATGGATTCGGCTCATCACCGTTCCGATCGGTTTATTCAGACTCTCGGCAATTTCTTGATACGAGAGACCGGCCTCAACATGGAGGAGAAAAGTCTCTCGGATCGTTGGACTCAGGGCGTCGAAAGCCTGCTGCAACGTCTCGCGAAGATCCTCACGTCGAAGTCCATGACTGGGGTCGTCTTCGACGCTGGGCTCTACGCCTGGCGAGCTCGGAGTAGTACCGGCATCGTCAGCATCCCCTGAGAATTCGGAGAGTCGGAGCATTGCCCGCCGCGCTTTCCTTCGACCCACATCGAAGGCTGCATTAACCATAATGCGGTGTAGCCACGTCCGAAAGCTACTCTGCCCCTTGAACTTATCAAGCCTCAGAAATATCTTAACAAAACCTTCCTGGACTGCATCCATCGCATCATCTGAGTTGTGGAGGTATCTGACTGCAACGCGAAATGACGTATCACGGTGGCGACGGAACAGATCCTCCCGCGCACTCCGATCACCCTTAAGAACGCGTTCAACCAGCACTTCGTCAGAGGGTTCGGAAAGCACTGGTTAGTCCCAACTCTGCTGAATATTCACGGCTCGCCGAGTGCACAAAGTTGGACGTTCCTCCATTTTGTTTATTCGATCACTGGGGCCACCAACGGGAGCTGATCCGCTTGAAAACCAGTTATTTCTAGCTTCGATAGAAGACACGAAGGATGCCGCTCAATCTCCGTCGAATTCTACTAAGGAATTCGGCGTCGTTGATACCTTGCGGCTCAAGATACAGGATTGTTGCTAGTATCTGCGAATCCACGGCAGTTCCAGAACGCCTTCCTCGTAAAACGGGAGAACCTGGCCCATACTGGCAAAGAAGAGAATGCCCGTAATGAGGTTGAAGACCAGAGTGACTGCAATTCCGAGGTAGCGACGCCATCCGTGCGGCCGGTCTTTTATTGTTAGTGCGACGGCGACACCCTGGATGAGAAAGAACAGTAGTTGAATTCCTTGGACCTGTCCGATGGGCACAAAGAACACATACTCATGAAGTATCCCAGATATCATGAAAACCACGAGTGTGGCTTTCCACGGTTTCTCGATTCCTCCCAATAGTCGGTACACATTTTCACTGAAGAAGTGATTGAGAGGGCGATTGTAACGTCGCCAAAAATCGGCGGGTGAGTAGGCTGCCGCAGGGTTCCGCATGATGTCGAGTCCGGCACCGCCCGTTAACCTGACCAGTGAAGCCAGCGCATTCGTAGCGGGGACGAGCCAGAGGAACAGTATTCCCACCTTTACAGTGTGCTCGACCAAGAAGAGCGCCTGAGTCCAGTCAACTCGATAGCAGAGTATGAACATCAGCAAACCGACCAGAAACCGAAAAGTACAGATCAGGAACTTACGTCGTTCATCTGTGCCCGATAGCTTACTCCAAGATTTGGGTGATCGCTCGACAAAACCGATCATCTTTACTAAGAGAAGTGCAAAACGCTGAGGACTTGGCCGCCTCCCTTGACAGCTTCCAAGATGGATGTCGACCAGGTGAAGTGTGCCCATCACGGCCACAATTGCCGAAAGCCAGCGCGTGAAGCGAAGCGCTGGGGGAACAATCAATGGGACCACACAGACGACACCGATCGTTAATGTCAAAATAGAGTCCCTGACGGGACGACGGACCATAAGCGCGGGATAGTAGATCCAGGATCCAAGAAACACCAAGAGGACAACGCCGAGAAACCATAAGGTGCTGGTTAGCATTTGTACCAACGCCAGCGCTGTCTTCGAGTCCATGGAATCCCGATAGCTTGTCCTAGATCATTGCTCCAGTGTTGAAGGTCCGGGAACTCTAGATGCTCAGAAGAGGTCCTGGATCGGCGCACCTTCTGAAAGAAGGCTGAAGCGGCGACCTTCAATGTCGGTTGCTTCGAGATCGGTGATGCCCATCGCCTGGTAGACCGTCTGTGTGACGTCTGCCGGTGTAAGTGGATGCTCTGCGGGATAGGCACCAAAGCGATCGCTACTGCCGTACGTCTGGCCACCTCGGATCCCACCACCGGCGAACAACACACTTAGGCAGTGAGTCCAGTGGTCTCGACCGGCACCTGACACTCCACCTGATCGAGGGTCACCAATCCGTGGTTTCCTCCCCATCTCACTCGTCACTAATACCAGGGTTTCCTTTAACAGTTGGCGGTCGTGAAGGTCGCTGAGGAGTCCCGAAAACGCACGATCAAACTCAGGAAGGAGCGAGTCCTTCAAGCAATTGAAGTTGTTCCCATGTGTGTCCCAACCGCCAGCACTCTTGCATTTATTGGCGATCTCGCGATCTTCCATCCAGAAGACTGTGATGAAGGGGACACCCGCTTCCACGAGCCTCCGAGCCATCAAGAGACTCATCCCGTTCACCGTCTCACCGTACCGTGCCCGGATCGCTTCCGGTTCCTCCGAGAGATCAAAGGCTTGTGTAGTCCGAGACGATGAGAGGAGCGAGAGTGCCTTGTCTTCAAGAGCGCCGTAAGTCTGTACTGCAGAAGCTTGATCGAGGTCGCGTCGGGCGTGGTCGACTGCTGAGAGCAAATCCCGTCTGGCAAGCAACCGGGGCGGATCGACTTCAGCTTGAATCGTAAGGGCGGGCACTTGGAACGAGAGTGGCTTCGTCCGATCTCCTATCACATAGAGGGGATTGTGCTCGATCCCAAGCCGAGCCGCGAACTGTCCTGGTCGTGTGTAGGGGGCCCGACTCGGCTTGTGCGGAAGGGTGATGGTGTTCACTAATTGCGGGTGTGGTGGTCGCCGAGATCCAACGACGGTTCCCATGAACGGCCAGTCGTCTGCCTGCGGAGTGCGGTCATTGCCGAGGGTGAGGAAGGAGGGATCAGGCTGATGACCGGTGAGGTTGTAGTAGTAACCTGCGTGGTGATCGTTTGTTGAGACCGTCGCACCCACGGAATTGACCACTCCGAGATGATCTGCCTGTTTGGCCAAGAGTGGAAGGTGTTCGGAGAGCCGGACCGCTGAGCTCGAAGTCGGAATCGGTCGAAAAGGCCCTCGAAATTCTGCGGGAGCGTCTGGCTTCATGTCCCAAGTGTCTAGATGCGAAGCACCACCACAGAGAAAGAACAAGATTGTCGAACTTGCCTTGCTGGTTCTCTTTGGATTCGACGGGACTGCACCTGCGCGGGTTGAATTGGGCGGACCGAAGTGCAAGCCGGCATATCCCAAACCTGAAGCAACTAAGAAGGTTCGACGGCTGCAGGTACCGTTCCCCATTCCGTTGACATGATGAATCATGAGGACCTCTCAAGTTGAGCTAGAAGCCTTGAGCTGCGCGGCGGCTTTGCCCGAATCGAACGTTCTTACATTGAGAACTTCAGTCTGCGCAGACTTCAGAACTGCTTCAAGTACCTCAACTGCTTCGAGTTCATAGATTTTCTTCAAGATGATGTCGATGACGTAGTGTTCTTCTTCTTGGTTGTCGGATAGCCCTTCACGGCTCAATGCGAAAAGCGTCACCATCGGATCGTGCCGATAGAAACGCTCTCTTGGTGAACAACGTGCCCGACTGTTTCAGGTTCTCGAACAGTGCAAACTAGAGTTTCTTTTCGTTACCGAATCTGCTTCGTCAACACGAAGTCGGTACCACTTTTGTGGCACCCTGTGCAGAGATTAGCACCAAGTCCTGCGGCCACCGGTTTGCTTGAGTCGGTTGTGCTCAGATTCTCGTACCAATACCAGCCGGTCCCATCGCCCTTGTCCTCTTTGACCTTGAGTGAGACAGCCCATCCAATGTGCTCTTCCTCCTTGTAAAGCTCTTTGACGATGACCGAACCGACCGGGTGACTTTCTTTTCCGGCCTCAAGACTGTCAACCAGCTTCTGGTTGGCGAAAGTACGCACATCGCCGTGTGCCGCGAATGATGCGGATTCATGGATTGCTGACTCGGCTTTGTAGTTGCCATATTTCTTTTCTTGCAGCCACTTAAATAACTGAACCGAGTAGTCGTCTTTCTTTTCTGTCGTGTCGCCCAGCATCGAGATGGCCATCGAGCGGGAATTGTCATCCATCTTCATCGACATGTCTTTGGGCTTGCCTCCTTTGGGGTTGGCCGCGCGGAGTACGGGGTAGTATTGCGTAAACACGAAATCCTGATCAGCACTAGCATCGTGGCAAGCGTTGCACTGGGAAGTCTCAAACATCTTGGCGTTTTGCGCATACTCGGCCTGGTGCCCAAAGCTGAAGTAAGCCCAACCGCCAGGTTCGTCCTTGAATCGCTCGCTGTCCTTGATGGAGACCTCCAGACCGGCAAACTCGCCCATGAAGTAACCGTTGCCGCTGACTGCCGCCTTGCTTCCGACCAGGACCAATTCCTTCGCAATCATCGTACCTTCGGGGAACTCGCCGGTCTGTTCGTATGTCGCGAAACTGTCTGGATCGATATAAACATTATGAAACTCTGGGAACGCAGCCTGACCGTTGTTCATGTCGTGAGGCGTCACCGGCGTCCCCACATAAACCCACTTTCGCCAGCCATCCGGTCGAATCAACTCTCCATCTTCCGTATAGCGGGCACTCACAGTCCGAAAGCTGTCAGTGTCCTGCTCGTTGTTCTGGGCGAAGCTCGCGAGATAAAGTAACGGAGAGATCGCGAGGACCAATAACACAGTTGCCAGTCTTCGATAGGTCCGACCTCTCATTTCGCCAATCCTCCGTTGTCCATCGACCATGTAGATCATCTCATCCCCGTGCGTTTGTGTGCGTAAAGGTGGCTCGTCACCCGGCTTCACGTGATAACGAAGCGCGGAGTACTCGCCGCCGCCCTCTGGTCCACCGACGACGAAATCCGGACTGGAGCCGTTGCCGTACCTGTTTATCACTAGGACCCGACGGTATTCAGTACTGGTCTTGATACCAGCAACTTTGCTCTCTTCCGTGTGAAATGGTTTGGTGGGGGCCAGTGCAGACAGGGAGGTCTCCATCTACTCCCTACGCTGCACGAGCTAGAGTAACTGTTGAAGCGGCCGCGTCAAGTCGCTGGGCATTTGGATCGTTTGGTGCAATTAGGTGCTGGATCCAGTCAGGTCACCGTACCTGATTGGTTGCGGCAGGACGGTCTACTTTCTACGGTATTTGTGGGTGACGTTGTTGCCGGCTTCATGGCTTCGTCTTCATCTGCTTCAACCCGCTTGGGTCGTCGGAAGTGTCTTGATGTCGAGCCCGCCCAGAGTGATCGGGTGACCCGACAGCAGCCCTTCTCATATATCGACTTGTTCGGGATATATTGGATTTCGGATGGAAATAGCTATTTGGCCCATCATGGACAACGCCGCTCGTTGCGAGAGCGACCAGCGGTGTCGTGCTGTATCGTCGCGATGGATCAGCACAGGTTCAATAGTAGGGGTGTGACAGAGTCTCCAGGAAGACACGTCGCAGGCGACTCAGGTAACCAAGGTGGGATCCCCGAGCCTAAGATGTGAGCCAACCTGATCGGCCAACGGTCTTTTGAACCGCCCCCAGTACTGGTCGATGGGTCGTGGACCCATCCCCCATGACAGGAGTGACCTGTGATCCCGACGCTCAGTCGAATTCATGAGATTCACTCTTGACCGTTCTCGCGGCTCGGGCAATATTGCGGCCGCGTGTTCGAGGTCGATCGCAACGATTAACCTTGAACTGCAGAAGTCCGGTAGATCGTGCCGTTGCCTTGGCGACGCAATCGGTCTCAATGACTCGATCGCGGCTCCATCACCTCTGATCCATTCCTCCTCCGAGACGCTGTGACGAATCAAGGAGACGAATGCCCGGTTATCAGGTCATGGATTTGACCTGACGACCGTGTCCGCGTTTGACAATGCTCGGCAATCGAGGCGGGCTAAACCTGATTCAAACCCTCGTCGGATCAGAGTAATCGCGAGCCCACTGGAGTCGTCAAGGAGGAACCGCGCCCATGCTGCGCCGACTTATCGTCATCTGCTCAATGCTCGTGGCTCTCGTTGCCGCTAGTCATTCAATTGTCTCCGCCTCGGAGATGGTCAACTTCCGACTTACGAACGATGGCACAACCGCCGTCTCGGAGACCTTCTTCGAACCACTCCCGTTCGGGACCATTGTTCCCCCGATTAGTATCGGGCCAGACGGAATGGAATTCGAAGACTCCCCCCTTAATGCACTCGACAGCTCTCAAGGAGTTGATGTCGACAGCGCCTTCGTTCTCCTCAGTGACGAAGTTGACGACGGTGGAAATTCCCTCGAACGGCTCTTTCTATTATTCGGATTTGAGCCCAACCCCGAGGCCGGTCCTGAAGATTTTCCCTTCCAAGAATTGTTTGATACTGATGGCAATCGATTTGGTCAGCTTGAACCAGGTGGGGCGTTTGACTTTGAGTTAAGCCTCCAATCGGCTCAGGATGCCGACCTTCTGCTACCAGGTACGGAAGGTCTCACATTGACCCTCTTAGACATCTCCGAGCCGGTCGATAATCCCGATCTCGGCTCAGGGAACGGAGGCGTGAATCCAGTTGATGACCTGACGATCCCAGAACCCGCCGCGATACTTCTCTGGGGCGTTTTGATTGGCGCTGGTCTCGCCTACAGTCGACACCGCCGACGTCGACTGCTTGCCCCAACGGTATGATTATCTCCCGCTCCAAACGAGGCGACCTTCGATGTTCCCGAAGCCAAGCCGAGCCAAGAAGCGTCGTCCGTTTGTTGATTATGCCGCTTATCTAGGAGTCCGGATCGTTGTCTGTTTAGCACAGATGATGAGTATCTCACTCGCTTATCGAGTTGCTGATCTCCTTGCCGGACTCCTCTATCGGATCGACCGCCGTCACCGTCTTGTGGCCTTAGAAAATCTTGAACATGCATTTGGTGATCAATATAGCAGTGCTGAGCGTGAAGCGTTGGTTTTCGGGGTCTATCGGCACATTCTCCGGATGATCATGGAGATGCTCCAGATCCCTCGGCTCCTTAACGTGCAAACTTGGCGACGATATATTCAGTTGCAAGGACATGAAAAAGTGATCGAGCGATTACTCGATGATCGCCGCCCCTTAATTTTGCTATCAGGCCATTATGGCAACTGGGAGATGGCGGGTTATCTCTTTGGTGCATTCGGTTTTCCTCCGAATGCCGTTGCTCGCGTTCTCGATAATCCGTATCTAGAGCGATTCCTCCGGAAGTTTCGTGAGCGGACTGGCCAGCGGATGATCGCCAAACGCGGTGGTTCGGAGCAAATGGTCGAGGTCCTCCAGAACGGGGGAGTCCTCTCGATGCTCGCCGATCAGGATGCTGGTCCGAAGGGCGTCTTCGTCGACTTCTTCGGCAGACCAGCCTCGACCTTCAAAGCGATCGCGCTGCTTGCTATTGAATTCAACGCCCCGATTGTTGTCGGAGGAGCTCGGAGGATTGGCAACCAATTCCAATTCGAACTAGTGATGGAAGAGATCATCGAGCCCGCCGTCGATCTCTCGCCCGATCAGGTCCGGGTCCTTACCGAGCGGTACACTGCTGCCTTAGAACGTCTGATCCGTCGGGATCCGTCACAGTATTTCTGGCTCCACCGTCGTTGGAAGCACCAGCCGAAGTCGAAGCGTCGACCTCCGGAACAAGCTGCAGCATAATTAAGAAAGAAGCTTTAGATTCTCGGTTAGGGGCTTTCGGCAAGCGCTCAGAACGCTTATGTTCGAATGCCGCAACGGTGTAACGAGTGGTTCAGAGGAGGGTAGATTGTGCCCGCGAACATCGACGAGCTGAAACAACGCGCTAAATCAATCCGGATCGACATCCTGAAGAGTACCACCGAAGCCGGTTCAGGACACCCGAGTAGTTCGCTTTCCGCGACCGAGGTTGTCACCGCGCTCTATTTCGGCGGATTCATGAACCACTCGGCGAGTAACCCAAAAGACCCGGATCGGGATCGGTTCATCCTTTCTAAAGGCCATGCCGCTCCGGTCCTCTATGCAGCACTTGCGGAATCCGGTTACTTCCCCAAGGAAGATCTAATGACCCTCCGTAAGCTGGGTAGTCGACTCGAGGGTCACCCTAACATGGTCAGGCTCCCCGGTGCCGAAGCGTCGACCGGATCGCTCGGCCAGGGGCTCTCGATCGGTGTTGGTCATGCGTTAGCAGCCCGCGTCGATGGCAAGAGCTATCACACCTACGTGATGACGGGTGATGGCGAACTCGGCGAAGGGCAAGTCTGGGAAGCTGCAGCGTCGGCAGGGAAGTACAAGCTCGGAAACCTCACCTGCATTGTCGACCGGAACCACTTCCAGCAGACAGGCGCTGCCGAGTCGGTCCTAAACATGGATCCAATCGACGGCAAATTCAGTGCTTTTGGTTGGCATACACAAGTGATCAACGGGAACGTCATGGAAGAAGTGGTCGCGGCGCTTGAAAAAGCGAAGTCCGTGACGGATCAGCCGACCTGTATCGTCTCGATGACGAAGAAGGGCTTCGGGATTCTGAAGCTTCTCGAATCGCTCGGTGACCTCAACTACCACGGAAAGCCACTCAAGCCCGCGGACCTCGATGCTGCCATCGCCGAGGTTAATGCAGGCTAAGCAATAAGAAGCATCGATTGATTGACTACTTGCTCTCATCGCAATTCCTTCCGAACGAACCAGCGTCGAAGATTCCGGTCCTGCCTCGTTAGGACCGCCCTTACTCCTTGAGAAGGAAGACCAACACAATGGCAGGTGCCTCCACTGCGCTGAAGACGAACCGAGAGATTGGCAAGGCGACCCGTGACGCCTTCGGTCGGGCGCTCGAAGCCCTCGGTGCTGACCACCCCAACGTCGTCGTTGTCGACGCCGATGTGTCGAACTCCACTCGGACTGAGTGGTTTGGCAAGAAGTATCCCGACCGCTTTTTTAACATCGGGATCGCTGAGAGTAATCTCATCGGGATCGCTGGCGGGCTTGCTTCCTGTGGGAAGACTTCGGTGATCTCCAGTTTCGCTTGTTTCATCATCTGCAATGGTTATGACCAACTCCGGATGTCAGTCGCCTACCCGAAACTCAACGTGAAAGTCGTCGGGAGCCACGCGGGCATCTCCATCGGCGAAGATGGCGCTTCGCAGATGGGAATTGAGGACGTCTCCCTCGCCTGCTCGTTGCCCGGGTTCACGGTGATCGTTCCCGCCGACGAACCTTCAACAACGAAGGCGACCAAGGCGATGCTCGAATTGGACGGCCCAGTTTATTTCAGAACAGGACGTCCAGGGGTCCCGAAGGTCTATACCGACGATTCGGCTCCTTTCATCATCGGCAAGGCGAACACCCTCAAAGCTGGGTCTGATCTGACTATCATCGCATATGGTCTCATGGTTGCGCCAGCACTCGATGCTGCCGAAGAGCTTGCGGGCAAGGGTGTCAATGCCCGGGTTATTGATATGCACACCATTAAACCCGTCGACCAAGAAGCAATCATTGGCGCGGCAAAAGAGACCGGCGCAATTGTCGTTGCCGAGGAGCATCTTGCCCACGGGGGCCTCGGAAGCATCGTAGCGATGACTGTGACAGAACATCACCCAGTCCCGATCCGATTCGTCAACGTCGGTGACACTTTTGGCGAGAGCGGTACGCCCGAGGGACTCATCGAGAAGTATGGGCTTACGGCAGCCAAGGTGGTCGAAGCGGCGGAAGCTGCCGTTGCGGCCAAGTAAGTAAGCGTTCCAGTCGTACTCTGATCTCTCCGTGAAGGGCAGACCCTCGGCTTGTCCTTCACAATCAGCAGCGTTAGCCGGATGTAATCATTTGATTGGGGGCCGGAGACTCACGCACTCGACCTCGATGCACGGTCTCTCGCTTTGCCATAATCTTTCGCCAATCGGTCGCAGCATCGAGCTTCCCAAGCAGATAGGAACGTGCCCTTCCTTGTCGGATCCGCCAGAGCAATTGTGCCAGCAGGAAACCAGATCGTGGTAGCAATGCCAAGGCAACAGATTTGATTGAATGATTTGCCCAAAAGAGATACTCGGAATTCCGTGACATTCGTCGATGAAGGGCGGGTGAACCATGGTCGTAGGTCGAGGAGAGATCGTGGAGAACGCGGCAGGACGGTTGATAACGACATCGAAAGCCTGCACGACGAATCCGGTACGCGAGATCGACATCCTCATAATACGAGCCATATTCGGGATCGAACCCTCCGAGGCTCCGAAGAAGCGTACCACGATAAAAGGCACTCGAAGCGCTTGCTCCAAAGACTTCCTCCACACCTCGTGATTCCCAGTAGCTAGCTCGATCCCAATGACCGCGCTTCGACGGTCGTCCATAGAAGGTGCAGGAGTCTCCCGCCGAGTCGACTCGCTCGGGATCAGACCGGACTAAGGTCAGTGGTGCCACTGCACCCACTTCTGGGTCAGCGAACGGTGCGAGTCCCGCCTCCACCCAACCCGCAGTCACCTCGGTATCGTTGTTCAAGAGCTGGACGAATTCACCGTGTGAGGCTTCGATACCTGCGTTCGCAGCCTTGCAAAATCCAACGTTCTCCTGAAGCGAAATGACTAGGATATCCGGGTACTCTGATTGAATCCAATTGATTGATCCATCAGTCGAAGCATCGTCGACGACGATTACTTCGAGTTTAAGCGGCATCGGAGGACGGTGTTGCCGGATACTCCGGAGGCAGGTTTTCAGGAGCCACTGGCCATTGTGGTTGGGTATCACGACCGAGAGCGTCGGTGGTCTCACGTTCGACTCTCCGGTTTCGGGGGACGCCCCAGTCAACTTTTCCAATGGAGACATGGAGGACTGTCATCAGGAGGATTTTAAGATCGAGCCAGAACGACCAGCGGCCGATGTAATCCAGATCGTATTGCAGACGTTTTCGGATTGAGGTCCGGCCTCGCCAACCGTGGACCTGAGCCCAGCCTGTCAGGCCAACTGGCATCGAATGCCGGAGTGGGTAGTGCGGGAGTTCTTGGCAAAACCGGTCCACGAACATTGGGCGTTCTGGCCGAGGTCCGACGAGGCTCATGTTCCCTCTGAGAATGTTGATCAACTGCGGTAGTTCATCGAGTGAACTCTGGCGGAGCCATTGGCCTAAGGGAGTGCAGCGATTGTCATGATTCGCTGCCCAGATCGGGCCAGATTCGCGCTCGGCGTTCGGCTCCATGGTCCGAAACTTGATGATCTTGAACGGACGCCCGCCCTTCCCGACCCGTTCCTGCGTGTAGAAAACTGGCCGCCCGGAACTGAGGAGTACCAACAAGGCGATCAGGGCGATCAACGGCCCGAGGATCACCAATGCTGCCAACGCGACCACAAAGTCGAGTGACCGTTTCGCGACCCGGGACCAATCTAAGGGGCATCTCATGGGTGTGGCACGATCGTTTGCGACCTGACCACCCGTTGGCTCTGGCTCGTCATCAACGACCCAATGCACGCGGAGGTTAAGTCGGTCGAGCGACCCGAGCCCGACGTTGGCGTGCTGGACATTTTTCGGTCCCGCGACGATGAGGTCCGTTGGCTTGCTACGGTCGATTGCCTCGCGGAGCCGAGCAATCGGACCAAGAACCGGGATCGGCTCCGACGCAGGGTGGACCGCGATCTGACGACCTCGACCATTCCGATCTACATATCCGACCAACTTAGAACCGCTCCACGTCCTGTTCTCAAGGATCCTTGAGAATCTTCGGGCACCGCTACGAGCGTTAACAATCAAGATCCGACTCGCGCGGCGGATCGATCGCTGAGTCGTGACTCCGAGCTGAAGCCTCCCTGGCAGCTCGTCGTCCCGATTCTCGATGAATTCATCTAAAGATCCAGGGGAGATTGGATTAACAATCGGTTTCAAGCGGAATCGCCACACACTAGGGGCCCTCGTTTTCGGTCTTCGGCGGATCGCCTCCGAAATCGACCTTCAGCGATTCGGCTCAAGCGTTAACATCGGCCATACCGACCTGATGGTTGCAGTCTTTCCCAACGAACGGTCGCAGGAGAGAGCCCGGGGAATCGGGCCGCGTTCGGATGAATCCTGAAACCAATCCATTAGCGCTCCTCCCTGACGCACCGAGACTCTCGATTCTGATTGTCAACTACAACTCCTGGCCCGAGACTGAGCAACTTCTGAACTCGCTCCTCGCCGGACCAACAGTCTCCTCCGGCCGTTGCGAGCTGATTGTCGTGGACAACAACTCCGACACTCCTGCACCCAACTGGCTCTCGAGAGATCCTCGGGTCCAACTCATTCTTTGCCCAGACAATGCCGGATTTGCGTCGGGAGTCAATACAGGATTGAAGGCTTCTTCCTCCGATTGGATACTCTTACTCAACCCTGATGTTGTGGTCCAGCCCTCCACTGTGCCCGATATTCTAGGCCGGATTGTTTCATATGAGGGACGTCCCCACCCCCAACCAAGTGTTGTCGGCTTTCAACTTCTGAATCCCGATGGCTCTACTCAACCCTCTGTGGGTAGCTTCCCGACACTCATTGGTTCGATCCGCGAGATCTTTGTAAGTCGGCAGCGCCGTAAGTATCTACCAATAAATAAAGTCGAACCGGGTCTGGTACCTTGGATCACCGGCGCCTGTATGCTCATCCGGACATCACTCCTTCGACAGATAAATGGATTTGATGAACACTACTTCCTCTACTTTGAAGAGGTCGACTGTTGTCGGCGTGCCACGAACTTGGGTGCGGGTGTCGAGTTCGACCCATCCGTCTCCGTGACACACCTCAATCCACTGCAGCGACGATCGGTTAGTCCGAAGCTCCGCGTAATTACACGGCACAGCAAGTTGTTATATTTTCGGAAGCACCGAGGGTTCTTCGAATTTACTGCGTTGGCGTTGTTAACTTTCGTCGAAGCGCAGCTCCGCTGGCTTGGTTCTTGGTTAGTATTCAATCAAGAGGAGACCAAGGCCTGGGCTACAATCTCCAAGTTTGCCAGAACAGTATTCCGGAAGGATTGGCCCCTAGGACGTGAGGTCGGTGAGATTGCAGAATCAATCTCCAGGGATCCGCTTGTCCAACCCCCCGACACGTTCGCCAAGATCACTCGATTGCACTCGACCCGATACTCGGTTCACGCTAAAACACTCTCGAATCTGGAGCATCACGGAGGTCCGAACTTCTTGACTTCCCAAGGAAGGGTTCAGTCATGACCCGGCTGCAGCACGGCTTGATCGTCGTCGTTCTGATGGTTTGCGCTGGAGTGCTTCTCGTTTGGAAAGCCTCTCGGGCTGCAATCCTTTATGCAGACGGAATCCGATACATTCGGCAAGCAGTCCTACTTGAAGCGGGGGAACTTGATGCCGGTTTGATCGACTCGATCGACCATCCTCTCTACCCCATTCTCATCGCCGGGGCACATTCGGATGCAGCTGATTCAAGTCCAGAAAGCTGGCAACGAGCCGGACAACTCGCTTCCATCGTTTCCGGGGTCATGCTGGTCATTCCGCTCTATCTACTCTACTGCAGACTCGGAGGGATTCATCGAGCTTGGATAGGAGTTGTCTTGGCATTCCTCTGTCCTGTTACCACTACTGTCTTTGCCGACGTCTTGAGCGAGTCGACGTTCCTGCTTTGCTGGACTTGGGGACTCTGGTTTGCGCTCCGATTCCTGTCCGAGGGAAGGTTTGGCTGGCTTCCCTTGATGGTTATTGCGTCAGCTGCGGCGTATCTTACCCGACCAGAAGGTCTGTTGTTACCCGGAGTGATGATTCTCACGCTCGCAGTCATGCCCCTAATGAGAGCAACTCGACTGCATTGGCCCAGGTGGGCTGCCGCTATTTCTTTCTTGGTACTCGGACCTCTCCTCGTCGTTGGTCCTTACATCCACTCCAAAGGCGGGTTTGATACAAAGCCAGCAGTCGCACGAATCTTTGGTACCGCAGCAGTCTCTGGTCCTGATGCGGTGGAGCGGAGTCGTCCGTTGGAGTCTGGAGAATCGGTTTTTCGGAGCTACGCCGTTGGTTTAAAAGAAGTGTACAGATCGATCCGGGATGGTCTAACCTTTCCACTTCTCTGCTTGCTTCCCATCGGATTCTATGTGTTACGGCGTGAAGGGGATGCAGTACCGAGAATCGTTCTCTTTATGACAGTCCTACTTGCGGTTTCGATACTAGGTCTAGTGCGGCTCTATGCTACCGGAGGCTACTGTAGTTCCCGCCATGCACTGATTCCCATCCTTATCCTCGTCCCTGTAGCGAGCGTTGGACTTGATGGTTTGCTTCAGATGATTCGAATTCCGCGACGGATTCAAGGGAAATGGGATCAATCCACACGATTGGGTCCCATATTCTGGCCAATCGCAATCGTTCTCCTCACACTCCCTTCGCTGGGTCGACTTCAACAGCCGCTAAACATGGCACACATTGGCTATCGAGTTGCAGCTGATTGGCTCCTCGAGAATCGATCGCCGGGTGAAACCGTCGTTGATCCAGTTGGCTGGACTCTCTTCTACGGCACCTTCGACGGCTACACCTTTGCAGACATGATTTACGCTGGGGCGGATCAGTCCGCGCGTTGGGTAGTAGCCCGCGAGGCGCATGTGTTCGGACCGTGGGAATACTGTCGACAAATCCGGTCACTAATCGGTAACGAGCCACCGGTCGTTGTATTGCCACCCGGAGCAGGGCCTGAGCATTCTCGAGTCTACATTTTCGATCGAAAGTTGGTTGGGCGAACACTCTTAAACGGTACTCCGGAGTTGCAATTCTCCAGCGCGCGGGAACATGGACAAACTGCCAATCTGGAGTAGATATGGCTCGTGACATTAGAATCCCATCAACTCTTCTGTTTCAACTGTTAATGTCATGAAACAACACAAAAATGACGATGTGACTTGTTCTCGTCCCATAGTCCCGCAAAGGAAATGGGTACAGGCCGTTGTTGTAGTCCTCGCCTTTACACTTTGCATCGCCATTGTAACTTGGCCATATCCGAAAACGATTACCACACATCTTCCATCTGACGGTGACCCACTTCAGCACCTCTGGATCATGAAGTGGTATGAGCAATGTCTCGATGAAGGGAAGTTCCCGTATCACTGCGCTGAACTCCAGTATCCAACCGGCGCGTCCATTGCGAACTTTTCACCACTTCATCTCCAATCCGCCCTCTTCCTCGCTACAGGACTTGCCTCTAGTAATGACGCCTTGCGTTACAATTTAGTTTGGTACTCTGGTTTCTTAATGACTGCCCTTGGAACCTACCTCCTCGGTTGTCGAATGATTAGGAGCCGCCTTGGCGCTTTCGTTGCCGGGCTTTTAGTCATGGTGAGTGGTCCGGTCATGATCCATTCACACGCGCACTTAGAACTTGTCTTCGTCGGCGTATTCCCACTCTTCATGCTCGCCTGGATCAACTTCCTTGATCGACCGACTCTCAGAAGAGCCTTCATCGCCGCAGTTGCCTATGTACTCCTTGCCAGTTCTGCTGCTTACTTTATGGTGTTCGGGATATTCCCGGCGTTACTATACTTTCTCTGGCGTGGGTTCTTGCGGCCCAGGGATTATCGGGTTTCCTGGTTTATCTCGCGAACGCGATGGTCTGGCCTCTTCACTCTCTTCACTCTCCCACTTCTCCTCGTCTTATTCTCTGGGCAATTGATCGAAATCCTTGAGGGAGACACGATCCATCGACCTCGCTCCGAGTTTGATCAATACGGAATGCCGTGGTGGGGTTACGTGATCCCACCAAGTGCTAACTATCTATCACAACTCTTTTCGTTCGACCCCTACAAACTAGCAAACATCTCGGGTGAAGGAACTGGCTACCTCGGGATCGTGACACTCCTGCTCCTCTATGTTGCGTGGCATCGCCGGACTACGTTACGGAAGTCGAACTACTGGTGGAGCCTTGCTTTATTGCTCGTCGTTCTTTCAATAGGGTCGTCGCTACAGTACAAGTCCAGTGGAATCTCCTTCCCTGCGGGATGGCTCCGTGATCTCGACTGGTTCGTCCCCTTTCAGTTGATCAGAGTCCCCGCGCGGTTCAAGCTTTTTGTCCCCGTCTGCACTGGGCTGCTTGCTGGGGCTGCCTGGGCTGCTTGTTGTAAGGCCCGCAAGAGACTGGTGAGTCTCGGGGCAACAATCCTACTTTCGCTCTTTATCCTCGTTGATCTCGGTCATCAGCCATACTACGCAACACCGCTACCTCGGTTACCACTGGGATATCTCTGGCTCTTAGACCATGATCCCCATGCGAATTGGCTAGAACTACCCCAGTCGAGCAGTGGTGATGCCCACGCTGTCTACGGACGGTTGACTTACTGGCAGTCGCTACACCAAGGAAGAACGACAGTAGGCTACTCGGGACACCCCAATCGATCCTACGATGATCGGTACTCGTGGGGATCACCACTTGCAGAGCGTTGGCTTACTGTCCCTGAGGCGACTGATCCACCAAGAAATGCTTTTGACATCATTGAAACCGACGCTTCGCGTGCAGAGTCGACTTGGCTGTACCTCAACTCCGCACAGCTTCGTTACATCGTCTTCCACAACTGGTTAGACGATCCCTCTTTCCGTCATCGCCAAATTATGTCGTTACTCGATGATGCGTTGATTTATTCGGACGCTGAGCTTTCTATCTTTGACCGAGAACTACTCCCGACTCCAACCCATCTGACCGCAGTTACAACAACAGGCTGGGGTCCACTTGAATTCGTACCTCGGATGGGGTTTGTGCGTCTACCTCGTACTGAAGCGACGATCACGCTATACAATCCCCAAGAAAGCAACATACTGCAGCTGGATTTAACAGCTCGAACCTTTGGAAAATCGACGACTTTACGTCTTCAAACAGAAGACGGTGAATTGGAACGCTGGACGATCGGACCCGGAGAACCACACACACATAAGAGTCTCCCGTTCCGAATCTCGCAAGGAATACATGAAATTCACCTCATCGCTGATTCAGAAGTGGAGCAAAGCGAGGTACAGCAGCTCTTCGAGCGAGTCACTACTCCTGCTGCCTACGTCGCGTCGAAGGTTCGAATTCATGTGTCATCAGAGTGAGGCAAGTCGATCTTGACCATTCAACTCACAGTCCGAGGAGAAAAACGAGTAGAGGCTCCCGTTGAATCGGCAGCGATGGCATCCAGCGATTTCCCTCGACTTCTAGAACTACTACTCGCTAGTGTTCTATACACCGTGGTGATCGCGGCGACTACACTTCCGCTTGTAACCCAGTTTAATCGGGTCCTCCCATTATCAGGCCCCGACGGTTTACAACACCTCTGGGTGATGAACTGGTACCAGGATTGTCTCGAGAATGAACGGCTTCCGTGGAACTGTGAGAGGATCCAGTACCCTACAACAACACCGTTTGGACGCTTTACACCGCTACACATTCAATCACTCGCTTACATACTTCTCTCACAGGTCTTTTCGAATGATACTCTGATCTACAATCTCATATGGTTGATTGCCCAAGTCACGACGGGCTTGGGGGTCTATTCCCTTTCATGGTACCTCAGTCGATCACAATTAAGTGCACTCTTCGCGGGGCTCGTTACTGTCGTCAGTACCCCGATTCGGAATCATTCGTACGGACACTTAGAATTAATCACTCTAGGTGCAGTCCCATTCTTCTTGGTCTGTTGGATACGATATATTCGAATACCTTCCTGGAGTCGTCTGGCAAGTGCACTCGGAACGTATGCATTAGTTTCAATGTCCGCGGCATACTTCGCCCTCTTCAGTATTTTCCCTGCTACTCTTTATGTGGTGCTATTTGTACGAAATCTGATCAAAGAACGACTCTGGGGAGAGCTACGGAAGCTAGTCGGGTCAGTTTCACTCTTCTCCTTCTTCTCATTCCTGATCTTACTTTTGCTCTTCTCGAGTCAGGTTTGGGCCTTAGTTCACGGGTTGGAGTTGAGTCGTTCGCGATTCGAATATGATACATATCGTGCGCCCCTGTGGTCCTATTTCGTTCCGATGCCAGATCAATTGCTGGGCGGATTCTACCCGTTCGATTTTTATGAAGCCTCCGGACACGGTACACACGCTGTCGAACTCTGTTCTTACTTAGGTCTTGTAACAATTGTCCTGTTACACACTGCCAGGAAAAACCGATCACGGGCCCTTAGTGAACAGTATTGTTGGCTCTCGTTGGTAGCAATGGTCGTGTTGTCCCTCGGTCCGTTCATTGACATTGGTGAATTCCGAATCTCACTGCCTGCAGAGTGGTTATGGGACGTCTTTCCACCAATCCGGATGACTCGTGTTCCGGCACGCTTCAATCTCTTTGCTGTGGTGTTTGCCTCTGTGCTGGCTGGGGTCGGAATGAAGCACACCTTAGCATCGCGTCGTGGTGTCCGTCGCTCGATTTTATTCACAATCATATCACTCGTCGCTGTTGCCGATCTCACGAGGCGACCGTTTTATACCGAAACCCTCAGACCGATCCCTGCTGGTTATGCTCAACTCTTGGAAGATGATCCCGACGCATCGTTCCTCGAGATTCCGCATTTCGATTCCGGAGCAAATAGGATTATGGCGACGTCGGCTTACTGGCAGTCGATCCACGGAGGGTTCACCTCTGGAGGCTACGCTGGTCATTTGAATCAACCTTACAACCAGGAGATCTATGCCGCATCACCCTTCCGGATCGATCTCATGCAACAGCCCTCCTACTTGAGTGATCCCAATAATGCGAGCTTCGAGTTAGTGCGATCCACGACATTCGATGGTTACATGTGGCTCTACTTGTCGGCTCACGACTTCGACTATGTGGCGATACACCGATGGCCTGGAGCAACCGATGGTATCCCTGTACATCTTGAACCTTTGCTCAATCGCTATCGAGATTCGATCATCGTCGAGAATGAGGAACTGGTCGTGCTGGACCGAAGGCAGCTCCCGAGTCCAGATCAAGCCGTTATGCTTCCCACCAAGGGGTGGAGTCATCGTTGGAAGCTTAATGGGCAAACCTACTGTAAGGTAAGTCCTGCCGCTGAGATCGTAGTCTACAATCCTGACCCCGAGCAAATACTCGCGATTGCCTTTGAGGTAGCATCGATTGGATCGAATCATCAAGTTCGATTGATGTTCGAGGATTATGTGCTGGGCGAGTGGACCATCGGTCGACGGGAATCTGACCTTTTGGTCTTTTCTGACCACTTCCAACTTCCAAGTGGGGTCAGCACGCTCAGGCTCGTAAGTGAGGCGATTGAGCCGAATGTCGATCAAGACGACCGTAGGAAGGACAAGTATGGCTTCCACGTTGCCGCGACTTGTCTACAACTGATTTCCGACGATCGGAGTATGGTGGGCGAATCCAGAATGACCGAAGTCGAGCAGCCCGTGAGCACTCTCCGCTAGGGGATTGCTATACGGCGTTGCACCCTTGCCAGAGTGAGTGGGACGATGCGAATTGCTTGGTATACACATCGATACCTTCCTTGTATAGGTGGTGCAGAAACTTATGGGAGATCGATGGTCCGTCGCTTTGTAGGATCGGGACACGAGACCCACGTCCTCACAAGTAATGCCCGAGACCTCTGGTATTTCACGGATCGAGATCGCGCGAGATTGACCGAACCTCCCATTGAATCTGTTGACGGCGCACGAGTGCATCGGTTCGCAGTACAACATCTCCCGTTCCAGCGTTACCTCGGAAAGGCCTTGAGCTTCGTTCCCCATTGGCCAACCCAGTGCCGTTACGCCTCGTACATGCCAATCTTACCCGGGCTCTCCCAGCATCGCGAGCAGTACGACTGTGTGGTTGCAGTCGGATTCCCATTTACCGTCTTTTCCTACGAGGCGTACCGACTTGCAAAGCGTTGTGGTGCGCCGCTCCTGATCACGCCGTTTCTCCACTTGGCAACACCTGGAGATCGTGTGCACCGTCATTACACCATGCCTCACCAAATCCGGCTGCTGCAGAAGGCTGACACAGTGGTTGTAGTGACTAAGCTCGAAGCAGATGCGGTAGCTTCTTGGGGAATTCCGAGCGAACGTATTCTGCGAGTTGCGATGGGTTACAATCGATCCGAAGTTACTGGGGGAAATGGTGCAAGCTTTCGTGAGGCTTACAGGATACCCACTGGACGCTCGTTGGTCGGCCATCTCGCGACACTCGACCCCAATAAGGGGACCTCTGACCTCGTCCGCGCGGTGATGCAGCTTAATGATAGGAGACCGGCGGATGATCCGATCATGCTTCTTCTTGCCGGGACGAGTTCGCCCGACTTCGAGCGATTCGCTGCCTCGCTACCATCAACTGTGAAGCCGTGGTTGATCCAGTCGGGGCCCTTAGATCCTGTTTCGAAGGCAGACTTCTTCGATGCAATCGATCTCTTTGCGATGCCGTCACGGACCGATTCCTTTGGGATCGTTTTTCTTGAAGCCTGGGCGAATGCTAAACCCGTCGTCGCCGCCTCGGCTGGTGGTGTTGCCGAAGTAGTTGCTCATGACGAGACCGGCCTCCTGGTCTCGTTCGGTGACGTTAATCGTTTAGCGCTGGCAATCGACTGGCTTGTGCATTCACCTGATACGGCACACCGACTTGGTAAAGCTGGCCAACGGAGAGTTTCCCACGGTCATTCATGGGATGACTGCTTTGCAGCTCTCTCAACACGGGTTGAGACGCTCGTCGAGATGAATCGAGCCGACCGGTCTCAGAAGAATCGGTCGGCTGTCGCTTAGTCGGAGTAGTCTCTCTGCAGTTATCCAACGCATTCGACGGCAGATTCTGCTGTGACTAACTCTTGGTCCAAGATGTGCTGGACCGTGAAGTCAGAAAGGCCAATCGCAGGCCCTTCTGGCAGCAGATAAACATCAATCAATCCTTCAAGATCCATAAGCGCAAGTTCATCGGCTACAACATCCAGATCGGCGCCGAGTTCTTCTACGATTTGGTCAAGAGTGACTGGCGTATGAGGGAACTTGGCTATTTCTTGGATCAGTTCCCGATGCTGGGGAGAGACAGTCGCTAACATCGAGGTGTTGGTCATCAGCTGATTCTCGTATGAATTCCGTAAAGTTGAGTGTAACGGACGAACAACCGTCTGGGACATTGTTGAGTCAGACCTCCGAGACATTCACAACCTCCTGTTCCGAACCGGCATCTTGCAGTTGTTCGGGTTCGGTCCTTGCTCGATACTCGTCAGGAGTGAACCCGCGACGTTGGAGCGATAGACCAATCTGTTCTCCGGGAGCCACGGCTGGGAGTCGATCAATCCGATCGATACTCACGAGTTCGTGGGGTTGGGGTGTTTGCAGTCCCGGCAAGGCTGCTTCACGTTTTGCAATCAATCCGGTCCGCTCTGCTTCTTGATGAAGCATTTGGTTTTCTTCTGTTCGAGCATCCTGCTCCCAAGTCTTGAGACAATCTAGCGCCGAGTCTGGAAAAGCATCGAGCCGGCCCAGGAGGTGGGTCACCCAAGGCTCGTTGTCGACGTCAACCCCAGCGGCTTCACGAGCTCGGAGGTAGAGTGCAACACAGGCATTTGGGTCAGCCGAGTCGATTACTTCGTCGGATAGCTGATTGAGCAATGAGGGGTCCTGATGGTCCAGTTCGGAGAGCACCTCAGAGACTCGATCAGCCCGGAGACTTCCTGGAAGGTCGCAGAGTTGTTCCAAACGTTTTCGATCCTCAGGATTGACGATTTGGTCTTTCATTCCTTCGAGCTGGCGTCGAGACCACTCCCTCGCAGATTCATCACCAGACACTTTGGCGTTCTCATGGAATTGCAGTAGTCCTCGAAGAGTCGGTGCGGGTTCGCCCCCAGTGACTGGCCGTTCGAACGTCTTCGACTGGAATTCACGATTCCTATTATGGATTTGCTGTTCCACCAAATTTGCTTGAAGTAACCGATTTGTTTCGCGTTGAAGGGTCTCCAGTGTCGGTGTTGCTTTGGCTAGTTGCCGCTTGTTATATACTTCGGCAAGTCGTTCGCCAAAAATCGAAGGTGTACTCCGGGCTTCTTGACAATGCTTGTGGAGTCCTTCGGTGAGTTGATTCGCAGCGTCCGCCGCACGCTCTCGAGCGACTTTCGGAGTGAGTTCACCGCGTCGGACCTCACGGCGGAGGTTTTCACGAAAGGTACGGAATTGATCCAGAGCGGCGTCAGCCTGGGTCCTGAAGTACAATTTCGCATGTTCAGCACGGAGGCCACGGCCGCCAAGAGTCTCTCGGAGGGAGTGGAGAGCCATTTCGAAGGGTGCTCCAAAACAGAACCGGGTACGAGGGTGGTACCTGGTTCGGAAACCGGGATACATCAGTTGCTCGAGTTGACGAACGCTGCAGCTACTGACAGTATCGTGATTGGAACATCCGCTAGTCATCTTTATTAGACTTCCTGCTCGACTAATACATGTGATCCTGGTCGAGATCTCTACTGGTCGCTACGATAAAGGCTGTCGACCGTGAACGAATTCAGGAATCGACGTGTCTCCGTTCCGCCACCTCCGCATTGATCCGTGACTCGGCCGACTCTGTCGGTGTCATCACGGGTTTCTTCCGTCAGTAGGTTAAGGTGCCTTCATGACAGAATTAGACAACGATCGAGAAAAGGACTCCCAATCTGAAGGCCCACTTGCGCCATTGCCAAAGCGATATACTCGGTTCCATGAAATCCAGGACGACATTCCTCCAGAATCGGTCTCGCGCAACACTCCCGAACGACAAGCGAAGGCGTTAGCGTTGGTGAAAGAGTGTGCCAGGATAGGAGAAGAGAATCGTGCCGAGAACATCCAAGTACTTGATCTCCGCGAGTCCACACCGCTTTTCGATTATTTCGTGGTCATGACAACGCCATCAAGACGCCAAGGCAATGCAATTATCTCAGATATCGATGCTCGGATGAAGCGGCTTGAGGAATATAAGCTTGGAATTGAAGGATCGGAAGAGGGTCGATGGACATTAATTGATTATGGTGACTTCGTGATTCATGTTCTCTCTCCCGATGCCCGTGACTACTACGCTCTCGAGGAAATTTGGGGAGACGCCCCGACGATCGACTGGCGCGATGAAGAAGCCTCGAATGGACCGGCTTAACTCCCTCCAGACTCGTGTTGAGACACTCCGAAACGCTCCCTGATTCGATCGAGCCCCCACGATGATCAACGTTCTGGAACTTCTCCGAAAACGGATCAAAGAAGCCACGCCCGAGGGAGCAAGCTCCGAATCGTTTGCCGCAGCCGTTCGTCCCAGCACCGATCCCAAGTTCGGTGATTATCAGGCAAATGGATGCATGGCGATTGCGAAAGCGAACAAACAGAATCCTCGGGCCCTCGCTGAATCCGTTGCTCAACAACTGGATCTTGCACCATTCGCTGGGATGCCTGAAGTTGCTGGTCCTGGCTTCCTCAACATCCGCCTTAAAGATGATTGGATTGCGGCCGCCGTCAATGAGCAGGCATCCGACGAACGCCTCGGTGTCGAACCGGTAACCGAGCCCGATACCGTGGTGGTTGACTACTCGTCGCCGAATGTCGCGAAGCCGATGCATGTCGGCCACATCCGATCAACGGTGATCGGTGAGTCGATCGCTCGACTTCTCACTACGCTGGGGCACAAAGTCATCCGAGACAACCACTTGGGTGACTGGGGTTTGCAGTTTGGCCAGATCCTCTGGGGTTGGAAGAACCATCTGGACGAAGCTGCTTACACCCAAGATCCGGTTGGTGAGCTTGCGCGGCTTTATCGACTTGCTGCTTCGAAGATTAAGGGAGCTGACGAATGCGGCCCAAAGCTTGACAAGGTCCTTGGACTTGAGCGGAGTGGTAAACAGGCTGAGGCACTCGAACTCTTCGAGAAGCTTTTCGGTCCCTCAGGGATGACGCGGGCAGAGATCACAAAATTGGTCGAAGAAGGTCGAGAAGTTCAGCGGGCGGCTCGTGAAGAGACCGCTAAACTTCATTTTGGAGACCCTGAAAATCGCGGACTCTGGGAACAGTTTATGCCCCACTGCCTAGAGGCGCTCAACGCGATCTACCGACGGCTGGGCGTCACGTTTGATGTCCAACTCGGCGAAAGCTTCTACGACCCCATGCTGCCCGACGTTGTGGCATCATTAAAGAAAGAAAAACTTGCCGAGATCAGCGAGGGGGCGACTGTCGTTTTCACTGAGATCACTGAGGCACCGATGATCATCCAAAAAGGTGACGGTGCATTCACTTACGCGACGACAGATCTCGCCAAGGTCAAACATTGTGACGACGAATTCCATGCCAATCGTCTTCTTTATGTTGTTGATAGTCGACAAGGAGATCACTTCAAACAGGTCTTTGATGTCGCAAAACGTTGGGGTTTTGAGAAAGTCGACTTCCGTCATGTCGCGTTCGGAACAATCCTCGGCAAAGATCGTCGGCCCTTTAAGACCCGATCGGGGGATGTCGTCGGTCTCGAGTCCCTCCTTGACGAAGGTATTGCGAAGGCTCGTGCGGTCGTCGATCAAGTGAGCGCTGAGCTCAGTGAAGAAGAGAGGGAGAAAATCTCTGAGGTCGTTGGGATCGGTGTCGTCAAGTATGCCGATCTATCCCAGAATCGCCTGAGCGATTACGTCTTCGATCTAGATAAGATGGTTGATCCTAAGGGGAATACTTCGACCTACCTGCAATATGCCTACGCGAGGACCCGCTCCATCCTCCGGAAAGGTGAAACAACCGCCGAGGAGATCCGGGCCGAACGCCCCAGAATTCTGATCAGCCATCCTTCAGAGCGGGCTTTGGGTCTCGCCTTAATTCGACTTCCAGAAACGCTCCTCCAGGCAGCGGCAGATCTGAAGCCAAACATCCTCACTGATTACTTGTTCAACCTGGCGAACTGTTACAGTTCGTTCTTCGAAGAATGTCCGGTACTGAAGGCGGAGTCGTCCGAACTCCGGATGAGTCGACTCGGACTCTGTGAACTTACCGGCCGGGTCCTGGCGTTCGGCCTCGATCTCCTCGGCATCGATGTGGTAGATCGAATGTAAGTTCGGCCCACCAGTCGATCCACGACGCTCATAACAAGAATGGAACATCGGCCTCACCTCCCCAGACTGCTAAACCCGCCCTCGATTGAGCTTCCGAAGGAGCGCTTATCGTGTCTCGACATCTGATCGCTCGAATCGCTGCCATTGCTGGCTTGGTGGCGCTTGGGGTCTGCCTGTATTCCTACCTCCGCCCGAGCCCGCTGACAGGATCCGAATCGGAAACGCTGGAACCCCATCGATCACCAATCTCGATTGCACTTTCTAATGATGGGAGCCTAATCCTCACCGCCAACCAAACGTCAAACTCTGTTTCAATGGTTGATCCCGAATCAGGCAAAATCCTCGACGAAATCGAGACGGGTGAGCGACCTGCTGGGGTTGCATTGAGTCCCGACGGAACTCGAGGCGTCGTCACACATTGGTACGGATATGACGTTGCCGTCCTTGCCATTGAAGAGACTACGATCCAGCTTACGGACCGGATCGTAGTCGGCCCCGAGCCTCGGGGGGTAGTGATCAGCAATGATGGTGCACTCGCGTTCGTAACCGTTGGGGTGTCGAATGAAGTGGTCCGCATCGATCTCGATGCTGGCGAGGTCACTGGTCGAGTGACAGTTGGTCGAGAGCCCCGAGGAATCGCAATCACACCGGATGGGAGCCATCTACTGGTCGGTAATGCGCGATCGACCAACATGAGCGTGATCGGAGTCGATAACTTTGAAGTCGTCCGGACCCTCCCGATCCAAGGTGAGAATCTCCGACAGGTTGCGATCGCCTCCGACGGGGTAACTGGTTACGTCGTGAACATGTACTCAAAGGGGTTTGCGACGACCGATCGAAACATTGATCTCGGCTGGGTCCTCGGTCAGCGGCTCTCACGGGTGGCGCTCGATGGCACGCGTGAGTTCTCGACGCTTACGCTTGATCCGCAAGGGGATGCTGTTGGTGATGTCCACGGTGTCGCCATCAGTGGTGATGAGCGCTATATCGCGATCGGTGCCGGAGGAACGCATGAAGTTCTCCTCTTCAGAACCGACCTCAATCGACTTCCATGGCGGACGGGTGGTTCCCGAGACCTCATCAGCCCGCGACTGCTCCGGAAAGATGGGACCCTCCGGAGAATCGAGGTCGGCGGTCGTCCGACTGAGTTGGTCTTCGCCCCCGACAACCGGACCCTCTACGTCGCGAACTATTTGGACGACTCGATTCAAGTTATCGATGCTGAGACAGGGAGTCTAATCAATCGAATCGGTCTTGGTGCCCCCGAGAAACTTTCGTTGGTTCGTGAGGGCGAAATTCTCTTCCACGACGCTCGTCGGTCTCACAATCAATGGTATAGCTGCAATACCTGTCACAGTGACGGCCATACAAACGGTGGGAAGTTCGATACCAAGAACGACGGCTGGCACGACTATTCGAACTTGCCCAAATTCAGCAAGAAGATGGTACCTTCACTTCGAGGCGTCACGGAGACTGGCCCTTGGACTTGGCATGGTTGGCAGAAGAGTCTTGACGAGGCGATGATCGAGTCCTTCATAACCAGCATGCAAGGGAAGCACCCCAGCGATCACGATGTCGAGGCGATTGTGGCCTATCTTGGCACGCTCGATTTCCCGCCGAATCCGTACCGCCTGGATAACGGCGAACTCACTGAATCGGCGAAACGCGGTGAACTCGTCTTCAGATCGCCCGAAGCCGCTTGTAACACATGTCACGGTGGCCCTCACTTCACCGATGGTAAGATCCACAATGTCGGCCTCGAAACGCGTCGAGACGTTTATGAAGGCTACAACCCACCCTCGCTCCTTGGTGTCTACGATCGCGATCCCTACCTTCATGACGGTCGAGCTGCGACCCTCCGCGAAGTCCTTGAAAAGGACCATGCTCCTGATTTCGTGACGGGTTTGGGCGATCTGACAGACCAGGAGCTCGACGATTTGATTGCTTACTTAAAGTCGCTCTGATCGCACGATATGCAGGTTGTTCTATCTGAAATACAAAGCCGAGGTATATGAGAAATATGCCTCGGCTTGTTATTAAATTGACTGAGCTAGCAGCGTTTCATTTTTGAAGGAATTGTTGAATTAGATGCTCTACTCAATCAGTCAAACTCGATCACTTCCCCTTCTTCAACCTGGCTTCCTGGATAGGAAACATGATCGCGGATCGTTCCACTTCGGTCGAATAGGTAGATCTCATCACCACTATTATTAAGAGGCATTTCGAAATTCTCCATACGTAGGGTCAACTCTTGACCTGCTTCCAGGAGACTCGAAAAGCTGATCTGAAACTCGTTTCCACCGCGATCGACGAATCGCCAACCAACGATCGAAACCCCATCACTGTCGAAATTACGAATCGTGATTGTCTCATTGCCGCGATCGCGCCCGTCCGGGTTGGGCAAGATTCTTGTGATCCGGACGTCGGTTGACAGAGGAGGCGGTGGGATCACGCCCGAGCCCATCTCAATCGAAACGGCAAGGTGATCTGAGCCAAATGAATCAGTAGCGCGTTCGCCCCGAGAGAACTCACCTGGGTGGGCGCCATCGACGTAGAAGACATCGATTGCACCGGCTTGTGGGAAGTCGGGATCGTTATCGTCTCCAACATACGTGCCTCCCATTCCCGCACAGCGTTCCATCATTCTGAGTCCGGCGATCAGGCCGTTCCCAAAGATTGCATGAGTCTCATCGTATCGATCTCCACTGCCGCGCGTGTTGTCTGTAGTGAGGTCTGTTCCGTTTTTCCGGACGTCATGGATCCCGACGTTGAAGTCACCACCAACAATCACGGTGTGGTCTGGATAATCTTCAATGAGGTCCGCTACAACGGTTGCCATGGCAGCAGCGACTAACTCACGCTTCTGGGCATTCTTGCGATCTGCCCTGCCAGATTTCTTTTGTGACGATTTGAGATGCGTGTTGACCACAATCACTTCAAGCGCAGGGATCCGCGCAACGAGGAAGCCTCGTCCCACGTTAACGTCACTAATCCCGGGTACATTGATGTGGTCCAAAGGCTGCTCAGCGAACGACATTCCGTCTCCTGCACCCTCGGGAGTTGGGTCGTACTCAACAACATCCGTCAGTGGAAATCTGCTGATAATAGCAACCTCCCGCGTCCCCTCACCTCTGTCGAAACTGGAAATGACTGAGTGGTGACCACTACGGTCCATTTCACTCTTGATGTCATCGAGCAAATCCGCTGACCTAACCTCCTGCAGGAGCAAGACGTCAGGATTGATGGTGTTTCCAAACCCTTCAATATCGATGTTTCCGAAGTCGTCGGAATTGAACAAATGGATATTCTACGTCGTGAACCGTACGTGGCTATCGTCAGCTCTCGCAGGAACAACGCATAGGCCGATCAAAGCCGCAGCGACAATTTGCATTTTGGTCATTTCTGAATGTTTCCTGGTCACAGAGGTAATCAGACCAATGCTGGAGCACTAGCCTAATCTCAAATGAGATCTGCTCTTCATTGTTAGACGAAGCTTTTTAATCAGACTTGCGCAATCGTAACTTAGGCAAGCCAAAATAATGAAAGCCCCGTTGGTTTAGCTGGCGCGGATTTGGGGATGATAACAACGAATCATCAAACCTTAATGGTTCGGAACCAGCGTCTCCAAGTGAGAGCGCTGTGTTGGAGTCGCTGACGGACTCTCGTGACGGAGTTGGCCCGCTCGATCACTGTCAGCACTGGGGCATCACGGTGAATCAAAGATTCAGGTGGCGGGAGATCAGCGATCTTCAGGTCTCCACCGATCTTGTTGAGAGGCCAGGGTGGATCGGCTGGGATCTTGAGGTCAAATGGGCTGTAGAGAATCAACTTTCCAACAAATCGATGAGGAGCGGGTGGGAGCGGGTCTGGAATGGGATTCAGGCCGAAAGCCCGGAGATGGTCAACGAGGAGAGAACGACCGGTTGCCAGCTCAAGAACCTCGACCGATGCAGTGTACCTGGGGTTAACTTCAACGACTTGGGGGACGCCGTCTTCCAGAACAAAGTCGAATCCGCAAAGCCCTCGGAGGCCGATTGATTTGGTCAAAACACTGCCGACCCGACGAAGGATCCGCCACGCACACGGTCTTAATCTGACAGGTCCGAGACTACCCAGGTAGGCGAATGGTGATCGAGGTCGGCCGATCCATTGTCGGGTCACTCCGATGAGTTCGGCAGTGGAACGGTTTGCAACAAATACGGCCGATCCCGACTTCCCATACGCTTTGCGCTGGTAATAGCGATCTCCATCTGGTCCGGTACGTTGCTCTCTCAAAGGGTGAATTCGAAATCCTCCGGCCGATTTCAGCGGTTTTGAGAGCCAGGTGCCGTCGAGCGGGAGTTTGCTCGGGTCTCGGGTTACTTCGAGGTATGGAAGTCCCGAATGGCGCAAGGTTTCTGCGATGATTAATGGATCCCGGCACTTCCGGAGGGTCAGCGCGTCGTTGCCGAGGATCTGTCGGTCCTTCCCGATTTTTCCGATCAGCTCTGGTTGGTTCTCGAACGGCCCCGTATAGAACCAAGGGAGGCTAGGAAACTGATCAACGATCGATTTCAGCTCCTGGAACACGGGGGGCCAATCGAGAGGGAAATACTCAGCAGCTCCTCGAAGATCGGAGTCCCCGAACCGATCAATCGCTACCGCCTTAAGTCCTGCTCTAAGGCTGGAAAACGCCGCAGCGCGAGCGCTCGCTCCCAAGATAATGATCTGGTCAGGCATCGTGATCACTCAAGAGTCGTTCAATGCGGGTCCTCCGGACTCTTGCGAGGCCAGTGGAGGCTGTTATGATGCGAGACCGACACGCTCAGGAACCACTGTTTGGTTCGGAATTCGCAACTCTCGGGAGAATCGGGACCCATGGCCAGCGACTACACCATGCTTGTAGGTGAAGCACTTGTCGGCGACGGAGACGAAGTCGCGCACATCGACTTGTTGATCGGTGAGAAATCAGGACCGGTAGGTGTCGCGTTTGCCAACGCGCTCTCGACTCAGTCCGAAGGGCACAGTAACCTCCTCGCCGTCTTGGAACCCAATCTGGCGGTGAAGCCGGCTACGGTTCTGATCACAAAGGTTACGATCAAAGGGGCGAGCCAAGCCGTCCAGATGTTTGGTCCTGCCCAGTATGCGGTTGCCAAGGCAGTCGCCGATTGCGTCGCCGAGGGAACGATCCCTCAAGACAAGGCTGAAGACCTCTGCATCGTCTGCGGCGTTTTCATCCACTGGGACGCGAAGGACAACTCCAAAATCCTTGACTACAACTACCAAGCAACCAAACTTTCCATCGAACGTGCCTTCAAAAGCGAACCGGGTGTCGCTGAAGTCGTAACCAAGAAGGATCAAGCAAAGCACCCATTCGCCTAATCGGAAACTGAGAATGGCTGGGTCGCGTGCTTGACGACATTCGTCTTCAACATGTTAGAATCCGATGAAACCGAAGATTTTGATCCAACTCGATGGCGACCCCCAACCGAGTATCTTCGACGCGGTGGTCGCCGTCGATTCCGGGGTTGATCATCTCTTTCGCCACAGTAACGTGGTGCCGGAACAAGTCCGTGATCTCGTCTATGGCGGCCTCTTTACCCGAGGACCGGAAGACTTGAAGAACACCGCGCTCTTCATCGGAGGCGCGGATGTGACAACGGCGGAACGACTCTACCGTGCTGCGATCGAGAGTTTCTTCGGTTCTTTTCGACTTTCGATTCTCCTTGATCCGAACGGCGCCAACACCACGGCCGCAGCGGCCGTGTTGGCGGCTCGTGAGGGAATGGGTGGCCAATTGAGTGGAGTCCGGGCTGCAGTCCTCGGTGCGACAGGTCCGGTTGGTCAACGCGTGACGCGACTTTTAGTCCGTGAGGGAGCCGAGGTGATCGTGTCCTCGAGAAAGCATGAGAGGGCTGAGGCGGTTGCCGACGCGATTCAAACGGTCACAAGGATAAGACCAACACCCGCGTCGCCTCACGATTTTGATTCAAGCGTAACGTCTTATTCGAATGTGCAGGTGATTATTGCCGCAGGCTCTGCTGGGGTGACGCTCCTCCCTCACGATCTCCGGTCTCAACTGGGTTCGTTGCAGGTTGCGATCGATCTCAATGCCGTTCCACCCGCAGGGATCGAGGGTGTTGAGGTCAGTGATCGGGACCAGGATCGTGACGGTCTCCGGACGTGGGGGGCGATCGGTGTCGGTGGGACAAAGATGGAAATCCACCGGGCAGCGGTTCAAGCCTTGTTTGAGTCGAACGAGAAAACGCTCGATGCTGAGGAAGTTTACGCAATTGGGCTAAATCTATAAGAGATTGCAGGGAACGATTGAGCCCGTTCGTTCAGACTGCTCTCTCAAAAAATCTGGAGTCTCGTTGGTTCGAATGCCGATAAGTCCGATTAGGGGAGTCCCGCGCAGGGATTAAAGCGTGGATCGGTCCCTCATCGCCTGTTTGCTATTTGTAAGGGGGCCAGAATTTGCGATTCGGGAGCCTCGGACTCACCATCGCATTGGTCGTAATCACGATACCGGGGAGCATCGGCTGTCGGAGCGTCCCAGGTACGGGAGCCGTCCGTAACGCCAGAATCGGAGACGTCGATCGTCTCAGCAGCCTGCCCGAACCGGTCGAGGGAGCGACCCGTTCCTCCGAAGGTCCGGACGGGATTTCGAGTTCCGTTGGCCCACCACCGGGTACGATTGCCCCGTCGGCTCCGGCAGTCGTCGCATCCGAGCCTCAGTCTGGACGGATTGAAGGGGCCGTTCTCGATGACCTTGGCCAACCAGTACCCGGTGCGCGGCTCGCTTTAATCTCCGATCAAGATGGAATCATCGACGGTCGGACGAAGTCGGACGGCACCTTTGGACTTTCTGGCTTGCAACCGGGTCGGAGCTACCGTCTCGTTGCGGAGTGGGACGACGGTCGACGATTACTCAGCGGCGCAGTGAGTGCGCAAGCTCCTGATCAAGTTCAGATCCGGTTGTCGCCGGATGGAACCGGACGAGTTGGTGATGATTTCGACGAAGGACCAACCGATGGCGAGCCACCCTTAATCAGCTCGGAAACTGAACCCATTGATCTACTCGTCGGCTCACAAGGTCCTGCAAGGAAGATGAATCTCGAGGACCTCCCTGGTCAGCCAGGGCGATTGGGAAGCGAATCGATGGTGAATCAGGATCGGATCCGACCACGGACGCCTACGACTCCGAGGTCGGGAGCGTGGTCAGAAGTATCTGGCGATTCAACCGGAGTGTCGTTCAAACGGACCTCAACCCGTGTCGATGGGTTTAACGAACCAGCGGAGCCGTCGACGATCGAGCCCCTGCAACCGATCCATGATCGATACACCCCAAGCGAACCAGAGTCAGATGCGCTGCAGGCACTGGAGCCGGAATCCTCTGAATATTCCAGCGATTCTGATCAGTCATCATTATCATTGGATCCTCGGGCTCTTCTTGATGTTGAGAATTCAACCGAGCTGGCCGATGCGGGGCAGTTGCTGGTCGATCAATTTGCTGACCTAGGCACGAACCGACCGCGAACCGTCCCTGATCAAATCGTGAGCGATCAACCCCCAGCCCTCTCCATCGCGGAGAACTCAAGCCCTGGGATCCTTGAACCGAGTCGAGTGATCGAGCCCGAAGCAACCGCACTCGATTCATACAGTGATCCCTTTGACACCGTACTCGACGCACGATCGAGCGAACGGTCCAATGATCAATCGGAACAACTAGAAATCGCGCTTGCTTCGTCAGAGTCGAATCCACCGGGTGGCTTCAGTATTGCTCGAGAGTCGAGCGTACCGTTACTCCCGACGGAAGGGGTGCTGCGCGAAGCGCTCCCTGATTCGATTCCCGCACGAGGTTCGACAACGCGGATTCTTGAACCGCCCCCCCGACGGATTCTCAGCCCGCCGACTGCTGTCGATTCCAACGTTGGGGACGTTCCTGGGAACAGGAGACCGAGCGCCCCGGTGATACCGAACGAGGCTGAGCTGTTGGCGTCCGATCGGCAGCGATCGCGTCCGACGTTCGAATCAGATCGCCAGATTCCTCCGGTGCCCGATGTTCCGACACGTTCCCGATCGATCGGATATAGCGACGACTCCTTTCCCACTAGGGAAGATATCGTGAACGGGTTCCAGCCCGTCCTCGACCAGCCTGATCTTGTCCCCAGTAACCCAGCATCGCGCCCAATTCCTCCGGGGCCTCCGACGTTATGGAAGGATGTGGAACAGCCCTTTGAAGATGCCCCAGTCGATGCCTTAAGCCGGACGTCGAACACGATCATTGCGGACGTTGAGGATGACGAAGAAGACCCCTCGCGCGGACCGAGGCGATGGTTGCGGGCAGTCTCCCAACGGTTCGATCGCTCCGATCGCTCGACAACTGACCAAAGATCTGGACCTGTCGTACCCTTCTGTTCTTTTGATTACGAGCGGCAAATCCTCGAGGAATTTGAGCTACCCGACCTTGAAGGGAACTCCTTCCGCCTCACCAAGAGCGGGGACGCGGAACTTGTCCTGCTCTACTTTTGGGGAAGCTGGTACGAGCCTTCGGTTAAGCTGCTGCCCTGGCTCGCGGGTTTGCAGAGCCGCTACCAGACGGATCAACTTAAGGTGGTAACAATCGCGGCCGAACGGGACGGCGAGGGGAAGCCGCGTGAGGTTGCGCGAGTGCTCCGCAAGCTCGACCCCAATTTCAACGTCTTAATCGGACCCGATCGCACGGTCTGTCCCTTGAGTGAAGCGCTCGGCATCGAGTACTACCCGACCTTCGTCTTGGTCGACCGCTCAGGGCGAATCGTCAGCCAGGTGGTTGGCTCCACCGTAGAGAATCAAGAGCAAATGGTCTGGCTGATTAACGACTATTTGAGTCCGTAGCTTTGATTCGCCTGCTTTACCGAACCGTCGTTGTACTCCATAATAAGCTCGACCCGATTTGATCGCGTGAACGTGTCGTGCGAACTAGCAAACATTTGAAGCCACTCTGGATTGACTAGCAAATGTCCACTCAAACCAAGAACAATAGCTACGACGCCTTCCTCTCGCACGGCACTCCGGATAAGCCTTGGGTCCGATTGCTTTATCAAGCGCTGAAGGTCTTGGAATTGCGGGTCTTCTTTGATGAAGAGGAGATTGCACCGGGTGTTAATCATGTCGTTCGATTAAGCGAAGCACTGCGTCAAAGTCGCTACCTGGTGTTGGTCCTCTCTGAGAATTCGGAATCCAGACCGTGGATGCTTCAAGAGTGGACCAGCTACCTTACCGAACACGGCCCGAGTGAGCGGGTCTTTCTGGTAAAGTTGGGCAATGCCAAGGTGCCCACGATTCTGAAGTCGATCCAATGGATCGAGGCGGCCGAAACCGAAGCAAGCGCTCAAGAAGTCGCCAAGCGACTCTCGGAAGAAATACCACGAATCGAGCATCTCCCCGAGGGAGACACGCGGCGTCTCACGTTCGGTCAAGAGTTGGCTTTTGACCTCCGCTCGGCAACTGACGGCGACGACCGAAAGATCGTCATCACGAGACCAGAAGGAAACGAATCGACAATCCTGCCTTCCTGGTTCGATCGTGCAATTGGGGCCAACGTCTGGCACTTTCGACGGCTGATCCGGCGCAAAGAACTGAATGATGTAGAGCGGGGTGAGTTGGGCCGCTTGGCGGGAGTCCTCGGCGATGCATTCCGGGAATTGCTGTTCGGTAAGGAGCCAAAGCGGCTGCAGGAGGCAATCGACAATCATTCCTCGGTCCCGAGGCTGACGATCCGAGGGGGCCGGGATCAGGAAGATCTGCTCGGCCTCCCTTGGGAGCTGATCCGGCACGACGGTCGGTTCCTGGTGCAGGACGGGTTGCTTGATGTGGTCCGCTCGATCCGTCATGAGGATCCCAACCGACCGAGACCGCAGCTTCCTGAGCCCAAAGTCCCGTTCAAGCTGGTGGTCCATGTCGCGGCGCCCGTGGGGAGCGGCTTGGATTATGAGGGGGAAAGCTATCGGATCGTCCGTGCTTTGACAGGCCGCTCGCGGATCGAGATGACCGACCTCGGGACCCTCGACGACATGGTCAACGCCGTCGACTCAGCCCGACAATTGACAAAAGAAGAGCAGAAGCAAGCACCAGGACTGACAGAACGGACGGTCGGGGTTCATTTTTCTGGTCATGGAGCGCCCGGCTTATTGATCTTTGAGAATGACGAAGGCGGCGAGGAATACGTCAAACTCAAGAGTTTGGTCGAGACCTTCAAAAGGGAGTCAGAACAGAACGCGATCCCGCCGTTCTTCTACTTGGCGAGTTGCTTCGGGCAGGAGGCGGGTCAGTCCAAGGAAAAAAAGCCGACGCCGCTGGAGTCGGTCGCCGTCGGGCTGCATCGAGCGGGAGCATGCCAGGTGGTCGGCTATGCGGGGCCAATTCTGGACGTAAAGTCAACGATGGCAGAAGAGGCGTTCTACCAGGCGGTCGCGGAGGGGAAGACCACCACGTTTGCGGCTCGGATGGCACGGTTGGCGTTGGCGCAGCAACCGAAAGAGGTGGGGAACTTACAGACTAAGGAGGCGGGGGGCGATCGAAGACCGGTCGACCCCGCGCCGTTTGCGTGGTCGCAGTTGGTTCTCTATCAGGATGGACCCGATCGGCCACTCAGTGTCAGGTCGGAGTCGGCAAGAAACCGACTGGAGCAGGAGACACCGCCGAAGCGGATCTTCCTCGACCTCGACCGCTTCGGGATCCTCGACCAGGGCTTTATTGGGCGGCGGGTTGAGCGGCATCAGCTCCGGAAGATGATCAAGGACGGCAAACGCACGATCGTCTTTCAAGGGCTTGGTGGGTTGGGGAAATCGACCTTGGCGTTGAAGGCACTCCGGCTGCTGGGGCCGCCTGAATCCTGGTTGATTTTCTGGGCTGACCAAGCGGAGAAAGCGACTCAAGGAGAGGATCCGATCGCGACTGATCTGCTCAATCAGTTGCTCAAGTATTGTCGTGAGCACAAGGATCTCGACTGGGATGAACTGACGAAAGCGGTTGATCTGAAGATTAGTGATCCAACCGAACAGTTCTTGATTCATTTCCGCATCTTATTGGAAAATGTTGACCGCCTCATCGTTTATGTCGACAACCTAGAATCGTTGATGATTGGTCCCGAGGAAGCGAGGGATGCCGAGTTTGCATCCTGGAAGTCGGAGAGTCTTCGGCAGATTTGGAAACGATTGGAGGAGTCAGCCCGCGGTTCGGGCGACAAGATGCACTTGGTCGCGAGTTGTCGCTACGACCATGAGGACTTTGGTGACGGACTGCTGCCGGTGGGAGCGATGCCGCCATCGGAGTTGTTTCGGATGATGGGCTGGTTTCCGTCGCTCCGGGAACTCTCGTTGCCAACCAGGGCGCGACTGGTCGCCGCACTCGACGGTCATCCTAGGGCGGTGGAATTCAGCGATGATTTGATTAAGGCGACCTTGAAGCGACACCAGCGGCGTGGCAAGAAATGGCAGCCGCTGATCGACCCCGATACCGACGAACTGATCCACGAATGGGCTACGCTGGTGAATCCGGTGTTGCCCAAGGTCGATGAGAAGCTACGCGATAACCTGCTCTTCCAAGCACTTTGGGACAACGTCTACGATCCGCCGGCGCACCGGATGCTCTACCGGGCCACCCTGCTCCGTCGCCCTTGGGATTGGGATTTGATGCTCCAACTCGGAGATCCTGATGTGTCGGCGGACGAGGTGGATGACCTCGCCTTACGGCTCTGCCAGAGTTCACTGGTAGAACGGATCGACCGATCCCTGAGCCGCGATCTTCAAGACTCGTTCACAATTCATCCCGCCACAGTGCGCTATATCACGAAGCGTTTCGGTGACGATCCCGCACTCCGCCAGGCCGCCCATCTGCGAATTGGGAACCACCTCGAAGCCGAAGCGAAGCAATCGCGTTCGACCGAAGTCGAAATCGAAGCCGGCCACCATCTTTTCGAAGCAGCGGAGTATTCCCGTGCCTGGGACTTGATCGAAGATGCGAAGATCTATCTTCGAAACCGGGGTCGTGTCCGGGAAGGACTGCGACTCGTCGAGCCGTTCCTCGCTCCCGCCCTGGCCGACTCGATCCCTGCCGGCGTCCTGGCGCGATGCCGTTTTCAAAAGGGAATCGCACTCAACCTCCTCGGCGACGCCCTCGGTTCCATTGACCAATGGCAACAGAGCCTGCACTACTTCCGAGCCAGCAACAACCGCCAGTTTGAGGGTGCTGTCCTGGGTAACCTTGGTGTAGCCTACGCGTCTCTTGGTCGTGTCGAGGAGGCGATCAGCTCTTACGAGCAGCATCTGACGATCGCCCGCGAGATCTCCGCCCGCCTTGTCGAGGGTGCTTCCCTGGGTAACCTTGGTTTAGCCTACGCGGATCTTGGTCGTGTCGCCGAGGCGATCAGCTATTACGAGCAGGATCTGACGATCGCCCGCGAGATCGGTGACCGTCGTGGCGAGGGTGCTGCCCTGGGTAACCTTGGTTTAGCCTACGCGTCTCTTGGTCGTGTCGAGGAGGCGATCAGCTCTTACGAGCAGCATCTGACGATCGCCCGCGAGATCTCCGCCCGCCTTGTCGAGGGTGCTTCCCTGGGTAACCTTGGTTTAGCCTACGCGGATCTTGGTCGTGTCGCCGAGGCGATCAGCTATTACGAGCAGGATCTGACGATCGCCCGCGAGATCGGTGACCGTCGTGGCGAGGGTGCTGCCCTGGGTAACCTTGGTTTAGCCTACGCGTCTCTTGGTCGTGTCGAGGAGGCGATCAAGTCACTTGAGCAGTCGTTGGTGATTTGCAGAGAGATTAAGGACCCGAGGATGGTCCAGATCTTTGAACCCCAGTTGGCCAAACTGCAAGGGGATGGTTGAGTGTGGCACGATGGCGCGAAAAGAGCGGCCAGCGACCCGACGTAACTCGTATCTTGATCAGGGCTTGGGTCTGAGGTCTTGCCCTCGACCTCCGTTGCCTCGTACAGTTCCCTCAGTCCAGAATCGAGGCAACCCATGAACAGCACCGCATTGGGTGACGAGTTAGCGTTCACGTCCGAGCACGCCGAACCAACGGCAGCACAACCAGCGACTCCGGTCTCGGTCCCGAGTGATCTGGCGTTGCTGGATGCCTATTCACAAGCCGTGGTGACGGCGGTTGATCGCGCCGGGGCTTCGGTGGTTCATATCGATGCCAGGCAGACCTCCCGGCGTGATGGTCGGACCCAGGCGGGCCGGGGTTCCGGCTTTGTATTCACCACCAGCGGCTACATCCTTACCAACAGCCACGTCATCCACGGCGCCGAATCGATCGAGGTCACCCTCCCCGACAGCCGGACCTTGCCCGCCGACCTTGTCGGTGATGACCCCGAGACCGACCTCGCCGTTGTCCGGATCGCCGAAGCAGGACTCCCTGCCGCCGCGCTTGGTGACTCACGGCAGCTCCGCGTCGGCCAACTGGCGATTGCAGTCGGCCACCCCTTCGGCTTCCAAGGGACCGTGACCGCCGGGGTCGTCAGTGCCTTGGGACGGACCCTCCGATCCGGCTCCGGCCGCTTGATCGATGACGTCCTCCAAACTGATGCCGCCCTCAATCCGGGTAACTCGGGCGGCCCGTTGGTCGACTCTCGCGGGACCGTCATCGGCGTCAATACCGCCACGATTCTCCCCGCCCAAGGGATCTGCTTCGCGATCGCGATTAACACCGCCAAGTTCGTCGCCGGCCGCTTGATCCGCGACGGTGTCGTCCGTCGCAGCCGGATCGGCGCTTCGGTTCAGACCGTCGCCCTCCCTGCCGGTCTCTTAGACGGCCGATCCTCACGCGATGATGGGGCCGTCCTGATCGTTGGCCTCGAACCCGGTGGTCCTGCCGATCGCGCTGGTCTTTTTGAGGGCGACCTCATCGTCGGCTTCGACGGCCATTCCGTCGGCGGCATCGATGATCTCCACCGACTCCTCACCGACGAACGCGTCGGCCAACGGGTTGACGTCCGGGTCCTCCGCCACCCCGAAATGCTTGTTCTTTCGCTGGTGCCGGAGGAGTCACAAACGAGCTAAGGCCGTTACGACAGCCCCGTGATCTTCCCGGATGCGTCAACGTTGATCCGCTCGGCCGCAGGGACTTTGGGGAGGCCCGGCATCCGGACCAATTCACCCGTCAAGGCCACCAAGAAACCGGCCCCGGCTGCGATCTCGATGTCGCGGACCGTGATTGTGAAGCCTCGGGGACGGCCACGCAGTTTGGGGTTATCCGAGAGCGAATCCTGCGTCTTCGCCATACAGATCGGCAGATTGCCGTACCCTTGCTTCACTGCACGCCGGAGCTTCTGTTGGGCTCCTTGGGTGATCGAGATGCCATCGGCGCCGTAAATGGTCTTGGCGATTGCCTCGATCTTCTCTTCCGGTGGCATTTCGAGCGGATAGACCGGCTTGAATGGTGCCGAGGGTGTTGCCGACGCCGCGACCACCTTCTCTGCCAACTCGGTCGCTCCACTCCCCCCTGCCCCAAAGACATTGGCCGTGGCGGACGGAACGCCTCGGGACTCGCAGAGTCGATGGATCACGGCGAGTTCGTCGGCGGTGTCTTCGGTCCGTTGGTTGATCGCCACCACGACCGGCTTCCCAAAATGCTTGGCTGAATCAAGATGAGCTTCCAGGTTCTCCAAGCCTCGCGAGACGGCATCGGGATTGGGGGTCGTCAATTCGTCCAACTCGACACCGCCGTGCATCTTCAGGGCACGGACGGTCGCGACCAACACCACCGCCGCGGGATCAAGGCCGGCAGTCCGGCACTTGATATCGAAGAACTTCTCCGCACCAAGGTCGAACGCGAATCCCGCCTCTGTGACGGCGTAATCTGCAAAGCCCAGCGCCATCCGGGTCGCGAGGACCGAGTTGCACCCGTGAGCGATGTTGGCGAACGGCCCGCCGTGGATAATCGCCGGGGTCCCTTCCGTCGATTGCACCAAGTTCGGCATGATCGCTTCATTGAGGATCGCCGCCATGGCACCGGTGACACCAGTCTCGTGCGCCAGGACTGGTTCGTTCGACGCTGTGTAACCGAGCAAGATCCGGTCAATCCGCTTGCGGAGATCCTCACGAGAGTCGGCGAGGCAGAAGATCGCCATGATCTCGCTCGCGGCGGTGATATCGAACCCCGACTCGCGCGGGACTCCTTGCGCAGGACCGCCGAGTCCAATCACGACCCGACGGAGGGCGCGATCGTTCATGTCGAGGACACGCTTCCAGAGGATCCGCCGTGGATCAAGCCGCGACTGTCCAAACTGTAGGCCGTTGTCGACTGCGGCCGCGAGAAGGTTGTGGGCGGCCGTGATCGCGTGGAAGTCGCCCGTGAACTGAAGATTGATGACGTCCGACGGTTCAACCTTGCTTGCTCCGCCGCCGGTGGCGCCGCCTTTGCGTCCAAAGACCGGACCCATCGACGGTTGCCGGAGTGCCAGGCAGGCATTCTTGCCGATCTTGTGGAGACCTTGTGCCAGGCCAATTGAGGTCGTTGTCTTCCCTTCACCGGCCGGTGTCGGGGTGACGGCCGAGACCAAGATCAACTTGCCGGGTGATCGGCGTTGCGCCGCTGCCTCAAGCGCTTCGAGCCGGATCTTTGCCTTGTCTCGTCCGAACGGTTCGAGGTGTTCTGCGGCAATCCCCAACCGCTCGGCAACGTCGGCGATCGATCCGGCCGGTCCTGTCGATTCACTACTCATGGTGCGTCTTTCTGTCCTCACGACTCGTCGGCGTCACTGGTTGTCGGATCCTCGGGTGAGTCGCCTAGATACCGCTCAAGCCAGCCATGAAACTCATTCCACCAAGAGACTCGATTGGCGGTCTTGGCGATCCAATGTCCTTCGTCGGGGTAGAAGACGTAGCGACTCGGGACCCCTTGGCGCTGGAGGGCGGTGAACATTCCGAGCCCCTGGGCATCGGGGACCCGGAAATCGAGTGCGCCATGGATTACGAGAGTTGGTGTGCTGAACTGGTCGGCGTATGTCGAAGGCGAGAGTTTTCGGTAGAGTTCGGGGTCGTTCCAGGGCGGCCCGCCGAACTCCCATTCGGGAAACCAGAGTTCCTCCGTAGCATAGTAGAATCCCAGCAGATCAAAGAGACCGGCGTGTGAGATCAAGGCCTTGAAGCGGTCCGTGTGGCCGGCGATCCAATTCACCATATAGCCGCCGTAGGATCCACCCGCCGCTGCCATCCGCGCTTCGTCGAGGAACGGATAGTTTGCGAGTGCGTGGTCAAGCCCCTTCATTAGGTCGACGTAAACACGGCCGCCCCAGTCCGTTGAGATCTGGTCTGTGAACTCTTGCCCGAAACCAGTCGATCCTCGGGGATTAATCGCGACTACAGCATAGCCTGGACTTGCAAAGAGCCCGAGATTCCAGCGCGGGTGCCAGCTATCATGCCAGGCGCCTTGAGGTCCGCCGTGGATCAGGAACAGGACGGGGTATTTCTGCGAAGGATCGAAACCAGGTGGTCTGATAAGAAATCCCTGGACCTCATCACCATCAGCACCTTCGAAGGTGAAGGACTCGGCCGGGTTTAGATCAAGCTCCTCGACCAACGCCGCGTTATGTGCTGTAAGTTGTGTTAGCTCACCCTCGCTTGACTGCACGATCAACTCGACCGGCTGATCGGCCCGAGAACGTCCGAAGACGATCCCGCCTTCACCCGCACGAGAGACCGAGTTCACTGTACCGATTCCCTCGATCAAGACCCTTGGTTGAATCCGTTTCAGTGTCGGAATCTGGACGACGGAGGTCATCCCCTGATCGTCGATGACGGCAAGAAGATCGGTTGTGTTACCATCCCACGCGTACGAACCGACGGGTCGGTCGATTCCCGCCGCCAACGGGATGGGCTTCTCAATGCCATCGTCGGTCCTCCGAGCGGCGTGGAGGATCCATTGATCCGCCTCGAATGCGGCCCGTTCCTGACGGACGAAGACCAACATCGATCCATCCGGCGCAAAGGACGGTTGCGCATCCGCTCCAAGGTGCGCTTCGGTAAGATTGATCGGAGGCTTGGAGGCATCGATCGGCCCCAACCAGATATCGGTGTTGGTGGACCACGGGTGGTTCAGGAGCGGTTCGGCAGTAAAGGCAAGGAATTTGCCATCGGGGGAGAAGCAGTAGTCAGACGAACCCCCAAAAGGGAATGGAGGGACGTTTGCAGTAAGATCAAGGGTCAGGTCCTTGGCCTCTCCCGTAGAAGCATCGATCACGAAAGGATGGCTTCGCTTGTGGTCGTCCCAGGTTGACCAGTGTCGGACCATTAGTTGGTCGTAAACCTGGGCCGAACTCTTTTCTCCGGCCTTCTCTTCATCCTTCGATGCGGTCTCCTTGGGTGTAAGACCTGGATAGACCCGTCCGACCGCAGCGAGGTGAGTGCCGGTCGGGGACCAGATCGGCTCCGCGAGATCGATCGGGAGTTTGGTAAGTTGTGCAGCCTCACCGCCGTCGATTGGCAAGATCCAGATCTGACTCGATCCGCTCCGAGTCGAACCGAATGCGATCTTTGTGCCATCGGGGCTCCAGCGCGGGTGGGAGTCGGCGGCATTTGAGGTCGTCAGACGCTTGGGTTCTCCCCCTGCGACAGGGACTAACCAAAGATCACTGTTTGACTTCCCCGTCTCGCGATCGATTTCCGAGACCACATAGACAACGAGTGTCCCATCAGGGGAGACTTGTGGGTCCGAGACCGACTTCACGGCAAGGAGGTCATCGACGGTCATCGGTCGTCCGGAAGCGAGCGCCCGTGTTGCGAGCAAGGCCAAGGCCAGTATTGTGATTACCGGTGCGATTCGTGTGATCAAGGGTGATTTCCTCTCGTCGGTCGTACCTATGCGGAACCAGTGAGTCGATTTGCTCACATCCGTCCGTGAGACAACTTTTTCAGGATCGGGTTCATCAACAGGAGAATGATCCCGGGGATCAAGGAGAAGAAGAAGAGAAAGCTCCAGAGCCCTGGACCTTCACCGACAATCGATTCCATTTTCCCAGCGAGGTAATTGGCAGCAGCAGTACAGAGGAACCAGAGCGCTGTCATGAGCGAGGCGACTTGTGCTGGGGCGAGTTTGTTCACCAAGGAGAGACCGATCGGTGACAAGCAGAGTTCGCCAGTCGTGAAGAGCACGTATACAAGAAGAAGCCATTGCGGCCCGGCCTTCTGCTCCTCTGAGTATGTGGATTCCGCATAATACATGACGCCCATCGCGAAGCTCAGCAAGATCAGTCCAAAGCCGAACTTGGCCGCTGAATTGATCCGAAACCGTGTTTGATCAAGCTTCGTCCAAAGAAGTGAGAATGGGATGGCGAGGATTAGGATTGCAAGCGGGTTTATCGACTGAAACCAAGACGCCGGGAACTCTTCACCGATTAATTCTCCGAGGAATCCTGGGAGGTCACGATTGGTTTGATTGTCAGCAAAGAGGTTTAGCGTCCCTCCCGATTGCTCAAATCCTGCCCAAAACACGATCGAAAATGCGGAGACAATTAGAATGACAATGATTCGCTGCCACTGCTGAGGATTGAAGGGCCATCCCGGCTCGATCTCGCCCTGCTCATCACTCGTTGATTCCGTCTCAGTGGTGGATTTGGTGGACATCGGCTGATCGATAAATCCGGCCTCCGTCACTCCAGAACTTGAACTCGATGGTCGCGCGAGGAACCAAATCAAGATTCCGTAGAGAAAGGCCATCGCGATCCAGATCGCGAGAAGAACCGTTTTTGCCAGACTGACGCTTCCAATCGCACTCATGACCATAGGGATAGGAAGAAGCGCTAATGCAACACCAGCCGTTCCGATCCCTGAGATGATCAGGACGTGAACCCAATCCTTGAGGCCAATCCGTAAGCTTGCCGGTGGTTTCAGTCCTGGTGGGAACCCAGCATGACCAAGAGTCCGTTGGAAGAGCGCAAAGACGAGGAGACCCAGGACCATACCGATTCCGGCGAGCCCGAAGCCATAATGCCAACCGAATCGCTCGCTCTCACCGAGAAGTCCGCACGCCACAGGTGCAACAAAGGCGCCCAGGTTGATCCCCATGTAAAAAATTGTGTAGGCACTATCACGTCTGGAATCACCTTGTGGATAGAGTTTGCCCACCATCGAGGTGATGTTCGGCTTGAAAAACCCGTTACCCAGAATGATCATCCCGAGTGCAAAACTCAGGAGTGATTCAAAGGCCATTGCAAAATGGCCGAGTGCCATCAAGACCCCGCCAATCAGGACCGCCTTCCGCTGACCGAGTACTCGGTCGGCCATTAGACCGCCAAGCATCGGTGTGAGGTAGACGAGTCCGGTGTAGATTGCATAGAGATCGAGTGCTGATTCTCGGGAGTAGCCAACTTTGTTGACTAAGTAGAGTACCAAGAGGGCTCGCATGCCGTAATAGCTAAACCTCTCCCACATCTCTGCGAAGAAGAGGACATAGAGACCCGCCGGATGGTTCTGCTTCGCGCGCTCCGCCTGTTGCGGGGCGCTGTCAAGCGTCGTCATCGATCAGCTCCTGACCGTGCTCGGATGGTGCCGGATTCGTAGAACGGCCGGACCAGAGTGGAGAGGAGGCCCGTTCCGTGGCAATCCGACCACCTTAACCCACTAACGATCGCACTCCAAGAGGTCAGCGTGGTACGTCGAGAACGGCTCCTCAATTCCTTAGTCCGTACCCGATTCGGAGGATCGAAGCATATCGAGATGAACAATCCCATCGTAGAGGTAAGGACTGCTTATTGGCTCAAATCCAAACCGCTGGTAAAACTTATTCAAATACGCTTGTGCCTGGATATAAATGGAAACAGCGGGAGCAACCGTCTCACAACGACGGAGTACTTCCTGGACCAGTGGCGTTCCCAACCGTAGTTTCCGAAGTTCCGGAGCTGTGACAAGTCGACCAAACGAAGCATTTTCCGGTCGCTTGTGCCACCGTTCGAAGACTCGTGCGGAGGCTCCAAGAAACGGTCTGCCCTCTCGTATCGTCCAGCCAAGAAGATGCCAGGCGCTAGGATCGAGGCCATCGGAATCGACGTATGGACACTGTTGCTCGACCACAAAAACGCGCTGCCTGAGTCTCATCAACGCATCGATATCGAAGACGGAAAGTTCTTCAAACCGAGACCACTGCCAACGAATCTTAATCTCTTCGGTCATCTCGCTACTCGGGACGATTCCGGGTCAGGATGGGCAGATCATTTGAAGTTTTGGACTCGATCGCTTGGTTTGCATGAGGCATTAGAGCAAAATAAAGATGTTGAACCGGACTGGTCAAAGAGTCGTGCAGTCAGGATCTGACCTCTGATGTTGAAAAACGTTGTCTCCATAGTTCTCGCAGGCGGGCGTGGAACGCGACTCGAACCACTGACCCGTGATCGTGCCAAGCCAGCGGTTCCCTTCGGGGGCGTCTTTCGAATTATTGACTTCACATTGTCGAATTGTATCAATTCTGGTCTCAGGAAAATTCTCGTTCTGCCGCAGTATAAGTCGCTAAGCCTTAACCGCCACATTGATCTCGGTTGGAAGTTTTTGGCCCGTGAACTCGGGGAATTTATTGAGGTCCTCCCTCCAGAACAACGGCTGGCCGACCTCTGGTATCAAGGAACAGCCGATGCCATCTATCAAAACATTTTTCGAATCGAGCGCGAGCCATTTCGTGAAACGTTGATCCTTGCTGGCGATCATATCTACAAAATGGATTACGCCCCGATGATTGAAGAACACCGCCGTACGGGTGCGGCTCTGACAATCGCGTGCCTACCCGTACCTCGTGCGGAGGCCTCGGCGTTCGGGGTGATGCACATCGACGGATCGAATCGCGTGATCGGGTTCGCCGAGAAGCCGTCGGAGCCGGAAGGGATGCCTGATCACCCTGAGTTCTCCCTCGTCTCCATGGGGGTCTATGTCTTCGACACGAGGGTAATGTTCGATCAATTACTCAAGGATGCACAACGAACTCAGAGTCAGCACGATTTCGGCAAGGACATTATTCCGTCGATGCTCGAGCAGTATCAGGTTTTTGCCTATCCGTTCCGCGATCCAGAAAGTGAGGCGCCTGCTTATTGGCGCGACGTTGGCACTCTCGACTCGTTTTATGAAGCCAATATGGACTTAATCCAGTTGAAGCCACAACTCAACCTATACGACCAAAGTTGGCCGATTCACTCCCGTCAAGCTCCGATTCCTCCACCCAAGTTTGTCCACGATCACGGATCACGCGTCGGTGCAGCACTTGATTCGATCGTCTGTAACGGAACGATCGTCTCAGGGGGCCAAGTCCGTCGCTCGATCCTCTCCCCGTTAGTTCGAATCAATAGTTATGCAACGGTCGAAGACTCGATTCTCTTCGATCAAGTTGAAGTCGGACGTCACGCTGTTATCCGGAACGCCATCATCGATAAAGGGGTTTCCGTCCCTCAAGGATTTCAGATCGGCGTTGATCCGGAATTAGACCGCTCGCGAGGATTCACAATTTCGGCCAGCGGAGTTACGATCATCGCACGTTGTGAGGATCTTGAGCGGTTTGTTTGATATGGTAGATCTGTTCATAAAGTGAAGCAAATCGTTCGATCATAAGGTCAACGCCAAACTGAGCCTCTACCCTCGCCCGTCCCGCTTCGCCAAACGCTTGAGCCCTTTGTGGATTGTCGATGATTTCCTTGATCGCGCGGGCCAGTGCAGCAGGTGATCGACGTGGTACAAGAATCCCTGTCTCACCGTCAATCACAACTTCGGTGGTTCCTGGCGCATCAGTCGCGACGACAGGCTTCCGAAAACGCATTGCTTCGAGGACCACGTTCGGTAGTCCTTCGAAGAGGCTCGGCAAGACCAAGAGGTCGGATCCGGCGAGGAGCCGAGGGACATCGCTCCGATGACCAAGGAAGAGAACCTTGGATTGGTCAAGGAGGGTTGCTGCCCGTCCGGCGATCTCAAGCTGTTCGCGCTCTGGTCCCTCTCCAACAATCAAGGTCCGGAGGTCGGGTCGGACATGTTGAAGAATGTCGAGCGCATGAATTAGGTCACCCACCGACTTTTGCGGCATCAACCGTCCAACGAAGATCGCGATTGGAGAGTCGTCCGGAAGGTTGAGTTCTTCCCGGAACTGAGCCCGATCGACTTCTGGCGGTTCTTCTTCTCCGATCCCAGAGTAGATCATCCCGAGACGATCTTCGGGAATACCGACATCACGGTAGTAATCAACAACGGCGTTCGAGTTTCCGACAACACGGTCGGTCCAGTGTGCCAAGTAACGGTCGAACCCTCGTTCAACCGGCCCTTTCCAAAGATCGACGGCCATTTCAGCGGTAATGATCACCGGGACTTTGGCACGACGCGCCGCCACACGACCATAAACGTTCGCAGCGAAGATCCAAGTTTGGACGACGTCGAACTGACGCTCCTTCATGAACCTCGTTAGCCGTACGAGTGCAATCGGATCGACTTTCAAGCGCTTGTTGATCAAGGTCACGGGGATCTCCGCGGCCCGAAGATCTTCCTCAAGTGGTCCGAGCCTCGTCAGCGCCGCGACTTCTATATGAAATCGATCGCGGGGAAGACGAGTCGCGAGCAGGACCATCTGCTTCTCAGCGCCCGATCGATCGAGGGTTGGAATGATCTGAAGAACCCGAATCACGAGCCTGTGCCCCGCTTCGATCTTTGCGACGATTGTGCCGAATCGATCAAGTCACGGAAGAACTCCAAGTGCGAACGGACAACCGAGGTTACTGAATAAGATCCCTCGACTTTCTTCCGGGCGATTCGGGACATCTGAGACGCCCGATCGAATTCGGACCATTGCTCGATGATTACTTGTGCAAGACCAGGAGGATCATCGACTGGAGCGAGTCTTCCGTCCTTGTAATCAGAGATCAACTTCCGATTTCCTGGAATCGACGTCGCGACAAGGGGAATCCCGAGCGCCATCGCTTCCAAGAGCGCGATGCTCATCCCTTCCTCTCGGGAAGGCAAGACAAAAAGATCGGACTCCCTGAGGAAGGTGGTGGGGTCATCCGTTGGCCCTGGAAAGTTGATAACGTCGCCCAATCCTAGTTTGCCGACTCCGGCCATCAGGCTTGGCAGTTCAGGTCCGTCTCCCACGATCGTGAGTGTTGCGCTTGGAAAACGTGACCGAACGGCTTGCCAAGCCTCGATCAGAACATCGATACCCTTCTCCTCGGCGAGCCGACCAACATAGACCGCCTTGGGAGCTTCACGCCAATGCTCCCGACGTTGCCAGGCTTGAGCAGAGATCGGGACGCCGTTGGGGATTCGTTTAATCCGCGCGCGATCGTAGCTACCACGCTGTAGTTCCTCTTCGATCGCTTTCGAAATTGCTACAAAGGCGTCGGCCTCTTTTGTTCGTTCCCCGATCTTCAGCCCAAAACGTCCCCAAGATTGCCACGCAAGATCACCGGTTGCACCCGCTCCTTCTGGTCGGAGGACGACGGGGAACCCGAGTCGCCTACCGACTCCGGTAGCAACATAGGCATCATGTTTCAGCATCGAAACATAAGCGATGTCAGGGGGATCCGATTCGAGCGCTTTTTGGAGTTGCTTCATATAGATCCAAGTCCCGACCACGCGGACTCGGGAAGTCGGCAACCGACGGATACGGCACGAACCATGGGTTGTCGGGACCTCCTCAAGCGAGGGAACGGAGTGTCCTATCGGCCTCGCGGTCAATACAGTGACTTCCGATCCCTGCTCGGCGAATTCTGGGGCCAAGTAGCTGAGGACCTTCTCTGCACCTCCAATCAAGGGAGGGTAACGTCGGCTGATGAGCGCGATCCGCAACGTGGTATCATCCTTAACAATCTGCGTCTCTAATGGGCACAATGTTGGCTCATCATGGACTGTTTGGGGCGGCTGTGATGATCGAATTAGGGTCGAGGACCGCGACGTAAGGGAGGTGTCGGTAATCGTCGTCGAAATCGAGACCATAACCGACCACAAATGCATTCGGGATTTCGAATCCGACAAAATCGGGTTCGAGGGCGACTTCCTGGCGGCCTCGCTTCCGGAGCATCACCACCGACTTCACGCTCAAGGCGCCGCGGTCGAACATCCGATCAACCATCGCCGAGAGGGTCTGACCAGTATCGAAAATATCGTCAAGGAGGAGGACATCACGACCTTGAACCATCGGGGCAAACAGCTCATTCGTGGTGAGAGCAGCGCGGACGGTAGTTGCACCTTTGTAGCTGCTGGTCTGAAGAAGTCCGACGCGGTGCGGGATCCGAATCTGTCGAATCAAGTCGGCGAGAAACACTAGGCTTCCAGTGAGAACGGCGACGATCGTGAGTGGACGACCTTGATAGGCTGCCTCGATCTGGGTTCCGAGTTCGAGGACGCGATCGTGGAGGTCAGACTCAGTAATCAGAATGGACCCTCCATGACGTCTGCTGTTCTCGATCATCCGTCATCCTGTAAGGGTAACGCAACGGCGTTGCCACCAAGTTGCGCAGACTTGTAGATTCCTCGGATGATTTCGATCGACTTCCGTCCTTCTCTGCCGTCGACCTGAGGCTCTTTATTCGTTTCGATGGCGTTGAGGAAGTCTTCGAGTTGCGCGCGGTGACCTTCGTGGGTAATCCCTCGAGGATCACTCCCGCCGCCAGTGTCGCCTCCCTTAGCCATGGCGTCATGAACCGCTTGGTCTTCGGGAAGCGAATCATGAAAGTCCCAAAGGGTAATGTCGTCCTGCTCAACTCGGGCCGACCCTCGATCGCCGTGAATCTCCGTCCGTTTCGAGAGTCCTGGGTAAACACTCGTGGTGGCTTCGATGACACCGAGCGCCCCATTCCGAAAGCGGAGCACAGCTACGGCGGTGTCTTCGACTTCGATCCGCTCGTGCGCTAGGGTCGCTGTGAGTGCAGAGACTGATTCGACGTCACCCATCAACCACGTCAAGAGGTCGACGTTATGAATCGACTGGTTCATCAAGGCCCCACCGCCGTCGAGCGCGAGCGTCCCTTTCCAGCCTCCTTCGTCATAGTACTCCTGGCTCCGCCACCACTTCACGTAAGTATCTCCGAGCGTCAGTCGACCAAATCTTCCCTGATCGATCGCATGCTTAAGTTGCAAGTTGGCCGGACTAAATCGTGAGGGGAAGATAGCGCAGAGGCGTACGCCAGATTTTTCGCAAGCACCGATGATCTCATCGGTCCGGTCCAAATTGATCTCGAGCGGCTTTTCGACGACGAGGTGCTTGCCCGCAAGTGCGGCAGGGACTGCCGAATCGCGGTGTGCTCCACTTGGAGTACAGATGCAAACAATGTCAATTCCAGGGTGATCGAGCATCCGTTCCAGATCGTCGAAGAGGGCGACCTCGCCACCTTCAGCGAGCTGTGCGATTTTTTGGGCGTTTGCCTGATTACGGCTCAATGCAGCAACCACCCGAGCATTTGGTAGCTCATTGATTGCCTTCGTATGATACTCCGCGATCATCCCACAGCCGACGATACCAAAGCCGAATTGAGACATGTGTTTTTATGATCCAGTTGAGTCAGTCCTGAATTGCAACTTGGGCGATCTTCCGCTTCCCGACCCGGACGATCAACCCATTCTCGACGTAAATGGGTGACTTGGGGTCACTGACTAGCGTTCGATCGGGACCGATGGTCACTCCACCTTGGTCAATCAGCCGTCGTGCTTCTGAGGTGCTGCTTGCCAATTTCAGGGCAACGATGAGTCGAGGTGGTAGAATCATTCCCGCTTCATCAAGCAATTTGGAGCCAAGAATGACCTCGGGAATTTCGTCTGGGTCGGCGCCTGCCGCACGCTTCCGAAATTCCTCAGCTGCAGCATCGGCGTCAGCAGCGCCATGATATTGCGTAACAATCGTCTTACCCAACCGTTCCTTCGCGTCTCGAGGATTGACACCGGGTCCCAGGAGTTCATCGACCTCGGCGATCGGCATGTCGGTCAGGAGGGTGAAGTAAGCACGCATTGTCTCGTCGGGGCTGCTGATGATTTTCCCGAATTGCGACTCGGGATTTTCAGCAACGCCGATGTAATTGCCGAGACTTTTACCCATCCGTCGGTGCCCGTCGGTACCGACCAGGATCGGCATCGTAATCGCAACCTGGGGGCGCTGTCCTTGCTCCTGTTGAAGGTCGCGCGCCACCATCAGATTGAAGAGTTGATCGGTGCCCCCGAGTTCAACATCCGCATTCACCTCCACCGAATCCCAGCCTTGCATTAAGGGATAGAGGCATTCGTGTAGATAGACCGGTTTCTCTGAAGCGATCCGGTTCGCAAAATCCTCGCGTGCCGTAATCTGGCCGATCGTCATTCGTCGGCAGAGTTCGAGGACTTGGACGAACGACCAAGAAAGAAACCAATCACCGTTTCGATGGACTTCGGCACGCTCTAAATCGATGATCTTGCCGACCTGATTCAGGTAATCGCGTGCGTTGGCTTCGACTTGTTGCTGGGTCAACTTCGACCGTGTCTCATCACGGCCGGAAGGATCGCCAACGAGCGCCGTCGAATTTCCAATGATGATGATTGGCGTGTGCCCGAGCTCTTGAAACTGCCGGAGCTTTCGGAGGGGAACGGTGTGCCCGAGATGAACGTCGATTCCCGTGGGATCGATCCCATACTTCACTCTCAGTGGCTTTCCGGTCCGCGTTGACTCACCCAGGAGTTTCCGGAATTCAGGCTCCGGTGTAATTGCTTCGACTCCTCGGGTGAGGATCTCAAACTGTTCGGACTCGGGTCGCATCGGGCGGCGAATCTCCCTGGTCCCAATGCTTCAGAAGCATGGAGTGTGGCGATGTTGGATGAGAATGGTTGCGAATTTTAGATGATTCGGACGCTACCGACAAGATAGCCATTCCAGCTACAGCGGCATACGATTGGACCAGGTCAAGGAATGTTCGGATCTCAGTTCAGGTTGCATCGGGGGAGTCGAAAATGGACGTAGTTGAAAACACTGAGATTCCTGTTGCCGCAGGGCTGCTTTTTGGCTTTCTCATGTTCAGTACGTTAGGAGTTTGGGGAATCGCGTTGCCGTTGGTTCTTCGAGGTCGGCGACTGTTACCGAAGCTCCAACTTCAGCCGGTTCCGTGGACAAGTCTCGAAGTCTTTCTTGGTTTCCTTCTTTGGCTCGGGATGTCGCTTGTGATCCCAATTCTATGTCAGAGCCTGGGACTCGTATCTGGCGACGAATCTACTCGACTGATCGATGCGTTCTTGATTCTTTCCGTAGTGAACTTTCTGACAGTATTCGGCATCATCGCCGTCACAAGAGAGCGGACCGGGGCCACCCTTACGCACTGGGGAGTCGATTCAAGGTCGCTACCGGCACAGATCGGAATCGGGATCGTCGGCGCCCTGTTAGCGCTCCTCCCGACGTACATCGTGCAAGCAATTGCGATTCAGATTTGGGTGCCGAATGTGCACCCACTCCAGAATCTGATCTCCGAGGCGGCGACGATTCAAGTTGCGCTGCTCGCGGTAGTTTCGGCCGTAATTCTGGCACCGGTTGCGGAAGAATTCTTGTTTCGAGGACTCTTGCAAGGCTGGCTCGAATCAAAGATTGGAGTGACCAATCCTCAGTCCGTGGAAGACGATCCTGCTGATCGAGCAACAACTGAAGAAAATACTTGGGATCCGTTCGACTCCGCGTTAATCAAGGTAGATCAAGGATTACCAAAGCGGCGAAAGATTACTGGCACAAAAATCCTGGTCAGATCGATTCCGATCGTGATACCTGCGCTCCTCTTCGCTGGGATTCATGCGGCGCAGTGGCCCGCACCGATTCCACTCTTCGTCTTTGCACTCGGCCTCGGTATTCTCTACCGCAAGACTGGAAGCGTGGTTCCTCCGATCGTCGCTCACGCCGTATTCAATGGTATTAGTACCATTCTAAGTTTTGTCTTGTTTCAATCGGGGGCCGTTTCGCTTGAACCCGAAGGAGCGGAACGTGCTGAACGACCAGTGATCAGACTCGAGCAGAAAGCAGGTCTGGAGACCTCGGGAGACGAAAATCAAGAGGAATAGTGAGGTTTTTCATACAAACTTGATGAAGATCGCCTTTTCTTGCTTGCTCAAGGGATTTGGGCCGATTAACATGATAACTGCGAGAACTCAAGTGCGTATGGCAGAAATCGGATATTGTGGGTCGACGAGCATTGGTCCCTTTTTCGAGTATTGGTCAAATCAGTTGTCGCAAAGCTTAACTGATTACGATCAAACTTCTGACCACTCCACAATGAACTCGCATCCATAGAATCGGTTTCCGTCCGCAAAACTTTCCCGGGGCCATCCTGGCCTCAGTCGTGCATCGGTTAGTTTTGCTTCGGGTGTCTGTTTCGGCTCGATTGATTCAGTACCGCTCGTGCGGTGCAACCGTTCCTGACTCACTCATCAGGAAGTGATTGGGATCTGGAATGGTAATATCACTATCCCTGATCGTGACAAGGGATTGAGTTCGAGCTATCTCGTCTCCAGACGAGTGATCTCAAACATAAATATTGGGAGTTTTCAGAGCAGATGAGCGTGGCGAATACAAAGAAGAAGTCGGCTTCGGTACATCAAGGCATTGAATGGGCTGGTGCGGTGGCACGGATCCGCCGCGGCGGCCCCTCTGGGCGAAACGGGCGGCGGTCTGTCTTGCTCGGTGCGCTGACCGCTTCTTACGCCAACTCGGTCCGATCAGGTCAGCGACCGAACACGAAGAGTCGGGCAAACTCAAGCAGTGATCGCGCCTAATCGTTTCTTTACAATTAACAAATAGTTCAAGCATCGGCCACGAACCGCCATAGGTTGGTGGCCGCCTTTCTAGTAATCGGTGCTGTGTAGATCAGTTTGGTTTGGTCGATGAGCAAATAGCTGAATATTGAAGTTCTTGCGTGTGGCCGTCATGATCGTCAGATCAATCGACTCAAGACTGACAGACGATCCGAGGTGTTCTGATGCGCCAAAGTAATGGTGGGCAACTCAGATTCATTGTAACAATCTTACTCGCCGCGCTGCCTTCCGTTGCTCTCGGTGACAACGAGATCGGGCAAGCCAAGTATGACCTCGTGATCCAGGGTGGACTCGTCGTCGACGGCTCGGGAAATCCAGGAGTAAATGTCAGCCTGGGAATAAAAAAAGGGCGCATTTGTAAAGTCGGCGCGATTGCTCCTAGGCTTGCAGAGCAAGTGATCGATGCTGACGGGCTCGCCATTGCACCTGGCTTCATTGATCTCCATACGCATTCGGATCGGACCATCGTTCTCGACGCAACTCGTGGCAATCGAAATTATCAAGCTCAGGGAGTCACCACGATCGTCACGGGGAACTGTGGGTTCGGTCCGATCGATGTCAGTGCGTATTTTGATGAGATTGACTCGCTGGGTGCGGGTACGAATGTTATCCATCTGATCCCGCACGGAGACCTCCGTGAGTCGATTATTGGTAGAGATGATCGTCCCCCAACCGACTCTGAACTCGAGGAGATGGAGGCCCTTGTTGCCGAGGGGATGGAAGCGGGAGCCTGGGGAATTTCAACAGGGTTGATTTACATTCCCAGCCGTTATGCCGATACCGAGGAGTTGATCGCGCTCAGCGAAGTCGTTGCCGATTACGGCGGGATTTACGCAAGCCATATCAGGAACGAAGGAACTCGGCTGTTGCAGTCGATTGAGGAGGCGATCGAGATCGGCGCTGCGGCCGGTGTACCCACGCATATCTCGCATCTGAAGTCAGGAGGACGCGAGGCATGGGGATTGATCGTCCCTGCTTGTGAGCGTATCGCAGAGGCTCGTACTCGCGGCCTCGCAGTGACGGCGGACCAGTATCCCTATACCGCTTCCAGCACATCGATCGGCGCGATGATCATTCCCGACTGGTCTCGACGTGGTGGCTCCGAAGAATTCGCCGCGATTGCAGATTCCGAGTCTCAAGGCAAAGAACTCAGAGAGGCAATCCGAGCGAACCTGAGGCGGCGTGATGGGGGTGCCTCAATTCGAATCGCTCGATACGAGCCGCGCAAAGAATGGGTCGGGCTTGATCTGGTGACCATCGGTACGCAAGAAGCACGACCAGTGGAAGAAATTGCGATCGAGATCGAACGGAACGGTGGAGCGGCCGCGATCAATTTCATGATGCTCGAAGAGGATGTTCGCTTCGGGATGCAGCAACCGTTCGTTGCCACCGCCTCGGATGGTTCGGCTCACCTGCCTGGAGGGGACGATCGGCCGCACCCGCGAGCGTATGGGACTTTTCCAAGAAAGATCCGCTACGCTTTGGAAGACCAGGTACTCTCGCTTGAAGAAGCAATCCGTGCGGCAACATCATTACCGGCATCGATCTTGGGGCTTCCCGATCGGGGGGTCATTACGGAAGGAGCAGTCGCCGACCTTGTGCTCTTCGACCCGATGACTTTTCGGGATGCTGCGACTTTTGACAATCCTATCCAGTACGCGACCGGCGTCGAGTATCTCTTCCTTGAAGGAATACCAGTGATCGATCAAGGAGAATTTACGGAGGCACTTCCAGGTCGTGCACTACGACTTCAGGAAGATGGTCCGGCCGATCTCATTATCCAGGCGGGGAGGATTTGGACTGGCGTCCCGGGTCGTCCACAGGCAGAGGCCATCGCCATCCGGAATGGGAAGATTGCGACTGTCGGAAGTATGACCCAAGTCGAGCGCTTCCGAGGAGACAAAACGAAGTTCATAGAGCTTCCTGATGGACTGATCACTCCCGGTCTGATTGATGCTCATGTTCATCTCCTCTCACTGGGTGGTTCGCTCGAAAGCGTTGATTTGAGAGATGTTACGTCCCTCGATGAGGTCAAGCGCCTAGTCGCCGAGCAGGGATCAAAGACCCCAGAGAATGCCTGGATTACGGGGAGGAACTGGGACCAGAGCCTCTGGCCCGGTCGAGCCTTCCCGACGGCGACGATTCTTGACGAGGTCGTTCCTGACCGACCAGTCTGGCTCCGACGCGTTGATGGCCACGCCGCCTGGGCGAACTCGAAGGCGATGGAGTTAGCGGGGATTAGTCGAGAGACGACCTCGCCAAGTGATGGGCAGATCATCCGAGATCAACATGGTGAACCGACCGGCGTCTTCATCGATGGAGCTATGGGTCTCATTGATCAAGCTGTGCCGAGCTTAAGTCAAGACGATCTCCGTCGACTATTACTCCGCGCCCAGGATGCGGCGATCGAGGCGGGACTCACGGGAGTCCACGACGCGGGAGTGCCCGCCAGGATAGCGAAGATCTTTCGAGAGCTGGATCGAGAAGGAGCCTTGAAGCTTCGGGTGTACGGGATGGCGAACCCTCCCGATGGTCGTGAGGTCGAATTTGCGAGTAAGCCGCCGGGAACATCTGCGGCGTCGGAACGGTTCCAACTCACAGCGATCAAGTTATTTATGGACGGAGCGATGGGCTCTCGCGGTGCCTTAATGTTCAGTCCGTACGCAGATGATCATGCGAACACAGGTCTCTTCTTGATTGAGCCCGAGGTCCTGGAAGCAACCACAGTCGAGGCACTCAAGAACGGCTGGCAAATCTGTACCCACGCGATCGGTGATCGTGGGAATGCATTGGTTCTCGATGCGTATGAGAACGCTCTGCAAGTGGTTCCGAAGGCAACGGATGCAAGGCTTCGTGTCGAGCACGCACAAGTCGTGAGGCGGACTGATGTTAAGCGATTCGCCCGTTCTCGAATCATCGCTTCGATGCAGCCTTCCCACGCAAGCACAGACAAACGATGGGCTGACCTCAGGCTCGGCCCAGACCGCGTCCCTGGGGCCTATGCCTGGCGTTGGTTCAAAGATGAAGGTGTTGCATTAGCGTTCGGGAGTGATGTCCCCGTCGAGATTGTTGATCCGACCTGGGGATTATTTGCGGCAGTGACCCGGCAAGATGGCGGCGGACTTCCAGCGGGCGGATGGCATCCCGAGCATCAATTGACCCTTCATGAAGCCTTGACAGCATTTACGGCAGGCTCAGCCTTCGCCTCCTTCGACGAAGACCGACTCGGGGTGATCAAGCCTGGGATGGATGCTGATCTCACCCTGTTCAAAGATGATCTCTTCAGACTCCCTCCGATTGAATGGATTGAGACCGAAATCGCTGCAACGATTATCGAGGGTGAAATTGTATACTCGTCCCTCGACTAGGCGGTCCAGAGTTCTGAAATCAAGATCGGTATGATCAACCCCTCCCGAGTTCTCCCGCACGATCAATCGAAGCGAGGACTCCGATTGGACTGGCCTATGGTAGACTTAGGCCACCATGGGAATCGGGATCTCATCCCCGTTTCTCTTCGTTTCACTACACGGATCGGTCCAGAATCGGACCCGTTCCACACCTCTGATCCGATTCACGGCGGTCAAATGAGTTGTGACGGGTGAGGGTTCTGGAACTTGAGTCTTTTGGGGGGCGTCAGAGAATTTGTTCTATCATCCGAGCAGTGACCGGCTCAGTTGACGTCGGTGCAAATCCTCTGATAGCGTGTGAGGCTCGTCAAGTACCCTAGAGCTGGGGACTTGCAACTCAACCGCCCTTCCCTCCCGCTCGCCCGGCGGACCGACCGTGCTGCTCAATCACGCAACTTATTGATCGTTCAGACCGGTTTGGTTGACCGGCCCGACAGGAGTAGACCCGCATGGCGAAGATCCAGTCCGTCTGGGCCCTTGATATTGGCCAATCAGCGCTCAAGGCCCTCAAACTTGTTCCAGGTGACCAACCGGGTCAGGTAATCGCCGAAGCGTTCGACTTCGTCGAGTATCCCAAGATCCTGAGCCAGCCTGATGCCGAACCAGAAGAATTGGTACAGGCTGCAATGTCGACGTTTCTCGAACGAAACGACGTCAAGGGCTCACGGGTTGCAATCGGCGTACCGGGCCAAACTGGACTTGTAAAGTTCATCAAGCTTCCCCCGGTTGAGAAAAAGCGGATTCCCGACATTGTCAAGTTTGAAGCCCGCCAGCAGATCCCCTTCGCCTTGGAGGAAGTTATCTGGGACTGGCAGGAGATTCCGACTGACGACGATGAGGACGACGACTTCGCACAGACCGAAGTTGGCCTCTTCGCAATGAAGAGAGAGCAGATCCACCGGGCGATCCAACCGTTTCAGTCGACCGGCATTGAAGTCGATATCGTCCAGATGAGCCCGATCGCTCTCTATAATTACATTGCATTTGACCGTATTAACACGCCACCCGGTGAAGAGCCCAAAGAAGGCGAGGGAACTCCGGCAGATGGTGAGCGCGAGTCAGTCGTCTTGCTCGACATCGGTGCCGACCATACGGATTTAATTATCACGGATGGCCAGCGGATCTGGCAGCGGAATGTGCCGATCGGGGGTAATCACTTCACCCGTTCCCTCACGAAAGATCTGAAACTAACCTTCGCGAAGGCTGAGCACCTCAAGCGGAACGCGACGAAGGCCCCCGATCCCCGCGCGGTCTTCACCGCGATGCGAGGTGTCTTCGGTGACTTCGCCAGTGAGATCCAACGCTCAATCGGCTTTTACGGGAGTGTCAACCGCCAAGCCAAAGTGACTAAGGTAATTGGCCTCGGTAACGGTTTTAAGCTCCCGGGCCTCCAAAAGTTCTTGCAGCAAAAGCTCAGCCAAGATGTTGAGAAACTGGAGCGCTACGACCGTCTTATCGGCGAAGAAGTCCTCGAAGCTCCCCAGTTCCAAGAGAATCTCGCTTCGTTCGCTGTTGCATATGGCCTCGCACTACAGGCGCTTGACTTAGGCGGGATGCAGACCAATCTACTCCCGCAAGAAATTTTGCAGACTCGATTGGTTCGTGCCAAGAAGCCCTGGGCGCTGGTCGCCGCCGCACTTCTTCTCCTTGGGTTCTCCGCTCTCTACCTGGGCAATTATCGTGCCTTGGCAAAGGTCGATAATCCCGAATTTGAGCAAGCCGTTTCTGCGGCGAATAACGCGAAGAAGCTCGGAGATGGGTTCGACCAAGACTACAGTCAGGCCGTAAGTAAGTTCGGTTCAGTTAAGCAGGAGGGGGAACAGCTTGTTGCCGCCGACATCACCAAGTACAACTTCAAGCGACTTCTCCAGCGTTTGAGTCAAGTCCTATACGACCCCAAGATTGATCCTGAATTCCAAGACGTTAACTTCGATGAGCTCGCTAATCGTATTATCTACGAACAGCATCAGGTCCATATTGATGCCATCCGGCCAGTCTACCGAAACGACCTGTCGCAATGGTTCGAGAGTCTCAAAGATCTCGAACAGAAACCGATTGCGACGATGCACCCCTACGACCAAGAAACTCCTCCCCCTGCTGAAGCGGGTTGGGTGATTGAGATCGTGGGCCACCACTACAATCCTCTGGGTGAAGACCTTGAAGGCGGGCCTTTCTTTTTCTTGACTGAGCGAGTGATTCCTCGGTTTTGGGATATTCCGTTCCGTCAATTTGGCTTCTCCCACGCGTGCCTCCGTTGGTTCGTCACCGACAAGAAGTGGGAGAGTCAGAAAGCACTTGCGAACAACGGGATTCCTTCTGGTGCACCGCAGTTAGAGCACAGCAAACCTACGACGACAGGCGCTGCACGCCCTGGTGGCGGTAGCGGGATGCTCGGTCTCGAAGAAGGTATGATGGATCAGATGATGGGGATGGGCGGTATGACAGGTGAAATGAGTGGTGGCCGCGGTGGGATGGAAGGTATGGATGGTATGGACGAAATGATGGCTGCGATGATGGGCGGGGGAATGATGGGAGGTCGGACCTCAGCGTTCGGGAGTAGCGTTGAAGACGAGAACATTGAGTATGCGACCCGAACCGACTTCGTCCTTCTGATTAGCTGGGCACCGCCGACCGAAGACGGAGCACCAGTCACGGCTGAAGACCTCCGGACTAAACTCGCTGAGGCGGAAGCGAAGTACGACGACTCCATCAAAACTCCTGACATTATCAAGGCATTCGAAGACGCATCGAGCCAAGAAACGACCGAGGCGATCGCGCAGAGCGTCCAAAACGCAAGTGGTAGCGGAGCGATCCCATCCAATCCAAGCGGAACCCCTGGGAACGTTCCTCCAGCTTCGAATCCCTAAGTTCAAGGCAGATCTTTGGTCGGTCTAGAGGTTACGCACCGAGCATCGTTTCGATTGCTCGGTGCCCAAGCGATCGACATCGTTTCCAACCTACCCTGTCAGATCAACACTGAGTTCCTTCATCTAGTCGCTTCAACGTTATTCCGGTAGTACCGGACTGGGAGACCGATGGACGCAAAAGAGATACTCCGGATCATAATCCAGCAACGGTTCTGGATCATTCTTGGTTTCGCGGCACTGTTCCCGATCATTGCCTTTTTCGTCAGTGCAGGAGCAGTTAGTCAGGCGACCGAGAGCAAGACCGGCGAGATCACCTCAGCCAAGGACGGCGCGAACAAGTACGCCTCCGCACCAAACCCTCCGAACGGACAATACGAAGCGTTCACGACAGAGAAGATCAGCACGATTGAATCTGATGTGAACACCGCTTGGAACTTACTGTACGAACGGCAAGCACCACTGCTCGATTGGCCTGAACAGGTTGCAGCAACCCTGAAAGAGTGGGGACGTGAGATTCCGGCCAACGTCGCGCCGAATGCGGAGCGCAAAGTCGGAGTCCGTTATGTTCAGGTCTACAAGAAATACGCTGAAGAGATTTATGAGCTCTTCGATCCCTGGGATTCGGTGACTGGGGAAGGGATAGTGGTTGCACCACCAATGGAGTCACTCTTGGCGACGGTCGATCTCGAGAGCCAAGAAGTTGAGCCTTCCATCAATAAGATCTGGCAGCTTCAGGAAAATCTCTGGGTCCGCCGTGCGATCCTCCAGGTCGTCGCAGCCGTGAACGATGATGCGGGGGCTACCGACTGGGAATCGGCACCGGTCAAGCAAATCAATATGCTTGAAGTCGGGAATGCTGCGTCGGTTGATCACCGGACCTCAGCAGAGGGCTATGAGCTTCAGGACCCTGAAGAAGTCCTCCGCGAGGGGGAGACCGCCTCGACTGCTAGTACGGCTGCGGCATCAGGCACAAGTTCCGCAGCAGCCCCGCGTGGCGGAGGTTCAAGTATGTACATGGAAGAAATGATGGGGGGCATGACGGGCGCCGACGGGATGATGGCCGGTGTCGGAGGTCGAGCCTCGAAAGCTGGCGAACCGGTCCGCTTCCTCTCTCCTGATGGAGTGAAACAGTTCCGCGATTACCCTGCCTTGATCTCGGTCTTGATCGATCAAAACTCGATCCAGGAATTCCTCGTCGCCTTCGAAAACGCCGCGATGCCGATGCGGGTCCTTGAGATGAATTGGGTCCGTCCTTCCACACCCGTCGAACCACCGGTGAAAGGCCAACAAGCCCGATTCGGCGGTGGCTATGGCATAGGTTCCGGCGGCGGGATTCTTGGCATGGAAGACATGATGATGTCCATGATGGGCGGTGCTGGTGGCCGCGGAGGTCCGGGCACGTCCTACGGTGCTGGATATGGTGACGAGTCTTATATGGATGAGATGATGGGTAGCATGATGGGGATGGGGATGGGACGTGGTCAGATGGGTAGTGGAAGGACCGCCCGACGACAGAGCGTACGTCGTGACCTCACCAAATCTGAAGAAACTGAAGAAGAGAGCGATAAAGATGAGCAAATGGTTATCTTTGACCCCTACTACAACATCGTCGAACTCCAGGTCTACGTCCGAGCCCGCTTCTTCTATGAGCCGACTGAACTCCCTGGGCTCAAGGAGCAAAGCCCAGGTGCTACTGAGCCGGACGCTTTAGCTGATCCATCGTCAACGACTGAGACCGACTCGAGCGCTGAGACCACAGAGTCGGATCCATCGACGCTCATCGATTCAGAAGTCACTGACTTGGAACCAACCGAGGCTGTCGAGGAGCCAACGACGCCGGAATCGGAGCCGGTGGAGACCGATTCCGCTTCCGAAGAGTCCGACGTCTCGGATTCGACTCCGGCGGCTCCGCAAGGCTAATCATGTAATCGGGTAGTGCACGAGGGTCGGTTCCAGTCGAGGATTTCCCATTCCGATTATCGTGCACACTTCATTCCTGCATACACATCAATCATCGTCTATGAGAAATTAAATCAGGAGAAATCCAATGGCGAATCCGACTGTTGAAAAGCTGAAGATGATCGGGTTGAAGTTCGGCGATAAGGCCGCCGTCGCGATCACCGGGGCTCTCTGTGTATTCTTCGTCTTTAAGGCGCTGACCACGGAAACGATCGACCTCACGCCGGATGACTTGACGGAAGTCGCCAACCGGGCGAGTGCGAATATCCGACGGGATCAACCCGAATCACAGATTCTCCAGCGACTCGAGCAAGACGGAATGGTCTTGGTCGGCTTTGAGGAAAAGGTCCGAGAGACCCAGAATACGAAGGTCGAGTCCAGCGACTATTCGCTCGCACGCTCGTTCGTCGTCCAGGAGCCTGGCGCTGGTCGGATTCGTGACTCGGTACTCGACCAACTCCTTGCACCCTACGACCTTGTCGCAACTGCCGGCCGCGGTGGAACGCCGTTCGCACTGAAAGACGAGAGCGGCAAGTACATTCCGTACGAGCCTGATGAGGATGATGAGACCGGCCGGGGCTCGATGATGGGCGCCATGATGGGTCTCGAAGGTGGCCGAGGTGGTCGTAACAACCGCGAGGAGAATCGAATCGAAGAAGAGCGTCGCAAAAAGCAAGAGCGACTCGACCGCCAGCGACAAAACCTCCGGATTGCCGGCGCTGTTCAGATGCCTCTTGAAGAAGAAGAAGAGGATGCGGTCGATCTCCAACAGATCGATCTTGAGACAGAAGTTCGAGGACTCCGCTGGGTGGCCGTGGTCGGTGTCCTCAATCACAAGCAATTCCGTGACCGTTACGCCAAGACCCTCAAGCTTCCTCCCGACTCACCTGGTGCACATCCTGACTATCGGGGGGTTGAAATGGAGCGTCAAGAGTATCAGCCGTACCGGAATGACTGGTCTGACTGGACTCAGGTCGATGATGCTGAGCTTGAGCGGATTGTCGAAGATGTCTATGAAACCGAAGGAGAAGAAGCTGAATTTACGTCACCTGAATCTCGATTAAGCAATCTTGTCAGTTTCCTCCCCTACCTCTCTGCAGGATATTGGACCGGGATCAGCCATGGTAAGCTCATTCCTGAAGATCGACTCCGAGAGCTTCTCGCCACCGAGGATGAAGACGAAGATAACAATAACGCAGGCCGTGCCGGCTACGGTGGTATGGGAGGCGGTTATGACACCGACGAAGACATGATGATGGGAATGATGGGAGGTGGACTCGGCATGCGTGGCGGTGGTGGCTCTGCCGCGATGGGGATGGACATGGATATGGGGATGATGATGGGTGGTCCAGGCCTAGGTTTTGGCGGTCGATCGACCGATTCTGGCCCCGAAGAGCAGACCGACGCCGATCTCATCATGGTCCGAGCCCTCGATTACACCGTCGAGCCAGGCAAGACCTACCGCTATCGAGTTCGAGTCCGGGTTGCGAATCCGAATTATCAGCGCCAGGATGTTGCACCTGGCGTTGACACCGAGACCGAGTTCCTCGTTGGTCCTTGGAGCGAGATCACTGAGATGGTCCGCGTTCCTGCCGATGTCTCCCTTTATGCGATGCGACCTTCAACCACCTCGAACGCTTTCTCCGCCGAGGCCGTAAATTTTGATGTCATTGCCTGGAGTCCTGAGACCGGCCGACTCGCGGTCCGGAACTTCGCCGCAGGCCCTGGCGAGTTTGTTGGTAAGCGATCGAGTACTCAAGTCGCGGTTGAGGGGGAAGAAGATCCACAATCGGAAGTGATCGACTTCAATAGCCGTCAACTTGTGGTAGAGACCTCGGGAGGCAATCATCCGCTGTTCGATCTCGGGATCACTGGGTACTTTGAGGTTCCGACCATCGCTGTTCTCCTTCGACCCGACGGGGCTCTTGCGTTGCATAACCAATCGGTGGATGTTGGTGATGAGCAGCGCGACTTTATGAAACAGTCCTACCAACTCTCGATCTCAGACGACGGCGATAAGAAGAATCGCGGTAACATGATGGGGATCGAGGACATGATGATGGGCGGCAGTGGTTACGGCGCAGGAATGGGCTCATTCTGATCGCTTCTCACTCCGTTCCAATCTGCTAGATCAGGAAGCCCAGCGACCATAAAGGGTCGCTGGGCTTTCGTCATTTTTGTGAAATGAAACCGACTACCATTCGTTGAATTTTGAAGCCAATGGCAGTTTTCTCCGGAACGACTGAAGTTTTCCGGAGCATCGGTACGATCCCTATAGTCGGAACGCCGGCTTCGACCGGTCCGAAATCCCTTCTGGGGACCAGGACCTGGAGGCCGGGAGATGGGTGAGACCAACGAGTTCAACGGCAGGATGCCGAAACGTTGGGGTCGCCAACCCAGCAGTCGTTCCAATCAATCGAGAGGAAGAACAAGAAAGGTAGGCGAGGTCCGACAACAGGATCCGAGTGAGTTTGATCGGGAGGGCTTGACCGCCGTGTGCGATTCCGATAGCACAACGGCACGACTGTCCCCCGTCTCGGCAACTGTTCGGTCGGTCATGCTTGCCATCCTTTCGAAACTCACCTCCCCGGCGGATTGGATCGGAGCAGGGTGCAGCTTACGATCGGGCCTCCCCGGTCGCGTGTCGTCAACTTCGTTGATCCTCGGATCGACTGGCGACGTGCGGCAGGTTGGATTGGAGACTCGATCGGTCAATCAGTCCTTCCGCGTCGGGGGCTTGCCTCGGACCGTCGCAGGGAAGCCGACGGTCGTCTCCGACCGCGGCGAAAGGAGGTCGCGTTGGGAAGGCTCAGAACTCTCACGATCCTGATCAGCGTCGGGGGATGGGGGGTCGCCGCATACGGCGCCTTCCAAGACGGTGGCACAAGTACCACCGGTCAACGCCCCCCGGCGCCCGTGCCGCCGATCGAATATCTTCGAGCGGGGGCGATGTTGTTTAACCAAGGGAATTACGAACTTGCTGCAGATTACCTTGAAGCGGCGTCACTCTACCGTGATGAGCTGAACGGACCGGACGCAGCTCGGCTCGACGAGTATCTTCAAGCGATGACGCAGGTTGCGTCTCCTGAGGAATCCCACCATCCGGTGGCGAGCTCAGCCCATGATCAAGCGACCTCGATGGTCCAACAGGCCCGAGACGCTGTGACCGTGGGGGCTCATGGTGCGGCCGAGCATCTTGCGCACCAAGCCGCAGCGATGGGATCCCCCTTTGGCTCGGGTGAAGACTCCCCCGGTCAGGTCTTAAACGATCTTGCGGGGCAAGACCGCTTCGCAGGGACCGAGGACAAGTCGATCGCTCGTTGGCGACTCCTGCAGGCTCGCGAAGACATTGCTCAGGGCCAGTACGATAAAGCTCAGGCGAACATCGACCAAGCAAGGATGGTTGATGTTAACTGGGGGCTTTTCGATGACGTCACGCCGGATCGGGTCCAAAAGGAACTCGACAAAGCGCGACCGGCGAAGGTCGCGACGAACGGCATAGCACCCCCACAAGGCTCCACGCGAAATCAGAAAAAGGTTGCGAAAGAGCGGCTTTCTGAGGCTCGCGCAATGATCGGGCGTGGTGATTACGACGGTGCCGAGTCACTCGCGATGGAGGTTCAAGGCTGGGGACTGAAGTTCCTCCGGATCGAAGATAGCCCCGAAAAGGTTGCTGCTGCGGCTCGAGCCTTGCGGCAGACCGATCTCAAGCGATCAACCCAGTCGAGCCAATCGACCTACGATCTCTTGGTGACCGAAGCCCGGAGCCTCCTCAACGAAGGTCGTTACGAGGAAGCTGCGCAACAGGCTAACCACGCTCTCCGATTGAACGTCGTCCCCCCGATCGGTGTTGACCGCGCTGAAGCTGTTCTCCACGAGGTTGAGCTTGCTCAAGCGGGAACTCCCGCTCCGATGCCAGTCTCGCCGTTGGGTTTACCAGAACCTCCGAGTTCGATGGGCGATCCCAACGTGATGGTTGCCCAAGGTAACCTTCCAATCGAACCCGACAACGTCATGAACCAGGTCGAAGTCGATGACGTCCCGAGCTTCAACGACTTCCCACCCGCCATCCCCGAGCCTGCGGGGTCTGCGATGGTTGGAATCGATCCGGTTCTCGACGCGATGAACCTTGCTGAGCAACTGCCGACTCCGGCAGAAGATCCAGCACAAGTCGCTCTCGCCCGCTCGCGGAACCTCCTGGCAAGCGGCAACTATGACGCCGCCCGAACTGCTGCCGACGAAGCAGCGATGGCCGGGGCTCAAACCGAAGCTTCGGATATTCAGAGCCAGATCAACCTTGCAGAGCAATCTGCAGCATATCAGCTCTTTAACGCCGCTGCAGCTGCCCTCCGTGAGCAAGATATCGATCGAGCCCGTGCCTTGATCGACGAAGTCTCGGCTATCGACCTTGCATTCGCTCCGTCACTGAAGGCCCGGGTTGACGACCTGGCCTCAAAACTCACGGAGTCGGAAGCGGAGGATCTCGAAGCTGACGTGTTCGAAACCGAACTCGACGCGATGACCGTCGAGGCGCAACGGATGAACACCGAGGTTTCCTCGAAGGTCTCCGAAGCCCGGCGATTGATGGACAGCAAGCCCTCCGAGGGGATCACGATCCTCGAAGAGACGAAGGTTGCCGTGACCGTCGCCGAGATTCCAGAGCCGGTCCGCCGGACTCTCCTACAACGAGTTGAGGTTGCCCTCGAACTCGCAGAGCGTGATCGCGAAGTCTTCGAAGCGAAGATGACTGACGAACGTGCTCGAGCAGATGCCGAGCGAGAGCATCTCCGGATTCTTGAGGCCAGGATTGCCGAGGCCGACCAGATCAATGCTCTCATGGAGCGTGCTGTCCAGGCACAAGACGACGGTGATTATGCTGCCGCCGAGACCTTCGCGAAGCGGGTGATGGTGATTGATCCGAACAACGCCACTGCCGCTGCGATGGTCACCCTGATGCAAACGAAACGCCACTATGAAATCGATCAGCGGATTCGATCCGCGAAAGAGGAAGGCTTCCTCAATGCCCTCCACGATGTTGATCGGGCTGGCGTGATTGACGGCGAAGTACTTGATCGATCGATCGCTTACCCCCGAGACTTTGCGGACCTCGTCCGACGTCGCGAGGGAATTGCTGATCCGGTCCCGTACCGATCGGTCGAAGCGATTGAAGTCGAAAAGGCGCTTAACCAAGATGTCACGATTGAGATGGCGGAAGGGACACTCAATGAGGCCATCACCTTCCTCCAGAACTACACCGGGCTTAACTTCGCTCCCGACACAAGGGCGATGCAGGACGAAGGGGTCACGCTCGATTCTCCAATCCAACAGCTCGTTCTGTACAACGTCAAAGTGAAGACTGTCCTTGAGCTGATGCTCGACCAACTTGGTCTGAGCTACAAGATCAGCGACAACGACGGTGTGGTGATCATCACAACACCACAATCGCGGGGCAAGATGATCGTCCGAAGCTACGCGGTGGGTGACTTGGTGATCCCTCCTCCGGCAAACCCGGAGATCCCCAATCCGGTGAAGCCGTTAAACTCAGGCTCTTTGCTTGATAGTGATGGCTACACCCAAATCGGTGATTCGATCACCACTCCTCAGCCCTCGATGGGCGGGACGACAGTAACCAAGACACCTCGGCAAGTTGACTTCGGTCCGTTGATCAATCTGATCACGACTTCGATCGCCCCAGGATCGTGGCGCCTTGAAGATCTGAACACCGGAACTTCGACGCCGATGGGTGGCTTTGGCTTGGGTGATGGACTCGGCGGACTTGGTGGTGGACTCGGTGGTGCTGATGAAGAACAGATTGGTTCGATCACTCCGTTCTTCTTGAACCTCAGCTTAATCATCCGGACCACTGCTGAAATCCATGACGAAGTTGTCGATTTGCTCCGACAGCTCCGACGACTTCAGGACTTGCAGGTTTCGGTCGAGGTCCGCTTCATCACAGTCAGCGATGACTTCTTCGAGTTCATCGGAATCGACTTTGATGCCTCGATCCAGTCCGACCTAGTTGGGCCGCTCAACGCTTTCGTGAGCCAGAACCCAGCTTCAGTGCCAGTTGTACCAGGTGCTGGCGGTGACGGTGGCGGCGGTGGTGCGGCTGGCGACACTCCGTTCCTGGTCAACCCAGCACGTGACCACGCCCTCGGTCGTGAACCGGTGACACTTGGCGTTGGCTTTCCAGGTGCTACGGGTTCACCGAGATTCAGTAGTGACCTTCAGATCCCACTCTTGCAGGATAGCTTTACCCCTGCCCGAGGTCTCTTGAACCTTGTCCCTGGTTCGGGATCTACGTTCGGGATCGCGTTCCTCAGTGACCTGGAAGTCTACCTCTTCATGGAGGCTCTCCAAGGTAATACGCGAGCAAACGTAGTTCAGGCTCCGAAGGTGACGTCATTCAACGGTGCGACCGCGACAATCTCCAATAACACCAACACCTCCATCGTGACGTCCCTAACACCAGTCGTGAACGCCGGTGCGATCGCCTTCCAGCCTCAAATCGCCCAGATTCAGGACGGTGTTACGCTCTCCGTCACTCCAGTTGTTACTGCCGACCGACGTTACGTTCGACTTACTCTCGCCCCACAGTTTAACGTAGTCGAAGGTGTCGATGTCTTCAGTTTCGGTGGTGGTGCAGTCGGTGGTGGTGGTCTTGGCGGCGGTTCGGCGGCTCTCACGACAACCGTCCAGCAGCCAATCATCACCACAACCTTCGTATCGACAACTGTCACTGTTCCTGATGGAGGTACAGTCCTCCTCGGTGGTGTGAAGACACTGTCCGAGCAACGGCTTGAGTTCGGTACTCCCGTCCTCTCAAAGCTCCCCGCAGTGAACCGACTCTTCCGAAACATCGGGATCGGTCGAGAGACCAATAGCTTGATGCTGATGGTTACTCCGCGGATCATCATTCTTGAGGAAGAGGAAGAAGCGATCGGGATTCCAGCGGTTCCTGTTGCCGGTGCTCCCTGATCGATCGGCTGCACTCTCTGTACGCTCGAGACCGAGTCTCGGGCGGGCAAAAGGCAGGC
>CAZEAN010000002.1:0-129701 GCA_964510225.1 uncultured Isosphaeraceae bacterium
TTTTCGCAAGTTGACGGAACAGGAGCGTGCTGCGGGTCGGTTGCCTGCAGGATGGCAGTACACGTTACCGACGGAAGCGCAGTGGGAATATGCTTGCCGTGCGGGGACGACGACGGCGTACTGGTTTGGAAGATCGATCAATGCTAAGCAGGCGAACTTCGATAGGAAGGTAGGTCGTCCGACGCCGGTGGGTAGCTATCCGAGCAACGGTTGGGGTCTTCACGATACGCATGGCAACGTTTGGGAGTGGTGTTTGGACTGGTACGCGTACCAATTGGATGGAGGCATGGATCCAAGTGGTCCGGCCAAGTCCGCCGGTCGGGTGTTCCGTGGCGGCTCTTGGAGCGGCCACGCGCAGGGCGTGCGGGCGGCGGACCGCGACCGCGGCGCTCCTTCGGTCCGCTTCGACTACCTCGGCTTTCGGGGCGCCCAGGTCCAGGAGCCGTCGTGAGCAATCGTGCGTGCACGCAGCGATGTCCTGGAATGGTCGGCCCGGAGGTGGCGTAGCGGGACGCCGCCACCGGAGTAGGCCGATCTTCCAGGAGAGAGCGGCGGGCTGCACGATAGCGGCGGGTTGTAATATTTACAATTCTAAAATGCGTCGATCAGTGCGATTCATTCGGAGCAGCGTTGGTGCGATCGGCTGAGGCAGCCAGTTGGCGGTGGCGTTCCAAGGTGCTACGCTCACTGCCGGAGAGTGGCCAAGACCTCGATCCGAGTTCTCCGTGGCGGGACCTGGAACAACAACGGTAAGAACTGCCGATCGGCGAACCGCAACAGGTCGTACGGTAAATCGGCCTTCGAGATGTTCCGTGAAAAGTGACTTTATGGTCGGGCTGCACATTCTGGGGTTCTTGACGGCCAAGTGTGGGACGCACCTGTCCTCGGAAGTCCTCGCTGGGACATACGGGACCAGTCCGGTCGTGATTCGGAGGGTCCTGAGCAAGCTCAACCGCGCGGGGTTGGTGGCATCCCAACGCGGGGCTGGGGGTGGGAGTGTCCTCGCTAAGGATCCATCAACGATTACGCTCCGGGAAATCTACGAGGCAGTTACGGAATCGTCCGAAATCTTGCCGCGCTATCCTGAATCAGAGGGTGGGGTTGCGGATGTGCTCGGGGCGTATGTCAATGATCTCTGTCGTGCTGCTGAAGATGCCTTGTTTGCCCAACTGGAGAGCGTCACCATCGCCGAGATGGACCAGAAGGTCCGCCCCGAGATTGTCCGAAAGCTCAGAAACCGCAACAAGGCCGCCAATGAGAAGGCTTGAATTTGTAACATCGCCTGTTACAATTCGGCCATGAACAACAGCAAACTCATCACTTGGCTGCTCCGAACCTCCGCAGTCCTCTGGATTATCTGGGGCTTGGTGCACACCCTCGCCGGAGTCTTGACTCTCGCCCAGGACACCACTGGAGGCTTCCAAGGGATTGCTGACGACGTGGATCCGGCAACGCTCGAGATGGACTATCCCGATGCTGTCGGCGGGATCCTGAACCAACACGGTTGGAACCTTGGCTGGTTTGGCGTTGCGACGATCGTTGGCGGAGTCTTCATCTGGAGAGGGAATCGGACTTCAATCTGGGTGACCGCCATGGTTGGTGGGCTTGCTGACCTCGGTTATCTCCTCTTTGTCGATCTCGCCGGCTACGCCCGGTTTGTTCCAGGGACCGTGATGACGATTGTCTCGGGTACGGCGATTGTCCTCAGCGTCGCCGCTCGGTTCCTTCCGACCCAGGCCACCAACCCTGAATCGAGTCCTGAAGTTTAGGAATGCTCTAGGGCACTACAACAAACACACGTCATCCAACAGGGAAGCCATGACTGGGAAGCTGATCGCCTTCTGGATTCCGACTGTACTCTTCAGCATTGGCATGGTAATGGGAGGGATTGCTGGGCTCACTGGTAACCCCACGCAGATTGAGACGATTACGGCGCTGGGTTATCCCGACTACTTGCCTGCGATGCTCGGAGTCCTCAAGATCCTTGGTGTGGTGGCCATCCTGATCCCTGGCCTTCCCCGTCTCAAAGAATGGGCCTACGCGGGGTTGGTCTTTGACCTCGGCGGTGCTGTGGCATCACACATCCTCGCCCAAGAGCCTTTCTCGGCAAGCGGCCCCGCATTGGTGATCCTCGGACTCGTCTTGGTGTCCTACGCACTACGGCCCCAGTCGCGCGGTGGTTGGATTAGTACCGCCAGCAAGGTACCAGTAGAACAATCCGCAGTTTCGTGAGTGTTGTCGAGTTCGTTAGTCTGAGTAGAGATTATTCTCTAGGAGATTGTGATGGCTGTACTAATGATGCCCGAGGCTCGGGGATTTGGCTGGGAACTAAAACCCACCTCATCGACCGATTTTGAGATTATCCGAAGAGAGAACGGCCAGCTCTGTGTTGTGCTGAACCATTCACTGCTCCGCGGCTGTAGTGCCGAAATGATCCACTGGTGGTTTCTCCATTTTCCTACACTTCGGGTGAAGCTAGTCGATATTGGTAACTACCAGGAAACGACTGTCCCAGGGTACTTACTCTGGCATCCTACAGATCACCTTGATGCCACTCTCTCTGGTAAGTTAGGTCCTGGCAACACGTCGCATGCAGGTGCGCGCATCCAGATCCGCGAAGCGATGAACTATCCTGAACATGGATGGAAGTACAAAGTCGACACAAAGCTAACCATTTTCTACTGCGAGCGAGACGGCTGGGCGATGGGTCTTGAGCTTCCTGTTCTCGGTCGTGCCATGGTCCTTCGAATCCACTTCGTCGACGTTACTGAGAATGGGAATCACCTTGGAGTCCATTACCATTACGAGATCGTTGTCGGCCTGAGCGGAAATCACTTCATCGCGCGACAGTTCAATCGACGATTGACAAGAAAGTACTCCTCTGAGTTTTTCGATGCCTGGCATCTTCACAACTGCATCGAAGTCGGTGTCTTTGAGAATTTCCTACCCGCACTCTTTGCCCAGCGGACTGATTTGGATCGGCTGCACTACGCGAAAGAGATGAACCCGGTGTTGGAATCTCCCTCGTTACAGCAAGGATTTGATCGACGACTCTTCGACGAACGGGTTGAGGGGTACAAGACTTGTAGAGATCCTTTTGAATACCAGAAGTTCCTGGCCCCGACGTTTGTCTCTGCCAAGAGTTAGCATTTGTCGGGTGGGACCACGATCCACCCTGCATCTCTAGAGGGTGGATCGATTGTCGGTCAGTCCTCTGCGATTGTGATTCTTGCAAAAGAATCAAAACGTCATTGTTGTTCAGAAAGGTCAAGGAAGACAAGGTGTGAAGGATTGCCGACGGGAGTGTAGTGTCCTGTGAAGTTGAGGCCGCCTGTGGTGCGATCGACTCGGAAGACCGCGATGTTATCGGCTCGTTGATTACAGGAGTAGAGGAAGTTGCCCGATGGGTCGAAGCTGAAACTCCGGGGGTAATCTCCTCGGGTCCACTCCTCAGCGACGAAGGTCAACTCTCCATCCGGGCCAATCGAGAAGATCCCGATGCTGTCATGGAGTCGATTGCCCGCATAAACGAAGCGTCCATCCTGGGAAACGAGGATTTCGGAGCAGAAATTGCTCCCGGCGTATCCTGGCGGTAAGGAAGAGATCGTCTGTCGCTCGGTGAGCGCTCCCGTCATCGGATCGTAGTCGAAGAGGACAACAGTCGAGCCTTCTTCCTGGATCGAGTAGAACCAACGGCCGTTGGGATGCCAGTCAAAATGTCGAGGACCGTCGCCAGGCGGCAACATCACCCGGTGGTGCTGGCTCGGATTGAGGAGCCCCTCCTCGGCGTCGAATTCCCAGACATAGATTCTGTCTTGTGCGAGATCGACATGAACCACAAAGCGGCCGGAAGCATCAGCCTTGATCATGTGAGCATGGGTTGTGTCGTGTCCGCTGAATGCAAAACTACCCGGAGGGGCATTCGATGCCGTGGTCGGTCCGATCTCTCCCTGATCCTGCTTTACGTCCGACGGTTCGCCTAGGCTCCCGTCTGGAAGAATCGGGAGGACAGCGACCGAACCGCCGAAGTAGTTGGCCACGAGCAGAAATCGTCCCGAGGGATGAACGCTCACATAAGTAGGCCCGGCACCGCCCGAGCGGACCGTGTTCAACAAGTTGAGGCTCCCGTCCGCCCGATCAACTGCAAAGGCGCTCACGGTTCCTTCCGCAGTCCCTTCGAAGCGGTCGGTTTCATTCGATGAATAGAGACGGGTCCCGTCCTGATTCAAGGCGAGGCAGCTTGGACTCGTGCCCATCCGGTAGATCTCAACCGGCGTCATTGCGCCACTTTTACGATCGACTCTGAGGATGTGGATGCCACGCCCATTGCCTGGGGGCAGATCAACCTGAGTCGGGAGGACGTCTCCGAGTGGTGAGCTGAAGGTTCCGACATAGGCGATCAAGTCCCCTTCAGCCGTTCCCGGCTTCGCTTGGAGTGGATTCGAGGCAAGATGACCGATTCCCGCCAGTCCAGCGGTCGTTTTTAAGAAGAATCGTCGTGTGTGATTCAAGAAACGCATGGCAGGTGACTCAATCGATGGAACAAAGCCAGACCGAAGAAAACCGAAAGAGATCCAGCGTACCGCGTCGATTCCCGAGTCGATACCAGGCGACGACGAGTGTCTCGGATCAATCGAGTCCCTGGTCTGATGCCGAGAACCAGATTCGATCGCGCCCCGAATTCAAGACGGACTGACTCGTTGGCTGACAATCGGCTACAATCCAACCGAGCACTCTTTAGAGTCAAAGAGTAATGCCGACCGCCCCGTTTCCTTAATTGCGGTCTAACACCAGATGCCCCTCGACCCAACACTGATCCGAAACTTCTCCATTGTCGCGCACATTGATCACGGCAAGAGTACCCTCGCCGATCAATTGCTGCTCCAATCAGGGGCAATCAGCCAGCGCGAATTCCGTCAGCAGCTTCTCGATGACCTCGACCTCGAGCGTGAACGTGGGATCACGATCAAAGCACGGGCGGTCAGCGTCAATTACACGCTCAACGGGACGACCTATGAGCTTAATTTGATCGATACCCCCGGCCACGTTGACTTTAACTACGAGGTCTCCCGGAGTCTCGCTGCTTGTGAAGGAGCGATCCTCCTCGTCGATGCGACGCAAGGTGTCCAAGCGCAAACCGTTGCAAACGCTTATCTTGCGATCGCTGGCGATCTGACACTCGTTCCCGCTCTCAACAAGATCGACATGCAGGCGGCCCGCCCGGAGGAGATTAAGGAAGAGATCTTCAATACGCTCGGGATCGATCCCGAAGAGATTCTTGCCGTCAGTGGGAAAACCGGCCAAGGGGTCCCCGAACTCTTCGAAGCCCTCATCGATCGGATTCCGGCCCCCTCGGGAAATCCGGCCGGCCCGCTCCGCGCCCTGATCTTCGACTCCATTTACAACGACTATCAAGGCGTCGTTGTCTATGTCCGGGTCGTTGATGGAATGATCAAGATGGGGCAGAAGATCCGACTGATGGCCGGCCAGAGTGAGTTTGAAGTGGTCGGTCTCGGACGGTTTCGCCCTCACGAAACTCCTTGTGATGAGCTAAGCGTTGGCCAGGTCGGCTTCGTGGTTGCCAACATCAAGCAACTCTCCGACGTCCGCGTCGGTGACACCGTCACTGAAGCTCACCGCGGCGCCCAAGAAGCACTCCCCGGCTATCAGGAACCGCGGCAAGTGGTTTACTGCGGTCTCTTTCCGGCGACCCACAGTCAGTTCGAAGACCTCCGGACCGCGCTTCAGAAGCTCGCCCTCAATGATTCAAGCTTTACGTTCGAGCCAGAAACCTCAGACGCCCTTGGTTTCGGGTTCCGTTGCGGTTTCCTCGGAATGCTCCACATGGAGATTGTCCAGCAGCGGCTTGAGCGTGAGAGCGATCTTGCCCTCGTTCAGACAGCGCCGAATGTGACTTATGAGATTTTGACCCGCGAAGGAGAAGTTCTTTATGTTTCCAATCCGACTCGCATCCCCGAGGCGGGTGACATCGAAGAATTCCGAGAGCCTTACGTCAAAATCAACTTCTTAGTGCCATCAGATTGTATCGGTACGGTGATGCAGCTTTGCGAAGACCGGCGTGGCACTTATCTGAAGACTGACTACATCACCCCAACCCGTGTGATCCTGACTTACGAACTCCCGATGGCAGAGATGATCTACGACCTCTACGATAAGTTGAAGTCGTCGACCCGAGGGTTCGGTACGATGGACTATGAGATGCTCGGTTATCGGCCGAACAATCTCGTCCGGCTCGATGTTCTGGTTGCCGGCGACCGCGTCGACGCTCTTTCCGTCGTCGTCCACCGAGACTTCGCCGATCGACGGGGCCGAAAGTTGGTGAAGAAGCTCCGTGGTGAGATCGAACGCCACCAATTTGAGGTCGCAATCCAAGCAGCGATCGGTACCCGAGTCATTGCCCGAGAAACGATCTCCGCACTCCGTAAGAACGTCACTGCAAAGTGTTACGGCGGTGACATCAGCCGAAAGCGAAAGCTCTTGGAGAAGCAAAAAGAAGGTAAGAAGCGAATGAAGCAGGTTGGCAATGTAGAGATCTCTCAGAAAGCCTTTCTCTCGGTCCTTGAAGGAGGGGACGAGACCTGACCTTGAGGGATCGAAATCACTGATCCCGATCGTTGATCCCTACGTACCTAGAAAAAATGACCAATCGTTCGGGGTGCACCCAACCTGGTCTTCCTGGATGATTCCCGAGAGAATGGGCTTGAGACGCCATGACGCACGAGCCTTCTAAGCACGTGTTCATTGCAGCTGATCACTCACGCGATCCGAAGATCCATGAGAGTTCGTCGGAGTTGGTCGGTCTCTCGAACGAATCGGTCCGTCTCCGATCGCTGAGCCGTCCGATCGTCGAAACCCTCGTGGTTCTCTTTATCGGGATCTTCCTGTTCAGGACCTTCGTTGCCGAGCCTTACATCGTCCCGACCGGCTCGATGGCCCACACCTTGTTGGGGATCCACCGCGACTACACTTGCACCTCGTGTACCTTCCGATTTTCTGTCGGTGTTGACGAGCATGGAACCCCCGGCTGGCCTCGATGCCCAAATTGTGGCACTGAACTCGACAATCTCGGGGGAGTCGCTCGGACCGGAGATCGCCTCCTTGTTCAAAAGAACTATTATCTCTGGCGGACACCGAAGCGTTGGGAAGTCGTTGTCTTTCGGAATCCAGAGGAGCCCGAACAAGCCTTCGTGAAGCGGGTTGTTGGTCTACCTGGTGAATCGATCGAGATCCGCGATGGTGACGTCTATGTGGATGGAGAAATCGCTCGGAAGGATGACCGGTCGCAACGGGCGACGCGACTCCTCGTCCACGACAGTCGTTTTCAACCGAGCGATCCCTCCTGGTTCCCGCGCTGGGTCCCGAGAAACGAGGGAGGTCGCAAAGAACGTCGCTGGGAGCGTGATGGGAACGGGTTTCAGTATCGGGATGGGTCGGGAACGCTCTTCCTTGCCGAACCAGTCACCGAACAACCGATCGATTGGCTCGATTATAAACATGTTGATCCTGAACGCGGTCGTTATGATGCCACGATCCGAGACTTTATTCCCTACAATGGTGTTGGGGATCGTCTCGGTTCTGGGGAAGCTGTCCACGATCTCGAACTTGTAGTCGAGCTTGAATTGGGAGAAGGAACTCGGGGGATCGCGGTCCGGTTCGGGGCCGGTCGTGACGAGCTGAGGCTGGTCATTCCGTTGAATGGGATCGAGAGTCCCCACGCCGAGTTCGGTGGTGAAGTCTACAGGACCGAACCAGTCGCTGGGGCAATTGCCTCGGGTTGGGCACAACGAGCAGGTCGTCGGAGTCTAGATGCGAGCTTCATCGACCGCCGACTCGTAGTCCACCTTGACCATCAACCACTCTTCCAACCGCTTGACTTGCCCGCTCCGAGGACGAATGACTTTCCGAGATCACTCCGTGAGAGCCCAACAGCGTTGGGCTTAATCGGTGGAGCTGCCCAGGTACATCGGCTCCGAGTTTATCGTGATATCTACTACACTGACGGCCTCCATGATTACCCCGGCCGCGCTTTTGGTGTCGGCGAGCCTTACCAATTAGGCCCTGACGAGTATTTTGTCTTGGGCGACAACAGCCCGATTTCCAACGATTCCCGGTTCTGGCCAAAGAGTCCGGTTGTCCACGCTGAAATGCTCCTAGGTAAGCCGTTTCTGGTCCACCTCCCAAGCCAAGCTGTCCCCCTCCGTGTTTTCGGGAACGAAACTTACTGGGTTCCTGATCTCAGAGAGATCCGCTACATCCGATAACGCGTGGCAACCAGCCGAAGTGGACTCAATCCTGTCACAGCTCGGAGGCCACCCGACAACACTACTCGTATGAATGCCGATGAGGGGAAGCGATTCCAGTTTGAGTCCCTGGTTGTAGAGCATCACGTTCGCGTCCGTGCGTTCGTTCGATCGCTGGGCGTCGATCCCGACTGGGTTGACGATCTCTCTCAGGAGGTCTTCCTGACTGCCTATCGAGAGTGGGATTCGTTTGATCAGACTCGCGACTTCGGCAAGTGGCTCCGTGGGATCGCCGCCAATCTCGTTCGCAACGAGATCCGGAAGGATGCACGACGGCGCCGGATCCTCAGGACTGAACTTACAGAGATCCTCCTGAATCGTTCCTCAGAGACCCGCGATTCGGATGAGTCGCTAACGATTGGAGCGATTCGTGAATGCCTCGGCAAGCTCACTCCGGCAAGCCGGGCTCTGGTTCAAGGCCGGTATCGTGACGGTGAGACCGCGACTGAGCTTGCCGACCGTTTCAAACTTACATCGGCGAATGTCCGACAGATGTTGGTCCGGATCCGTCGACAGATTAAACGTTGTGTCGAACTCCAGATGGTGAGGGAAGCCTGAGATGAGCAACTCTCGCTTTGAAGAATTGCTTGGCCGTTGTCTCGATGAAGACCTTCTCAGCTCTGAGGAGTGGACCGAGTTGCTCGAACTGATCCGCGAGGATCCAACGCTTCAAGAAGAACTCGGGGAGCAGTTCGAGGCGTCGGAGCTCCTTGCGCTCTCGGAGGATGATTTGCGTCATGTCTCCCTATTTCTCGCGGCGACTCGATCACGCCTACGTGATCTAGAATTCATGGGGCGGGTCCGGTTGGCAATCTCAAATGCAACACAGACGGTGACTTCCCCCGATGGTCGTCCACCAGCGCGCCAAATCCTCCAGCGAATCCAATGGCCTTGGGTGATTACGCTGGCGGCTGCAACTGTTGCCTTGGTTGCGGTGATTTTCTCTTTCCGGTCCACGATCGAACCCGAGATCGCCGAAATTACCGAACTCAATGGCTCAATCATCTGGATCGGGGACGGCGGACGCGTGGTTCGTGATCTCGACGTGGGAACCTCGCTCAGCGGTGGAACCATCGAAGCGCTGACCGCAGATGCCTGGGTGGCGCTCGAGTTCCGTGACGGATCTACCGTGAAGGTTCCCGGCCCGTCAATGCTGACGATTTCGGAGCACGGACAGAAAGAGATGCATCTACGTGAAGGAACACTGTTTGCCACGGTCACGGAGCAGCTTACCGGTAAGCCAATGTTGATCCACACGAGGACCGCGGAGGTTGAAGTTCTCGGGACGAAACTCAATGTCGAGGCGGGATCGCTGGCAACCCGTTTGAGTGTTGATGAAGGGCGAGTCCGCCTCAAGCGATTGGTCGATGGGAGTGTTACTGAAGTACCGGCCGATCATCAAGTCTTGGCGACGGCGGATGGGTCAGAGACATTGATCGCGATGCCGCGTCCCGAGGCAGTGAATCGTTGGGAAAGCGACCTCATGGCGAGCATGGGAAAGGTCCTCTCACCGAACAACAACCTCCCGGCACGGCTCAGAACTCTCCCGATCGTGTTCAACAGTCCGGACGTTGGACCATTTACCCTCTACATTGTTCGCCTCAACGCTTCCCAGTGTGGGTTGCCTCCGGTCGTGCTTGAGAAGGGTGGAAGGCTCCGAGTCCGAGGACGGATCGAATCTGCCCAGGACGTCCACATTGAGATCACGACCAAAAAACAGAAGGGCGGATTCGGTGGCAAGTTCGAAACAGTGATTCCAGCCTCGACGTTTGCAGAGGCTGGAGAACTCTTCGAGGTCGAGATCGGGCTTGGTGACCTGGTCCCGCAACATCCCTGGGTTTCACGATCCCCTATCGGTTCCGAACTTGAGAACACACATGTCTTCACCGTGAATGTCGACGCAGGACTGGAAATTGTGCGGATCGAGCTACTACCGCCCTCTTGATCGAGCGATCCAAGTGATCCTTGGATTGCTCTGCCTCGTTCCCAAGGTTGTAACCACGAGAACAGACCTCACCCTTTTCGAACCCTTGATTTCGGACTGAGTTGGAGCGCCCCATGACAATCGTGTCGAAGACCCGGCGTGGCTTCACCTTGATCGAACTTCTGGTTGTTATCGCGATTATCGGGCTTCTCATCGCCCTTTTACTCCCCGCAGTTCAAGCAGCTCGTGAAGCAGCAAGACGTGCCCAATGCACCAACAACCTGAAGCAGATTGGTCTGGCCTTACACAACTACCACAGCGCGATCGGTACGTTCCCGATGGGCGGTTCCCGGAATCTTCGGACGCTTCCTGCAAGTTACGACCACTGGACATGCTGGAGCGCGCAGTCCATGCTCTTGCCTTACCTTGAGCAGACACCGATTTACGAGGCGATCAACTACGATTTTGCTCCAACTGGTCCTGACCCCGACGGTGGGGGTGGTGTTGATATTGCTGGCATCACCAACGCAACAGCACACAATGCGATTCTTGAGACTTTCCTCTGCCCCTCCGATTCGGATGCCGGCAACAACGGCAATACCAACAGCTACTGCGGATGCTACGGTACCACCACGAACAACGCGACTGATCGCTCGACCGGGCTCTTTGCGATCTATCCGTCCTACGGTATCCGGGACGTTCGGGACGGAACCTCGAGTACTATCGCCTTTTCTGAAGGGATTGTGGGTGAAGAGGGAATAGCCCAAGGAACGAGTAGTCGGTACCGAGGGAATGTGGTTTTGGGCGACGTCCCTGAGCCTCCGGGAAGCCGCCGCTTTGATGCTTACAACGACGTCCCCGCAGTGATGCAAGGGCTGTCGAATTGTGAAGAGTCCTTCAGCTCGTCGGAGCCGAACAAATCACCGCGCCGGGGTTACAGGTGGTCGATGGGAACAACCGGCTACACCATGTTTAACACGATCCAGACACCCAACGAAGGGGTGCACAACGGCTGTCGCTTTACGGGTGAAGCCTTCTTCAACCTCGACTCGGGCTTCTCGTATCCCGCCACGAGCTATCATCCTGGAGGCGTCAACGTTTGCTTTGCCGACGGGAGTGTTCGATACGTTAAAGACACCGTAGCCCGCGAGGTCTGGTGGGCTCTCGGCACGAAGGCCAATCGAGAGGTCCTTAGCGCCGACGCCTATTGACCTTGCACCGTGATCGTTCGAGGATCGAAGGTCGCTCCAACAATGGAGCGACGATAAGGAAATTCTAACCGTTCATCTGAGATCAGTTGGCCTTTCATTCATCGTTACGTGAGATACTACTTGAACAAGGATTAGACTTAATTTATTTTATCGATCAGGGAACGGGACGCTTGTTTGAGCGATAGAGAATGTGACCAGACGATGCGTCGTCAGTGATTTGGATTCATCGATCCGTAGGAAAGTCATTGCTCGGCTAAGCGGGCTTGATGGGCCTGGGGTCGCCTGAAACAATTAGAAGACGAGAAGAGATGCCACGACGTGTTGCCAGAATTCATAATTCAATACTCAAGGAAAATGCTCAATGACTGGGCGCGTGATCCTCTGGATCGTGGTGCTGCTGCTCATGTTGGTCCCAATCTCGCTGGAAGGCACCAAGATCGTCCGTACTTTGTTGAGTAGTGGGCCCAATACAACGCGGATCCAGGAATCGATTAGGGCAGCGGGCGAATTCGGTGAGGAATTCAGTCTTACCGATCAAGGGCCGAATACTATTCGTCCCGAAGTTTTTGCGGCGTATGTTAATCCATCACTTATGTTCCCAGATGAGAAGCTTGCGACCCTCAAAGACGACAAGACTCTGATCCTCGCTGGGAAGCGTGATGAGTCTGCAAGGACCTCAATTGGTTGGTTCACGGCTGAGATGTTCCAAACTCCGGAACCTTCTGTTGGCTCGCGCGTATTAATTACCCCGGGCCTGGAAAAGCTCTTGACCGACCGTGAGTCCGCACAGAATCTTGAGACACAGATCGAAACGATCCTGACACGGGCTCAGGCAAAGCTCGACGATCGGGAAGAACTCCAAACGCTTCTTAGTACCTATGAAAGTATCCCAGCACACGACCTCAACGTTGTTGGCCGAGTGCAGGCTCATCTGAGGAACGTGAAGGATCCATTTGAAGGTAATGTGGTTGTCTTAGTGATCGACACTGAGTCGCTCCGGGACCTTGACAGGCCGGATCAAGGTATATCAGACGCAATCAATACAATCAATCAGCAGAGTAATGCAGAGCTGATCGGTAACACCGTTTTCGTCGTTCAGCCCCAGGCCACCAGTGCTCAGTTGACCCTTTGGCCACCAGGGGGAGTCACTGATCTCCGAGGTAACCCATTCCCGGACGAGAACTTTGAGGAAGCATTTAAGACCTCGTTCCAGGTCGTTGGCGACTTGCAACGGAAGTCGGGGGCGAGCCAACCGATCAGGACGATCCTGATTTGGACCAGCACTGTTTATAATGATAACGATATTGCCCAAGAGATTCCCGATCCCCCAGCAGGCCCGATGACTCTTTGTTGGATTGGCCAGTATAGGTATGAGGTGCCTGACCCAGAGAGAAGTCGGTTGTATCGGCGACTTCAACAAGCGAACTCGGAGCGTTTCATCAATCGCTTCTTTGTGGCACAGGACGAATTCGCCGAATTTCCTCTGTTCGTTATCGATCAGGTCAGATCCAACTAGCCTTCCTGGAGAGCCTTGCCCAATGTCAATTCCTTCCAGCAAGTACCCCCCGGAGGATGACCTATTCAGCGGTTTTCGATCGGGGCAACACATGAGGAAACTTGGCGGCACGATACGTCGTAAGGATCAGACCTCATTTTTTGTCAAGTATGTTGGTGTTCCGGCCGTTGTCTTGTTGATCGTGATCTCCGTGACTTTCGTCGTAATTCTCTTGAATTCAAGAGGGGAAGATCGGCCCTCCGAGACAATCCAAGACGAGACAACGATTGTCTCGGGACATGAGGTTGTCGCCATCTCCGAGAATGGTGATCAAGGGACAGCAGCGAATCCGCCAACTGATCTCTCGGAGGACACGACGGTCTCCAGCGATGAAGTCACGGATCAGGACTCACCCGGTGAATCAATGGTGTCAACTCAGATCGAGCCGGATGGCCAAGGCACTGTCACGACGACCCGTGACGAACCAGGGACTGATTCCGGATCGCCTTCGATAGATTCCGAAGAGGACAATGAGATTTCCGGAACCCTGGATAGCATTACCCGTGAGATCGTTAGTTTGTCTCAAGAGTTCCAGAGAGTCCGTGATGACCTTCGAGCGAGAGTTGACCATTCCAACACGCGGATCGATCGACTGGCCTCGGCACTCGAACTCAGTCGGACGGATCGTGTTGAGCCGATGGACATTCTCGTTGTAGTTTCGAACACGCCCACCTTTCCCGTCGCACAATATCGTGATGTGTTACTCGACGTAATCTTTAGGGATGCTCCAGAGCTGGGGCTCCAGGATTACCGGCTTGGATTTGCGTTAGCGGTTTCTGCCGAACTCAGGACCTTGGCGACGCTTGATGCTTCAGAGAGTGATCGTGCTCGAGGCCAAGCGTCACTGACACAGGTCAGGCAGCCCAACAACAACGCGACCGAATCGATGACCTCGATCTTCCCTGAGATTGTTCGTTCCTTTGGATTGGCTGATGGTGCGAAACAGACTGTAAGCGAGGTCAAACGTCGCTGTGTCTTGGTCGTCAGCACCGGGTGTACAGCCCCGACACCAGCGACCTGGGAGCCAAGTGGGGGCTGGAAAGGCGTCGGTATTGATGTCGTCTTGGTCGAACACACCCCGGGGCGCACTCCCGACTTAGCTCGGTGGTCTGAATTCTGTGCCAATCACCATGGGACACTCCGAGTCATCCAGCGCCCTGGTAACTCGGATAATAGTCAACAAGCTCGCGGAAGCTCACGTGCCAACGATCCTCGGGAGCGAGTGTTACCTCCCCAAGCGATGATGGACGAGCTTCGTTTCGCGCTCCGACAATTAACAAGACCGATCCCCGTACTGCCGAAGGAGGACTGAGGAATGCTGACTCTCCAGCGTCTTTTGTACTGCTCTGCCCTGGTGATCTGCTTGATCCTGAATCAAGGCTCCAAGGTTTTAGGAGCCCTACAAGATGATGTGTTGGATGCCGATGGCACTCCCCTGCCCTCGCTAGATCAACTCTCTCTTGCCCTTGATAAGAATGGTGACCCCGCGATTGTCTGGGTGGCTTCCGAGGGACTTCGGCCTACCCTGAAGGCCAGTCCGCGATCGAGTCAGAACAACCCATTCGCAGGAATCACCACCATTGAGTTTATGGAGGGCTTTACCTACGTTGAGCGCCCCGGCACCACCGACTACACCCTTTTGGTACGTCCTGGCCTTCGAGGGGCTGTGGAGGATGTGATCGGTTGGGTCCCATCGGAGGTTCTCGTCAAGAGCCAGAGCGCACTGGAAGTACCGATCAGCGGGATCTTGCGTAAGGCGATGATTGTCAATCGGATTGCCGACCTGGAAGAGCGAGTGGAGGTCGGGGAGGGTGTGATTGCTCCCGCTGATGCGCCGGGTCCTAACGGGAGTCCCCGGATCGATCCAATTCGGTTGTTCAATTTGTTCTTTGTGTACGCTGAGACGAATAGTCACCTCTTAATCGGAAACAAGCCGTCATTCAACCCGATTGATCCCGAAAGTCGCCTGGCGACTATCCTGGGTTGGATCCCGAAAGACCGAGCGTGTCAGTGGAATACAAGGGAAGGAATGCTCTGGGACACCGATGGTAAGCGTGACCCGAAGCTCGGGATTTTGGGGAATGATGAGGAGGTCGTTCGGGAAGATCAAGGGATGATCTTCAGGACCGCCGCGCAGGGGCGACAGAACATCGGAGGCCCTGCAGTTGAACCACTTGCGGTCGAGCAGGCCAACCAGGATGGGACTTATGGAGGCCTTGAAGCTGCAAAGCGGATTCGACATGATCAAATGCGCTTCCCAATCCTAGAGTGGGATTCGAAGCGTGATGGCTCTCGTATCCAGTTAGGAAATGGTGACAACAGACTTTGCAGGGTTGGATTTGTCGGCGACCTAGTCGATCGTCGCGGCGACCGACTTCTCCCGGCAGGGGATGTGGCACGGATTCAACGACAGCTCGACCTGATCCGAGAACAGGTTAACAGTGTTGAGATCGTGTTTGTGGTCGATGAAACGAAGAGTGTTGAGCCGTTTTTTGGCTTAATCGGTGGAATTGTCGGGGAGGTGACCGATCGAGTCCGCATGCTCAATCAAGACCGCGAGTCAGAAAAATTAAACGTTAAGGTGGCCGTGTCTTACTTTGGAGACGTAGAAGGGGGATCACGTGCAGCCACTCCCTCGGCTCTGAGGGACGTCATCGCGAGTGGCGAAGAGATCCAGCGCGAAATCGAGTCGCACGAACCCACTCCAGGCGGTGATGATCTGGAGCGTTTGTACTACGGGATCCAACAAGCCATTAACACGGCTGAGTTTAGTCCGGGTGCCCGGAAACTTGTCATTGTCCTTGGTGATATGGGCAATAAATCAGAACAAGGTGATCCAACGCTCGATGATCTCGTCGAGCTGTTCTTCCCCGATCGAGGTTCCCCTATCGAACTTTATGCGATCCAGGTGGCACGTCCTGATCCGGAACGTCCGGCGACCATTAACTTCCGAGACCAGATGAACGAGTTAGTCGCACGGGTCCGAAACGGAATCGAGCGCCGCTACCCTGATGCCCCTGGTGTTGCCTCGCTCTGCGACTCGATCACGAGCACCGAAGAGAACACCAACATCCTGACGAACCAGATCGTTGCCCACTTTGAGACGCTCCGACAACGGGCGAGCGAATTCGAACGAGACCTCGGAGCGCTCCGGCTCAACTGGAACACCCAGATTGGACCAGAGCTGGAACGGATTATTGAAGAGGATTTCAACCTCCCCTTGAGACGACTCCGTGAACTGAATGCTTCGGCGCAAGTTTTCCAAATCGGTTACGTTTGGAGGGAAAACAGCCGAGGGGAAGAACAGTTAGACGAACAGGTGTTGCTCAATGGGCGCGAACTAAACGCCGTGATCGAGGTGCTCGATGGCCTTGAGCGTCTCCGGGAAGATCCGGGACGCACCGAGCCCACAGATTTTCTGGTGAATTGGGTCCTCAACTTTGCCGGCGAACGCGGGGTTCAAGGTGACCTCCGAAATCAATCGATCAACGAGATTCTCGAAAAGACCACGGGGCTAAAATTCCAGAATCCACTGATGGATCGGATGGTCAAAGACCTTGAGCAGGGAAACGACGTTCGGCTCTCACGACAGATTCTCAGCGATCTCTCACTCGCGTCCAGTCTTCTCGAAGATATTCGTGATGGTGTTAAATACGAATATGAAGAGAGGCAGGTCGAACTCGCCACTGGTTTGTTTCTGAGTGTTGCCAGCCGCGTTGGTCGTCCAGAGGATGCGCCTCGGGCGTTTTACCTCGGCGGTGACCGGGCGATCAACTATTACTGGATCGATCTGGATCAAGAATGGCCCTAACTAGCTTTCAACTACGGAATCTCTCGTATCGATATCCCCGAGCTACTGCCCCGGTGTTGACGGGAATCGACCTCGATCTGCCCTCCGATGCGACCGTTGCGGTACTCGGCGTGTCGGGGGCTGGAAAGTCGACCTTGCTGTATCTCCTGGGGCTCCTCTGGGAAGGGAGCCTCGACAGTGGCACGATTCAGTACGATCGCGGTGATCGCTCATTTGATTATGGGGCGCTCGATTTGCGCCGTCGCGCGTTGTTACGGCTTGAGGCGTTTGGATTCGTCCTCCAATCTTGCTACCTTCTGCCACACTTTAGTTGTGCCCAGAACATCGCGATGCCATTAGCGATTCGAGGCCAAAAATCTCCCGAGGACGCATCGGTGGTTGCTGAGTTAGTGGAGCGTGTCGATACTGTTGACCCCCGGACCGGGGCCGGTCGGCTTGCGACCGACATCAGCAAGCGTGCTGGTGAGGTCTCCGGCGGTCAGAAACAGCGTGTTGCGACACTCAGGGCGATCATCCACGACCCCAATGTAGTCTTCGCTGATGAACCTTTTAGTAATCTCGATGCTGAGAACGCCGATGCGTTACTTGACCTTCTCGCCGATTGGCGTCGCGGTGCGTTACCGCACTCCACCGAGAAGCCCTTCGGTCGGACGCTGATATTGGTCTGTCATGACCTCCAAGTAGCCTTTGACCGTGCTGATCAGTTTCTTGTAGTCTATCGGGCTGGAGGAATATCTAGTGGTTGTCTGATCGAGAAGACTGCTCTTCCTAATGGCCCCGACGACCTCCGGGTCCTGATCGAATCGGAGAATCTCCCCCAATGACTATTCAGGACCGCCTCCGGTTCTTTAGTTGGTTTGCGACGCGAGACCTTTATGACGACGGAGCGAGACGAACGACTAACGTCAATCGGCTTTCCATCGTCTTAGTTACTGCATTTGCGATCACCGCCTTGGGACTTGCGTTCGGAATCCGCGAAACCCGTCGAGCGCGGCTTGAGCAACGACCACTGGCACTCTGCCTGACGATCGGTGACCCCAACATTGATCCTCCTCAAGTGAACCCGGAGATCTTGGCCACTCTTCGGGGTGATCTTCGTGAGCGCTTGGGGGATGGTTTTGTCGGTTGTCACTCTTTTGCTGTGGTCAAACACGATTGGTACGAGTTCCCCGACGACCTCGAGAGCGTGCCTGAGAGTAGTATCAGCATCCGCGGTCGGACCATGGCCCCCGATGATCCGCTCCAGGCAAGCCTTCAATTCGTTCAGGGGGGGGCGTTTAATCGTTCTGAGCAGGAGGGCATCATCGTTACCGAAGAGATGCTCACCGTGCTGAATGGCAAGTGGCCGGAGGTCGATGAGGTTCAGCTCCGTGTCTTCGATCAACCGTTCTCGATTCCGATTGCTGGTGTAATCAAGAGCCTTCCCGGCGACTTCAAGTTCATCGTTACCGAAGCCACCGAAGCAATCATTCTACGTCAACAGGCGAACACGGGGGCTCGATCGATCAAGACGGGATCGGTTCCGCAAGACTGGCCTGAGCCGCCCAACGATCTCTTCCTGGGGTTTGACCATCCGTTGTTTGAACTCTTCACGAACGAACTCTATGAAATCTCGATTGCGCGCCGGGTCCCTGCTGCCGAGGACAGTTCACGGTACTCCTGGATCCTCGAATCAAACAGGATCGATCCGCCTCGTTGGATCACTTGGGAGAACTTGCTGAACGCAATCAATCGAGTCCTGGTTGACGAAGGGTTTTCAAGCGCCGGAGATCTCTTTCGGGAGTATGAACCACTCGAATTCGAGGGTAAGGAGATCCCTTGGCCTCCTTCCGCGTTCGACATGGCGGGGATCTATGTGGCTGATCTCAACCATCTCGACTCTGCAGCCGCGATCGCGCAGTCGAATCAGTTCCCAGTCAATACCGATGTGATCGACCAGCTCAAAGCGATTGACGAGGCTTCTGGAGTGGCCCTCGTGGTCGCCCTCATCGTTGGCGCTCTTTTAATGATCAATATTTGCGCAAACATGTGGACGATCCAGAAGCTCCGGGCCGAGCAAAAGCTCACCGAGATCGGGATGCTCAAGGCAATTGGGATGGACGAAGGGGCTCTCCGCAATCTCTTTCTCTTCGAGTCATGGCTGGTCTGGCGGGTTGGGACAGTTGTCGGACTGATTGTGGGCGTTGGGGCCGGCTATCTTTGCTCTTGGTGCTTGATTGCCGAGACGCCGGAAGAAGTCTGGACTGGTTTTCAATCCCCTTGGTATCTATTTGTGCTGATTCCGTTCATTACAGGGATCACCTTCTTTTGGAGCACCGTCTCAGGGACCAAATTTGCACGCGAGGCTTCGCCGATCGAGACCTTGGCGGCGAATTGAATTGAGACGATTCGGATCAGGCGTTTGATCCTTCTTCCGGAAACCTGACGTGGATTGGGACAATTGCGGTCAAGTTTGCAAGCCGCTACCTTGGAAAGCGTCTCCCAAGATCGAGATCAAAGCTGTTGCCGTCAAATATTTCTCGGCGCCAAAAAATTTATAAGCGAACTAAACACTCAAAGATGAACGCACTATTGAACTGTAACGAAATTCAGGTTCGATTAATCTTGTGTCTTCGAGTTGCCGCGATTCTCTTCGGATTCTCGTTGGGTGCAGAAGTCCAAGCGCAAGCGCCGGCTCGGACCCTCGACGAACTTCAGACCGATCTCCGCGTCGCGCGACGCGATTTGCTTGATCTCCAGCTCGAAGAATTCGTCCTCAAGGCTCGTGTCAATGGTTTAGACACCTATCTTCAATTTCTGGACGAACAATCTCAGAGCCAGCAACCGAACCAAGCCATCACTCCTGGGTTCAAGCCAACTCAAGCCTTTAAGGAGGAGATTCTTCAAGCCCTTTCGAGTGAGAGCGCGACGAACGGTCGGCTCGATGGCCTTCGCTACTTTCAGGCGAGGGCCGATCAAGGTCAGAACGAAGCACGTCAAGCATTGAGCGAACTCTTGAAACAAGAGCAAGAACTCCAGCTCCGGGCGGCGAAGGAGGGCGCTGAGGAATTCGACCCAGGTTCGCAGGGGGTCGTGGGATCAATCGCTCAAGAAGTCTTGAATGGCCTCCGGGCTTATTGGTGGATCTATGGACTGGTCCTCCTGCTCTTCTGGGGGCTGACGGCTCATCAGTCTCGGATCAGGTTTCGGAAGTGGTGGCACACGAAAATCTCCAAACCAGTCCTTATCTTAATGGGTCTGGGTCTTTCGAGCCTGGCGGGCTGTTCCAGTCCAGAGTCACTGCTTCGTGACTCCGCTGACGATCAATTCCAACGGCAGCAGTTGATGGGTGAAATCAGTGTCGTTAGCCAACAGCAGACGCAACAAGAGCGGGTAAACACAGACCTTCAAGGTAAAGTCAACGCGTTAGAAGCAGAGGCACGGGCAAAGGGGGTCGAACTCCTCAGCCTTGGGCTTCCACTCACGATCGAAGAGGAAGATTGGACCAATTCCACTTTCGTAGAAAACGAGCTGGAAGTCCAAGATCAGCTGCGGAACATTCTCGTCGACGCCTCGGTGGCGCGTGAATTAGCCCAAGTAGCGGAAGATCGCCTCTTTGAGTTGCAAAAGACTCGCCCTGGTGGGTCAAGCCCATGGGAGTCCCGGCAAATCGTGCCAATCGCTGCGGGATGCATTCAAATACTGATTGCCTTCATGGTGCTCCTGGTCGCGGTGCTCCCTTTTTCGAGGGTAATCCGCCAGCGGCAAGAGCGGCTGAAGAAAGAGAGTTCCCAATGCCCTCGGTGTCTCGCCCCCGAGAGTTTGGTCCGTGTCGAGAATAACTTTACGAATATGAGAAATGAGGCAATGTTTAATTATGAGTGCCAAGTTGCGGAGTGCGGCCAGATTACCTACCCCGAGGTGATCGGGCACCCGAGAACCTGTTTTCCGACCGTCGGCGTCCGCAATAGTGGCAAATCGCATTGGCTATTCACTTCGTATCAATATGTGCGCAATACGACAAATCTCGATCAGGCGACTCGGGCGCTCATCCAGAAGGTGACGACACCCGACGACTACATTTTTGAGGATTTGGTTGTCAACTATCTCGAAAAACATCGGAATCTGCCGGCTACACAATATGATACGCCCAAGCCGATCCTCTGTTATGTCAAAGATGCTGATTCCTTTGCACGTAAGTCAACCTTGGTGAATCTCTTTGACTTTTCTGGGGAGGTCATGTTCCGGGATCTCGCGTTGGACCCGATTCGACAACGCTCGTTGTTGTTTGACGGCTTCGTGCTTTTTCTTGATCCGACCCAAGTGATGCAAAACCAAGAGGGTGAACTTACCATTAATGATCAGATTGATGCGCTAGCACGGTTTCATGATGAGCTTCAGCGGATGCGAGGGATCCCACTCGGAGTGCCAATCGACGTACCGATCGCGGTCTGCATTTCGAAGATCGACATGCTGGTCAACAGGAACCCGATGGGAACACGCGCGGTCCGTTGGATTGAGGAACTCCGAGAGACGATGAGCTTTCGGACGACACGGCATCTCGTTGAAGAGCGTTCGAAGTTCACCGCAGAAGAGCTTCCGAGCATGTTCCCTGGCTGGGATATCCCCCGGATGCTCCGCGAGCGTTTCGGGTCCCGGTTCATGTTTTTCCCCGTCAGTGCGGTCGGGATCGAGGATGGAGAACTCGGAGAGGAGGACCTCTCAAGGAGGACCTGGGCCCCGTTTGGCATTATGGAGCCCCTACTCTGGCTTTTGCATATGCATGGTTATCGGGTTTTTCACTAATCAAGCGTGATTGTCGTTGATTTTGAAAGGATTTGCTGATGGCTTGGCCCCAGGCCGTCGATTACCGAGACGCGATTCAGCAGCCCAAACGCGCATTTCGTGACCCTCGACTGCAATCCTGTACCGCCGAGAAAAACCGACTCGGTGTCCCTTCGACACGGTCAGGGGCGCGGGCGAACGTGTACAAGCTGAGCGATCCTTCGGGGACCACGACTGCGGTCCGCGTCTTTCTTTCTCCGAACCCTGATCGTGAGCGTCGCTACCAGGTTGTCGATACCCATCTCCGGACTCACAAGCCGTCCTGTATTGTCGACTTCTCGTACCAGTCTGAGGGGATCGTGGTCGGAGGGAACGCCTACCCGATCATGACAATGGAGTGGGTCAGCGGCCAACGATTCTCGACCTGGATGGAACAGAAAGTTGCCGACGGTGATACTGATGCACTCCGAGCCATGGCCGATCGTTGGGCAGAAGTGATCGTCGATCTCCGCGACCACAACATTGCCCACGGTGATCTCCAACACGGGAACATTCTCGTTGTCGGGAACGACCTCGTTTTAGTGGACTACGATTGTATGTGCGTTCCACAGTTGGTTGGACAGCCAGCGCTCGAAGAGGGGCTCCCCGCTTATCAGCATCCCAAACGACCCTCAGAGCCACTTTCATTAGAACTCGATCACTTCCCAGCATGGATTATCTTTGTGGCGCTCCGGGCGGTCGCGGCGGATCTGACGCTTTGGAAGACGTATGTAGAGGACACCCAAAATGAAAATATGCTCTTTTCCGAACAAGACTTGCTCGATCCTGGCAACTCGACTCTCTGGGCCGATCTCGCCAATTCACCCGACCCCGAAGTTGCCGACTGGGCTTCAGAACTCTTTGACACCCTCCTGAAGCCGTTCGAAGAGATTGAACCCTTTGGCTTCGACCCTTTTGGACCACTCGAAGATGCTGCCAAGACGCGGAATTGGATTCAGTTAGTACAACTCGCGGGCAAGATCGCGACAGGTACCAAGCCGGTTCCTCCACATCTCGTTCCGCTTATTGATGAGGCAAGAAAGCGGCTTGAAGCACGTGATCGATTGTCGAAAGCGCTTCAGGGTAGTGATCCTCGGAAGGTCAAACCGTCCTACGCACCTCAACTTCTCGACGATTGGGATGACTGCGAGCAACTAGTCGCCGACGCGAAGCGAGCGCTTCACCAAGTCTCGGTGCTCGATCAACTTCAAGCTGCCTGCAAGGCTCCCGGAAACGGCCGGCCGTTGGTGGCACTCTGGGCACAACACGCTGCCGAGCTACAGGGGATCGCCGAGGCGGATAGGATCCGGGAGACGGTCGACCAGTGGGCCCGTAAGATCGATTCGGCGACTCAGTTTCTCCACCTCCTGAGTCGATCCCAGTCGACTGTGGAGGAGATCGCTGAAGCCTGGGAAGCCCTAGAAGCCGAGGGAGGCCATCCCGATGTGGATTCGGCTTCAGAGGATCGTGGGAGGGAGGCACTGAAGTGTGCCCGTTGCTTGTGGACAATCCAGGCAATCCCTCCTGATGAGACCGAGATGAACGATCGTCGTCTCCTCGATCTCTGGGATGACCAGCTCCTTCAGGGGATCCCAGGAGCCGATCCCTACCGCATTCGGATGGAAGCCGCCTCGGAGCGAATCCAAGCCCTTGAAGTACTTGCCGAGACAGTTAGCCAGGTTGATGCCGGACAGGCTTCGGATGAGGAAATTCTCAAGGTTGCCGAGCAGCTTCCACTGGGTTACGCACCGTCCTTCTCCTCGAGGATTCAACAGGCTGAGCTAAAACTCGAATCACTCCAGGCACTCCAAAAGGCGATCGACGCCGTCCCTCAACTGGACCTTCCGATCGCGGATGCCTGGGAGAACGCGCAGAATCGAGGATTCAGCCCCAATGATCCGGTGACGTTGGCCCGTTGCAGGTTGGCGGTCCAACGTCGGAATGCCCTGGAGCGGCTTCAAGCGATCTCAGGGACGATTCCGCTGGATCAGCAAGACCAACAGTGGCTCAGCTTTTGGGATGACAGGATCCTGAACGGTTGTTACGAGGCGCTGGGACTCCGGCCCCGATTTGAGGTGGCGAGGGATCGGGACCAAGCCTGGTACGATTTCAAGGAAGCGATGGACCAACGTGATGCAGCACGGGTCCGAGCGATAGTTCAGGGTCCGGTTCTTCAAGGTTATCCCCCGCTGCAACCGCTCCTCCCGGACGTCGAGGAACTCCTTGAGATCAGCGCGCGGATTGCAACGGTGATCGATGCCATTGCCTCCGGAAACGATGATACCTTGGAACGTGAACTCGATCTCGCGATGCTCCGATTTTACCCTCGCGAGTTTGCGCCTTATCGGCACCAGATCGAGTCGTGGATTACGGATCGAGTGATGGCTCAGCAGCTCCGGACCAGTAATCCGGAGTGGATTCCAGAACCAGGAAACAAGGTTCGAGTTCGTTGGGTTTGGCACCCATCAAAGTTGATTGACCACTGCCGAATCGCGCATGATCAATCAATCTTCTTTCGAGATCCCATTGAGGCGGAGCAATATGGGGGGACCATGAAACTCTCAAGGGCAGACTACTCCCGGAACGGTGGGTGTCGGCTTCAACTCCTCCATAGTCGCCTCTGTGTGACGATTTGGCCGGTTGTCGATCTTGGCTGGGGTGAACTCACAGGAAGACCGCTCCAAATCGGGCCGATCTCGTCGAAACCGCCCTCGACTCGGAGCACAAGGGACCGCTGGTCGCGATTCCGCAAATAGCAGGCGAGTCTTCTCTAGTACTGGCCTGAATGAATTCGATCGGAGCAGAAGTAATGGCAGCGCTGCCAGGTCAACGCAGTAGCAACCGAATCTCCAAGGGGAGAATCGAGCAGGTCTTTGTGACGCACTGTCTCAAAGCCGAGAGTGTGTTGCGCCAGGCGGGGTACAGTGTTCGAGCTGCATCGACCGATGATGAGAAGCTACTGCGGGTCGCGTTAGATCTTCCTGGTTTGCAAGTGCCACTGAGCACTGGTGCGACTCCACTCGATGTTGATCAGGCCCCCCGTCGTCTTGCACTCCAGAAGACCGAGGACGGTCAGGCTCTCTTAACCTGCACGTCGTACTTGCCCTTCGACAGTTCGAGCCCTCCTAGGCCCCACTCCTATTTCTCGCACACGCTACAGCTTGACCAGCTAGATCCGCTCGAAGCGATCCGCTCTTGGGGGGCAGATGGTTGGGTCTCGACCTATGATTCAGGCGCCCCATTACGCCTGCCGAGCCTTGATCAGATTCCCGAACAGGGACTATTGAACGACGATGTACTGAGCCAGTTTCTGGCGGATCAGCCGCAACCCGTAACGCAGCAGTTAGCCACGACGTATCTCCCTGAGCGTTTCCTAAACGATCCAGAACGTCGACGACGGTTAGTCGCTCAGGCACTCCATGGCTTCCTCCTTGCAACTGAGGAACAAGGAACACGGTCTCGGCTTACGATTCAAGCCGAACCAGGAGTTGTCGCCCTCTTGATTTACGCGATCGCCAGACTCTTACCTCCCTCGGTTACTAAAGGGATGACTTTTAGTACCTATGAAGCTGCACACGCCACCCTCCGTTCTGCGACGAACACCATCTGTGGTACTTACCAGAGTAATCTTCAACGAGGCTTGGAAAGTAGTTATCTCGAACGACTTGGATTCGGGATCGATACGTCGTTAAATGTCGTCTCTACAGCACTCCGAGATCGACGGTGCAACGAGTTAGTTCAATTGGCAGTGCAGCAGGATTGGGCCACAATTGCTCTTGTCCATGATCATTGGCAACGTGCCAACCTCCCATTGAAGATTCAGATCGGCGAGCTTCCTTTCCTACAGATTGACTATAGCAGAGCAACTCGGGATCAGTTGGATCCACAACATGCCCGATCTGCGACTTGGTCGGCTTTGAAAGAGGACCCCGTCATCATTGAACGGATCTGGCCTCGACTCTTTCAGTTGCGCCACCAGCCGGATCTCGTGCAACTCTATCAGGAGGTTTATGACCGGGAACCCCATCTCGCGACGATCCGGAGTGCCTGTGTCAAAGAGATCCGGAAGGGCTCCACGAGCCAATGGTCCTTAGAATGGACCCTGCTCAAGTCGATTGTTCCGAATGATCGTCGTCGGTTGCTTGAGCAACTCATGAGTGTGCTCGCCGAGGTTGATCCACAATCGACTGGAAACAATCCTCCCGCCTTCGAGATTCGTCTTGGTTTGCTTCATGAGTTGAACGGACTGAAACCGCATGACGACACCTTAGTTCAGCGTCATCAATGGCTGCTGACGGTCCAGGACGGCGACGAACTCAATCAGCTAGTCAGTACGAGTTTGCCTGAGAACTGGATTGTCTGGGGGCTCATCAGCGCGGTTGATGCCGCCGGCATCGATCCGATCGACGTCATCAATGAACTCCCGAGTGGATCGGATCGTCAACGGATCTTCTGCGATCAACTCACGTATGCTCCGAACCGTCTGGAAGCAATCGACCGGTTGTTAGGTGTCGATGATCAGAAATCGTATGGGCTTCTCATCGATCTTCTTGACAACAGTGTCGAGTTCGATGGTGAGCAATTAGAGCGTCTGCTCACTAATCACCTCATTGCAGATCCCGAGCGCGTGGCTGATTGGATCAACGAGACACGATTCAACCGATTGGCCGCTGCCTTGACGCCGGGTAGTGAGTTGATCCGACGACTCTGGAACCAGCTCGCAGGATTGATGAACGAGAATGCACTGGTTGGAGGGAGGCGAGAGCAGCGGCCCTTCAGGATTGCCTCAAGCGCGATCGAACAGCTAGGTGCCGAAGTGCTGCCGTCGAGTGTCCGCGAGATCGTGCAGTCGTGGGTTCTTCTGTTCCGACACCTTGATCAACCTGGATTAGGGTCGCAACAAGGATGGAACCATCATGAATCACTGTCACGTGCCTGTGATGTCTGTGAGATTGGTTCACGTTCCGATTTGCTGGTACGGGTCCTGAAATCAAGACTCGGCGAATCTCCCTCAGGTGCCCTCAGTAGTAGAGAGCGTGATCGATTCCACGCGACTGTCGCTGGCTTCAGTGCTCAGGGCGATCTCGTTAATATCTTCAGACGATTAATCAAGACGGTTAATAATGAAGGAATCCCTACAGCAACTCGTATTGACCTTTTGGTGAGCTTCCTCGAACAAGAATTGCCTTCCGGTACAGAGCGACTCGACCTTGCTCGATCCTATGAAAAACATCTGCCACCCGAAGTCGTTCAGCAGATCGAACAGGCAGTCAGACAGGAAAGAAAGCAAGCTGCCGCTGAAGCAAGCGTTGTAACGTTGCGTGAACGATCCTCCACCAGTCAACAATACCAGTATTCTTCGGACCATCATTCAAGCCTTCTCCGACTCATCCTCTTCACAGCCGCTGGTCTGATCCTCGGTGTGATTGTGGGGGGCGTTGTCATTTCCATCCCTGTTCGGAATGACTTGCGAAAAACGGAACAATCTCTCCGAGTGCAGACAACGAGAGAGGAAGAAGTTGCTCAGTTGGCTCAGAATCTCCAGGGAGCGGTTCGAGAAAGCCAAGAAAACCCGAGGCAGCCTTCAATCGACATCGGGATGCTCAACGAAGCCATTGAACCGTACCGGCAGGAGCATGACCGAGCCTCTGAATCGACTGGTATGTTGGTCGCGTTCGTTGACGCTCTCGTTGCTCAAGACAGAACACGACAACAGAATATGGCAACGGGTTCTTCCAAGGTAGAGGACCTGGAGTCTATGCTCTCTCGACTGAGGGAGCTGATCACGAAGGAAGCTGAACGGGATGAGCTTGATGTACCGGGGAATCTAACACTGCACGAGATCTTAACGAGGTTGTTCCAGCATCGAGTGGAACGGATTGATGCCCTCCAGATCAGCAAAGAAGACGATGCCACGCTCGAAAGTTGGCGCAAAGATGTGATCACAAGACTACCGATCGGTGAAGTGACCTTCCAAAGATCCTATAATCTCCCCTCTCCAGCATGCGATTTGATCATTGTTGATGATAAAAATGCCGAGCCGTCTGATCCCGTGCTTTGGATTGCTTATGAAAATGGTTCGGTGCAGCGTCACCAATTGCCTCCTGGTTTCTCTTCCGATCTTCCGAAGGGTACTCCGATACCGCTACCCAAAGCCTCTGGATCTAGCAAACCAGCGAAACTTCAGCGCGTTGTTGCTGGCACGAGCGTTACTAATGGTACAGTAATGCCAGGTTTCGCGCTGGCATCGCTATCAGTTACCAATGATCAAAACGCTCGGAATCAGTCAGTAAGTACCGAAATATGGCATGAGAAGGTGGATCAAAATGGCAAGTTTATACTCAGCAAGCAAGGCACACTAAATGGTTCACTCACCCAACTAGTTTCGAGCGAGAACGGTATTGTGGTCGCGGTGGTGGACCACTCGAACCGGAGACCGGGTTCGGGTTCATCGCTTGGACTAGGTGGTGACCTCTCCAAGAATGACTCAATCAACGGTTGGGTCCTCGAAGAATACAGACCGGGTCGTGACGAACGGGGATCTTGGAAGACGAATTGTGTTGCGATTACTCCAGACGGTGCTTGGCTGGCGATTGGGTATAGAAAGAAATTAGTAAAGATTCGTCCGCTTTCTCGTCCTGCTGAAAATCTGCCGGAGATGGAACTCTCCAAGATCAAAGGAAGACAAATTCAAGGTGTTGGGTTTGTTGGCGATTCGAAGGCCAACCGCATGCTACTCGTAGCAAGTGACACATCGATTCAATTACATGGGATCGATTGGGAGACGTTTACCGTAGCGGAGGAGCATTCGTTCCAGGCCAGCTTGGGGGATATCGAACAACTCACGGTCGACCCGACGGGACAGTTTTTTGCTGTCGGACGGAAGAAAGGACTTGTCGAGCTTTGGGGCTTCCACAGAGAAGAACAACCGGGAGACACTCGTAGCATCCCGGCTCCGGTCTACCTCCTCAGCCTTAAAGCAGACGGAGAGGTCCAAAGGATGCAGTTTGACCTATCCGGGAAGTATCTGATGGTCGGAGTGAGTGGCAACGATCCTCCGAAGCAAAAAATGATCAGCAAGATAACCGTTTGGGAGCTTCGATGAACATGAATTCAAAACAAAAAGTATTTCTGTCAACGCAATGTTTGGCACTATTCTTGGAGAGTGTTGTGTCTGGTTCAATCAAGAGGCGGATACCCTGTGCGTTGATGAGTGTCCTTGTTTCATGCCTGGCACGTCCACATAATAATGATAAGTTCCGTAGCAACGATCGATCATAATGCTCAGGTCTCGTCGCGATCTCTTACCCGTTCGGACTCAGTTGAAAGGATCCACGATGTCAATCATCACCGAATACCAACAGCGGGTCACCCGCGCGAACCCAGGCTGTATCATCTTCCTTTTGGATCACTCCTACTCGATGACCGAAGGGCTTGCCGGGACACCTCGGCCGAAGTGTGAAGCGATGTCGATGGCGATCAACCGGTTCTTAAGTGAGTTGATCATTAAGTGCGAAAAAGGGGAAGATCTTCCCTATAACTACTTCGATATCGGTGTTATTGCTTACACGACTGACAAGAGTGGAACTCCAATTATTGGCCCCGCATTGCACAATGCGCTCTCAGGTCGTGATCTGGTAAGTGTTGTGGAGCTTTACGAGAATCCGCTCGATATCGAACGACGGACTCGGAAGGAAGATGACGGCGCCGGTGGGTTGATCGATATCGAATTCGACTTCCCTGTCTGGTATAAGGAACCTCACGAAGACACGATGGCGGGAACGCCGATGTGTGGTGCCCTCGATTATTGTCACCAGATTCTCCAAGTCTGGTGTGATGAACATCCCGGCAGCTTCCCTCCTGTTGTGATTCACTTAACTGATGGGGAGTCGACCGATGGTGATCCCGAAGCATCGTCGGAAGCACTCCGGTCCCTCTGTACAGATGATGGCGGGTTGCTCTTGTTCAACTGCCACCTCTCGACCAGTTCAGAGCCTGGAATCGTATTTCCAACCGCTGAGGGTGAGTTGCCTGATGAATTCGGACGCCTCTTGTTCCGAATGTCGAGCACTCTGCCAAGTTCGATGACGAAACTGGCCGAAGAACAGTCAATTGCGGCACCTTCAGGAGCCCGAGGAATGGTCTTCAACGCAGACGGCGCTCAGATGCTGATGCTAATCAGTGTCGGAACCGTCATTGCCGACCAACGGAACTTACGTTAAGTGAGCTAACTGACTCGATCTGCTCGAATCATCGCCTCGATCCAAGCAACACACGACGCCGGTCTCTGATCCAGCATCGATCGGTTGAGATCATGGGTTAGAGCCGGTAGGAAGTTGGTCGAAACGGTGTTGTTCTGGGGATTCGAAGCATCGAACGATCGAGAGGGGGCCTCTGTGTCTGATCCGACAACCGAGACGTCGCGTGAGAGTTGCGTACTTGGCTTACTCCAATGTTCGACCTCGATGAATGAACGGATCGATGGTGATTGGTCGGCGACGAAACTCCAGGCGGGTAGCCTTTTTTATGAGTTTTTGATCGACCTGATGCTCAAGCGCTACAAGCGGATGGAGAGGATCCCGGCTATCGACCTTGCCATCGTCGGGTTCGCAGTCGGCACCGATGGAGAGAGCCTTGTTCGTGGCTTCTTGCCGGGAGTTTCGCCGGACTGGCCTTGGCAATCACTCGATCAGCTCGCTCGGATCCCGGTGAGGCGTCGCGAGAACGGGCCGCAGCGTTGGATCGCCCCCCGGACCATCGGGGAATCCTCCGATGCCGTTGCGTTACGTTTGGCAAACCGCTGGATCGTCCGATGGCTCGAAGAGTACCCGGATTCTGGCCCTCCGATCGTAATTCACTGCGGTGACCTCAGAGACAACAGTGAAGAAACGGACCGAAGTCGTCGCTCACTTCAGGCAATCGTCAATGCCGCCGGTGACCCGTTAAAGCTTGTTCATGTTGTCTTTCGGGAAGGATCACAGAAATGCTTAGGACAGCCACCGGTCGATCTTGACCTTACCGAACTCTGGCGGCGGAGCCCGATCTTTCCCCCGGCGCGGCCGACCGAACCGATTCGTGATGTCAATCGGCGTGCACTGACCGTCAACACCTGGCCGCGTCGGAGTGTGGTGGAATTGATCCCGTCACTCTCCACTGAGCCAGCTTTAGTCGATCCTCCAGCAACAATGGCGACCGATGTTGATTTGCCAACTACCGAAGCCCGAACCGACGTTCGTTGGTTAACGCTTCCCAAAAGCGGGAACTCGATCGACCAATGGGAAGATGCGTTCTGTGTCGATGACGAATCGAGCACGTTTGCGATTGCCGATGGCGCCAGTTCCGGAATCTTTGTGAAGCTCTGGGCCTCACTCCTGGTAGAGCGATTCGTCGAGAAACGACCGCACCTCGGTTCTGTGACCGAGACCGCACATTGGATCCAAGGATGTCGATCAGAGTGGAAGTCGACGATTGATTACGCAACACTTGATTACTTTAAACGCACCAAGGTAGATCGGATTGGAGGTGCTGCGACCTTTCTCTCGCTCCAGCTTGGCGGCAAGGATCCCTCGGAGCATCAGTCGGCAGAGTCGATTCCCTGGGTTGCACATGCGGTGGGGGATTGCTGCCTCTTCTTGGTTCGTGATGGTCGGCTTCATCTCAGCTTCCCGATTGCGGAGCCGGCAGATTTCGGCTCGGCTCCCTCCTTGCTCCGAACGATCCCGGGTGGTGGTCCCTGCCCGGTTCATGCGAAGGGAGTCTGCCAAGCCGGCGATCTGTTCCTCCTCGCCACCGACGCTGTTGCTGAGTGGCTCCTTAAGAAGGTCGCAAGCGGTGATGGTCCTGATTGGGGAGGCTACTGGTCGCTCGAATCACTCGATTGGGAAGGCTGGATCAGTGAACTTCGGGACGCCCACGAGATTGTTGACGATGACTGCACGTTGATGATGATCCGTGTCTTGGGTAGGTCGAGAGATGATCTTCGATCGCAGTAGAGGAGATCGATCCACTCGTTTACAGCACCTAGCTTCAGAAAATGTAGAATCTATATTCTGGAATATCAAACGTGCTTGTTTGAAAGTATTAGTTGTTTGTTGTGCGATTGTTTGTCAGTCAATAAAGTTTTCATGTTTCAGAATAAAATAATCAAAACGTGTCTTCTAAGGGATATTCTAGGCGGTGTTCTCGACCATTTTGAGAAGCCCTGGGAGTAGTTAAGATGGAATCTACCGCAACGTAGCGGATCTCATCCTTCTACAATTAAGGAGGATGAAGCCGAGGAACAGTTTTCGGTCTTGAACGCTCGATGGACTACTGACTTTATTTCGAGTGCTCAGAATGTCCAAGAGCCAAAAGCTTAAGCTTCAGACCTCTCAAATACTGGGTGTCAATCAACATGAAACTGGTAGGGCAAACAATGGCACGAATGCTCCTCGGAGCACTTGTGTTGCTCAGCCTTGATGGTGCTGCGTGGGGTGAAGAACTGACGGAGTCTGAATTCCGTCGTCTTCACCAAGAGCTTCAACCCAACGCTGATGAAGCCTGGCGAACGATCCCTTGGAAGATCAACCTTCTTGATGCCCAACGGGCTGCCGCACAGGAGGGAAAGCCAATCTTCATCTGGGCGATGGATGGGCATCCGTTGGGCTGTACCTGAAACAACGGAGTGCTCGACCGTGCGTCGACTTTCGCCGATCCCGAAATCGTTTCTCTTTTGAAAACCCGTTTCATCCCTGTTGCGATTGACCAGGCGTATCAGCGACGCCAGCAAGACACGGAGGGTGAGTTCTATCGCAAGATCGCGGGTCAAGGACCGCGAAGTGATTTCCAAGGCACAACACAAGGTTTCTACATTGCCACTGCTGGTGGCGACCTCCTCCTCTACAACAACAATCGCGATCCACTCAAGGTCCGGCGGTTAATGAAGGAAAGGCTGGAGCAGTTCAACACAAGTTCAGCCGCCAGCACGCGTGTAGAATCGATTTCGGCTGAGGCAATCGATCCTCGCTATAACGTTGAACCGCCTGAAGGAGGTCTGGTCGTCCGAGTTCGCGCCAAGGTGCTCGATGGTTACGAACCGACAACAGACCGTTGGCGAGCGATCTTCCAGCAGTCGTTGTCTCGTGACAACCTCTGGATTACGGCGGCTGAGCACAAGGCCTTGGTTGAGGGCGAGGTTCTCGAGAGCCTGCAACAACGGTTAGCACGGTTCCACTTGGTCGACAACACACGGGGCGAACCCCCGATGTGGACCGAAGATGAGATTCGCTCAATGCAACTTCAACTCGACGAGGAGGGTCGGCTCAGGGGTAGTGTCCACCTCGAAACCAAGCGCGGCGATCGAGGATATGTCGCGGAGCTACTCGGTGAGTTGAAAACCGAGGACAGTAAGGTAGTCCGTCTCGACCTTGTTGTTCTCGGTGAGTTCTGGGGAGAAGGTCGCTTCACGCGAGGTGCACCCGAAGGAAAGTTCCCTCTCGCGATTTCCTTCACACTAGCTGACGGTACTGATGTCGCGGACCAGATCCCACCCCAGGGATCTCGTGGTTGGTTGCCGAGCTACATCAGGTAACGATTGATGATCGTCGGTGATCCAGGCGAGAGTTGCTGTACTGTTGCCTGGATCAAGGAATCGTTTCAGTTGGTCAACACTGATTGGGTCTCTGTGACACTCAATCTCCACCCAGTTCTACCAAGATGGATCACTACAATGGCAATGGGATTCAGGCTACTCGCGATCGCACTTTTCCTCACCCTCTCCTGCACGGTGGTGTGGGCAACGGATGAAGCGCCGGTCCAGGTCTTCGTGCTGGCAGGCCAGTCAAATATGCAAGGGCACGGTGCACTCAAGACGATCGACTACTTGGGTGAGGATGAGGAATACGGACACTTACTCAAGTTGCTGAAGAATGAGGACGGTTCCTGGGTGAGCCGGGACGATGTTTCGATCTACTATCAACGCAATCCGGAGACTCTCAGGAAAGGACCGTTGACGGTTGGGTACGGCGCCAATGATGAGAAGATCGGCCCCGAACTCATGTTCGGCCAAGTCATCGGCACCCGGCTCGAACAACCGGTACTCCTGATCAAGACCGCCTGGGGTGGTCGAAGCTTGGCGGAGGATTTTCGACCACCGAGTGCTGAAGGTGAGACGGGGCCTTCCTACACCGAGATGATCGAGACGGTCCGAGACGTTCTCAATAATCGGGAGGCACTCTTTCCCGATTGGCAGGATCGCAACTTCGAACTCGCTGGCTTTGTGTGGTTCCAGGGCTGGAATGACATGATCAATGCCGACCGAGTCGCACAGTATGAAGATAACCTTGTCCATCTAATCAAAGACGTCCGACAGGACCTCAACGCTCCTAACCTTCCATTCGTCGTCGGAGAGTTGGGTGTGGGTGGTTCAAGCTCAGCAGAAAAGAATCCTCGGATGGCTGGAATTCGAAAAGCTCAAGCTGCCCCTGCTTCACTTCCCGAGTTCGCTGGTACAGTGTCGTGTGTCGCAACGTCCAGGTACTGGGACCAAAAGGCCAACGATTTCTTGGACAAACACTGGGTTAACCGGAAGTGGTCCAGCGAAGAGGCAAAGCAAGAGTTCGAGCGGATGGGAAGTCAACCCCCCTACCATTATCTTGGTAGTGGCAAAATCTACTCTTTGATCGGTTACGGTTTTGCCGAAGCGATGCTCGATTTGCTCCAGAGTCCTTGATGAAGTTTCAAACCGATACCAATCCGTTTACTGTGGTGGTGTACCGGGAATCACCCAGTCCTTCGGAGCCTGGAAACCCTCTCGACCAATACTGAAGTGTGGAAGTCCGTCGGCGGGCTGGAGTTCACGGAAGGCAACCAGCCGATCGAAGAGGCGGCTGACAACCTTCGGCCGCATCGTTGAGAGGTTGTGTTGCTCGAGTGGATCGCGATCGATTGCGAAGAGGAAGAGTTGATGCTCGGGTCCAGGCTTTGAGAGCCCACTCAGGTCTGGGCCAATGACAATGAGCTTCCAAGTCGAGGTTAGGATTGCCATTCGTTCGTTCTTGCCACTCTGGCCACAGTAGACGAGCAGATCGCGGTCGAGATCCGGATGTTCGCCGTTGATCTGTTTAATGATGTTCAAGCCGTCGAATGGTTTCCCCTGTTGGTTGTCGAGGCCAGCCAGTCCCAGGAGTGTCGGCATTACATCGATGTAGGCAAGGGGTGCAGTGACCGTCGAGCCTGCCGGAATCGTTCCTGGCCATCGTGCTGCCGCAACGACACGGATACCTCCTTCGAAGACCTCTGACTTGGTACCTCGAAGAGGGATATTGCTCCCGGCTTTACCGGTACCGCCGTTGTCCGACGAGAACCAGACGAGCGTCTCTTCGGCGATCTCTAATTCGTCGAGGGCGTCGAGGATAGTGCCGATCCCATGGTCCATCGCCGATACCATCGCTGCATATGTCCTCCGTTGTGACGATCCGTCAAGCTCCTTGTAGTGGTCGAGCCAGACCTCAGGTGCCTGGAAGGGGGAGTGTGGGGCATTGAATGGCACATAGCAGAAGAAAGGGCCATTGTTCGCGTGGTCTCGGATGAACTGAGTAGCGCGGGTGGCAATCAAGTCGGTCGAATAACCTACATCACGGCTAGTACGGTACCCATCATGCCAGTCCAGCTCTCCTTCACGGTTATGTGTGAAGTAGTCGATATTGCCATTGTAATGTCCGTAAAACTCGGTGAAGCCGCGTCGGAGTGGGTGATATTGAACATCGGAATGGCCCAAGTGCCACTTGCCGAACGCACCTCGATGAGTGTAGCCGGCCCCCTCGAGTGCTTCAGGGAGTGTTAACTCATCGTGAGGTAAGCCACCTTCGCGCCAGGGTGGGACAACAGAGCGCATCATTCCGAAACGGATCGGGTAGCGTCCAGTCATCAGTCCAGCCCGGGTTGGTGAGCAAATCGGGCAGACGTAAAAACGATCGAGGACCGCACCTTCACGAGCGATCCGGTCTATATTCGGCGTCTCAATCTCGGAGCCTCGGAAGCTTACGTCGGCGAACCCTTGATCATCAGAGACAATGAGGATGATGTTTGGTCGCTCCGCCACTGCACAAGGCAATGTCCAACCTGTGAGCAATACAATACAGAGCGATACGATCGAGCTGAAGGGAGTCTGGGTGTGAAGACGACAGTTCAACATCAGCATTGAGTATCCTCCTGGAGCATGAAGCTTAGGTTGGTGGGTCCCACAGCAAATCAGTTGTCGCAGCGCCTCGTCCGGATAAGGTCAATCTACTTGTACTTTTGCTCGACGACAACCAGATGCTGGTGCTACCAGAAGGCTCGGCAATGAAGAGTATTCATGTGAATAGTACAGTAGGACAACGTCTCTCAAGTTGAACACGGGAAGGCACTCGAATTCTCCAGGATCATCCCTTCGAGAAAGAGGTTTACAAAAAACAACACCAAGCTGGATGTCGTTCACAATTTCCTTCTCAGCCTGGAACGAACCCTGTAGACTGCCTCCTGGAAGGTTGTTCCTTCCTGGCTCCAGATTCCTACGTGGGTCTCGTGTCGGACTGCGAAGACCTTGCCGACTCTAGGCTCATGGAGGACGAGTTACTTTCAGAGGAGTTGTTTATATGCAAGTCAATTATGTACGGTCAGTGATCATGACGGCTTTACTTGTGGCCGTTCTCATGACAACCTCTTCGACAGTCCGAGCGGGTCAGATCGTGCTGACCACTGGGAACATCACCCAGATCGCGCCACCGTTGTCCGTAGCGAACAATGCTTTGACGAGCACAACAACGATCTCAGTCTTTCGTGAACGTCGAGTGCAGGGTGCGACGATCTCCTTCGACTTCGCACCACCATCGGGTACCGGTCCGGTCATCAATGTTCCAGGTCCAGTTCCCGGGATCCTTTCGACGACCAATCTGATCGATTCCCACCTAATCCACTGGGACCGTCCCGGATCTCCTCAGCCTGGAGCATCGCTCACGGGAAACATCTTGTTCAATCAACCTATCCTTGCAGTTATTTTTACAGACGCAAGGCTTGATGGCACCGATGTTTTGTTAGGGGCTCCAACGACTTCCTATGGGACCGGCACTCAATTCCGAGGCACAATCGGAGCGCCTCAAGGGCCGGGCACAATCGGAGCGTCTGAAGGGCTGGACTTCATCTTTCTCGCATCGAGTGGTGCCATTAATGGTTACGACACGATCTCCGTCACGATGGACGTCGCCGCTGCTTTCGATGAAGTCCGAGTCATTACCGCGGCAATTCCCGAACCCTCAACAGTTGCTTCCGTCGTGATTGGACTCTCGGCAATCGGATGCTTCGTGATTCTTCGTCATGTGAGGAACAAAGGGCGAGTTGCACTTGTTCAGATTCGTTAATACATTCCTTGAATTGTTAGGCATTCTTATAGATGTTTCAATCTCCAAGAGCAGTGTGAGTTGGCAGAGATTTAGGTAAGGCGAGCATCGCGACTCCCAACTTCACTTTTCAACAACATTTCGCTAAACGACGAGTAAGGTTCTGAGAATCTGTGGCATGCAGCAACGTGATGGATGCCAAGTGTTCGAGCGTTACCCTGTTATCATTTTGGTAGGGAGTCCGGCGTCATCACTGTTGCCGGACTCCCTGTATTATTAGCTGAACAGGCGCTGTCGATGGTGGCTCAGACGAGGCCGGCAAGAGGACCGTCACCACAGAAGTCGGGGTTGCCGAAGCGTTCGATCTCGTGGCCGAAAGCGTGGGCCATAGAGAGCAAGAGGCGGTTGTGGTGGGTTCGGTTGAACTTCAGAGCGCGGCCCATCTTGAAGCCAAGGCCACCACCGACGAGTACGAACGGAATGTCGTTCAGCGTGTGCGAGTTTCCCTTCCCAAGCTCGTTGGTCCAGACGATGGTGGTATTGTCGAGCAAGGAGCCTTCACCACCCGGTTCTGGTGTTTCAGCGAGTCGCTTGGCGAGATAGGCTAGTTGCTCGCAATACCAAGTGTTGATCCGGGTGAGCTTGTCTTGTGCATCATCGTTACTATCTGGCTCGTGCGAGAGGCCGTGGTGCCCTTCGTCAATGTCGAGCCAACGCATCCGAGCTTGCCCGACCGAGTTGGTGTACTGAAGGGTTGCGACCCGAGTGAAGTCCGCAGCAAAGCTGTTGACCATGAGGTCAATTTGCATCTTGCTGATCCGCGGCATGTTGTCGTTCTCGTCGCGGATCCCCGGCTCAAGTTCCGGTACTTCGTGGTCAAGTTCGGTCGATCTGGTGTTGTTCAAGTCACGTTCCAGCTCTCGGACGAAGGTGGTGTGCTGTTCGAGGATTTGACGGTCCTCAGCACCGACGCGTGAACGGACTAGCTCCAGATCAGTCTGGAGTGTGTCGAGAATGCTGGCAAGACTCTCACGGTCCTTCAAGCGACCGTAGAGCTTGTTGAACATCTGGTAGGGATCGTCGATTGGAGCAACGGGCTTATTGGGACCTGAGTAGACCATCCGAGTCCAGGTATCGGCTCGTTCTGGAACCAAGACACCAAACTCCAGCGATCCGAATCGAGTTCGGGTTGCGGGATCGCTTTGAAGGTGGTTCTTGATCTCCTGGTCAATCGAGAGTCCGCTCGCCCAGCCAGCCGGGGTATCAGAGCCCCCTTGAATGTTACCTGGGAACAACTCAATACCGGTCAGCAAGCAGCCGATCCCACGCATGTGGTTGTCACCGTCGCCGCGGACTTTATCACAGACACCGTGAAGGGTTAGCGTTTGATCCCGAAACGGCTCTAGAGGGTGCAGGATCGGCTTGAAGCTCGCGAGTTCACCTTCTTCATCGGGCCAAAAATTGTTCGGCACCACACCATTTGGTGAGAACATGACGACCAGTCGTTGCTTACGCTTACCGATCGATTCTGCCGACGCCAGGCTGGGTAAGTTCAGCAGGAAGGGTGCTGCTGCTGCACCAATACCAAGATCTCGGATGAACTCGCGACGCGTGTTGTGACGGGTCATTGCTCTTCTCCTCGGCTACAAAGGAAAGGTCTCTCGATGCGTTCTTGATGGCTCGGTAGTTGATGTTCTCGGACTAGCCATTGTGTTGTGTAGGAGCACGGTGCGGTCAAGGAAGCTTCGTCTCATCACCGTCGCTTAGTCAGCGAGAGAGGATGGCGCGTTGCTGAGTGATGTGGCAGTAACAGCAGACGTATCAATCCTCGGCTGGAGTGCTGCCGTAGTTACCACGTCGACCATCAGTTGTTTGATGTCGTATTGATGCTCAGCAAAGCGTGCCCGGAGTCGTTCCGCTGTCTCGAACCGATACGCGTTGATCGACTGTTTGATCGTGTGGTGAAAGAGTTTCGTCACGAATGCAAGGTGAACTTCATCACTCTCAGCGAGATACTGAATCAGTTCCTTGGCTCCATCGAATGAGGCAACCGCACCGTCTTGCGAACGATAACTGCCCGTCGCGTTGATCGGCTTATCTCGTTCTTCAACTCGGGGACGACCTACGGCGTCGAATCGTTCGAGTGTGAATCCAAGCTGATTGATCATCCCATGGCAACTCATACACGAGTTAGGACTTGTCTGGAGGGTGACACGCTCTCGGGTCGTGAGATCTGGATGTAAGTCCGGAGCGAGTGGTGTAAAGGCTCCGGGAGGTGGGTTCATCGCCCGGCCCAGAACCCCTTTGGAGAGAAAGACACCTCGGTGGATCGGTGATGTGACATCCGTGTAAGCTAACTTTGACAAGAGATAAGGGTGGGTGATCACACCCAGTCGATCGTCGTCGAGCACGATCTCTTCGAATGACTCCGGCGTCGAATCCCCAGAGAGTGTTGACCCGTAAAATTCAGCAAGGCGCGAGTTGAGAAAGAGACGATCATCAAGGAAAAGTTTGCGGAAGTCAGCAGTTTCTGCAGAGAGAATCGATTCCAAAAAGAGATCAAGAGATGTCTTAAGGTCGTTGGCAAGTTTCTCGTCAAAGTCAGGGAAGAGCTCACGATCCTTGGCAAGCTCTGGGCCATGGTCAAGTGCGAGCCAATGATGGAGGAATCCAAGGAGCTTCGCTTCTGCTCTCGGATCCTCGAGCATCCGTTCTGCGTGTCGGGCGACCTCTTCCGGGGTTTCCAGCTTTCCTTGTGCAGCGGCTTGGAGGAGTTGTTTGTCGGGTATCGAATCCCAGAGTGCAAACGAAATCCTCGATGCAATTTCGAAGGGATCGGTACCGCCGTCTACCTCACGATAGAGAAACCAAGGTGATTTCAAGGTCAGTAAGACTACCCGTTTGACGGCGAGTTCCGGATTCTCGACTCCCTCGAACTGTTGGACGACGTAGCGATGCTCTTGCTCTTCGGTCATGGGCCTTCGGAATGCACGTTCGACAAACTCGGAGGCGAAGTTTCGGAGCTTCTCGCGGTAATCCTCGGCATCCATTTTGGTTTGGGCGAGTCGCTCTAGGTGTTCGGCCACATAAGAAGCAGTTTCGATGGCGGCTTCGGTAGTGGCTTCCTCCCAAGCTTGGGAAACGGTCGTTCCACGCTCAAAACCCATGTTTCGGTCGTCCGGAGGAAATGGAGTTGAGACAGCAAATTGTTCCTCGGACCAATCAGGAGAGAGGAATCGAGTGGGGATCACCTGCTCAACCCCGTCCGGTGGGATCCAAGCGAGTTTGATTCCGGCCTCAATCGTCTTCTTCTTATTCTTGTCGTCATCAACTCCCTGAAACGCCTTCGAGAAATCGAGACGGATCGGGTAACGGTGTCCCGCGAGCAGGAAGAGTGATCCCCGGAATTCTGTCGTGTCTCCAGATTGCACATAAGCGTCGATCAGCGCGTCTTCGAGGTCATTTACCCAGAGCTTCGTCGCCTGAGGGGTATGGATCACAAAATCGTAGTAGCCTGTTTCCGGCGCCCGGACATTTCCGTTCCACTGAATCGAGAATTCGTTATCCCGGAGCCCCTCAATGCCATTGGGTGCTTCAGTTCCAAATGCGAAATTGACCAGAGGATCGACCCGATCAAGCTTTTTCTTACTACGTCGAGGACTCCGGCTGTCGTAATAACCAGCTTTCAAACCATGTCGATCGGTCTGTTCACCGGGGTTGCGGAACGAGCCGATGATGTCAGCAACAGCGTTTCTGTATTGGTCGACGGTAAGTCGTGCTAACTCGATTCTTGGTGGAGCGTTACGAATTTGGGCAGCTTTTGAGTAAAACGACTCCAAGATGAAAGCGGCGACCTTTTCGGCATCCTCACCAACGCACTCCTCAGCGAAGCCAGATGGCATCTCCGCTTCGATGTACGCGGTCAGTTCCCCGAGTGACTTATCTCCTTGCAGTGGATGCGGATAATCCAGCTCGGTCCCTTCGCCATTGTCGCCGTGACACTCGGCACACTGCATCTGGTAAATCTGTGCGCCGGTAAGTGCTGGATCCGAACTCTCTGTCTGGGCCGACAAGACTGGAGACCCGGCAACAACGACGAAGATCAGGATCATCGAAATGATCGAGAAGCGATTCGACATTATGATCGATTGATGAACCGTCATCCTACTAATCCTCCCTTGCGGAGGGTTCCATCGATAAATTCTGAGTGGCGGGGGATTGAAGGCCTGCGCAAGCCCGGCGTGTAAGTGTATGCTAAACCTTCTCACAGATTGGCACGACAATTTGCAGAAGGCCGCGTCGATAAACCTTCGTCGCAATCCCGAAGGTTTAACCTTAGTAGAACTGTATGATCGCTTCTCGGTACTTTGCAAGCCCATCTCACCCAAGAAGTACGGAATTTGGCCACAGATTGATCACGGGTTATTCATCCTGCGTTTGGATCATCTTATCTACATTGTCATGCTCTTCGACCGCAAGGCTGCTGCTTTTTCTCAGATTTCTGCTTGCTGAGCGTTCGAATGGGTGCACTAAATGACATGAGAGGTCGAGAATCTTTGAGAGGGTACGATTCACTCGTCTCCGTCATCAATGACAAGCGCAACCTCGGAGGACGCAGGCAGTGTTGCTTCCAAGGAAACAAGTCTAGGTTTTCGTAAATTTTAAACAGTTAGTTTTGGTGTGATTGATCGGTTGGACCACGTACTACTTTCACTCAATGATAGATGATCTCAATATTCTTACCACCAAGAGTCTGTAGCAGAGAGATCAACTCGAAACACAACTCAAGATCCGTATGAGGTTTATGTGCCCGATTTAGACTTCTGGCACTCCGTTTCCGTGGACCTGACTCGATGAGACTCGATCTGGACTCAATCGGGTCTCGGTGATAGTCTGCGTCAGATTTGTCTTTGAGTAAGACTCGAACGATCCGAGTGGAGCGTGGGAGGTTGAGTTCTCCCGTCGGACTCAGGACCGCTGATCGAGAAATCGGGCTTGGGCTGAGCACGTAGCCTGGATCAATGCCGTGGAGGGCACATGCGACGTCCGAGATCTGGAGATCGACGCCTCTTGCGACGCTCATTGGTTGCGTTTCTGCTTGCTACAGGGATCGCCAATGGGAGCTTCGCCCAGGATGTCAGGCCCTCATTACAACAGGAGTTCAGGAATCCACCTGTCGCCGAGTCTGGCGGAGGGATTTCCCCTGGCGAGTCGATCGCTCGAGGGTCAGCAGGTGGGCGTCCTCGCGGCGGATCCTCGGCCCGAGGGCCATTCGGTGGGCCTCCCGGGGGAGTGAGCTACTGGTGGATTGCCCCGAGCGAGACCACAGGAGGTGACCTTTCGATCAGCCTACTATCGGCCGGCTATACGCTGGGTGACCTCTACAAGCGGGGGCAGTGGACCTTCTCTGCTCGCCCGCAGCTCGAAACGCTCTTCCTGGGAGGCCCGGGACCGCGCGGCCCTGATCTTCCGGAGCAAGCCTACGGCTTTGGGATCGACCTCCGCGCCGATTGGAAGGTAAAGCCACGGCTCAGTGTCCAACTCGCGGTGACTCCTGGTCTTTATACCGATCTCGACAATCTCTCCAGCGAAGCCTTCCGAGTCCCCGCGAGGCTTTTTGCGACCTACTTCTCCAGCCCGAAACTTATCTTGATGGGCGGAGTCGTCTACACGACCCAACCCCAACTGCCCGTAATCCCGGCTGCGGGGGCAATCTGGAACCCGTCACCGAAGTGGAGTTATCAGTTCATCTTCCCACGGCCTCGGATCGTCTACCGCTACTCCGATCAGCTCGAGTTCTTTGCGCTGGGCGTATTCAACACCAACACATACGGGATCGAGTCGGCAGGGATGGACGAAGTTTTTCAGTATCGAGACTTTCGGTTTGGCGTTGGGGCCGAGTGGTTCAGTACCTCCGACCTCCGGTTACAAGCCGAAGTCGGGATTGCGTTCGGTCGGGAGCTTGGCTTCGACTTGCAGAGCGACCGCGCCGTTGATCCCGGTTTCTTCTTTCAATTTGGCGCCCGGTTCTGATCCCGGGACCGAACCAGCAGAGAAACGTCTACAAGCGAGAGAGCCCACGGACTCCGTCCGAGACGGGGCCCAAGTTCTACGTAACCGTCATCCGAAAGACATATTGTGAAACCTGGTAGCAACTTGGGGAGACGAGTTACTCTCCCAAAAGATAAGTGTGCTTTAGAGTATCGAACGGAGAGCGCCGACAACAATAGGCCCTTGGGATTAACTCTCAGGTCCTGAATTGACCCTCATTCCCTCAACCTTGAGCGGGAAAAATGTGAGGGTTGTTCCAACCGTGGGACCCCCTCCCCTCCAACGTCTGAGAGCGTTACAAGGATGCAATCCTCTTCATCAGTGCACCGTGCAGAAACGGCGCGTGCTGTACGGCACGTAACGCGAGGTCGAAGAAGATCCTGTCCAACCACTGTTGTGAAGCAAGGCGCTTGCGGAGTGCCTCCGTTGAGTTGATCACTCTCGCGCCGACAGCATGCCGTTCTTCACTATACGTCTCTGTCGTCCCTTCAACGATGGCCCGGGCGGCGGCCACAGCGTCGGCAATTCCGAGGTTCATCCCTCTCCCACCGATGGGAGAATGGCAATGAGCGGCGTCGCCTGCGAACAGGATGCGTCCCACCTTGTAGGTCGGGGCCTGGCGAACGGAAATCCTGAAAGTTCCGGCGCGGCGGACGTTGGTCACTCCGAGGTCAACTGGAATCGTCGCCAACACATCGGGAGTCGACGAAAGGGCACGGGCACGATGCTTCTCGATCGGCAGGCAGGTGGCAATTGTCCCTCCATCACCTTGGATCCAGAAGCGGATTCGCTCGTGATCGAAATCATCGCTCATGTCAATATCCGCGATCGACCACTCCTCCTCGAGGTCGTAACCCTCGTAGGCAATCCCCAGCCACTCACGAGTGGCGGAGTGCACCCCGTCGCAGGCAACTACCCAGTCGTACGCTTCATTTCGGTTGTCTGCGAATGATACCCTCGCCTGATCCTCGATCGTCTCCACTCCGACGACCTCGGTACCGTACTTTGTGGAGATGCCGAGTCCCGCCAACGCATCCCGGATGAATCCCTCTGTGCGGTCCTGCGGCAGCCCGAGGATGCACTGCTTTGGCGAAATCCTGGCCGAGAGGTCCAAGTCCAGCAGCGTCCGATTACCGCGGTAGAAGGCAAACTTTCGCCACTTCACCGCCTCACTGAGGATGGCTTCACCGACCCCTTCGTGTCGGAGGTTTTGGATTGTCAGCGGAATGATACCCACAGCTCGGGAGAACTCGGACGCGCCAGGCCTCTTCTCGACCAGTTCAGGTCTGATGCCATGACTTGCCAGCTCTAGGGTCGTCGAGAGGCCGACCGGACCAGCACCATAGACGAGAACTCTCATATCCGTAAGCTCTTTCAGTTCGTGTGCGTGCATATCATTGCAATATATGATTGAAAATTCGTACTGTTGCCCCAACCGATCGCATCCAGAAGAGACTTAAGGTGGCACTCGTTCTGGGACCGACTCCAGTGCTCGATAGTCATGTGCATACTGTGAACGATCGCCTGAGGTAGCGGGCCGCTTGCTCCTACGTCGGAGGTGATCGGTCTGAATCGAGTGAAGGTTGTTCTGGCAACTGAATTGCTTTTGATGGCAAGTGATCAAACGCTCTGAGGAATGTTGATCACTTGTGACCTGGAAGTAGCGGCTTTTTCGAGGATCTGCTGCTCATCGAGCGGGTTTGCTGGGTGACATGAGAGGCAGAGTGGCGAGGCAACTTTGACCGGGGCCTTGAGTCCGAGGTCGGCATTGTGGAGATAAAAGCGACCTCGAGGAAGCTTGGCGACATCGCTTCCGGAACCCCCTTTAAGCTGGATCAATTCTCGGATCGCCCCGATCGCTGCCGGTGAGTTTACCTTGCCGTAGTAATGAGTGGCACAGTTCGAGACGATCGTGTGATCGATATCCTTCGGGTTTTGGGTCGCGAAGATGATCCCGAGGTGATACTTCCGGGCCTGAGCGACTAGTCGACTGAGACTCTCCTTACAAGGAGTTGCACTCCGGCTCGGAACGAAGTCGCGTGCTTCGTCGATGACGAGGAGTCCGCGGAGTGGTCGAGGCGAAGGGTCTGGGTTTGCCTTGATCCAGGAGAAGAGGGTCATTGCGAGCTGGTTTAGGAAGTGGGCTCTGGGCTCATCCTGAAGCCCGATCAAGCTGAGTACGGAGATCCGGGTTCGTTGCTGGTCGGGGCGGTCGTCTCCGAAGAGGATCGCGGGATCGAGCGGTGTGCCTTGAGATTGAAGTATCGGGTTCGTGATTACGGCAGTCTTCAAGGAGTCGGCCATCTCGGTGGCGAGTTTCTCCTGCTTGGCGACGCCGGAGCCCGCATCATCGGGGAGTTCGTCGAGCAGCTCGATGAAACCTGAAAGTCCTTTGCCTCCTCTCAATCCGTAGTACTTGAGGGCACTTGCGAGAATCCCCTTCTTGTTCTCGGACTTCGAAGACTGACCGGTGGCAACGATTGGCTCCAAGGTTGCGCGGGCCATCCCGACCGCAGCGCGGAGTTCTTCACGATCCTCTGCCACTGCGGCGAGATCGGGTATTGGTTCCAGCCGGACCGGGTTTCCATCCTGTCGCCCCGGAGTCCAGACGATCATCTCGGTGGACTGATGATACTGATCTGCTCGTGCTTGGTCTCCCTCGATCCATGCGTCGGGAGGGCTCGGCCAACGTTCGTCGAGCGCCGCGAGATCATTGGCACCGTCAATTACGATCGAGGGGATCCCGACCAAGGCGGCATGCTCAACAATGCGCTTGAGCAACACCGTTTTCCCCGACCCAGCGCCGGCGAAGATGACCGAGTGTTTTTCAAGCCATTTGATGGGCATTGTCAAGGGATTTCCCATCGTGTCGCCGAGCAACTGTCGCCCTAGTTCAAACTCCTCGATCTCGTTCGGCTTTACTTCGACTTCAGGCGGCTTCGATTCGACGGGAGCTGCAGTAGGAGCAGGGGCCTCAGAGGGTGTTGTTGGAGTGGATCGGGCAACGATTGAGGGATTTGCATTCGTTCCATTGGCTTCGGCCGCTACTTCTGTTGATGGAGCGGAAAGAGCTGCGTTCGAGTTCGGAGTGCCGAGCAACAGCGAACTGGGGACCGCAGCGCGGACGATCGAAAGTTGCCCGACAGGTCGTCGATTCTGAAGCCAAGCTTGGAACTCAGGGAGATTCTCACGCTTGAGTGAATCGAGGGCATGTAAGGTGCGCAGTTCCTCATCGGAAGGACTCAGGAATTGCCCCCCTGCTCCCTGGAACTTCTCGATCAGTGCTTCCGTTTTCTTCCCGCCGGGTAACGCTTCGGTCCGAACGATGCTGAGGTGCCGAAACGACAACGCACGATCGATCCCGGACTGTACGATTGCCGCATTGAGACGGGTCTGGCAGGCGACAGCGTTCTTGTGTTGGATGGCCCGGAGACAATAGTGCTCCTCACGGGCATTCTCGGACAAGAAGATGAGGCGGAGTCTGGCGTGCAACGGCGAGGTCGACTTCCCTCCGGTGAATTCAACGTCGATTTGAGTATCAACATCGGTGGGAATCGCCTCTTCATTCTCCCAGACAAGGCACTGCAAGGCCGATTGGAGCAACGGTGCGAGTTCATTGCTGCCATTCTTCTCGTCCTTCAAGGGCGCGAGATCAGCAGCGGCCATGGCCTTTTCGAACCGAGCATCGAGGTCGATGGAAGGAGCTGCGACAGGTCGCTTTGTCTGCCCCTCCCAGCCAGCTTCATCCTCAACGACGATCACTCGACCCTCTGCCAAGCATCGCTTGAGATGAGCATCACAACGCTTGAGAATGAATCGGGGTGGACTGTTTCGGAAAAACCCAAGGGCATTGGGTTTGAATGGCCAGGTTGGGAATGGTGCTTTGAAGCCCGACGCTTGAAAAGCTACGGCGAGACGACTAGCGACGATCTGCTCAACGATAGAATCTTGACCGACATGCTGAAGGCTTCGTGGGACCTGGAACCGATCAACCGATGAAGCCAAGACTGTTTCGCCCAACGTGGACCAGGTACTCTCGATGCAACTGACAACGACAAGAGTTCGTTTGGTAACGTCCCTTAAGGCTCCTAAGCCGCCGCCAATGTTAGCAACGATTGCTTTTGCAGCACTTTGTCCTTCGATCGATTCATCAGCAATTTTGCGATATTCGAGTTCTGTGACAATCGGGTCCAGTTGATCGAAGACCAAGACGGTAGGTCCGCCCAGGCTCATCATCCAAGAAAGCGCTTCAACGATCTGCTGTGGCTTCTTGACTTCATTGGAGAAACCGAGAAGCTCTGCGAGTTCGGTTTCAATCGACTGCCCCTGGAGCCAGGCCATTCCGGCATTGGCAATCGTGAAGTCGTCCGAATTCATGCAGACTAGTGCACGAATCGTTTCGTTGTATTTTAGAATTTCTTGCCTATGTCTTTTGTGGAAAGAATTAATAATTTTCTGGATATCCTTTGCTAACGACTCTGTTGGGCGTTTCGCAAGGATTTCCAAGATATCGCTGACTGGGCGTGTTGAACTAAACTGCTGGTTGAGTAAGTTCCGAAGGAGGCATTGATATTGGAACTGGTCACCTTCGTAAATGACCTGAAGCGAATCCAAATAGCCTTGAAGTACATTACTCCAAAATTCGCTTACATCAGTTAAATCGACAAGCACAAACGAAGCACGTTGTCGCGCCGCTTCCTGTCGGAAATTGCCGATTAGGTGGGTTTTTCCGCTCCCGGCAGTTCCCACAAGGACCCAGCCCAACGGCGAACCAGGTCTTGTGTCACCTGACATTTCCTTGAGCTTTGCGGCAAATTCGTTACGGATATCACTATGTAGTTCAGGAACATCCCAAGCGGAATCGTTCCAGATGTTCGAAAGCCTCACAGCCCAGTCGAACTCGACTTTACGGAGTACATCAAGCTCTTGTTGCTGGCTCACGCCCGCTGCCCTCCTAGGTAGATAATGTGTCTCGGCTCACCCGCCGGGGTTTGCAACATTGCCTTTCGATCGCGGTCGTTGATTTCAAGCGGATTATCAAGTTGGTAAAGCGTCAGTAATTTGCCTTGTGCATCAAGCTGAAGAAGCGCGGCATCAAGGTCGTGGCGTGGCAAGTTTGGCAGGGCTTCCCGGAGATCAGCGAGGCGGACCCGGACGTTCTCTTGACCTCGAGAAATCTGCATGTATGCCTTTTTAATTTGATCTGCGAGGTCACCATTTGTTGAAAGAATAGCCCTTTGAGGTTGTGCAATCGGTGCGATCGAATCTACATCTGAAGTCGGATCGAGAAGCTCGGCAAGAGAAAGATCACTTTTCTCTAGGAATACGCTAATTCTTTGGAGGATCAGTTCAAGTGTTGTGACAACATTAGCCCGTGTGGATAACTGTGGATTCGCCATGTTCTCCGAAAGCCAATTCCAACCCTCGTCGGTGAGGGCGATATAAGACAGGGCGCGGCCACCTGATTCCGGTTTCCGTTTCGTCTCCTCGATCAGCTTTTCAGCTACGAGCCGTTTCCTAGCAGTGGTCTTGGGGCTAGGCTTAAGTGACTTTAGCTGCTCGCTGCCCCCCGCCGCAGCGAGTCGCCAAAGCAACGCAGTCTCATCCGATTTCGGCCCTTGGCTCATGATAGTTCTCCTGCAACGATCCCTTGTTGACGCCGAAACTTCACGACATCTCGGATTTTATCGAGTGCAAGCTCGACGTCTGATTCTACCTCCGCGTGAGCGAGCCGGAGGACAAAGTAACCACTGATCAAGAGTTCGTAATCACGCTGGCGATCGCTCTGGAATGCTGCCCTGTTGGAGTGATTGCTGTACCCATCAATTTCTACGATGACCCTACCGTCTTGCCAGAGCAGATCAACGACGAACCGGCTTCCTCGACTGGAATAGACGCTGACGTTGTGGACAAAGAGCCCCGCGAGCAACGGATCGCTGGGCAATTTCTCCGCAAGTCGTTGTTCCCCAGGACTATTGGGATGAGGCCGACCAATCCAAGGGGTGACACTTTTCGGAGGCTCATCGGTCGGTTCCGTAGTCGGGGCTTTCGTGAGCCCACTTGTTCCCTCCCAGGCAAGCGGAGCAAAGCTGATTGGGTCCAATTCTGCCGAGGAACGGAGTGATTCGGGGATTAAAACCACAACACGGGCGGCGGACTCGCGAGCGACCCACTCGGCAGTTCTTGCGAGCGCAGAGAGACGCTCAGCGGGAGGGTTGGGATCGTCGATTGCGAAGACGATCAAGAGGTCTTGGTGGTTAATTGCCAAGGCAAGCTGACGGATCGAGACTGCCCCCGTGGCGCCTCGGATCACCGGAGGTCGATTGTGCCGACAGTACTCAAACGCCTGCTGGAACCAAGCAAGCGAGACTTCAGTACGGAGATCGCCGTTCGATACAAGATGATTGTGGAACAGGGTTTCCAGCGAGACTGGATCGGAAACTTCAGTCGAGAGACCATACCACTCGGGCCAGAGCGATTCGGCCACATCGGCCAGATTTCCGATAATCTGATCGTTTAACGTGCGTAAGGGCGGGAGCTGATCAAAGACGAACATGACGAGTTCACGGATCGCGTTGTTCCGTTCGGCATCTGACCGTAACGACGCGATCGGTTCGCTGATGTGCTCAGCCCATAAGACCCGGGCGGTGTTTGGGTCGATTGCACTCCGGATCTCTTGAAGCGAGAGGCTCATTAGTAGTTTACTAGCAGTCGGAGGGTAGGTTGCGTTGGACTAAGCTGCCTCCTTGCATCAACCAATGATCGGCTGCTAGTAGAACGGATCGCTTACTCTTTGTCCAGGACTGGCATCGAAAAGAGTTCCGAAGGGGTATGGGATTCGGCCAACAGGCGTTGCAGTCGGGCGACAATCTCGGGGTGTTGTGCGGCGACGTTGTGTAGTTCGCCGGGGTCGGCTTCGAGGTTGTACAGTTGGAGGCTAGAATCCGCGTCGGGGCGTCGGAGTTCGGTTCGGACACCCTTCCAACGCCCTGCGCGGACCGCCTGCTGTCCACCGTACCCATGGAATTCCCAGATCAAACTGGTGTGATTCTGTTGGGAGGTTGGCTGATGAAGAAGGGTCGGAGCGAAGCTGATCCCGTCGAGGTCCTCGGGCACGATGTCAGATCCGCCGATCAAGTCCATCAGGGTCGGCAAGATGTCAGGAAAATAGCCGACGAAATCACTTGAGACACCTTCGGGGATCTGACCAGGCCATCGCGCAATCGTCGGAACGCGGATCCCACCTTCGTAGACCGAGCCCTTACGCCCTCGGAATGGCCCCGAAGAGTCGAAGAAATCGCTATCGGCACCCCCGACTCGACCGTGTGTCGGTCCATTATCGGAACTGAAGAGGACGATGGTTTGCTCATCAAGACCGAGTCGTGTCACCTCATCGAGAATCCGGCCGATCTCGTGGTCCATGTAGCTGACCATTGCTGCATAGCCAGCATGTGGTGCAGGGTGTGAGGTGTAGCCCAACCGATTCACGTTAACAAACGCGGGATCGTCACCAAACTTGCCTTCGTACTTGGCAAGCCACTCATCAGGTACCTGAATCGAGACGTGCGGAATGATCAGCGGGAGGTAAAGGAAGAACGGTTTCTCTTGGTTCGACTGAAGGAATTCGATCGCTACTTTGGTGAACTCTGATTGGGAATGAATCGCTCCGGTCGCCCCTCGATCGTTTCCGGGCATCGGGATCTGCGTATGATTCCGCCACAAGAAGCGCGGATAATGATTATGCGCGTGAACTTGACAGAGGTATCCAAAGAAGAGATCGAACCCTTGTTGGTTTGGATCTCCAGTTGACCCTTCGAACCCTAAGCCCCACTTACCCATTGCCCCAGTGGCATAACCCTGTTTCTTGAAGAGTTCAGCGATAGTGATTTCCGCATCAGGTATCGGGTTTTGTCCCGGAAAGACTGACCGCGCATGGTCCAGTACACGCCCTTTGGGATTACCGTTATTCCTGATGTACGCATGCCCGCCATGCTTCCCGGTCATCAAGACACAGCGCGACGGGGCACAGACAGGGCTTCCACAGTAAAACGATGTGAACCGCATCCCCTCGGCAGCAAGTTGATCGAAAACCGGTGTCTCGATCAATCGTTGCCCATAACAACCGACTTCCCCGTAGCCGAGGTCATCCGCAATAATCAGGATGACGTTGGGCGGTCGTTCTTCCGATCCGAGGACGGAAGCCCTGGGAGTGATCAGCGCACATGAAATAGTCGCGAGTAGTCCGAAGAAAACATAGCGGCTCATAAGTCGATTCCTCAAGGAGTTGATGGATCGACTACTACTCTAAAGTTGTTCCGGCCGCATTGGTACTGTGAGGTAATTCTGAATCCCGAAATGGAATCGCTCGGATTTCCCCTTGAACACGATCGATCGTGATCCGACTATTCATCGGAATTTGATCACCGCTGTACGAAGTAGTGATCCCGTCAGGCCATTGAACTCGGAGGCCTTCTAGCGACGTTGAGGGGCCTACCCCGAAGTGTAACGCAACATCGGAAGCAGCCATAAAGCTACCTCCTCGTCGGACGGTATCGACCAACAACCTGCCACCGGCTTCCAAGGTGACGGTGGCTCCGATTGCCTCCAGATTTGGTTCTCGATCAAGCAACTGAACGATGATCGCATGACCAAGCTCTCGACCCTCGTTGATGAGGATCCGAAGAGGACCATCCATTGTGGTCATAACAAGATCAATGTCTCCATCTCCATCGAGATCTCCAGACGCGAGACCCCTCCCTGGTCCAAGTGCAGCGAGGCCGTCAATCCAATCCTTCGAGTAATCCTCAAAGCGTAGTTTACCTACTTGACGGAGCAATACAGGAGGTTGTTTGTATGGAGTGATTGGCCCGTAAGAATAGGTGTGTCCATTCGCTTGAAAGAGGTCGATCCACCCGTCGTGGTCGAAATCATCGAGTACCAACCCCCAACCAACCTTCTGCTTGGTATTCCGAATCACACCGGTACGGGTCGAAACATCTGAGTACGATCCCTCTTGATTACCGAGGAGTACCCGTGTTCCTTCGTTATCGAAGTTGGTGTACGCCAGGTCTAACCGTCCGTCACCGTCGAGGTCGGCGAGATCGATCCCCATGCTCCCTTCGACCTTGCCCAGATCGCTGACCGCAGCACCGATCGCCCTCGCCTCTTCCCGAAAGTGACCATTCCCCTGGTTCCGAAAGAATTCATTGTCTTGAACATCGTTTGTGACGAAGAGGTCGAGATCACCATCGGTATCGAAGTCAGCGAATTGGGCACCCATTCCTTTACCTTCGGGGCTGTACAACCCTGCCTCGGCAGTGACATCCTCGAATCTCCCATTCCCAAGGTTTCGCCAGAGCACATCGGGCTCGCCCGGCAGTGACTCCGGACCGGCGAAGACCTCGATCGGGCTACCCCGATACTTCACCAGCGGTGGTGGATCTTCAAGATCTACTTGTAAGTAGTTCGATACATAGAGGTCGAGCCAACCATCCCCATCATAATCGCCCCACGTGGCAGCAATGCCCCAATAATCGTCCTGGCCAAGTCCAGCCTCTTCGGTTTGGTTCCGGAAGGTGCCATTTCCAAGATTCTGCCAGAGCAGATCGGGACCATACTGGGCTACGAACAGGTCCAAATCACCGTCAGCATCATAATCTGCCACGGCGACACCTTGGGCCCATCCTTTGAAAGAAAGACCAGACTGATCGGTGACATCGGACCACTTTCCTGGCCTGTCGTTCCGAAAAAGCCAAGGACCACCGGCCGATACAACAACACCCTGCTTGACTACGGTCCCTGAAGCAATAAAGAGATCGAGATCCTCATCACCATCGGCATCGAAAAGAGCGAGCCCCACACCAACTGATTCCAAAATCGTATCTTTGTTCATGTCTCCTGTATAAGTGGTGACATCGAGACCAAACTCGGCAGCACGATCCACGAACCAGGGACCAGTGGTTGGGCGCGGTGTCGATGATTCTTGAGGCGGTAAAACAGCAAGACCCTGAGGTTCTCGTTGTCCGGAACAGCCTCCGTGGAAGGCTCCTCCGAAGAACAGAAGAATCATCAGCGAGATGCTTCGATCCCTCAACCAAATGCCTTGGAGGAGGGATCGGAGTGTCATCGTCGGTACCTGTTCACAACTGTGAGATGATCGATTGATCAAGATAACGCGGGTGAATCAAAGATTAGTCAAGCTGAATGTCGATGATCTGGGTACCTCCAACCACATCAAATTCAAGTGGGCTTACTTCTTCGTTTCCGTACTTCTCTCGGACCGCTTGTTGCTCCTCGGGACTCAAGCTTCCACCACCTCCAGAGCCATCGATGCTCGTCGGATTAAACACAACATAAACTTTGTGGTGGTCGACTTTTGCACCCTTATAGTCTGCATTATACTCTAGTTCATAGAATCCTTCAGAATCGGTGATCCCCCAACTCGGTCGGCCAACATCGGGCATGAAGTTCAGAGTGACGTTGGGCACCGGTTGGCCGCCTCGTGTCACTGTTCCGGTGACACGGCCGATTTCTGGCGCGTCAGGATCACCACAGCCGGCTATTGAAACGAGCACTGAGAGCAAGACGCTCAGCGACGCCGTACGAAATGAATTCCAATTGCGCATGAGTCCTTCCAGTTGAATCGATGATCAAAGCCGGACATCGAAACCGTGTCCGAGTGGAGCGAGTGATCTCCACTCGGACACCGAACGAACGTTGAGAACAAACAAGGAGGTTCTCTTCAGTTCCGGGGATTGGATTTTGGTCAGCCCTTAGAATTCATCGGCGGAGACGACCTCGCGGCCCTTCCGAGTGAAGAGAGCACGATAAGGTCGGAAGTCGATGTGTTCCTTGAGGAAGGCAACGTGGCCATCCACAAACGCAACGTTGACACCGCCCGGATGAGGCCCAAACGCACCCCGAGAGTTCGGGAAAGTGGAGTTCGGTGGGAAGGGGTTACCGTTGTGCTCAGCCGCAGTGACATACCCCTGAGAGACGTGGTGAACCCAGAGGAACTGGTTCGATCCTCTATCGAGCGGAACCCAACTGTGGTTCGCGTTGTTGGCCTGCTCAGTGAAGAAGATGGTGTTCGTGGTACCATCCTTTACCTCTGACATATTGAGGTACATGTTCAGAGCACCCATGCCATCACCAACACTGGCACGTTGTGACTGCGTTCGTGTACGTTCTGGGCAGCAGCGGCCTGTACCACCGTTGATGGCGTAGTCCTTGAACTTACTCGGGAGTGCGCGAAGGTGGGCAGGCATTGTGGCACCGCCGCTGGCAGGTCCAGGGCCGACAACACCTTCGCCGACTTTTTCGGCTGACGGGCAGATGAATGCATCCGGCATTGCGAAGGCGCCGGTTACGTTGGCAAGGTCACCATCCCAACCGCGCTGGTCGTTGTCACCAGCCCAACCGGAGACCTCCGGAATGTTCGATGCATAAGCTGGAAGATTGAAGTTGAGTGAGTCGTAGACGTTGTTTCCTTCCATGAAGAGCAGCACGGGTGCAGCCCAGCTGTAGCTTCCCCAGGGGCAGCAGGTGCTGTTCGGATCGTGCCAGACATCTGGTGTCGGGAAGGTGTTGGGATCGGTCCAGTCAGGGGAGTAGTTCCCTGCAGGAAAAGCACCGAAAGTGTCGTGGTAGTTGTGCGCTGAGAGTGCAATTTGCTTGAGGTTATTAGTGCACTGAGCACGACGTGCAGCTTCTCGAGCGGACTGAACAGCAGGTAAGAGAAGGGCAATCAGGACGCCGATGATGGCAATGACCACCAAGAGCTCGATGAGCGTAAAACCGGATCTTCGTGAGAAAGTAGTGCGCATACGTGCCGGTCTCCTGAATTAAAGGAGTAAATCCAAGCTGTCTGTGGGACAGCGATGAAAATTGCTAAAGGTGTGGGGGTCGACGAACACACACACCAGTAGCGAAATTCATCTCAATTGTAATGATGCGTAAATCAAGCAGAGCGATGTTTATTATTAAAATGATTAATAATAAACAGTGAGATTCCATGGATGCAGTGTTGAATCCACTACTCTGCTTGATACTTTTGCTCTGAGATGCGAACGGCTCTTGATCTGACAGTCTGACCCCGCATCCTATAAAACCCGCCATAGAATGGCATGTCAAGAACGAAATCAAAAAATAGAATAGAAACCTAAACAGATCCCTTCACGAAACTCTCGAACGTATGAGCGGGCTCTCCCGATGAAACGCTTGGCAATTCCCGTTTTTCTTACACTTGGCATTGCTCTAACGACTGTCCTGGTGGGACTTTGCTTGATCTGGGTGATGCAAGAAAGCCCGGCTCAGCAGCTCGCCGATGCCAAGGGATTGATGGCACGTGGCCGCTTTGGCGAGGCAAGGAACCTCTTGAATCAGGTCATTGAGCAATCTGAGACTGATCATGAAGCCCACTATCTCTTGGGGCTCGCTGCTTTTCGATCTGGTGACCTCGACGTCGCGCTCGATGCGTTGCAAAAAGTTCCGAACCATTCAATTTTTGCAGGAAAAGCATCGACGACGGCAGCAGCAATTGCGCTAGAAAATGGTGACTTTGTGCGCGGGGAACGTGCGCTTCGCGTTGCGATTGGTCAGCCGGGAGCCCATCGAACCGAGGCCCTGGAGATGCTTGTCCGGGTCCTCCGTTTTCAAGATCGGAGGTGGGAAGCGGCGGATTTCTTGAAGCAAGAGATCGCCAAGGGCGCTCCCCAACTCGAATTGCTCCGGAGTCTCTGGATGCTTGATGCCCAGGCAGTCCCGATCAACCGGACGCAGGAAATGTTCGAAAATGCGGCACGAGCACACCCGGAAGACCACCATGTTCAACTCGGACTTGCTAACCTCTCGCTTCGTGAGGGGAACCTTGAAGATGCTGCTATTCGATTAAGCACTTGTCTAAGAAAACAGTCAAATAATGTCGCATTGTGGCGTGGTTGGCTGGCTTGGGCGCTCGAGGCAGAGCGAGCGGATGAGGTCTTGAAGGCCATGGATCGGATCACGATTCCCAATCTAGAGCCGAACGAACTCCTTGAGCTTGATGCTTGGTTCGCCAAACGCGACGACGACCCAGCGCGTGAACGGCGCGCGCTCGAACAGTTGGTGGCGCGTGATCCCGACAATCTGGAAGCGCTGGAGCGACTCGCTCAACTTGCGCTCACTGCGGAAATGTTTGAAACTGCGTCTGCCTATCGATCTCGCAAGGCAGCCCTCGACCAGGCGAAGGACCGTTACTGGAACCTCTTCCAACTTCAGGATCACGAGTTGCTTCCCAAATCGCGCGAAATGGCCGAGCTTGCTGAAGTTCTCGGGCGTTGGACCGAAGCCCAAGGCTGGTGGATGATCTTCGCTCAACGTACTCCTGACAATCCGGAAGCTAGCGGAACCCTGAACCGACTCAAGGCTGAAGCTCAAGAACGAACTGAAGAAGGAAAGCAGCTTGCCACCTGGTTTGCAGAATCGAATGCGATTGGGGCGCACACGACTGAAGGTAGAGTTGTGGATCGTTCGTCAATCACAACACTACCCCTGTACAGCGATCAGGCAAACATTGCGGGGCTCCAGTTTCAATTTGATCCAGGGCACTCAGCAGCGCACCATCTCCCAGAAACGATGTCGGGTGGTGTGGGATTGCTCGACTTCGATTGCGATGGCTGGATCGATGTGTACTTGCCTCAAGGTGGAGTGTTTCCCTCGGAGCTTAGTGACGAAGGAGACAGCGACCGTCTCTTCCGAAATCGAGGAGACGGTCGTTTCGAGGACGTGACAGCGTCGGCAGGCTTTCTTGAGTCGGGAGGTGGTTACGGTCATGGTGTTGCCGTCGGTGACTACAACAATGATGGGTTCCCCGACCTCTTCCTTACTCGATTCGATGCTTACGAACTCTGGCAAAATCAGTCTGATGGCACCTTTGTGAATGTTACTGAAGCCGCTGGACTCGCCTTGGAGGTTGAGTGGCCAACGTCGGCAGCGTGGGCAGACTTCGATAATGATGGTGATCTTGATCTCTACGTTTGCCACTACCTCCGTTGGGATCCAGAGCATCCGCGCCTCTGCTTCGACGACGAGTCGAAACAGCCGATTTACTGCAAACCCTTGTTGCTTGAGTCGGTTCCCGATCGCCTCTTCCGTAACAACGGTGGGATCTTCGAAGATGTCACAGCGGAAGCAGGAATCGTCGATCCTCATGGCCGTGGTCTCGGGGTCGTCGTTGCGGATTTGAACGACGATCATTTACTTGACATCTATGTCGCTAATGATATGACAGCGAACTATTTGTACTTGAATCGCGGCGACTTCAAATTTGAGGAAGCCGGCGAACGCGCCGGTGTGGCGTCAAGTGTAGAGGGTGGTTACCAGGCGGGGATGGGAGTTGATTGTGGCGACCTTGATCGGGACGGCTTGCCGGATCTTGTGGTGACCAATTTCTATGGCGAAGGGACGACCTACTACCGGAATCTTGGTTCGGAGTTCTTTATCGATGCATCGAGTGAGATTGGCTTGGCGACGAGTCGGTACCTCCTCGGATTTGGTGTTGCGTTATTGGATTCAAACAATGACGGCCAACTCGACTTAGCTTCAACGAACGGGATGGTGAATGACTCTCGCCCTCTGTTTCCCTATGCAATGCCGACTCAACTCTTGCTGGGTAATGATACAGGCCACCTCGTCGATGTCACGGAGAGAGCTGGACCACCTTGGACGACCCCCCGAGTCGGTCGTGGGATGGCGATCGGTGATCTGGACAACAATGGACGTCTCGATCTGATCCTGGTTCCGCAGGATGGTCCGCTCGCTTACCTTCAGAATCAGTCAACCGAAGGCCACTTTGTGACCATTCAACTTGTCGGAGAGACGTCCAATCGAGATGCCATTGGGGCTCGTGTATCGCTCATTTTCAATGAGCGCGAACTTATCAACTGGCGCTTTGGGGGCCGGAGCTATCAGTCGAGTCATGATCCGCGACTACATTTTGGTCTTGGCGAGTACAGTGGACCGGTTGCCCTGGAAGTGCAATGGCCATCAGGTGCCAAGGATCAGTTTGAGAACCTCAATGTAGACAGCGGCTACATAATTCGGGAAGGAACGCAAGAAGTCCGCAGTCTCATCGGGTTTGACTAAATCGCTTTAAGTCAGACTTAAAAAGAAAAAAGTCCGTCACCATGGTTCTGGAACCAAGGTGACGGACTCCTCTGAAAACTCTCGACACGCTGATGCAACGATTGTTGCAGGATCAGGAGTGATTAGTAGCCTTCAGGTTGTTCTTCGTCGTCGACTGCAGTGTCAGCTGCATTGATTTCAGCCTTTTGCTCGTCGGTCAAAGGGCCTTCAGGCATCATGGTCTCGCCGCTACCACCGCAGCCAACGAGCGAAATCGTGAAGAGGAGGAGCATAGCAAGGATCAGTGAACGCATGGGTGAGTTTCCTTGAAAGGTAGGTGTTAAAAAGAAGTGTTGAGAATCTGGGAACGAATACAGGGCGAGTCTTTGCGAGACTCGCCCTGCATAAGATTCAGGTCAGGTTGAAATGAAACGAGTGTGTCACCGCAAAAAGCTTCAAATCAACCTAGACAAGCAATTTCTTAGAATTCGTCAGCGCTGATTGGCTCACGGTCGTCGATCACGCAGAGCTTACGGAAGGTGTTGGCGTTGATCGAGAACTTGATGAAGCGAACGGAACCGTCACCCAAGAGAGCGTTCATGCCACCCGGGTGTGCAGCACCGAAGAATCGTCGCCAGATCGTTCCGGATGAAGCGTCGTTGGGGTTAGGCGGAGTGTCGCAGATACCCCTGTAAGATGCGGATTGTGAATCCGGGATCGGCGGGAAGTGGTAACGGATGCAGTCTTCATCCCAACCACTGTTGTGCCATCGCTCGTTGTCGCCACCGTCACTACCATGACGATCAAGCGGCAAGCTCTTCTCGGCTACAACAATCGAGTTCGAGAGGCCATCGCGGAAGTCTGCGAGCTTACGGGTTTGTCCTTGGCCACTCCAGAGGATCGCACCCTTACGGCCACCGGTATTACCTTGGTTTTCTTGCGCACGTTCGTCACGGTTCGGAGCCAATCCGAGCGGCGGAGGCGGTGTGAACTGCGAAGACTCTTGGTATCCGCTTGGGCCCCAAGGAGAAGAGCACTCGTAGATCTCACCTTGGAAGAAGCCAGCATTACCAGCGTAGTCGTTCCGTGAGCGGGTGCCGCCGTTGTATTCGGTGGTAGGAGCACGTCGGGTCGGGCAGAAGAAGATCGGGATGGCAACGCGGGCAACATCGTCATCACCTGCGTAGTTGGGACCACGATCCAGTCGGTACCAAATAGGAGCAGCGTCAAAGTTAGCGAGGTCGTAAACGTTCTGCTGTTCCATGAACGGCAAGATGTGGAAGAAGTGGTTGTACCCGTCTGGATGGTCTGCTCGGCAGCAGGTGGTCTCACCGTAGGCCGGCGGAGCTGCTTCAACGTAGTTGAAACCTTCCGGCTCAGGAGTAACACCGTCGAGACCCACCGATTCCGGGTGACCGTCATGGGGACCTTGTGGGAAGTGAGTGTTAGCGCTCTCGAAGTTGTGGAAACCAAGGCCGATCTGCTTGAGGTTGTTCGAGCACTGCGAACGCCGAGCTGCTTCACGAGCCGACTGTACGGCAGGCAAGAGAAGTGCAATGAGGACGCCGATGATGGCAATAACCACCAGCAGTTCGATCAGCGTGAATGCTGATCGGGGATGAGAAGAGAACTTTCGCACGCGGGTATCTCCCTGTAGTGAGTGATAGAGGCGCTGTGCCTGGAGGAACAAGAAACGAGTGCAACAAATCTGGACCGATTGCCAAGAAGGAATGGTAGCCTGGCAGACACGTCGGCGTGAGGTAATATAATCAGCTAATCAAAGAAGAAAATGATCTTTTGATGAAAAAAAGATGAATCCTGCCATCTGCCTATCAGTAGGCCAGACTTTTACAGTACAGTTCGTTACTTTAACAGGCTAAAGTGTAATCCACATTACATCGAAAGTTCAAGTGTTGGCTACATAGACTATGCTGGATTTTAGTGAGGCGACGTCATCGCTCGGAGACTTAGCTTTCTTTCGTCGGCAACCATCAAGATGATGACGTAAATTGATTTCATGCATTGTCAAAATTTGGTGAAGTTTGTAATCTTTTTGATCATTCACGATAGAATGACTTGTGCGATTCGTTCACCATCCCTTTCTCATCCCTACAATTCAGAGGTTTTGCATGCGTTGGACACCGATGGTTCTCGTTTTGGTTCTTACTGTTGGGTTCTCTTCCGGCCGTGGAAATGCCCAGGAAGTAACAGAAAACCCAATGTACCTCACTTGGTCGAAGTATAAGCCAGGCACAAAAGCGACGCAGAAAGTGATAACTCGGACCAGCGGTTCTGTATTCGAAATCACTAAGACCTATACCCTTGTTTCAATCAACGAAGATGTAGCATTGATTGAGATTCAGCAAACCCAGAAATCCCCTGACGGTACGGTTGTCACCAACTCGCCCTACGAAAGTAAAGTCAAACGAGCCTTGCCACGCGGGATGAAGTCGGTTGCCTTTGGACAGCCGAAGAGGGCAAAGAAGCTAGGTGAGGAGACGATTGAAGCCGCTGGTCGAACATTTGAGACACGGTGGTATGAAACAGAAGGTCAAACCGAGGCTGGACCTACGTTGAATCGAACCTGGGTCTCACTCGATGCCCCAGCGATGTTGGTCAAGTATCGTATCCTCTCGTCCACTTCGGACAAAGTGGTGGAAATGGAACTGGTTTCAATCGAGACGCCCTGACCACTACTGAATAGGCAGATTGATTTTCAATCGAGTACTCCAATCTCACCGACGACGATGGGGTTGGAGTTTTTTCAAATGTCAAATGTTCCGGTAGGTTTCTGAAGCCTCTGGTTGTCGACTCGTTCGCTGCTAGTCATTGTTCGTTACAGTTTTCTATACTAGTTCCGTGGTTATCTACCTCTGGAAGGTTGGAGTACTAAGCAACCAACGCTCGGTATTGGTCAGTAGCGAGGCCGGAATGAGTGCGGATCGGCAAAATTTGATTGGTTGGATTGCAGGCGGCATCGTCATCGTTGTTGTCGTCATAGGGACGGTGATTGTGATTCGGTCGAATCTCCGCAATGCCCGAGCCGAGCGATTGGGGCAAGAACTAGATGCAGGTCGTGCTGCGCTTGAGAGTGGCCGGATCGACACGGCTCGTTCCATTTTGAACGCGATTGTTGCTGAGGAGAGCAACTACACCGAAGCTTGGTTCTTGCTTGGGCAGTCTGAAGCAGAATCGGGCCGCCTGGAAGAGGCAGAGATGGCTCTCCGAAGAGTCCCCGAAACCGATGACGAGTTCTATCCGACCGCAGCGCTCTACCTAGCTCGGATCGCGCTTCTTGAAGGAGTGTTGAGTGATGCCGAGGCGATCCTGACGCCGACACTTCTTCAGCGCGAAGGTGACCACTTACCTCAGGCCTTCCGGGACCGGGCTTCTCTCCTTCGCCTCCAGGGGCGGCCAGTCGAAGCCAAGCTGCTTTATCGCGAAGCGATCGAGCGGTTCGATCAAGACGCTCGTCTTTTGAGAACGCTTTGGGATGTTGATAATGCGCTTGCCAACAACCAGGTCCGCACGACGTTAGAAACGGGGTTTCAGAACGCCCCTGACGATGACCGTGTTTGGCTCGGGCTCGCCCACCATGACCGACTTGAAGGCAAGTTCGACGAGGCAAAGGAGTGGCTCGATCGATGCCAGCAACGTCGACCGGATGATCCGGCGATCTGGCGTGAACGTCTTGCTCTCGCTCAAGAAACCGATGATCCTCAAACAGCACACAACGCCATCCAGCATCTCTCTGGCGATTTGATGACAACCGCCGAACTGCTCGAACTGAAAGCCTGGTTCGCGCGATCCATTTATGATTCGGAAACCGAACGACAAGCACTTCTGGATGCCCTCGAAGCGGGTTCGCGCAATCGTTCCACACTCTATGACCGTCTGGCGATTTTGGCGATTGAATCTGGTCACATGGAGGAAGCAGAGCATTATCGTACGTTGAAGGCCCCCTGTGATGCGGCCCATACGCGTTACTTTGAGATTATCTACGGGCCGATACCATCTGCGTACGCGGACGAACTGGCCAAACTTGCCGTGACTCTTGGTTGGAACTTCGAAGCGACCCAGTGGGCGAAGATGGCGCTTCTTGATCTGGAGGATCTTGGGGTTAGTCAGTCTGGAAGCTCGATTCGCTTCAGCCTGGCAGACTTGCGCGATGAACTCACTGGGTTTGTGGATCGTCCTTCATCTTCAACGTTTACTTCAAGGCAAGGCGAGTTGATCAGGCCCACGTTTGTAGATCGGGCAATTGAGGTTGGTCTCAACTTCTCCTACGATCCTCATCGTCTTGATCCAAAACGATCAATTGTCGAGATGATGGGCGGTGGGCTTGCACTCTTCGACTTTGACAACGATGGCTGGCTTGATCTCTTTGTGGTGCAAGGGGGACGGTTCCCACCCTTACCTGGTCAGTTGAGTGGCGACCGACTCTTCCGGAACCTCGGCGACGGTACCTTTGAAGATGTAACAGCAGTGGCCGGAATCGACCAAATGCCGGGAGGGTACAGCTTCGGCGTGATTGCGGGTGATGGTGATGGTGATGGCTATACCGATCTGTTGGTAACCCGTTGGAAGTCGTGTCTCTGGCTCCGTAATCGTGGTGACGGTACTTTCGAAGATGCGACCTCCTCGGTCGGCCTTGACCAGGGACTTGACTGGCCAACCTCGGCTGCCCTTGCGGATCTTGACCTTGACGGTGACCTTGATCTCTACATCTGTCAGTACTTGGTTGCAAGGCCCGAGCATCCCGCTGATGGAGACTCCACCGTACCGATGCCTCTGAAGTTCCCTTCCTTAGTCGACCGGCTTTACCGCAATGACGGAGGTCGCTTTACCGATGTTACGGAGTCATCTGGAATTGCCGAGGTCGACGCGGAAGGCAGAGGTCTTGGTGTGCTCTCAACCGATCTGAATGACGACGGGGCTCTCGATCTTTACGTTGCCAATGACATGACCGCGAACTTTCTTTTCCTCAATCGCGGTGATTGGCAGTTTGAGGATTTCGGAGAAGTCGCTGGTGTTGCTTCGGACTCCCAAGGTGGCTATCAAGCGGGGATGGGAGTTACTTGTGGGGATCTCGATGCCGATGGTCTCCCTGATCTTGTCGTCACCAACTACATTGTTGAGGGGATGACCTTTTATCGGAACCTTGGGAGCGGTCTCTATACCGATCAGACCGAGGCAGTAGGACTCCGAGCGTCGACACGACACCTCCTCGGTTTCGGAACTGCCTTTCTAGACGCCAACAATGACGGACGACTGGACCTTGCCGCCACCAACGGACATGTGACTGACATTCGACCTCGGGATCCGTTCCATATGCCGGGGCTCCTGATGCTTGGTACTGAATCAGGCCGGATGATCGATGCCAGTGAGACTTCCGGTGAGGGTTGGACAGTACCACGTGTGGGCAGAGGACTCGTCGTTGGTGATCTTGACAACGATGGTCGTGTCGACGTCCTCGTCGTGTCGCACGATACTCCCTTGGCCTACCTCCACAACGAAACGGAACCCGCCTCAAATTTCTTGACGCTCGAACTTGAGGCAACCGCAACGGCCTCTGCCGCTGACGGTGCCCGTGTCACAGTCGAGACGGGAGAGAGACGTCTTGTCGGATGGAAAGTGTCTGGCGGAAGTTATCAGTCCGCTTCCGACCCGCGACTCCACTTCGGACTTGGTGATGCTGACCAAGTTGAGTTGATCAAAGTTCGCTGGCCTTCGGGAAGTCTTGATCACTATGAGCAACTTCCAGCGAACACGGGCTGGAAACTTCAGGAAGGCGATCCGACACCAACTCCCCTACCTGGGTTTGTCGACACCAGAATCTCCTCCGATCCTTAAGGACAAGTAACCGTGATGAGATCAGAACGAGACGGTGCTCAGCACATAACAGATCGAGACGGCCGACGGTTTCTCATGATCTTTGCGGTGCTCGGATCAATCATTGGAGCTACCGTAGTCGGACTTGGCGCTCTGGTATTGTTCACCGAAAACAGGCTCACCGCGCTGGTCCGTGGAGACGCTGAGGATGGTACGAGGGTTGGAAAGGGTGAGAATGGCGACACTCTAGGGATGGGATCGGACGTCCTTGTTTCCAGTCAATCTGAGATCTCACGGAATGATCCAAGTCTCTTTGTGACACCATCGGATTGGAAGCCCTACTCCGAGGGTTGGGTTGATGACAGTGGATCCAGTGTCGCGATCCGATTTAGTGGGCCAACTGAGAATACAAGCAGTCTCAGTGACGTAGCGAAGTCACTCCGAGATCGTGCGGACCGAGGGCTGCAGTTTCATGGAGAACAGCTAGCTCAGGCACCTCCGGATGATCCGACCTTTAAGAATCCAACAGCACGACTGCAACGGATCCTCGGCCTCCTCCACATGTATGATGGAGATTTCGAAGCAGCGGCTGCGATGTTTGAAACAGCTAAGGAAACCGCACTCCCTGGGGCGGTCTTCTTTCGTGACAACATGCACGCGCTCTTGGGGGTTGCTGCACTTCGGCAGGGCGAACTAGATAACTGCGTAGACTGCTGCAATGAGGCGAGCTGTCTGTTCCCGCTTGCAGTCGAGGCACAACATGCGTTCCCTGAAGGGTCGAGCAAGGCGATCGAGCACTTCCTCGCTTACCTCGAAGCACGACCTGATGATCTCGGGATTCAGTGGCTACTCAACGTCGCAGCAATGACGATTGGACGCTACCCGGATGGAGTCCCGGAGCCCTATCGGATGAAGCTGGACTCCTTCGAATCGGATCGTGATGTGGCTACGTTCCCGAACATCACCACATTGGTGGGGCTCGCCGCACGAGGTCCGAATATGGCGGGTGGTTGTATTGTGGATGACTTCGATGGTGACGGCTTGCTTGACGTCTTCTATTCGACCTACGACCCGACCATGGGGGCTGCCCTCTTCATCAATCAAGGTAATGGCTCGTTCATCGATCGTTCCGAGAGTGCGGGCTTAACCGATCAAATTGGTGCGCTAAATGCCGTCGAAACCGATTTCAATAACGATGGCCTTCCTGATGTACTGCTCACTCGTGGGGGTTGGGAGGGCGCCCTCCGCTTGTCTCTCTTGCGGAACGAGGGTGGAAGATTCAGCGACGTGACGATCGATGCCGGGTTGGTCGAACCGATCGCCACTCAGGCCGCTGCTTGGGCTGACTACGATCTTGATGGTCATGTCGACCTTTATGTAGCGGGCGAATACTACGGCAGCCAACCCGACCCGAGAAATCGGAGCCGACTTTATCACAATCAAGGGGATGGTACCTTTGAGGAAGTGGGAGCGCTAGCAGGAGTTCTCAATTATCGGTTCGGCAAGGGTGCTGCTTGGGGAGACTTCGATGATGATGGTGATCCCGACCTCTATGTGACCAATCTGGGGCAGCCCAACCGTCTCTACATGAATCAAGGTGACGGGACCTTCGTTGATATCGCCGACGTGACCAATCTCCAAGGACCAATGCAGGCGTTTGCCTGCTGGTGGTGGGATTTCGATAATGATGGACTACTTGATCTTTACGCAAACGGTTATGGCTCATCATTAACAGAGGTGGTGAGGAGTCAGCTACTAGGTGAATCGGGGGTCGGTGAAGCTCCTGCGCTTTATCGAAACCTTGGTGGTGGCGTATTCCAGGATGTCACTCAAGAAGTCGGTCTCGACCGTGCAATGATGCCGATGGGGGCGAACTTTGGTGATCTCGATAACGACGGTTGGCTCGATTTCTACCTCGGTACCGGTACACCGCTCTATTCGTTCCTAACGCCTAATGTCCTCTTTCGCAACGATCAGGGCATTCGATTTGAAGACGTCACCACCGCGGCGAATGTCGGCCATCTTCAAAAAGGGCATGGTGTTGCCTTTGCGGACTGGGATCGTGACGGTGACCAGGACATCTTCATCGAAGCTGGCGGCGCAACGCCAGGTGACAAAGCACACAATCTCCTCTTCCAAAATCCAGGCCATGGTAATCATTGGCTTTACCTTAAGCTCCTCGGTCAGCAGTCGAATCGTTCTGCAATCGGAGCCAAGATTCGTCTGGTGGTTCAGGAACCAGATGGGGAGACTCGCTCGCTCTACCGAGTCGTCGGGGCGACATCGAGTTTTGGTGGAAACGGATTCCCCATGACGATCGGTCTTGGAAACGCGACAGCGATCGAATCATTAAGGATCCAGTGGCCAATCCGGGATTCAGAGCCGCAAATCATCAACAATCTGCCTCTTGATTCTGCGGTTACGATCACAGAAGGTCAGGATGTACCGACGATCGAACAGTGGAGTGCTCTACCGAGCCCCTGATGCATCTGAGTCGCTCCGAGTCGTATCAACTGATCGGATGGCGTCGGGTTCGATCGACCGCCACCAGGATTCAGCGTCAATCGCACTCCAATCTGCCCGACATTGGCAATTTCCTAAAGCCTGGCTCATCGCTGCGGCCGAAGGCGGGCGTTTCGCTGGGTCTTTCTCAAGCGCTTGCATGACAATTTGTACGAGGTCGTCGGGTAAGGTTGGATGAATGAGCTGGAGTGGTGCGACCGGATTCCGGACAACTGCATTAATGACCTTGGTAACGCTCTCCCCTTGGTGTGGTGTCCGGCCCGCTAAGAGTGTGTAGGCAACGGCACCAAGACTGTAGAGATCGCTGGAAGGCCCGAGATTGGGATCACCCACCGCTTGTTCCGGTGACATAAAGAGTGGCGTTCCCGCAATCACACGTTCGGAGGCAATCAACTTTAGCTCGCGAGACTTCACCAAACCGAAGTCGAGAACTTTGGTGATGTCGTACTGTCCCCCTTGGGTGGTCACGAACAAGTTCGCTGGCTTGATGTCCCGATGCACGAGCCCTTCCGCGTGCGCTTCCGAAAGGGAATCACAGGCTTGTTGAAGAAGATAGACGACTCGACCGGCTGGGAGCGGGCCATGGCGCCGGAGGATTTCTTCAAGGCTCAATCCTCGGAGATACTCCATCACATAGTAGAACGTTCCATCTGCGGTGCATCCATAATCATAGATCTCGATCGTATTCCAGTGTGTTAGCCCTGCCGTCGTCCGGACCTCGCGTTCGAACTGTCGGAGCGCTGCTGCATCACCGGCGCGTTCGGGCTGGATCAGTTTGATGGCACAAGGTCGCTTCAGGAGCTGGTGTTCTGCTAGATAGACTTCTCCCATACCTCCGCCCCCCAGTCGCTTTTTGAGGACGTAAACCCCCAGTCCACCGGCGTCGTACGGATCACTCCGGAGTGCAATGTTGACCGAACTACCATAAAATGATATCAGAGCGCCAAGCATAAGCATTAGGAGATTCGTCGAGACCTGTTCGGCACTGGAGATCTCTCGGACGAGTGCTGTCTTCCCGATAGATTGCAACAGTACAGCGATCTGGGTAATCACTCCACTAAGGATAAACAAGGCAACGAATTGCGCGGTACGTTTCCATTTTGCTGGGATGAATAATCCGTATAAGATCATGATCGCACATATCTGAAAGATTGAGATTTTAATCGAGCTGATGAAAGAGGCTGATACATGGACTAAGTTGAGTCCGATCTCTGTTTGATCAACCGTTCCTGCTTGTTTACCGAACTGCCGAATTTTCTCATCTCCTGCTTCAATGCACCAAGTCATGATGAAGTAATGGTTAATTGAAAATATAAATATAGAGATTCCAAAGATCGCCCATTCGAAGCGCCTTAAGGATGCCATCGAGAGTTCTCTCTTTCGCGAGAGAACCGAGACAATGATTGCTTGGGCGATTGCGAAGACGACCCCGATGCTGATCAGGAATCCAAAATGGTTCTCGGGCCCTGCGGTCCCGGGCGGGATTAGGACTCGCTGAATGGTGAACATCAGTGCGCCAATTCCTAGAATCAACGCAACCGCCTTGAGCCGGACTCGAAGTAAGCCTCGTGTTTCATCCTCGAAGTCGCTCGACGATTCAACGATTTCGATTCGATTCTCAGGTCTTGGGGAATCGGTTTGAGAGTGCGGTGATTCCAGCTGTTCTAGCTCGTCACTCGCTTGCACGACCGGAGTCAGTTCAATTGTCTCAGCAAACTGATCAGGTTGAGGAGTATTGCTATGCGTCATGGGTGTCATTCCAGACGGACGATCGTGCGATAAACTTAGCCGACCATTCTGATTTTACCCGGAGTGGTAGTCACCGGATCGAAAGCGGCTGTTGCGTCAATCTCGACTCTAAGTTTAGGCTTAACATACAGAAGGAATGCTCATCGAGCTGCCGCAGTGCTCAATTCATTTCTGCATCCAGGTTTCGGAGATCCTCCATGATTCGTCGAACAGCGATTGTCGGGCTCGTTACTTTGGCATCACTGATTCTCAGCGCAGAGTCAAACGCTCAGTGGTGGGGTTATGGCCCGTCTGGTTGGGGTGGCTGGCGAGGGAGCTCGACTGTAGGTGGCGATGTCGCGCGAGGGATGGGCGCCTTTGCCGCAAGCGTTGGATCCTACAATCGAGAGACCGCAGAAGCCATGGCGATTGATCGTCAGAGTCGGATGGAATTAAATGAGTATCTTTGGCGATCGGAGCAAGTTCGCCGCCAGCAGCAATACCAGAAGAACGTTGCGCGTCGCGAACGTAAAGCCGAAGCAGCTAAAGAGATTGAGCAACGTGTGCTCTATAATCCAACCCAAGGCGACGTCACGAGTGGCCGCGCCTTGAATGCGATTCTGCACCAACTCAATAGCCCTATTGTTCCCGACTCGCTTGTCGAAAGTGTTGGTTCTGGTCTAACCCTCACGGGCGAACAAGTCAAGTTGATCCCCTTTCAATTTGCGAGCAAAGGGATTGTGATCTCGGCCCATAGGCTTGCGATGGAGGATGGATGGCCTGGATCGCTCTTGACCGAGTCGTTCGAGGAAAGCCGAGAGAAGTACCGGAAAATCGTCGAGTACTTGCGGAGTCTTCCCGAGGAAGAGGAGAGCAAGGAAATCGTACTCGAACAGATCGAAGTAGCGCTTGACGTCCTTGAGGGGATGCGCACCCAGGCACGTCGTGAGCTTTCTGGGATCGAGTATGCCGAAGCGGAACGCTATCTCAAGACCCATGCCGGGCTCTTGCAGATGGCCCGACAACCTGATGTCGCCGGAGTGCTCAGGCAAGCATATGAGAAGGAAGAAGTTGAGTTCGCGCGTGGGCTCCAGTTCATGGAGGTCTTTAATCTCCAGTTTGGCATCGCCGACGACCCCGCAGAAATTAACCTCTATGTATCGACGCTCTACCCGATGTTGGTCGAACTCCGAACGCGGGTCGCTAACGACCTCGGCAACAAGTTCACCCAAGACGTTCCCGAAAACGTCGGAAGTCAATCTCCCGTGAAAGCCTTTGAGAAGCTCCCTTGGGAAGTTGTCGGACAAGCCCCAGGTGCGGCACCAATTCCCGATGATGCCGAAGAAGTCGACAACAATTGATTTCTTAGGATCGAGGATCGTGATTAGGCCGGTTGATGCGGCAAAATTGTTGGATTAGTCCAAAAACTCATCATTGCTCGGTGTGGCTCGTCTTGCTGACGAGCCTCGCCTGGCAATTGGACGTTGAGATTACGGTCTGGCGTGTTAGTGCATGATCTTGGATCGCTTCAATGTGAGAGAGTTAGGCTGACTCCTGCACCCGGTCCTTGCTGGATCTGAGTTCCGACGTTATGGTGGCGAGCCATTCGATTCGATGTCATTAACAATGGCGATCGATCACGATGCAGGACCTGCGATGCCGAAGTTGCGCAACCAACCATCTAAGATCAAGAGAGGCAGGGAATCTGAATCCCTGCAACCAACGGATACTCCAGATCTCTGGACATGAACTGTACGCAGAAGCTCGGTACTGCATTGATACTTTGGACCGATCACGCTGATTCCAGGAACTCCTAGAACCCGAAAGGGTGGCCGGAGCACCACCATGGCCGAGCCTCGGATTGTTGATCTCGCTGAGTTGAAACCGCGATTACAACGTACGTTCGATCTCTTCGCTGCCAAAGTCGGCGCGTCGATTGACCGCAATGGCGAATTTTTTCCCTCCTACACCTCAGGCGGAAAATGGCGTCATGAAGGTGAGCTATGGACCGACTGGTGTGCGGGATTCTACACAGGGATCATGTGGCTTTGCTATCAGCGGATCCGGCACGATTGGTGGCGCGAGAATGCGGAACGCTTCTCACGCCTCCTCGAATACAAGAAACAAGACAGGAATGTGCACGATTTAGGATTTATTTTCCTTAATTCTTACAAGCCCTGGTTAGACCTCACCGGTGATCCCGACAAAAAGGCGGTTTTGATCGAGGCAGGGCGGACTCTTGCCCTTCGTTTTCAACCGAAAGGGGAGTATCTCTGTTCGTTTATCGGTCCCCAGAGCTTATTCATCGACATTATGATGAACGTGCCCATTATCTTCTATGCTGCGCGTGAATCCGGAGACGACGAACTCAAGAAGCTCGCAACCACACACTGTCGGACTACTGAACGCACCCTCGTTCGTCCGAACGGTGGCGTGGCTCATGAAGGAACCTTTGATACTGAAACTGGGGCTTTCCTCCACCAAAGCACACATCAAGGGCTTTCAGGCGATTCTGATTGGACTCGAGGGCTTGCCTGGTCGCTCTACGGTTATGGGACGGTGTACACTTACACGGGTGATCCTGCTGATCTGGCGGTTGCTGAACGTAACGCTGATCATTTTATTGAGCGGTGCCCGGAAGGTCTCGTACCACCCTGGGACTTTGACGCTCCAGTTGATGACCGCCAGGACGACAGTTCAGCAGGAGCCATTGCCGCTTCGGGTCTCTGGCAACTCGCCGATCTCACTGAGGATTCGCGCCGGGCAACTCGCTATCAGGATGCGGCACTCACGATTCTGGACTCACTCTGCACCGATCATTACGAGTCATGGCATGAGCCTGAGTGGGACGGTGTCCTGAAGCACGGTGTTTACCATAAAGGTAAAGGGCTCGGAGTCGATGAGTCGGTTATGTGGGGCGAGTTCTTTTTCCTAGAAGCTATTTGTAAGGTGCTAGCGTTGGTCGATTCCGACTGACGAGTTGTCCAATGGGAAGACTGTTGTTTACCAGGTCTTCCCGAACACAAGATGAGTAGCAACCGCCATAATCGTTCCGTCAGCGATGGCGTGGCTCATGATCGAGGGCCAGAGTGAGCCCGAACGCTGGTAAAGAGCCGTCCAGATCAGGGCAGCACCCATCACACCAGTGCAGCCGATGATGGTCACTAAGGGACCGACCCAAGTCGAGAGTAAGATGGCGTGGTGAGTGGTGAAGCAGAGTGCAGCGAAGAGGCTCGCGAGTGCAGCTCTCTGGTTCTGACGGAGATTGTCGGGCAAAAGCATCATCCATTGTCGAAGCACAAACCAACGCCAGATATACTCTTCGAACAGTGGGTTGACCAGGATTACGTACAGTGCGATAGCACTATACGCGGGTGGTTCCTTGAGACCAATCGACTCCAGTTTCTGACCGACCCAGATCGCGTCGAATTGCCCTGCACAGAGAAGATACGCAACGATCACCACCATTCCCATCAATCCCCCGGCCCCGAGTCCGAGGATCCAATCAGCACGATTCGGCCAGCGCAGTCGGGGAATCGGTTGTTGCTCAACCTTGGTAAGCCAGAACAACGGTAGGAGTGCTATCAGCAACCGGCCGCCGAAGGAGATCAGCTTTCCCCCTGCCCCCTCGATCCCGAAGAACATCACCCAGGCGGAGAGACTCGGGATGGGGACGACAACGAGGACCGAAAGCCAAGCCCAACGTCTCCCACGGTTGTTGTTTTGTACAGCCGATCCCTCAGCGTTAGCCTCAGGTGCAACCAAGACTACTTCCTCCAGTCGTGGATGAAGACCCGAAGAACCAGTTGGTTGCCGATCCGACGCCGCCATGGCAGACTAACACCTCCTCATTCTCATTCCAATTGACATACGAGGCAACGGGTCGGTTGGTTGGACCAACCTTGATTCGGTTCAACACGAACAGGGGAAGCAGGGATGAAAACAGCACTGACAACACTGCTCACGATTCACTGGTTGGGGGCGTCGATCGGGTTTGGCCAGACTCCATCTGATCTGAGCGCTACCGCCGCGTATGCAGCATCGCGGCAGAATTCAGACGGTGGATTTGCCAACGAGCCCGGTGGCCCCTCGAGCCTCGGGACGACGAACGCCGCGATCCGGATTCTCCGCTATACAGGGAGTTCGATTCCAGACGTTCTCGGTGCAATCGATTACGTCCAGGACCGGTTTGACCCTGCGACTGGTGGGTTCGAACCTGCTGAGGATCAGGCGCCGACCGTTCGCTCGACAGCGATCGGACTGATGGCGGTGGCTGAACTCCGGATCGATGATCAAGAGACTATTGATCGAGCGGTTCAGTTTCTCTCGACCCACGCAACATCGTTCCCTGACGTCCGGATCGCGGTTGCAGGGTTGGAAGCCGTCGGGGTCCGCTCGGAGAAGTTCGACGATTGGAGTGGTGAGATTCTCAAGAATCGAAACCCCGACGGTACCTGGGGCGAAGGAGCAAGCTTGGCATTCGACACGGGAGGGACCGCGGCTGCACTCCTCCGGATGGGCTTCGAACTTGATCGTCGCGAGTCGATCATCGAGGCCACCCGATCTGGTCAGCAACCGGATGGTGCTTGGAGTGCAGACGGCCGCGTCACCAACTTGTCGAGCACTTATCGAGTTGTCCGAGGAATGTACATGTTGGGAGCTACTCCCGACCTGGATGCACTCCGAGGCTTTATTGCCCGTTGCTTACGCCCCGATGGAGGATACGCGGCTTCGCCTGACCAAGAATCATCGAGTATTGCATCGACCTATGTGGCCCGGATCCTCCTAAAATGGGCCAACTTGTTGGAAGGGCTCCCACCCCTTGTCGAAACTGCTGGTTTTACGCCACTATTCAATGGCCAAAACCTTGACGGCTGGGAGGGAGAGACATCGCTCTGGACCGTTGAAGACGGTGAATTGGTGGGTACGTCAACCGGACTCGATCACAACGAGTTCCTCGCCACCGAGCAATCCTTCGCTGACTTCATTTTGAAGTTCAGCTTCCGCCTCCGCGATGGTGAAGGAAACAGTGGTGTGCAGTTCCGGAGTGAGCGGATCCCCGGTACCGAGATGAGGGGATACCAGGCAGACATCGGCGAGCGCTATTGGGGATCGCTCTACGATGAATCGAGACGGAACCGCGTTCTCGCCGAGGCCTCTGAGCAAGCAAGAGCTAGCGTCCGCGAGGATCGTTGGAACCAGTATCAGCTCCGTGCAATTGGCAACCGGATCTTGCTTCGACTAAACAATCGGCTGTCAGTCAACTATCTCGAAGAGGACGACGAGATCCCCCAATCGGGACGGATCGCCGTTCAGATCCACTCCGGTGGGCCGATGGAGATTCGTTTTCGCGATCTGATGATCCAACCGCTTCCTCAGATCGCGATGGATGGCTCAGCGGACAGCCCCGGTTTTCATCGGAAGAAGCTCAAGAGTAGCGCTGAGAGAGATCGCCACTATGTCGTTTATCTCCCAGAGGGTTACGACGGTACAAAGAAGTTCCCTGTGGTGCTCTTCCTTCATGGAGCGGGAGAGCGTGGTGCTGACGGTCTCTTGCAAGCCAAAGTCGGCTTGGGCCCAGCAATTGCCGCCTCTCCCTCCAAATTTCCCCTGATCGCTGTCTTCCCGCAAGCTGGTCTCGAAAGCAACTGGCAGTTCGAATCACCCGATGCTCAGGCAGCGTTGTCAGCACTCGATGAAGTGATCAACGAATTTGCAGTCGACACAAACCGCGTGATTCTGACTGGCCTCTCGATGGGTGGAGCGGGAACTTGGTCAATTGCTTCCGCAGTTCCCGATCGCTTCTCCGCGATTGTTCCGATCTGCGGAGTAAGCGAGAATACGGATACGGTTCCAGTACTGCAGTCACTTCCTTGCTGGGGATTCGTGGGCGACCGTGACCGTCCCCGGTTCTTTAGGAGTATGCGGGCGATGATCCGCGCCTTAACAGAGGCTGGTGCTGACCCTCAGTACACCGAATACCTCGATGTCGGCCACAATAGCTGGGATCGTGCCTACAACGAGCCCGGTTTGGTCGACTGGATGCTCTCAAAACAGCGTTACGCCGACTAAAGGTGGTAAGAACAGTTGGATGTGGGGCGGACTTGTCATCTTGTCCGCCACGTCGTATGGGTTCCCCTGTGCAACAGGGAGAGCGATCGTTCTTTGGACGATCGTAGAGACCTTGACGAGTCAGGCTCAAGTCGGCTCATCGGGTTACTGGATCCGAGATACCCTCGTCTCGAGACAGGAGCGGAACCTTGACGATCACTGCGAGAGTCCGTGGAGAATTTGAGCACCAACCGAGGGGAACCGGATCATTAACTGATCCTGTGAGGATCGATCCAGCGCTAACTGGTCCAATCGATCTTGCCGTCGCTCTAAAAGTGGAGGAATCCGTTGGTGATTCCCCAGGAGCGAACAACCGAGATATCAACTCGGACCACGTTTCTCTGAAAAGCTTCCGAGGATGTGGCTCCCTAGCAACTAGTTTCGTTGCGCAACCGGAGAGCGATTCAGATCTCAGTCGTCTGGAAAGGGACCTGCAATCCGAGGAGTTGATTGGGATCTCGGAACAATTGATCCCCGCTTATGCTACTGCCCCAGACATTGTTCACAATACGTGCCAAGGAACTCTTGCATTTCGTTGCTCGGGCTTTTCAGAGAGTGGCAACTGGATCACTATTGCCCGGTCAATTGCGGGGCTCGCTGTCTTCAATGACTGCGCGACATCGTTTGGCTGGGCGGTTGTGGAGCCAGCGACCTCAAGCGAACTAACACTCCATCGGTGGCCGTTGGGCGATCCATCCCCACTCCCCCTTACTCACTCTGCCTAACGAGCGGGATTGTTGATGGATCTAGCTCAATTGTACTGACGACAGGTGCCGATCTGAAGACGCACCTGTCGTAGCTTAATATTTTTTCGGGGTTAGGCGGCTCGGAGCCAATCACGAATTCGGCCGAGTTCGTTTGACCAAGTGCTGTCGAGTCGTCGACGGACGTAGCATCCGTAGAGGAGATCGAGCGTTTCGGTGAGATGACGGAGGTAGTTGATCCGACCTTCCGCCGCCTCGCGGCCAGAGACTCCATCCTCTTTGGGCAGGGAGGCCCCCGAAACAGAGAACGCCTCGGCTTGGAGGGTCAGTTCATACTGGGCCCCTTGGCGTTCCATTAGAAGGCCGGCCTTGCGGGGAAGCTTTCCAGATTGCAGGGCTCGGAGCGCTTCGGGGAGCCGAGTCGGTCCTTCGTTCGAGAGGTTATCGCGACCGGTCTCCCCCCGAGGGCAATCCAGTGTCAGTGTCTTCGAGATCATCACCGAGCATTCGGAGCCATCAGGCAACGTAAGTACATCACTCTCATGATGGAGTGTGTGCCAGAGCCAGAGCAGAAACTCGTTCCCCCAGTAATCACGGGCAGTGGGATCGGCTTCGGCCCAAGCGATACTTGAATAGAGAGCTTCATCACCTTCACCGAAGAGGGCGAGTGGGGCATCATTGCTTAAACCATCCGCCGATCCTGCTTCTAGTGCGGCTGCTGCAGCGAGACTTCCCGCCGTTACCGGCTCTAACTCACGTTCGAAAGTTTCACGGAAAAGCGGCAACAGGCGATCGAGGACCGAGCTGGATGTGCTGGCGGCATACAAGGTGTTCGTTTGACCATCCCAGAGTACGTTCGTCATTTTCCGACGACGGAATCGGCCATCTGCCGCTTCAGCCTCGGCACGAACTTGAGCCGCCTCTTTCGCCTCTTGGCGTTGAGCCTTGGTCGGTCGCCCGGAAGGATTCTGAGCCGCCCGAGCTTCGAGTTCGATCTCTGTGTACGCTTTTAGGAGGTCGCTTGGGATTTTATCGGCATCGATCCGGAGTCCGATGTGGACGACGTCATTGATAATATTTTTAAGGAGGTCGAAGGTCATGTCGAGAACGTGGCCGCCCCCAGACCAACCATAATGAACGCCGTCAGCGGGGTCGACATCGACTCGACGACCGATCGCGTGGTTCGAGGCCAGTTGCAGTATGTCTTCATCGAATGGCAACGGCGATCCGCCACTGACTTGATACCGAACAAAACTGACTCGACCGTTCAAGAAGCCCATCGACGCTCCTCCGCTTATCCTGGGGCGATCTCGGAAAAACCTGATGATCAGGTGTCACCAAGCGCCGATTTCCTCACCGTGCTGAGCATTCATCGACCATCGCCTGGTCGCTCACGAGCGAGGATCCGAGGTCAACAACCGATTAGACCGATCATTCGTGACGGATCGATTCCATCGATGAGGGTTTCGGACGAACCAAAGAACTCCCGAGGCTAGACGGCGCTCCGAGGGTCGTGCTAGCCTACCGAATTGAAGTGATTTGACGCTGTTGATGGTCTCTGCTCGCCGGTGTTGTGGATCGGAGAGGAGTAGGCTATCGTTTCCGAGGCCGGCCGATTGATGGCCGGACATGATTTCGATGGTTCAGATCAAGCTCCCCGACGGATCGATTAAAGAATATTCCGAAGGCGTCCGAGCACGCGAAGTCGCCGCCTCCATTGGCAAACGGTTGGCCGATGCTGCGATTGCTGCTGAAGCCAACGGGACGATCGTTGATCTCGATCTCCCTCTGGAAAACGGCATTGAGACGCCGATCGAACTCCGACTCCTCACCTCAAAAGATCCTGAGGCAATAGGTGTCTTGCGGCACTCAACGGCTCATATTATGGCTCGGGCTGTTCTCAGGCTCTTTCCGGGAGCCCAGCTTGCGTTCGGGCCGACAACGGCGAATGGCTTCTACTATGACATCAGCGTCGCCGGAAATCGGGCGATCAGTGAAGATGACTTCCCAGCGATCGAAGCCGAGATGACCCGCCTGATTAAAGACGGTGAACCCTTCGAACGCTTTACGTTACCCATTTCCGAAGCGATGGAGTTCTGCGGCGGTCTTGGTCAGAAACTCAAGGTCGAACATATCGACGAGGAACTCCGGCAACACGGCACGGTTTCGTTCTACCGCCAAGGTGAGTTCGTCGACCTTTGTCGAGGGCCACACATCCCCCACGCGGGCAAAGTTGGTGCGTTCAAGCTTCTCTCGATTGCTGGTTCCTATTGGAAGGGCCGGACTGACGGCCCGATGCTCCAACGCCTTTACGGGACCGCCTTCTTTGACAAGAAAGAGATGGCCGCCTACCTCGAGCGGATCGAGGAAGCGAAGAAACGGGACCACCGGAGGATCGGCAAGGACCTCGGCCTCTTCACTATCTCCGAGAAGGTTGGTCCAGGTCTCATCCTCTGGATGCCCAAAGGGGCGACGGTCCGTGGGGTCCTCGAAAATTTCTTGAAAGAAGAGTTGATCAAACGAGGCTACGAACCGGTTTACACGCCTCATATCGGTAAAGTCGAACTCTACAAGACCTCAGGACATTATCCGTATTACCGTGACTCCCAGTTCCCGACGCTCCGGATGCTCAACGATCCGTCGATGGCTTTGGTCGCAGGCCTCGAACGGGGTGAACTCGATGATCCTGCCCAGAAGGAACTTTTGAAAGATGCTGGGATCGCCACTGATGGATACTGGGATCTCGATGCTGCAGGGCGGATCGCTTACATCACGGAGCGTGGTGTCAGCGAAGAGTATCTGCTCAAGCCGATGAACTGTCCGCACCACATTCAGATCTATGCTGCTCAGCCGAGAAGTTATCGCGACCTTCCGGTCCGGCTCGCTGAATTTGGCACGGTTTATCGCTACGAGCAGTCAGGTGAACTCTCGGGAATGACCCGCGTCCGTGGCTTCACTCAAGACGACGCTCACCTCTTCTGTACCCAGGAGCAAGTTCGCGACGAATTTCGGTCGACGATGGAGCTGACTCAGTTCATTCTCAGCAGTTTGGGACTGGATGACTACAAGGTCCGACTCTCCAAGAGTGACCGCGACGATCCCAAATATAAAGGGGCCGATTTCGACCTCTGGGAACGAGCGGAAGCCGACATCCGGTCGGTGCTCGACGAGATGGGTCTACCCTACGAGGAAGCTCATGGCGAGGCCGCCTTCTACGGTCCGAAGGCCGATTTCATTGTTCGTGACTGCCTCGGACGTCGTTGGCAGCTTGGTACGGTCCAACTCGATTACGTCCTCCCCGAGCGTTTCGGGCTCGAGTACAACGGTGCCGACAATGCGCCACACCGTCCGGTGATGATCCACCGCGCTCCGTTCGGCTCAATGGAGCGGTTTATGGGGATCCTCATCGAGCATTTTGCGGGGGCCTTCCCGCTCTGGCTCGCACCCGAGCAGGTCCGTGTCCTGCCGATCTCCGACAAGTTCAACGACTATGCTGATCAGGTTCTGAACGAACTCCGCAAAGCAGGGCTCCGGAGCACCGTCGACCGTCGACCCGAGAAGATCGGGGCGAAGATCCGCGATGCTCAGCTTGAGAAGCTCCCCGTGATGCTTGTCGTCGGCGCTAAAGAGGCCGAAGCCAAGGCTGTGGCCTACAGGGACCGGATCGACGGTGACCGCGGCACCTTCCCTCTTGCCGAAGCGGTTGCGCGACTCCAAAGCGAGTCGAATTCTCGGCAGATTCGTCAACCTGTTACGTCCATGAGCGAACCGGCGGCGACCGATGAGCAGGCGCAACAGCATGAGTATTGAGCTGATCGAGAGTTCATTTTGCCAGTAGAATCCCCGAAAAACTCACGCCGGATCTAATCCGAGTCTCAGGTTAGAGTTGGGTTGGATCCGGGAAAGTGAGGCTTTGGAGGCGAAACGGTTTCTCGCGAGTCTCTTCGAAGATTCGGTTTGGGTCGAAGAAGGGATTCTCGGTCGGTCGAGTGACGGGCATCGTCGCGAGCCATTCCTGGAGTTCATCCTGCAACGATCGGACGATTGCTGGCAGCTCATCTGCGAGGTTTCGCTGCTCGCCGATATCCTCGACCAAGTCGAAAAGCTGTAGCTGGGGACCAGGTCGATAACGGCCTTCCCGATCAAACCGATCACCGAAGTAATCGATTAACTTGTACCGCCCCTGTCGGATGACGGCGCAGGGCGTGAGTCCCCACCGGAGGTCATAGAGCGGAAAATACCAGTAGAGTGATCGGGTCGGAAACGAGTCCTCCTGGCGAAGGATCGGCATCAGACTCTCGCCATCGAGAAGATGATCAGGAGGATCGCTGGCTCCGGCGATTTCAAGAAATGTAGGGAAAAAGTCGACGACGTGAACTGGGGTCTTCTGGGTGATCCCTGGTTCGATTGTCCACGGCCACCGGATGATCAAAGGGACGCGGATCCCGCCTTCGTAAGGACTCCCCTTCCCAGCACGGAGCGGACTGTTGTCGAATTGTTGGTCCTTGAGCGGGAGTCTGAGGAATCCCTCTGAATCAGTTTCGATGGGCTCGATGTCGTAACGATCTGAGACACCACCGTTATCGGAAACAAAGACGACGACCGTCCGACGGCTCAAGTCTAGGTCGTTCAGCTTGGTCATCAGCCGACCAATCGAGTGATCGAGATGTTCGATTGCCGCTAGGTAGGTGGCGTTGAACATCCCAGTTTCGGGATAGCCTTGATCAAGATATTTTTGAACGATCGGTTTTGGCGCAACCACGACGCCGTGAATCGTATGATGGGCTAAGTAACAGAAAAAGGGACGATCCTGGTTGGCTTCGATGAATTGAATGGCCCGGTCCGTCAGGTAGTCAACCCCTCGGTCTTGTCCAACACTGAAGAGGGATCGCGGAACTTCGGGGGCAGCGTCATCAAAGCCATAATGGCTCGAGGCTTCAGGCTTCAGTCCCAGATAACTTCCGTCTTCATTGGTTGTGAGATGCCACTTGCCGATGCAGGCGGTGGTATATCCTGATTCCTTCAGTGCATCGGCGATCGTCAAAGTGTTCCGCGAAAGCTGTTCAGTATAGGTGGATTCTTGAACTCGGGCCCAGGGATAACCGTACCATGGGATAACATGCCACATTCCATTCCGTGCGGTATGTTGTCCTGTTAGCAAGGAGGCTCGTGTCGGTGTGCATTGTGGGGTCACATATCCGTCAGTGAATCGGATCCCTTGGCTTGCGAGTCGGTCGAGATGAGGGGTCGGGACGCGATCATTCCTATAACAACCGAGTGTCGGCCATCCTTGATCGTCTGTGAGTATCAGGAGGATGTTCGGCCGTTGGTTGGTTCCATCAATCGATTGCTTGACCTGCTCGGAAGCCAAGAGATTGGTGACCCTTCCGAGTGAAAGAATAATGATGAGTGCCTTTAGTACCATCATGGTTCGGCCCTCCTCCAATCTATCTCCAGGTAGAATCCCGACTTGTTGCTTTGGGGGGAGCGGTCTAAAATCAGAACCTAAAGTCTCATCTGATGCACTCTTGATCATCGAAATCCCGTGAAACTGCCCGCCCTTTACCGATAGAGGAGGAGTCCACGTGTCCAATCCGATCGGGCCAACCGAACGTGAGCACGCCGCGTCACTCCAAACGCAACTGGTCCATAAACACCCGGCGGCAATCCGTTGGATGCACTGGATCAATTTTCCGGTTCTCTTCATCATGATCTACAGTGGATTACGGATCTACTGGGCGAACCACCAATATTTCTGGTTTCCCGACTCATTTTACGACCTCCTCGTTTTGGAACGGCACCTTGCCGACGGCATGAAAATTCACTTTTCGTTTATGTGGATTTTTGCTATCAACGGTCTTACTTATGTGACTTTTCTTCTCGCTTCGGGTGAGTGGCGGGTGCTCTTTCCAAACCGAGCGACCCTCAGCGAAGCCAAAGACGTCGTGTTGCACGACCTCGGGATCAGCAAGAAACCGCTGCCCGACCGTAAATTTAATGGCGCACAGCGAATCGCCTACACCGGAGTCATTCTGCTCGGCGCCGGTTCATTGATCACTGGGCTGGCGATCTACAAACCAGTCCAACTTGGTTGGCTCATTGCCCTCCTCGGCGGCTATCAAGCGGCCCGTATTGAGCATTTTTACATTACCATGGCTTACCTGGCGTTCTTTGTCATTCACATCGTGCAAGTCATCAAGGCGGGCTGGAACAACTTCCGTTCCATGGTAACTGGCTACGAATTGGTGAAGCCTAAAATTGATGAGGCTTGAATCGGTTTCGGCCATTGCGACCGAGCCAATCAACGATTCCGGGGTTTGATCGAGCCAAGCGACAATGCTGAGGTGAGGAACTGATTCATGAGCGACGCACATCAACACGATCCGTCCCCTCCGGTGGAAGAGCCTACCACGTCGGTGCCGGAGTCGAGTTCAACGTCGGTGAGTGCGGCAAAAGCCCCACAGAGTGGGACCGGTCAATCTCCGAATGGGTCCGAAAACGTTCCAGTTGCTGAACTGGTCGGACTTGACGCGAAACGTCTCTCCAGAAGAAAGACACTTCGGTCATTTGCCATTGGCGGAACGGTCGCAGCCTCGGTGTATGGCTTTTGGCGTTGGATTGCGACTCGCCCCGAGATCGGTGGTGTCGCGCGACCACTCCGGCGTGTCCTTGAGTTCAATGAGCAACTTGGCCGTTCGTTGTTTTCCGATTCGCATCTGGCCCGAGAATTTGATCCCTCCCGCTCTCGGATGCCTAAGGCGAATGGTCGTTACGGGCTCCGTGAGGAGCTCAACGTTGACGACTGGAAGCTCGTCGTTAACCAAGAAGGGGACGGCACCACACAGACTTTTACGATGGATGACCTCTATGATCTCAAACTGCCTCGGGTGGAGATGGTCACCGAACTAATGTGTATCGAAGGATGGAGTCAGATTGTCCATTGGAGCGGTTTTCGGTTTGCTGACTTTGCCGCCCGGCTCGGTCTGGCGTCGCGTCAAGGAACACCGTACGAACCTGATGTACGCCCCGATGATTTGTTTGACTATGTCTCAATCACGACTCCCTTCAATCCAGACAATCCATCCGATTACTACTATGTCGGCCTTGATATGCCCAGTGCTCTCCATCCGCAGACCCTCCTCTGTGATCGGATGCAGGGTGAGCCATTAGAACCGAAACATGGGGCACCACTTCGTTTGGTGATCCCCGTGAAGTATGGAGTCAAGAACATCAAGCGGATCGGCCAAATCCAGTTCCAAGATACCCGTCCCGACGACTTTTGGGCCGAGCGTGGCTATGACTGGTACGTCGGTCTCTAAGTGTTAGCCGTCTTCGACTTTGCTTCAACGCCCCCCTTCGATTCGAGTGGGGGGCCTGTTCAAGATCTCGATTCTGCAGCAACAGTAATCTCTTCGGGGAGGGTCGGGACCGCTTTGGCGGCGACTTCCACCGTTTGGCTGCCAAGTTCGATCAGCGCTGAAAGTGTGATGAGTCCGACAAAAAGTGTTGCGTAGTGAGTGTAACTATCGGCGGCCATTAAGACCCAAGATTGAGGCTCAAGTGAGAGGAGTAGCCATTTGGTGATTCCGGTGGCAATCCCTGCAGCGAGCCCTCCGAGTCCGATAGTCGCTAGGAGTCGTCCACCGTTGTACTTGAGCAATCGGCCGTAACCATCGAGTGCAGAACCCATGGTCCCACGACACCACGGTGCGGCGCCGGCGATTCCCACTGTTGCAATCGCGATTCCTTGAAGAATGATTAAGCCGGGTCCTCTCAGCAAGAAGGCGAAGACCGGTGCTGCACCAGTAGGGGCATACTCAAGCGCGAGGAAGGCCATCAGACTGAGGTACCTCGCTGGTAGTGCTGCAACGGCTGCAAGCGTTGCTGCGGGCATTAACCTGAGGACTACAGGGAGATCGACGATCCGGGTCTCGACCATCGATTCAAACCTCCGGAGTTCCGTAAAGACCCAGGCAGCAAGGAGGCCATCGCAAGTCGCCATCAGGATCGGGATCAGCACGATGTCGATAATCAGGCACGATTCCATCGGGAGGTCGGACGAGACGTCGATCAGACTGATGCTGCGGTACAGCAGGTAGAATGACGCAGCGGCCCAGCAATAAGTCGACCACGAAGGAAGTGACCCAGTGGGGGCATTCCGACGCTGACCCATATCGAACGCTCCCCAACGATCTGCTGACCCTTTGAACACAATCGCGGCTGAAACGCCAAGCAAGAGTAGGATGTCGCTGAGTCGAAAGAGATCCCGGACCGGTGTCAGTGCAGCCAAGACGCCTTCTTCCAGGGCGATCTCAGTCACTGATTTTGTTCCCTTGAGTAGGAGAACTTCCGCTAAGGCTGACTCCCGGCCGAGCCGAGTCCCCATCGAAATCGTCCATGAGAGGACGGTGATTCCGAAGAGGATCATCACGAGTCGGGACGAGTATTTGAGACGAGTCAAGCTCGCAGAGAGAAGGCGAACATGCCCTGGCAAATCGAGAACTTGGCCGAACGCCTTGGACGGGCCTTGGGCGACAGACGCGATGATCAAGAGCGCCAAGAGCCCAAACAACCAGGTCCAAAGGCCGAGGTTGCTCGGCGTTGGTGACGGGGAAGTGAGGATCTGGCTCCAGGTCCATCGTTTGAGTGCTAACGCTGCGACTTCGTCTTCGACGCTGCTCCGCTGAGCCCAGAGCATCGGTATCATCAACAGACGATCCAACAACCCGTCCCCCGACTCTCACCATGTATTTGAAGGTCTACGCGACTGCATTGTAGTGTAGCGATCGCTCCCCTTGGAAACATCGTTTTACTCCGAACGAATTCATTATTCAGCAAAAAAGGAGGATACTCGAGATTCGTCTGCGGTCCCATGGGTCCCTGCAACCGCCGGAGAGAATCTCACGGAACCGAAGATAGCCTGCCTTCGACCACGACGCGGCCTGAGGGATTGTTGGCGAAGCTGAAGTTTCCCTAGGCGGATCTTGATTACCGTCATACATTAGATCGCTTTGCCAGTTGTTCACTCTCTGACTCTGCGACGAGGCTCCGATGGCGGAACGGGCAGCAGAACCGAAGACAGAATCACGAGGCCTTAGCGACCTCACCCGACTGATCCAACGCTCGGACGGCTTCGTCGAGTTAACCGCTGCGTTGAAGAATGGCCGTAGTGGCACGATCGACGGTGCCTGGGGATCGTCGGGGCCGTTGGCGATTGCCGCCCTCTCTTGGCAGATTCCATCCCCTCTCTTGGTCGTGCTGCCTCATATTGGCGATCTCGAAGAATTTGCCGAGGATCTTGCTGCTTTTGCCGGTCTCCGAGTCGAGATTGTACCGGCTTGGGAGAAGTCTCCTGCCGAGGCACCACCAGGAGACGAGTTGATCGGGCGACGTCTTCGAGTTGCACGATCGATCCTCAGTGACGATCCACCACGACTCGTGGTCGCTCCGATCCCTGCCCTCCTGCAACCGTTTCCTGGGCCAGAAGCCTTGGCGCGCGGGTCTCGAAAAATTCGGGTTGGGGAGACCATCCCCCTCGAAGAACTAATTGGTTGGCTCACTGAGCGTGGGATGACGCGAGTTGAGGTGGTTGAGGTCGCCGGCGAGTTCAGCCTCCGAGGAGGAATCCTCGATGTCTTCCCAACGGATCAAACGCTCCCCTTCCGGGTTGAGTTTTTTGGGGACGATGTGGACTCGATCCGTCCTTTCGATCCTGAGACTCAACGATCGCTCGGCAAGGAAGAGGAGGTCAGTCTCGCCGTTCCACTTGACCCTGGCCTAACAAGTGACGAGACCAGCCACCTGATCGATCTCTTTCCGGAGGGATCGGTAGTGGCTTTGGTCGAACCAACCGACCTCAAAGAGCAAGGGGAACGCTACCTTGGGAGGCTCAGTGACCCTCGGGGTTTCTACACGTTGGAGTCGGTCTTCAAGCATCTGATCCAGCGACCTTCGGTGACGGTCGCTGCGGTCTCTGCTGGCATGAGCCTCGAAACGACCTGTCGGCTTCGGGTCGAGAGTGTGGAACGATTCTCTGGTGAACTCAGCAAAGTGAAGGAGGAACTAGAGACAGCCTCCGAAGGAAATGACGTGCTGATCGCCTGCCGGAATCAGTCAGAGATCGATCGATTGACCGAGGTGTTCGAAGGATCGACACTTGTTGAATCTGGTCGGGTTCGATACACGGTTGGCCGAGTCCGATCGGGGTTTCGACTGGTCGATCATGGCGTCCTCGTCATCGGCGATCATGAACTTTTCGATCGCGGAGCGGTCCGCCAGACTCCAAAGCGTCGGCGCTACGAATCAAGAGCAATCGATAGTTTTCTTGACCTCAATGAGGGTGATCTGGTTGTCCATGTCAGCCACGGGATCGCACGTTACCGAGGTCTTCAACTTATCGAGAAGGACCGTGACGCGGGCTATGCTGAAGAACAGCTTGTGCTTGAGTTTGCCGATCGTGCTCGAATCTACGTCCCGATCGCCAAGATCGAGCTGGTCCAAAAGTATGTTGGCGGCGGGAAGGCAGATCCAGCGCTTTCGAAGATCGGGACTAGCTCTTGGGAGCGGAAGAAAAAGCGGGTTGCGGAGGCCGTTGCGGACCTCGCCCAAGATTTGATCGAGATCCAAGCCCAGCGCGCAAGTCAGCCTGGGATCGCCTATGAAGCCGAAGACGGTCGATGGCTTACCGAGTTCGAGGCTGGGTTCCCGTACCAGGAGACTCCCGACCAACTCGCTGCCATCGAGGCAATCAAAGGAGATATGTCAGCCCCGAAACCGATGGATCGCTTGATCTGTGGTGATGTCGGCTATGGGAAGACAGAAGTTGCAATGAGGGCGGCATTCAAGGCCGTTGAAGGTGGTCGACAAGTCGCGGTCTTGGTCCCGACGACGGTACTCGCTGAGCAACACCACCGGAGTTTCTCAGCACGGATGGCCGAGTTCCCGGTCCGGATCGAGGCGGTAAGTCGTTTCCGACCCAAGTCGGAAGTCCGCCAAGTCCTTAAAGAGACTTCCGCGGGACGGGTCGACATCTTGATCGGAACCCATCGGATCGTCCAAAAGGATGTCGCGTTTCATGACCTCGGCTTGATCATCATCGATGAAGAGCAACGTTTCGGTGTTGAAGACAAAGAGTGGCTAAAATCACTCCGCGCGACCGTTGAAGTGCTGACGCTCACCGCCACGCCGATCCCTCGGACACTCCACATGGCTCTCTTGGGGATCCGTGACATCTCGAATTTGGAGACGCCGCCACCTGATCGTAAAGCGGTCGAGACACGGATCAGTCGATGGGATGACGAATTGATCCGCCAAGCGATCGTCCGCGAGCTGAACCGCGAAGGGCAGATTTACTTCGTTCATAACAAGGTCTACGACATCGAGTCGATTGCCGATCGTGTTCGATCACTCGTACCCGATGCTCGGGTAATCGTTGGTCATGGTCAGATGACGGGTGATCAACTCGAACGTGCGATGTTGGCGTTTGTTCGCCGTGAGGCTGATGTCTTGGTGGCAACGACAATTATCGAATCTGGGCTCGATATTCCTAATGCAAACACCATTTTCATCGATGAGGCCGATCGTGATGGGTTGGCTGATTTGCTCCAGCTCCGTGGTCGGGTTGGCCGTTCGAAGCGGCGGGCTTATGCGTACCTGCTGCTCGACCCCAAACGGACCGTCGCTCCTAATGCAGTCCGGCGCTTGAAAGCGATTGAGGAGTTCACGGATCTCGGAGCCGGATTCAAGATCGCCTTGCGCGACCTCGAAATCCGAGGGGCGGGGAACATCCTCGGTGCGGAACAATCGGGCCACATTGAGGCAGTTGGCTACGAACTCTATTGCTCGCTGTTGGACAGTGCCGTCCGGGCAATGAGCGGCCGGGCACAACGCCCGAACTTTGACTGTTCGGTTGAACTCCAATGGCGGGCTTACCTCCCCGCATCTTATGTCCCCTCACACAAACTGAAGGTTGAACTTTACCGTCGAGCAAGCCGACTCAGGAGTCTGGAACAGCTCGAAGATTTCCGGAAAGAGCTAGTGGACCGATTTGGCCCCCTTCCCCTCCCAACCGCACAGATGCTCACCGAGGCCGAGTTGCGGATTTATGCTGAGCATTGGCAGATCGCGCGGATCCATCTCGAAGACGAGTTCTTAGTGTTGACGTATCGCAATCCGAGGCGGATTGAAGCACTCGGGAAACAGTACCCCGGTCGGATCCGGATTGTAGACAGCTCCTCCGCTTATGTTCCACTCGAGGGAGCTACAACTGCGGATGCCATCGCCAAAATTGCCGTTGTGTTACTTCACCCCTCGTCACCAGTGGTCACTAAAGGAGCGACAACAAAATCGAAACCAAAAGCAACAAGGCCACCGAAGAAGTCAGCAAAAGGAGGGCAGCAAGCGACCAGAGTCACACCACTGCCAATTTCAACAACGTCCTCCGGTCCTCTTCCAGATGAAACTCCGGTGACGGTTCATTATGGCCTTGGACATCGGATGAAACGGCTGAAGAATGAGAGGACGCCAAGAAAATGATTCAACACTTCCTTGCCCTCCTCTCGGACTAATGCAGCGACAACAATCGCTCAGCCGAGATCGAGCGGGTCGTCGATCCGGAGTTGATCAAGTGCGAGTTGCTCGAACAGCCCTTCGGCCTCGGCACCCTCTGTGTTGTCATCTGCTTCAGTTGTCAGACCAGCGCTCACTTCTCCGCCAACGTTACTCTCACCGGGGTCGACCATGGCAGGGCTAAATGTGCTGCTGCTGGTCACCTTTCCGTCGTCGGAAATCGGCTCAACCTGATCTTGAAGACCATTGAAACGGTCGTCAGCGTCCGGTAGGAACTGAGTTCCGAAGACCCCGAGTGTGATTGGATTTTGCAGAGAGTCTCTTTGGTCGGGACTAGACCCATCGCCGGATGTAGCGGTGTTGTCCACAACCTGTTCGAGACTTAGCTCAGTCGTTCCTATCCCCGCTGTTGTGCCGATGACTAAGTACGCGACTGACTCCTTGACGTGTTTCCTCTCTGGGTCACCGATCTGGTCTTCATTAATTGCCAAGCTTAGTCTGGTGTTTGTGATTGGGGTATTTCCCCAGAGCACCGGGGAACCCCCATCACCCCCTTGGACTCCCGCTAGTGAAGCCACGGCCGCAATTGGTGTCTCAATTCCTTCAATGGAATAGCCGTAGGGTGGAAAATTGTCGATGCCTCGGACTGTCGTTCTTCCTACTCCAGCGACGAAGGTCAAGCCATCGATTTCGTAATTGCCAGCCTCGATGACAAGGTAAGCGATTTCCTGATCAGGACGGTTTGTGTTCGGATCTTCGCCTACATCCCGGCCGACCCGGAGTGTGCTGGAGTCCGGAGGTAACTCCACCTGCGCTCCGGATGCCCAGAAGGTTGACCAGCCACCAGCGTCGCCAATGATCTGACCGAGAACGACGGGATTGTTGTAGTTGAGGAGCGTTCCTTGTTCGACACCGAGGCGGTCGCCTTCTGAGTCAACCCTTTCTGAAGTAAACCGTACTGCTTCCATCTTGATCCCGTGCTCTACTTGGTTATAGACGCCGGCGGCAGCAACCACATAATGAAGTTGGCTGATGGTCACAGGCTGGTCAGAGCCGTCGTTTCGTTCGAGCAAGACATCGAATCGATTTGGTTCGTTTTGCCGAATCCTGACGACCGTCGATGGCGTACCGCTCTCAAATACTGGGGTCGCGATTACGACCATCTCCGGGTAAGAGTGGGAAAGCTCGACGGTCTCCCAGACTCCTGTTGTGACGTTGTTCAGGACACCCGTCGAGATCGGCGGCATCGAGCTTTCTTCAATATCGATGACGACTGAACCAAGATTGTTTGTCGTGTCAACTTCGAGGCCGTTCGAGGTGACGATTGCGGAAAGCGTGTAGGAACCCACGGGGAGGCCTGAAGTCTCCCAAAGCGTTGTAGAATCAGTAATGGTCGAGGGGTCAGCGAGGATGCTCCAAGCATCAATCTGAAGATCGTCGGTAGGATCATTCGGTGTTGCATTGTCAGAGACTAGCACGACATTGAGTCGTTGTTGCGTGCCTCCGGCGTTGCGCACAGCCACATCGATGGCAACAGAATCACCTGCTGCAGGGTTTGTAGTGCTCGCGGTTACTGAGTCGATTACAAGATCGATTGCTTCTGAGGCTGGGGCACCTGTGACTAGATAAGCAACTGATTCATTCGTATGAGAACGTTCTTGGTCGCCGATCTGCTCCTCGTTAATCGCTAAGCTCAGCGTTGTCCCCGAAACTGGATCGACTCCCCAAAAAACAGGCCAACCCCCATCACCACCATTGACACCGGCAATCGACGCCACTGCGGCAGTTGGGGTTTCGATTCCGCTGATGTTGTAGGTGTAGGGAGGACCGTTGTCGATGCCTCCGACAGTCTCACCTCCCCGATCAGCTACGAGCGTGGTGCCATCAAGATCGTACGTGCCAGCTTCGATCACGAGGTAACCGATTTCTTGATTCGGTCGGCTCGTTCCCGTGTCTTCACCGACATCGCGGCCGACACGGAGAGTGGAGTTGCTCGGTGCCGAGCCTTCTGTTGCTCCGGCAGCCCAAAAGGAACTCCAAGGCCCCTCATCGCCGATCACCTGACCAACCACGACCGGATTAGTGTAGTCTTGGAGCAAGGGGCGGAGATGACCAACACGATTACCCTTGGAGTCAACGCGGTCAGATTCGAAGCGGACCACTTCCATCGTGATCCCGTGTTCGGCTTCGTTGTAGACTCCGGATTCCGCGACGACATAGTGCAATTGACTAATCGTAGCTGGCTGGTCCGATCCATCAGTACGCTCGACTAAAAGTTCGATCGTATCCTCTCCCGATTGCTTCACGCGTGTGACAACTGAGGGAGAGTTCTGGTCAAGCGTTGGGGTGGCTACAACAACCATCTCTTCATACATGTGGATGAATTCAATGCTGTACCACTGGCCAGTACGAACGTTGGTTAAGACACCACTCGAGAGCTCCGGCCCACCCTGGAATTGAGGTGGAGTCGATACAGCACCAGAGACGTCGAGCCGTCCCCCAGTGACCGTCTTGCCATTCATCGATGGGGTGTCGACTGCAGAATCGAGTAGAAGGTTCTTGATTTCCAAGCCGGTTAAGTTCGGGTCCGCTGCCTTGTAGAGGGCGACTGCACCAGCAACGTGTGGCGCTGCCATGGAGGTTCCCGATCGCCCGCGGTATCCACCTCCCAGATCAGTCGATTGGACCGCCTGGCCAGGTGCTCCAAGGTCGACTGAAGTCAAGCCGTAGTTAGACCATGTTGGCCGCCTACCATCGTTTCTGATCGCCGCAACACTAATGACGTGATCGTTTTCGATGGTGGCCGGTGAAAAGGAGACTGAATCAGTGTCAGTTCCATTGTTGCCTGCTGCAGCGACAACCAAGACATCAGCGGCAGCAGCTCGATCAATTGCGTCATCGAGGAGGGGAGAGGAGAGTCCTATTTCCCCCCAGGAGTTGTTTGAGGCGACGACATTGATCCCGGCAAGTTTTAGGTCTGTGATGTAGTCGAGCGCGGCGATTCCGTTGGAGATGGAGCCGTCCCCTTTGTCATCCAGAAACTTTACACCGATGATCTTGACGTTCCAATTAACGCCAGTGACACCGATCCCATTGTTACCGACCGCGCCGATAGTTCCGGCGACATGAGTGCCGTGGCCATGGTCGTCCATAGGATCCGAGTCGCCATTGTGGAAGTCGTAACCATGCACATCGTCGATTAAATCATTTCCGTCATCATCGAGCCCATTACCTGGGATCTCACCCGGATTGACCCAGATGTTGGCGGCGAGGTCAGGATGGGTGTAGTCAATCCCGGTGTCGATTACGGCCACGACCACTTCAGATGAGCCTGTGTTGCCGCCCAACCAAGCTTCGGCCGCTTGACTCCCGTACGTGTTGGTTGGACCGGTGTTCGTACCGTAGTCGTCCCCGTAGACTCCGTACAAGCTTCCATTGACGAACAAGGGGTCGTCTGGGAGGGTCTGGATCCTCACCGCTTGGTCCTGCTCGACTGCAATCACCGAGGGGTGTTCTCTGAGTTGAGCAATCGCTTGGCGGTCATCAACGGATGATTCAACCTCAACGAGTTCGATTGTCCCCCAACGTCCGCCATGCTTGTTTCTCGAGAGGACTTGGATTTCTTCGGGACCAGCGATCCCCGCAGTTGCTTCAAGTCGGTCTTCAGGAGTGGCATCGGCGGCGAACTGAACAATGAGGCGGCCGGGAATGATGTGGCTTGATTGCTCGGCGACACTGAGTAATTCCCGACCTTCAAGCCGCTCAATTTGGGGATTAGGACGAGTCCGGGGGCGTCTTGAGCGTCGAGAGGGGTTCATTCGAAGTTCACTCCAACCGGTGTTACAAGTTGAATGGATTGCACCCCAGTCGATCTGATCAAGGGTTTTGCCAAGATGCTGGGGGACGAATCTGTTTTGCGAGTGTCTGTGAAGTGGCTCCGTAAGCCGAGACAAGACCCGCCACGAGAGGGGAATCAGGGGTCGTTTGGCGTGCGGAGTAAGACGTGTAACGTATTGGACGGAACCTTCAACCGAATGCCGGTTTCGGTTGAATTCAGTTCAATCCGTCCTGGACTGGGCGCGAGATTTTCGTCGAGTGCGAATGCGCGCCGTAACTCCGAGTTATTGATCTCGATCGTACCGTTAAACTCGGTAATCCGCCAGGGCATCTCTCCCGCGTTGACGATCTCCAACCCTTCGATAAATTCCTCGTTCTTACCGCTCTTGATCGGAAACGTCTTCTCACGGACTTCCCAACCCGTGGGACGGGCGGTAGTGCCGATCTGAAGCAGGACTGCGTTACTTTCGGCGATCGGCTTGTTGTCCACCGAGACTACAAGAACGGTGGCGTAAGTGTTGGTAGTTTCAATTTTCACGTCGGAAAGTTGGATGGGGCCGTGCTTCCCGAGGAAGCCGGTCGCTCCTTGAGCTTTGGGAGCATCAACGAGACAGCGACCGGAATCCGATTCGAGGACCACCTGCCCGTGAAGACTCTGGATCCTGTTTCCCGAAATCAACGAGTCGAGGGGTCCGACCTGATTGGCGGTCTTTTGAGTATCGAACTTGACGGTGACCGGTCCGGCCAGGAATGCCCGAGGGTCAAGACCTCGTTCGAGGCTCGATTGCTCGGCCCGGTCACCAAGGTCGCGCAGCGGGTCGTAGCTCGCGTCCTCAGCAATGATCGGCGGTTCTCGCTCCCAGAGCTCCTGGAGAGTTCGGTGTTCGATGACCACAGGCTCTGCCTCGTCGACGTAACTGCGTCGAAAGGCAATTGCCGCTGCAGGGAATTGGCCGAGCACCATCGGAGTCCCCGCTTCAAACTTCTTTGCTGCTGCGCCCACGTTCGGATTCTCGCTGATCGACCATTCACGTCTTTCAAAGCGAAACCAATAAATTCCGTCGATTCCGCAGAGTGATCCATAGGTTGAGAGCAAGAAGGGTGATTCGGACTGGTAACCAGTCGGAGGTGCCCAGAGAGTTTCACTCAGGATCGTCGGGTGTCCAGCTACTTGTTTGATATTCGTAGGGAGCTGTCGGGGCTCAAGGAGGACCGATGTGTTATTGAAGAAGTGGCCTGCTCGGACGAGCCGATTACGGTCCTTGCCGAGATGGATCGAATTGTAGTATCGGTTGACAGCGATGATGTCGGTCGGTGTGTAGGTCCAGTGCTCAACATCGTTCAGGAGAATGGGGTCGGCAGTCCGCCAGTTGCCAGCATTAATCAGTTGTTTGCAGCCGAGTTCTTCGCGGAGGTAGTTGGCGATCTCAGCATTGAACCGATACATGGTCTCCGCAAAGAACTGGAGCTGGTCATCGAGCCGACGCTTAAACGCCCCTTTCCGCGGTTGTTTCCACTCCCAGACATTGGCGATTCCGACCAAGCCGCGCTCGAAGGCGTCTCCGTTGACCTTCGTGTTGCCCCAGTGCTTACGTGCGGCGTCGACTGAACCGTAACGCTCTGCCAACCACTCGCCAAACAAACGGCGGAGGATCTCTAGTTGGGTTCCATAAAGTTGGTTGATTGTGAAGAAGAGCATACTATCTTCATTCTGAATCTGAATGATCGCGAGTGCAGGATCATCAGCGAGGGGGATCCCGGTGTAGGGATTCGGCTCCGTCAGCAGGACTCTGAGCCAGGTCTTGTAAGCCTCTTGAAGCTTCTTGTTAAAAAAGAGGAGCCCATGACCAGACATTCCTGGCTTCCACCCTTCGATTCCCCAACGTTGGGGTGGTCGGAAACCAAGGGCCCAGTAGGGGCTCATTGTGGTGTAGATCCCTTCCTTCTTCATCGCGGCAACTAATCGCCAGATTTCATCGATCCGCGCCATGTTTGGTTCATCAAGGTCGGGATTATCCTTAGACCTCCGATCTGGGAAGATGTTGCTATGATATCGAACCATGTTTACGCCATGCTTGGCGAGAAATTGGGCCTGATTTGCGAGTGCCTCGTCGGGATTGTTCTCACGATAGGCGATCGTCGAGGCGGCCCAAAATCGAACTGGCTCACCATTTCCTAAGACAAAGCCGTCCCCTTGAGCGTTTCGACGGACGAACCCCGATTCACCCGCAACTGTTTCGTTAAGCTGTCGGAGGCTGAAGACCGTACTGGGATCAAACGTTTCAGGCCCTGGTTCAAACGCCCAAGATGGTTCTTCGAAGGCGACAGCATGTGGGATCTGCTTTGGCTGCACTACGACCGGGCCTACCTCACGATTCTCCGACTCCTCCGAGGCAAGATTTGGGGTCTCTGACTCTCGGAGTTCAACCTGAAGCCAGCGTCCCCCGCACAGCGCAACGAAGCAGAAGCCAACCAAGAACCAACGATATCGGTGTAACATGAGATCCCCTGACCTGATTCCGCTCTCGTTGTCTGTAAATCCTCTCGGATCCCCCGCTTCTCGATATCTCGAAGGTTGAGGTTGGGTGATCCGAGAGGGGTTCAACCCCTGGATCGGATAGAGTGAGCCGAGACACGGGACTGATTATGGCACATTAGGAACGATACAATGTGCCTCGGAGGGCTTCGAGTAACTCTTTCGCAGCGAGGATCCCTTCGGCCTCGGACAACCGCCCCCCTTCATATTCGATCCCTACGAAGCCGTTGTAACCTGCGTCAGTAACGATCTTCATCATCCGGGCGAAATCGATCACCGTTTCGGTACCGTCAGGCTTGAAGTCGTAGCACTTTGCGGAGACACCTTTGGCAAACGGCATCATCCGAGCAGTCGCGGCGTAGATGTCGATCGCATAATCTCGGTCTTGGCGCGGTCCGTTCATCGGGAAGTTGCCAAAGTCGGGGAGCGTCCCGAAATTGTCCATTCCTACCGCATCGATGAGCGCCAGAAGTGCATCAGGATCGCTTGACGGTCCGCCGTGGTTCTCACAGATGATGTTGAGACCAACGGTTTTGGCATACGCAGAGAGTTTGGAGCAGCCTTCGGCAGCGGTCGCAGTGCTCCCAGCGCTGTAGTTGTTGCCGGTATTGACCCGGATTGAATGACAACCGAGCATCTTGGCAGCATCGACCCACTTCTTGTGGTTCTCAACAGCTTCGGTGCGTTTTGCGTTGTTAGGATCGCTCAAGCTGCCTTCACCGTCGATCATGATCAGGAGGCACTCGACCCCCTGGTCATCTGCCCGCTTCTTGAGTTCCTGGAGATAAGACTCGTCTGTTGCCTTGTCTTTGAAGAACTGGTTGACGAATTCGATCCCTTCGATACCAAACTCTTCCCTCGAGTCCTTCGGGAAGCCAAGGTTGGCCTTCGATGGGTCCTCGGTGGCAAAGTAACGCTTGTGGAGCGACCATTCGGCCAGCGAAATCTTGTAATCGCCGATTCGACCGGGCTGTGGGGCACCAACTTCTTCAAGCTTCTTGACATCGTTGGCGAAGAGAGGTCGAAGTCCGAAACCAAGGCTTAGGGTTGCGGCACCCGCTACCGATCGTCCCACAAAGTCTCGGCGCGTGAGTGGGCTGCTCATCGTTGGATTTCCTCGATGCAATGCTGCTGGAGAGGATGAGAAAAAGAGATGTCGCCCTAGTTCTTCACAAGGGCACTCGACAAATTGCAGTGTAATGAGCGATCTTCGGCGTGGTCAATTCACCCCTCTGATTGTGCGGAATTGGCAATGAGTCTTACTGGTCATGGTTGTATGAAATCGTGCGGCTATTTTTCTGTCTTGGTTTGATCGTTCTGAACTGTGAGTGCAAGGCTAATAAATCGATCTGGCTATTGGCTGTCGTCCTGTATGCAATCCTGGTCTAATCGAATGGTGACTAAGGTCACTGCTCCATTGAAGTCTGAGAGTTGTTGATTTATGGACGAACTCAAACGCAGGTTAGTTCCGACTGCCCAGCGCGCGTATCGACAGACGCGGTTCTACAGAGAGTACTTTGAGCGTGAGCCGGACAATCTTGTTGAAATCCCCGCTATTTCAGTTGCGGATTATCAACGAGCAGCGGGTCTCCTGGACTGTATTGTGAGTCGGGAGGCGATGATTGGGATCTTGCCACCTTACTTTAAAGAGGCGAGCCGGTTTCCCTTCACGATTCCTGAGGATGAAGCGGAGTTGATCCTTCGGCAGCGTCGGATCATCCGTGCCTTGAATGATCTTGGTATTGACTTGAAGGCGTCCCCTCGGTTCTTGATCGTCGCTGATGAGCGTCGGGGACCCTTTGCGTGTGAATTAGCGAAGGGGATTTACTGGGAAGGGCTTCAAGCTTCGATCACTTATCTAAGCGGGCCTTCGAATGACTTAAAAGGAGAGATCGAACGCTTTGAGCCCGATTATCTGTTCCTTGCATCCGGCCGCGAATTCCGGGGAGCGCTGGGTCGGCAGTCCTCATCGACCATCCTCGTGGAACACTGTAGCGATCGACTGATTGACGATCGCGTCTATCCGGCAATGATTTACGCTGATGAAGTTGATTTGATTGGGTCTCGGCCGATCGGTCGACCCTGGTACGATTATGATGCCGACCAGTTGTTGCTGGAGCTTGATGCTCGATCAAGCCTCACCTTGATCACGAAGCTCCGGTTCACTTGTTTTCCACTGGTCCGATACGGGCTTGGTCAATTTGTCCCGACTGTTGATGACCTGAACCGGAGAGTCACTGAATGAACCGGTTTGAACAACACCCAGACGGTTCGGTGACCCTCCTTGGGACTCGCGAGGAAGACCTTGACCGGATCCGGCGGTTCTTCGCGCTCCTCTACCGCGAATTCGGTCATTACCGGGGATTGATGGACTCGCTCGGTCTCTCGCCGGGAGACTCTCCCACGGAAGTCCTCGGACGGTTTCCTGTGACCACTCGTGAGGATTACCGGGAGATCCTCCAGCCCGAGGCGCTCTCGCGACTCAATAGAAGTCGGTTCGTGTGCGACTTTAGTTCAGGATCGACCGGTCGCTGTGTCCTCCGACTCGCAACACCGATCGACGAGTTGGGTGAACAGGCGATTACAGAACGTGCCTTCCGACGCGCCGGGATGTCTGCTGGAGATCGATTTGTTTGTGCAGATATCGGATTTCCGGAGATCTATGACTTTTACTTTCGAGCCGCACGGAACCTTGGGGTGAGTCAGACGACCTATCTCCAGCTCACCCGAGACTACGGACGTTCACTGCAACCGCTTGCAAGACTCGAGCCGAACGTTTACCTCACACTCCCGAGTATCCTGATTCGATCTTGGCCCCACCTCCGTGATCTCTGGCCGTTGGGCGCGTCACCCATCCGATCGTTGATCACGATGGGCGAACCGATCCATCCGGGGTTCAAGAAAGAAGTCGCCGAGAGACTCGGTGCAACGGTCTATTCGTTTTACGGTACGACAGAGACCGGTGGGCTTGCGAGTGAATGCGCTTTAGGGGACGGATCCCACTTTGATCCGACCACAATTGGCACGACGATTGCGCACCCGACGTTCCTCGACGACGAGACGGTCCAAGGAGAACTTTTCCAGACCTCGTGGCTTCTCCGTGACCATCCGGTCGTGAAGTATCAAGTCTGTGATGTCGCTCGGATTACGACCAAGGAGTGCCCTTGTGGTGAGAAGACTCCGCGCCTCTGGATTGTCGAGCGAACACACGAGAGTTTTATTCTCGCAGGGATGAAACTGCGGTACCAAGCTCTTTACGAGAGCTTGAATCAAGTCTTGACCGAGCCTCTTGGCTTGTTGGCAATCAACCTCACGGATCTTTCGGAATCCGAGGGGCATACGCTGATGGAACTCGAACTGCCGGATCGCTTCCGATCAGACGAAGCCGCATTGCTGAATGTGCTCAAATTCGAGATTTTTGAACTCGACGACATCTATCAGTTCGGTCTGGTTCGGTTCCAATTAACCTTCAAATCCGAAGAAGAGTTCAAGAATCGAAAAGTCCGGCGCGTCAATGACCAACGTCGCTATCTTGGCGAAGGTCAACAGGCGAAAGAGGATCCAGCGGATCTGGATCAAACAGATTGCAACGGTTGACCACTCGACTCTTGACGATCTCGGGGGTTGATGATCGAATTATGTTGCTGCGTCGTGTCGATCCGTTTTAACGAGACTTGTAGTTTATTTCCGGGCTTCGGTGGTCAAGCTTGATTAACCTATCGACCATCATGAGTTCGGTAGTATTTCTCGATACTCTTTATCAGGAGCCGGATGATGGGGCTTTTCAACAAGACCGCCTACGGCGAGCAACTAACTTACCCAGCTCGGGATTTAGACGATTATAGCGGGGAGCAGTTCTGTCTCAGGATTACAGTCGACGAGATGGATCTGGATCGCTGTTTCTTTGTATATATTGATGAGCGGTTTGAGGAGTACACACTCCGGAAGCTTTTCCAGACCTACTTTATTGCGCCGGGTCCAGACCAAGATTCGGAGATGGCATCGTGGTTAGAGCCTTGGAAGCAGCTTGATCCGATGCTCGCCCAGAAAGATGTCCTCCTCAGACAGATGTTTGCGAGCGTCCGCGAGTATTCTGGAACGATTACTTACCATATCAACCAGGGTCCCAGCCCCGTTGATCTCGAAGATAGGGTTCGCGACCACCTGGGTACGAGCGTCTTCGAGGATGGGACGTTCAACGATAAGATCTTGGACATTGTGCTCCAGTTTCGAGTCGACGGGCAACGCCTCCCCGAACAAGCCGAATGGGAGAAGTTCGCACCAGTCGATACCACATTGGTCACGGAAGAACTCGCCACCGGCGGCGGGACGAAGCGACGCTCATTCTTCGGATGGTTCGCGCTCTTGGTTGGCATTATCAGCCTCCCGACTCTCGGAGCTGGCTGTAGCAGCAAAGACGATGATGACAAAAGAGGCGGTGGTTTCATCGGTGGCGCACTCTGAGTGATCGTTGCGCATGGAGTTTATTCTCGCCGATCCGGTTCGGACCTCCTCACTCCGGTCTGCAATCCCTGAGGAGGTCGAAGGCGTCCAGACGCTCGACGATCTACTCGTGTTCTATCGACAAGCAGACCTTGCGGTACTCGCTTCGCGAGGTCTGCTTCCGAGGAATCAACTCCTTGAGCTTCAACGATTTGCAGATAGTCTCTTCGTTCTGAACGACGACGGAAGCCTGGGTGAACTTGATCCTGATCTCCAGTTCTACGTGGACGGAGAACACGTCGACCTCCAGGATCCGGTCTTAGAACGTTGCCCAACCAAGCCGATTCTGATCGAAGTCGATCGGTCGCTCGCGGGCTACCGACGGAATTGGCCCGGCTTTCTCCGTCGACGGTGGAGCCTCCGGGCCGATGACTACAGTCACTTTGTGAGTACGATCCTGGAAGAAGCCTATGGTGATGAGGCCGAAGATGTTCTCCGGCTCGACACTCCTTATCGCGTCGAGCAGTTTCTTGGGGCGGTAGGGGCTCGGATTCATGCAGCTCCCTACGAGACCTACTCGCGTTACCTCGAACCGTATAGTCCGTTTAAGAGCTGTGACCAAACGCTCGACCGACTGATGGAAGGTAACGGCGGTGTTTGCGCTGAGAAGGCAATGGCCCTCTACTTCATTGCTTCTGCTTACAAGATTCCCGCAGAGATCGTCCTCGGCGGCGAAGATGCGTCCGGGAGTTTTCCGTATCGGACGCTCCGGACGATCCTCGACCAACCGAGATTCGAGTTTCAGGGAACTGGAACTGTGCAACGATACTGGCAGCATTATGCGATTCTCTGCAAGACAACGGAGTCTGATGAGGATCAGCTTTTCTGTGACGTGGCGGGGTCGAACATCCCCTTTCTCTGCCAGAGACTCGGTGAAGTGCAGTCCCTGCTTGACCCAAGACGACGGAAGCCGCTCAACGTCACGATCACGCTTGAGCCACTCCGACTCTATTACCATCGGATTGCACGACGGCAGGATCTGCCACTCGACCTCTACTACGCGATGGAGTATCTGATCGAGTCGATCGACCTTGTCCAAACAATCGACAACGAACTCGGCTTGCTCCACAACGGTCAGTTTTGGATTGGTGCAGTCGCCTCGCGAGGTCCTCGCGAACTCCGTCAGATTGCTCAGGATTACAAAGCCTTCGTGGCTTGTTCTGGTTTAGACCCCGATACCAATCTCTGTTTCACCAGGGATCTATCTAAAGCAGAGCATCGACTCGCTGACGATTTTCTCGCCAACCATCCTCAGCACGGAGCCTTGATCCAAGCCGGCGACGCCCGGCTCCGAGCCCGGCTCTCTGCGTCATCCCCTGGCTCTGAGTTGTCGTACGTGATCATCCACATCAGGAAGCCAAAGCAAGGCCACTGAAACTCAGTGGCCCGGATCGACTCCACCGATGATAGAGCCTCGTGCGAAACTCTCGGTCTGGTGTTGCAGTACCCGTCTGGAGGGAGTCTGTTAGATTTTGAAGAGTGAGTGGCGTAACGTAGGGTTCGATAAAGACTTATGTGGATCGTGCAGTGGCGTACTATGAATGCTCTTTGTCTCGCTAGACCGGGAACCTCAGTCAAGTACGCCAATGGGAATTTTATTCCACAGATTCGCTGCAATTAGCTTTATATAGCGGCTATCATAGAGTGAGTTGATTAGCATCTGGACCTAATTCCGGCTGACCACTCGATTGGCTACAATCATGTTTACAGTTCAGCAGAAGTTAATGAATCCAATTGCTGGATCGGGGATCCTTAATGATATCTGAAGTGCGTCACGCGATGGTTACCCCGCAAATTGAAGGCTTTGAAATCATCCGGGAGATTGGTCGGGGCGGGATGGGGACAGTTTACACTGCCCGCCAAGTCGCACTCGATCGGCTTGTTGCCGTCAAGGTTCTCTCGATCAAAGATGCAACACATCGTGAAGAAAGCCTGGTTCGATTTCGTCGTGAAGCCGAGCTTATGGCGAAGGTTCATCATCCCAATATCCTGATGGTGTTCGACTTCGGGACTGTTGATGGACAGCCCTACCTTGTAACCGAACATGTTGACAGTGGGGATCTCCGGCAATACATGAAACCCGGTTATCCGATGCCCAACGCACAAGCAAGAACGATCTTGCGTTCGATCGGCACGGCCTTGGATTGCCTCCACCAGCACGGGATCTTACATCGTGATTTGAAGCCTGAGAATATTCTGATGCGAGGGGAGGGTTACCCGGTTGTTGGCGATTTTGGTATCGCTGTTTTTCGAGGCTTCGCGAACCTCCTGACGAAGTCGGGACAATCCTTGGGTACCCTCGGTTACATCGCTCCTGAGCAGCAGTATCGTCTGGCGGTGGACGAGCGTGCCGATCAATATTCCTTAGCGGCGTTGGCTTATGAACTCTTGACGGGACAACTTCCTTTAGGGATTTTTCCACTACCCTCGCGTCTCAACCCACAGCTCAATCCTGAGGTAGACGACGTGCTTCGCCGGGCGCTCCAGGACGATCCCGCTGACCGCTACCCGAAGGTCCGCGAGTTTGTTGACGAACTGGATCGGAGTCTCTCGACGGGACGATCTCCCCGGATCAGTCCGTGGGTGAGCCGCATCCTTACGGTTATTGTCCTTTCCGGCCTAATGGTTTTGATTGGTGCTGCTTCCTTCTGGTTTGCGTCCAGGTTCGTTCCGACCCTTGAATTTCCAAGCACTGATCGACCCAAGGCGAGAGTCTCCGATGCCTTCGAAACAGGGGACGTTTTCCAAAACTCTTGTGGAATGAATCTCGTGTTGATCCGGCGTGGTCATTTTGAAATGGGGTCGCCTGAATCGGATACAGATGCCGACCCCACCGAGAAACCTCAGGTTCCTGTCGAGATCGACCATGATTTTCTTATTGGGCAGAAAGAAGTAAAGGTCGGGTTGTTTCGGGTCTTTGTTGAAGAAACCGGCTATGTTACCCTCGCTGAGCAACTCGGAGGACAAGTCTGGGATGAGGAAGAAGGAGAGCGCTTCGTACTAGGTGTCGATTGGCGAAACCCGGGACTATCGTCACAATTGACCGATGATCATCCCGTTGTTCAAGTGTGTCTCGCGGATGCGGAAGCCTTTTGTGATTGGCTCAGCGAACGCGAGGGTATTCACTATCGTTTGCTTACCGAGCAAGAACTGGAGTATGCCACTCGAGCGGGAACGAATTCCCGTTGGAGCTTCGGCGATGATCCGTCACAAGCAGACGACTATGCCTGTTGCTACAAGGAGGGGATCCAGGGGCCTGACCCGGTCGGGTCCAAGGCTCCCAACGGTTGGGGCTTGTACGACTTGCATGGGAATGTTCAGGAATGGTGCTCTAACGTATTTCGACCCCTCCCGAATCAAGATCCTGCGAACCCAAAAGCGGGGCGGAACAAAGTCGTCCGAGGGGGATGCTGGCGCTGGGGGATCACTGACGCTCGCTCTGCGTCTCGATTCGACGTTCACCCCACCCACCGATCCGCAACAATTGGTTTTCGCATTTGTCAACCGAATCCAGAGGTAGCAGGGAAGGCTCTTACCAAGATGGCTCGAGGCCGTGATGCATCGAGCGATTGACTCCGGGATCAATCGACCATCCACTGAAGTAGGAATCCTGCGATCGCCTTCGTTCAACGGTGAACTAGGAAGTGCGCCATGAACAATACCCGCGATCAAGAAATTTCGCGTGCACTGTTCCGGGATTCGAACGATGCTCTCTTTATTTTTGATCCGCAAAGCCACCAGCTCGTCGATGTCAACCCCGTGGCGTTGCGGATCACTGGACTCGGAAGGAAGGTCATTCTTGAGATGCGGGTTTGGGACCTCTTCTCAAGCGAGGTAGACACGGCGATTCACGAGCTAGTTTCTGCCTATGTGAAGACAGGTTTCTTTCACTCCAGAGAGGATTATTTGCTTCGGGTGCAAGGGCTTAACCCGGTTCCGGTTAATCTAAGCGTATCGAGAATCCATACAAGACCCGATCCCTTGGGACTTGTGGTCGCTCGTGATGTCTCAGAACGTCGGCGTGCTGATGATGCGCTTCGGGCATCTGAAGATCGCTACCGGAGGCTTGTAGAGACTGCCTGTCTCATGATTTGGTCGATATCCGCCTCAGGCACACTGATCGCAGTGAACCCGGCATTCGAGGCTGCGTTGGGTAGAACTGCTGCGGATTGCATTGGAAGTCAGATCCTCGAATTCTGTCACGAGGATGATCGTACCCAAGCAACTCAGGCTCTGGAGGCTGCACGTCGGGGTGATCAGCTCTCGTCAACTGTCCTTCGTCTGATCCGAACCGACGGGACGATTCGGTACATTGAGTTGCTCTCAGTCCAAGAGATTGATGGAGGAAGTGGGGCGTTCGTCGCTTGCATCTCTCAAGACCTCACGATGCAGAAACTTGCCGAGGAAGCAACACGACAAGTTCACGAGTTCAAAGCAGCAAAAGAGGTGGCAGAGGCAGCGAATCGGTCGAAGAATCTCTTCCTCGCTCATCTCAGTCACGAGGTTCGGACTCCCATGACGGCAATCCTTGGGATCACAGAATTGCTCCTTGAGGATGTGGAACGAATCGACACAGCACCAGAGGCCTGGCCTGGTCAACTTGGGGAGATCCGACAAAATGGCCAGTATCTCTTGGAGCTGATCGACGATCTCCTCGACCTCAGTAAAGTCGAGATGGGTAAACTCAGAATTCGCCAAGAGCTGTGCATACCGTCCCAGATTGCTGCACAAGTGATTGAATCACTCCGCCCTCGCGCCGTTGAGAGAGCGCTCCACATCTTCCTCGATGTAGCGACATACGGGGCAGTAACGATGTTGAGTGATCCGGTTCGGATCCGCCAGATTCTGATCAACCTGTTGAGTAACGCAATCCGCTATACCGATCAGGGGGAGATCAGGATCCGGTTATCAACTAAAGAAGATAATGCGGATCCGTGGTTTGTCATCGAGGTGATCGACACAGGGATCGGGATGTCTGAGACCCAACTTGCGCGACTCTTCGAGCCTTTTTCACGCCAGGAGGAGGAACCGACACACCACCGACCTGGTACTGGACTCGGGCTCAGCATTACCAAGCGGCTTGTGGAAGCACTCGATGGTCACCTCCGGATCAGCAGTACTGTCGGGCTCGGGAGCAAGTTTTCAGTCGAATTGCCGATCGTCAAGCATCCCATCGAGCATCCTAACGGTTGCAGCCCTGGATCGACTCGAGCTGGTGCAGTGAGCGGAGAAAACGACAAGACCGTTTCGATTGTTCAAGACCAAATCAAGGCCCGGATTCTTGTTGCAGAAGACAACACCTCTTACCGGAATGCGCTAACTCTCCGTCTTCAACGTTGGGGAGCAGAAGTCACAAGCGCGGAGAATGGCAAAGAGGTCCTTGAGAGAACGATTGAAGCCGAGCAGCACGGTCAACCCTTTGACGTTATTCTGATGGATATGCAGATGCCTCTGCTCGATGGTTATGAGGCAACGCGGCGGATCCGGGCAATCGACATTCAGACTCCGATCATTGCCTTGACCGCTTATGCCATGGCTGAAGATCGTAACGAGTGCCTCGAAATTGGCTGTAACGACTATGCTTCAAAGCCGGTGGAATGGCATGAACTCTGTGGTTTGATCATCAAGCATCTGGCAGTCGAATGTCATCAAGATCAAAACTGTCGAATCTCTGCTCGGGTTGGGGATTGAGTCCAACGAAAGATTGCCTCTTTCTTTTCCGTTTCGATTGATCGTCTTAATTTCCCGTTCAGATGCTGGCAAAGCAGGGAACTCAGCACGCCGACCATTCGGTAAACTAAGGATCTGTCAAACGCGGGCCGAACAGGATTGTTTGGCCAAGAAGTAGGGCGTGAGTCCACTTGGTTGGGAACGTTTCGGGGACAATAAGTATGTCGGGCATCGACAAGCCCTATTTGCCCATCATTGGCTGGCGCGAGTGGCTCGGGCTCCCCGACCTCGCAATCAAGAAGATTAAGGTCAAAGTCGATACAGGGGCAAGGTCCTCATCCTTGCATGCTTATGACCTCCACGAGTTCGACCGCGACGGCACACGGTGGGTCCGGTTCAAGGTTCATCCCGCCCAGCGGCAAACCGATCATTCGGTAGAGGCGGAAGCGAGGATCTTAGAGCATCGCCACGTCCGGAGTTCCAGTGGAAAAGCGACGATCCGACCTGTTATCGTGACCCTGATTGAACTGCTTGGTCAAGCGTGGCCGATCGAATTGACTCTGGCGAATCGTGACGAGATGGGATTTCGGATGCTGCTCGGCCGTGAGGCTTATCGAGGGCGATTTTTGGTTGATGCTGGCCGGTCGTATTACGGTGGCAAGCCAAAGACCAAACGGGCTTCGAAGCGTCAGTAAGTTCAGACGATTGATGAGGTTTAACGGACAACTCGAGACGAGATAACTGAGATGAAGCTCGCCATCCTGTCCCGAAGTCTGAAGTGTTACAGCACACGGCGGCTCCGTGAGGCTGCTCTGTCACGAGGCCACCAAGTAAAGGTTCTCAACACAGTCAAGTTTGCGATCGACTTAGAGCAGGGTGAACCGAACTTGTACTTCCGACAAAAGCTCCTTAGTTCCTACGATGCTGTGCTGCCGCGAATTGGCGCGTCGATCACGTACTTTGGTACTGCTGTTGTTCGACAATTTGAACAGATGGACTTGTTCTGCGCGAATTCGTCTGCCGGTATCTCAAACTCACGAGACAAACTCCGAAGCCTCCAGATCTTGAGTCGGCATCGGATCGGAATCCCAAAGACAACATTCGTACGCGAGCGGAAGGATGTGCTACCCGCCATTGAACGAGTCGGTGGTGCTCCAGTGATCATCAAACTACTGGAAGGAACCCAGGGAATTGGGGTCTTGCTTGCAGAATCGGTCAAGTCTGCTGAAGCGATCATTGAATTGTTGCAAAGCCAAAAGCAAAACGTGCTTATACAAAAGTTTGTCGCAGAAAGTAAGGGGCGTGATATTCGTGCATTTGTTGTCGGTGACCAGGTAGTGGGAGCAATGCGTCGTATTGCACAGGGACAAGAATTTCGGAGTAATGTTCATCGCGGCGGGTTAACCGAACGCGTCGATCTCGATGATACCTACACAGAAGCTGCAGTTCGCGCTGCGCAGATCATGGGGCTCCGTGTTGCGGGAGTAGACATGCTCGAAAGTAAGGATGGCCCCCAAATCATGGAGATCAACTCCTCTCCCGGTTTAGAAGGCATTGAGAATTGCACAAGACTCGATATTGCGGGTGCAATCATCGACTACATCGCTGCTCAAGTCGACTTCCCTGAAATCGATCTCCGACAGCGTTTGACCATCAGTCGAGGGTACGGCGTCGCTGAGATCCACGTTCCCGATGGGTCTGACTTCGTCCACAAGACAATCGCGGAGTCGGAGCTGCGAGAAAAGGATATCAATATATTGACGCTCAATCGTGGTGCAAAAGTGATTCCGAATCCGCGCCCCGATCGGCAATTGGAGCCGGGCGATCGCTTGCTCTGTTTTGGGAAGCTCGAATTAATGCGCGAATTGATCCCTGCCAAAGTTCGTCGGCGTCGCACACCCAAAGTGCAGGAATTGTCCGACCAAAGCGATCTCAGGGAAGCCCCAACCGATCCGAGGGAGCAAGCGGCCAACTTCGCACCTGATGAAGAGCAAGGCTGAGCGGATGCCCAACCTTCCTTACCGTAAGTCGATCGATGAATGGCAAGGATTGCCGATCGAAGCTGGACGAAGCCACGATGTAACGCTTGCGCTCAGCGAAGGCTACAGTGGGTTAACGATCGAGATTCCGATCCACATCCGCAGAGCCGCGGTCGACGGTCCCGTTCTCTTTGTGACCGCTGCCTTACACGGCGATGAAATCAACGGCACCGGCGCAGTCCGGCAGCTGATCCAAGACGACGATTTTCAGTTGGTCAAAGGTTCAGTAATCCTGGTGCCAGTACTCAATCTCCTGGCCTTCGATCGCCATTCACGTTACCTGCCTGATCGTCGCGACCTCAATCGCTGTTTTCCGGGTTCACTCACGGGAAGCCTTGCCAGCCGGATGGCCTTTACGATCTTCGATGAAATCGTGAGACGGAGCGATTTTGGGATCGACCTGCACACTGCAGCGATCCGACGGACGAACTACCCGAACGTCCGTGGCGATCTCTCGGATCCGAGAGTCAACCAACTTGCTGAGGCCTTTGGCTGCGAGATCATTCTCAGCGGCGATGGCCCCTCCCGGTCCTTCCGACGTGAGGCCTGTCGTTATGGTTGTCCGACCATCATTCTGGAAGGGGGTGAGGTCTGGAAGGTTGAGCCTGGAATTGTTGCAACCGCTGTCCGGGGAGTGAAGAACGTCCTCCGGGCTCTTGAAATGATGGACGGCAATCCCGAGGGGCCAGACTATCAGGTAAAGGTTGAGAAGACGAAGTGGATTAGGGCCGAACGAGGGGGATTTCTACAGTTCCACATTAGCCCGGGTGAGATCGTTGAAGTAGATCAGCCCTTGGCAACAAATACGACGCTCCTTGGTCGAGAACGGAGCGTGATCACGTCACCATTCGACGCTGTCGTCATTGGGATGACCACTCTCCCAGCGATCAGTCCTGGTGAGCCGATCTGTAACCTCGGCAAACTGCCCGAAGAGACAACAGTCGCAGAACTCCGACGCCAGCGTTCCAACGAGACGAGCCTGGAGAAGCGTGTAGTTGCAGATCTCTCTTCAAACGTTCATGTGATCGAACGGTCGACAGACGATTGATTGTTCTGAAAAGGTGTTGCAGTCATCGGTTTTTGGCAACTCGGCATCGGAGTTAGAACGATTACTTTGTCCTGGATGATTGTGGTAATAACTGAATCGCGTCGACGATGACGTGGCCATCGGTTTCATCAGTCCCAATCACGATCGTCGCAAGTTCCGAGAACTCGTAGTATCCCAGCGAGTGGAACGGAGGATCGGACGGAGTCTGGCGCTGGTCGAGTCGGAGAGTCGCTGCCCCCTCACTGTGTCGGACGACGATCGGGACGTTCGATGCGCGATTGGATCCACTGGTGTAGCTGACTCGAACTTCGTAGCATCCAGGAGCGATCGAGACTCGGAAAGTGGCCTGTTTTACACCCTTCCCTGTGTTGCCGTCGTGCCGATAACCTTCGTCAACGAAGGGACGCAACACCCTCGACGTCGACCAGGAACCAACGTACGCCACTTCTCGATCGTCGACGACAATTCCTTCGAAGTCACTTAAGGGAAGGAAGACGTTCGGAATGTTGGCAGTGGAGTTGGGCAAATCGAGAACCTGTCCATCTTCGAGTAATCGACAACGAAGCTGATCGGCTGGAATCTCCTGGACCGACGTGTCATGGTCAATCGCCAAACTTGCCCCCGTTGCCGCCGACTGGCCGAGGATCATGAATACGGGTTCCATTCGAATCGACCCGTACGCGATGTGCGACGAGGAGAGGCAGACGGGAACCAAAAGGTTATTGCATTCCTCTTGCTTCGGGACGAGGGCTCTGTAGCTTATCGGATAGGGTCCACCTGGGCTGATCTGAATATCACCTTCGTTGCGAACATGGCCATTGATGTCGACATAGCGTTGCACGTTGTGCGAGTCCATGTTGTATGAGCCCATACCCACTGGATCAGGCGTCGGTTCGAGACCCCGGAGATGTTGCTCAGTCATCACGAAGTCCGAAACCATCCGACGCGCCTCACGGACATAAATCTGATGGGGCCAATGACCGTTGTCTTCGAATTCATCTCGCGCCAGACCAAAACTGGCCGCTCTCGACTGGATGTCCTCCGGAATACCAGGATCGTTGGCAAGGTAGTACATCAAGCCCTTCTGGTACTGTTCGTGCTCTCCGATGATCTCACGACGGCGCTCGTAGGATGCCTCTGGATAGTCATAGTTCTGCCCGATGTTGTCAGTAGAGAATGCGCCGTGATTGTTCGTGTCGGTCTTTCGGTTCGGAATCGGGTCGAACTTATTAAAGACTCCTTTCCAGCCTCCCCTGAGGTAGCGGCCCAACAATTCATACTGGGACGGATCGTAGCCATCTGGTTTCACGAAAGGGACCCGGTTCTCGGGATGATCCGTCAGACACATCCTAAAGCAGTAGGCTTGGACACGATGATCCCCTGCTCCCTCTTCCCCTGGACTTCCCGGATGGACCCGAGGAAGGAGGCCGCTTGAAGGGTTGCCTGGGACGACATAAGGATCGACAGGGAAGTCGAACTGGTGCTTGAGGGCACGCTTCGTCTGCACACCATTCAAGGTCTCGCCATACGTGGCGTTCGACTCACGGCCGACGGTATACGAGACGGTCGCTGCGGCCATCAAGTCTCCCTCGTACGTGGCGTCAATGAAGATCGTCCCGTGGAAGGTCTTTCCTTTGAGTGTCGTGATCGAGGTGATCCGATTTCCTTCTAGGGCGACTCCACCTTCACGGTCCAGCCAAGCATCTCGGACGACCTTGATCTCGTTTTCGGCGACGAGGTCTTCGAAGATCTGTTCGGCCACATGAGGCTCGAAGATCCACATCGTCCGTTGTTCGCCATCAATTGCTGGAGTCCCCTGCCCTCGGTTCCCGTACTCACTCCGAGTTTGCCACGGCCAGGCGTTGTCGTTGCTGTAGTGTTGCCAGACCCGATGGTAGAATTCCCGAGCAAGGCCCCCGATGGTTTCCTTCCGACCGCTATCAGTCCAACCGAGTCCACCGCTTGAGAGGCCCCCCAAGTGCAGATCGGGTGAAACAACCACGACGGACTTACCCATTCGATCGGCTTGTACAGCAGCAGCGATCCCTGCCGAGGTCCCTCCATAAACGATGATATCGAAGGTCTCTGCCGGCTGCGTGCCGTTGTCTCCGAACGCAAGGAGTGAAATGTATGCCCCGAGGAGTGGTGTCGCGATCATGATGATTTACAAATCTCACTTCAGGTTGTGTGGACAACGTGTAGAAAAATGGTGAGGGATTTAAGCAAGCTAGGCTAGAGGATCCCCTCCGGTATCCCCATCGGGAGATGTGGCATCCGGCTGCATGAGATAAGCGATCCGTACTGAGAATGCTCCGGGATCTCCGAGGCGTTAGGTTGCTCAGACGGTGGTTACAGCACCAAAATCCATGTTCTGAGCGATACCTTGGGCAACCTGGTGGCTTTCAAGCTCACCCCAGGTTATCACGCCGACGCATCGATGGCAGGACCAACGATCCGTCAACGAGGTGCGGGGCCACTCATTGCTGACAAGGCGTCCGATACCGATGCTTTAATCAGCGCCATGAACTGTGAGCAGGCTCAGGTTGTGATTCTACCAACCAAGAAGCGAGCATTTAACGTCCATATGACAGGGACTTGTATACGGAACTCAAGAAGGTGGAGAGTCTGACCCAGCGGCTCAAGCACTCGCGTCGAGTCGCTACGCAACACTAGAAAACATCGCGGAGTTTCCTAGGCTTTCTTCAAGTGGCTAGGATCATGATTCCGCTGAGATAAACCTAACCACCCAGATATTGTCCACACGAGGAGCGTGCCGAGCGAGATTAGATCGACGTAAGTTAGTGGCCAGAGCCGGGGTCGAACCGGCGACACCAGGATTTTCAATCCTGTGCTCTACCAGCTGAGCTATCTGGCCCGAGGGTGCAACATCAACTTCTAAGATGTTAGTGCGTCGAGAGATCGGTGTCAACAGATCGGAGCCAAGCAAGGTGGTTAGGAGTTCCGTCGAGGAAATCGGGATCGGTGCTGACTGATCGACGTTACTGATGGGGGTACCAGGAAAGCTCCTTGCCGTTGATTGCCGCGAGTCCGGTGGAAGAAAGGGCGATCGGTCCTCGAGGGTTGTCGACGAGGCTTCGCCATCGGACTTTACCACCGGGATCATCGCAGATGATGTGCGGTCCTCGACGATAAGCGCGGAGAACTCGGCCATCAGGGCCCGGGCTGAACAGCGCGGTCGGTTCCGCGGTCTCTCGACCGCCACCGAGTGATCGACCATGTCCGTCAAAGACAAAGGAGTGACCTTCCGCCGTGGTAGCGACAACCGCACGCCCCACACGGTGGAGTTGCCAGGTCACTCGAGGGACTGTGGCTTCCCAAATCACGGAACCACTTGAATCATGGCCTCGGATCATCTGGCTCTGACGGGCAAGTGTTATCAGGCCGACCGGAGCCGGTGACCCTTCTGGAGCCGCCACCATCGAGAGTGGCTCTCCGTACTCCTTGGTCACTCCAACCATCTTGCCAGCAGGGTCGAAGAGGAGGACCCGACCGTCGTCAGTCGTCACGGCGATCATTCCTCCGGGGACGATCGCGAGGTCTTCGACGCCGGAGTCAAGCTCCTGTCGCCAGACCCATCGACCGGCAATCGTCGCTCGACCGACGCGGTCACGTTCTTGGACAATTGCTAATCCGACACTCAAGGGGTCGATCTCAAGATGAGTTAATTGAACAAGAAAAAGATCTTCGAGTTTCCTCGCTCCATTGCGTTGGGCGTCGAAGACCAGGAGGTCACGATCTGTTGCGGCGACGATCCATCCGTCGCCGCTTTTTAATGTCCGACCGACTCCTCGGAGTGGGTCGGTTTTGCCGAGTTTCCGACCACTGGTCTCGACAAGCTCAAGCCGATCACTACTGGTCATCAAGGCAATCCGGGAAGGATGCTCCAAGACTTCGAGAATTGTCGTTTCGGCCTGCTCTTCAGACTCAACGAGGGGAATCGTCCACAACGGCGAGCGGATCGGTCCTGTTGCGTTGGCTTGGGCTCCAGTGGATCGGTTCGGCTCTCTGCGGTGCTGTGCTTTGGTCCGAGCGGTTTCCTGACGCGCTGACTCTTCGAGATCGATCCGGGTGATCTCACCAGTTGCTTGCCCGAAGACGAGCCAACGACCGAGCGCATCGAGTTCGAGGCTAATCGCCGGCCGAGTAAGTCCGGTCTTCCAGCGGACGTTTCCTGATCGATTCAGGAGGAAGAGTTCACCTTCCTGGGTCGCGGCAGCAATCGATCGGCCGATGAAGTCGGGGGTGGCCAGCGAAGCGGTTGAACCGAGATGATAGGCGCCTTCACTCCGTCCTTGAACGTTGAAACGCTGGATTCCGTGGATGAAGCAACTCGCGAGGATCGTGCTACCGTCACCAGTAACCGTCAATTGCCCGATGTTTGAGAGCAATGACTCACGCCAAGACCGATCAGCAAAGAGCCGGCCTCGACCTCCTGCTTCGAGTACGTAACCGAAGAGGGAGCCATGGCCTGCGGCACCGATGAGGACGGGAGCTGAAGGGACGAAGCAGAGGTGGGCTGCCGGTTGGGGAGTCTCGAATTCCGCGACCTTCCGACCGTATCTTGTGTAGATCTCGACAGTACCAGACTTTGAGGACACCGCGACATAGCGACCGAACGGATCGACTCCGAGTGCAATCGGATCGTGGAGGGTTTCCCGGTCGACCAAGAGGTCGAGCTTCGGTCCAAGCAACCAGAGCCGCCGTGATTCGCCGACGATCGCGATCGTCGAGCCGTCGTCACTTGCTATTCCCAATCGAATCGAGCCCGGTGATCGCCCCGCATAAAGCCGATCACCACCTGGATCAAGCACGGTGAGGATATCTGCCTCATCCCACGCGACAATCCGAAGCGCTTCGCGCATTAACGAGAGGCCACGCAAGGGGGCGTCCGTGACCACCGTCCAGGCCACGGAAGGTTCCATCCTCGTGCTATTGCTAACAGTCGCCGGGCTTGTCATCAGTCGGCCTCGTCTCCAACACGGACAGTCACATTCCGGTGAGCGCGGCAAGCAGTAAGGGCTCGCGATGCTCCGACTTCTGTCAAACGAGTAGGGATGACCGGGTCGAGAAGTCGCTACCGCGCTCAATCAGATTGTAACCCAAGTGATCAATCTTCCCTGAAGCCGGCGATGAGTTTAGTCCGATCCGAGGGTCCGCAACGCGTGTCGGATGGCGACCCGGAGCACTTGGTCACGTTCAGGATCACCAATCGGAAGAGGTTCGAAGCGATTTACAGATTCGGACGGCCGTGCGACTGATTGCACCTGGATATCCGGTGTTACTCCCTGTTCGCTGTAAGCTCGATTCCGAGGCGAGTAAAACCGTGCGGTCGTTAGTTTGAGGGCAGCATTGGCGGTCCGGAGTGGGTAGATGCTTTGTACCGATCCCTTGCCGTAACTCCGATCTCCAATGATCGTTGCCCTTCCGTTTTCCTGGAGGGCTCCCGCGAGAATCTCCGAGGCGCTCGCGCTATCATGATCGACTAAGATCGTCAACGGAACCCGCCATTGCTGGCGTGATGAGGCGACGTAGTCAAACGATTGGCCAGGTGCTCGGCCTTTCGTCGAGACAATCCGGCCTCGATTGAGGAACCGGTCTGCAAGATCAACCGCAACAACGAGGAGCCCACCGGGATTGCCTCGGAGATCGAGGATCAGGTGATCCATTCCGCGTTCTTCGAGTCGGGCAATCCCTCGTTCCACTTCTCGAACTGTCGTTTTCTGAAAGGCGGCGAGCCGGAGGTAGCCAACGTCATTCTGGAAGAGAGCAAGATCCTCGACACTCAAGACTTCGACGGGTCGTCGGATGAGTCGGAGTCGTCGGACGGCCCCCTGGAGGTCTTGGACTTCGATCGTCATCGACGACCCTTCGGTCCCTTGCAAGGTTGCTGCGGCTTCGTCGAGGACTTTCCCCTCCAGGGACTCTCCATCAACCACGATGATCTGCTCTCCAGGCTTGAGCCCTGCCTCGAACGCTGGTCCTCCTCGGATGACGTCGACAATCCGGAGGCCACGATCCCCTTCCCCCATCTTCAATTCGACGCCGATTCCGACAAAATTGCCGTCGATCTCTGCGTAAAGCTCGGCCATCCGATCGGGAGTCAGGCAACCGGAATAATCGTCGGGCAATGCGTTACAGGCCCCATAGATGAATTCCAAGGCGATGGCTGATTCGGGTAGGCCAAGTGTCCGACGTCCCAGGCTGCACGCTTCGCGGATACTCTTCATGGCGTTGCGGCGGCTCATCTTAGCAAGTTGATTGCGTCGTTGTTGATATGCAGCTCTAAGCCAGTCGATTCGATTCTGTTGTTGGCTTTGGTCGATGCCGTGCGTTCGGTGAAACACAGGATCACGGAGGGCAACCTCAAGATGGTCATAGCCGTTCCGTAAGAGAGCATCCATCTGCACAGGTTCTACATATGCGGTTTCGATTCGTTCGTAAAGCTCATCGGCGAGTGATAAGACTTCAGCGGAACTGAGGCGAAGAAGCTCTTCACGAAAACTTCGATCACGATAACGTCTGGCGAGTTGTTCATGGGTTTCGCAGAGCCGGAGCCGATGACGAAACTGGCTCTCGGTCGGCCATTCTTCGAGCGCTTGCTGATAAAGCTTGATGGCCGATAACCAGTCGCGTTGGCGTTCGAGTTCGAGTGCCTTCGAAAGAAACTCATCAGCAGAACTCGGATTCGCTGCTGGTTCAGCGGTAGGTGCAGAGGTTGCGTAGGAGGTCTCTGAGTCGAGAACCGAGGTCGGAGGACCGTTCGGGAACCCGAGGGCAATTTCAAGAAGGGAACAAAACGCAACAAGGAACCCAACTAAGCTCCGAAGCTTCGGTGGCATTGAACCGCGATCCTCCCGGTTCGGACCGGCGGGCACGGTAAAGCTTAGGAGCCCTTCGACAGACTCAACGGCTACCGATGTCTCGAAAATTCAGACCGGTGATCAATTAGGCAGAGAGACCAGGATCTGAAACGATCGAAGAGCGGTGGTTGAGTGCCGGAGAAGGCCTCCATGTACCAACCGCGCACCGATCCTTGGCAGCACGTCAAATGGAAGAGCGTCTTTGGTGCAATCGCTGGGCCATTGAGGATGATCAAGAAGTTCTGAAATCGACCCTCGATCACACGATCCGCTGAACAACCACGAGTTACTGACGCAACCTTCATGGGGATTCAACTGATCGGATCGATCAATCTCAACGCCCTGTTGTGTCAACAGTATCATACCGTTGCGGTTCAAGAGGGTCATCAGATTGATGGGATTGGCAGTCGTTTTAGTAAAATCGTTGAAGGCGGTTTCAAATCTGCAACTAGCACAATTGGCTCAATCCGAGTCGATTTCGGCAACCGCTCTGAACGCTTGGCAGCGAGTATCCTCAGGATCACTCAAGAAGGTACGGAGCTTTTGATAAGCACGCGTTTTCTCGTTGCTCACTGTCTTCGAGGCAACTCCCCAACGTTCTCCGATTTCATGGAGCGATTCCCCAGCCAAGGTCGCTCGGATCAAATCGGCTTCGCGAGTCGTCAAGACCCGCTCGATCGCTTCATGAAGCGATTCGGCCCAGTCCCCGATTGTTCCGTCGAAAGCAGTACTTTGTGGGTCACGGTTCTCGTCGTCGAGTGATCGATATTTCCGTTCTCGTTGGGCCCGTTTCTTAGTGGCATCGATAGCGCGGAAGAATGTTGGACCGTAAGTGTTATCTCGATTGAATACTTCTCTAATTCCTGCCACTCCGACTGCGGCGATCAAATAGTCAAAACCTGGGCGACCCATCGTCGAAAGCATCGAGAGGTAAACAGCTTGCGAACAATCTTCGTGATGATGTGTTGCGAGGCCTGCCCGTTTCCAAGAACTTGCTAGATAGCGATCGAGTTGGGTAAATCCGGCTTGGAGTGAAGCGGCATTGATTTGGACACTGGCATCTAGATTTAGGACACTAACGTTTTCGGACTGATCGAGCGCAGCGTCCCAAGCTCCCGAATAGTCAACGAACTCCGGATCGGCACCGGTGATCGTACCATGCTCAGCAGCAACGGGAAGGTCTAAACCTGTGAGGCCACTAAACATCCGGAGCGCTTCAAGTCCTTCGACCTCCGGTTGGTAGTGTCGCCTCGCTTTGCGGTTTGCGTCGTCAGTCACCGAATCGACTCCCTCTTACCTTCCCGCCCGATTCCCCTGTTGTTTGCTCGTTTGCGCCGTCGTTTCGTCAAGATCGCACCCATATTATCGAGTTTTCTGGACTCTGGGACCCGAAAACTCCTTGAAATCCTTGCAGTGATGTGGGGCGAATCCATGCACTCAACAGGATCCTAGGTTGCCTCCTGAGGTTGGTCAAGTAATTGGCTACCATTGCTTGGATCTGCAAATGGATCTTAAACGATGACGCACGATTGGCTATTTGCTTGCAAAAAAGGCGTAATCGTCGCATGTCAAATTAAGCGAGTTTGGGGACACTGACCGGTAACGTTGAATCGACCAACGCCTCTCGCTTACGCCCTGGCTCCCAACTGCCGACACTTCTCTAAGCAGGAGACGGCCTTCCTGCAATGCACATCTTCATGCAGCTGCGCGATTCTGCACTCGATTGAGACCGTCGAATCGGTAGGTCCGTCTCGCTGATCAGTTGGCTAATACTCAGGTGATGCTATGGTGAGACGATAAAGGTTACAGAGGTGATCGCAGGGAAATCTGGTGCTCTTGCCTGGATCGGTGGCGTGTGGTCGTGGTTTTGGAGTTGGAAGTATGCCTTGTACACGCCAGGCGGAAAGCTGTCCTCAACATAGAAACGGTCACCGACAGGATGAAAAACAAGGGAACCGGCTCCGTAGAAGCGAACTTGTTCACTTGCCTGATTGAAGACCCAGCCATGGACGTGACCGGTGTTGCGTTCCTGGAACCCGTTGGCGAACTCCTCAATCGGGTTCGTCGCCAGGTTCGGACGCGGAATCCAGTTGTACATTTCTACTTCGAAGAGACCGTCGAACTCACCCATCTCCGCGGGCTCGACAACGCTCAATCCAGGATTGTCTGGGCCATGGACAAGCGCGACGCTGCCTCGAGTCGCATCGTGGAGCGGACCTTCCCGCATTGGCTCTTCCTTGGCGATCTTTCGGAACGCGACTCTGAGCACGTTCCAGGCCGACGGCGAACCTGCTCCCAATGAGAAGACAGCAGCGAACAGGATGCTTGCAGCCACGATAACTTTCGACCGACGGACACGATTCATCTTGGTTCCTTCTGGGGTTGGGGGATCGGTCAGTACATCGAGAAGGAGCGAGAATAATCGTACCTATGAGCACTATCAATTATTTGTTCCAAAATAAGCGTTTTAAGAGTAAGCGACCGAATTGTTGATCGATTTTTATCTTTCGTATGTTGATTTTGAGAACTTGAATGATGGCTCTTTTGATCCAACTGGAGATCATAAGTGCACGCTTGTTCAAGCATTCCGATTCCAGCGGCTGCCTGAGCTTATTCTCTTGCGGTGTTCGATCTGTTGGACTCAGATGTTACTGCGATGACTTCGGTGGTCTGGGGCACTTCTCAAGGTCGAATCACCACACCATGCAGATCGATCGTTCCTCGTGGCGTCGATGGCTCAGGAAAACTGCAGACTTGGAGGGGCAACGGATGGGAAGAGGTAATGGCAGGTTGTTCAAGTGGTTTACTTACTCAACGTTCTGCGGGGCCCTCGTGCTCGCAACTGGGACGCTCGATGCCCAGGAGAAGCACAACATCGTCCTGTTCTACATTGATGACTGGGCCTGGAACGGCACGCCGGTTCCCATGAATGATGCCATGGCGAATTCTCGGATGCCTGTCTTGCAGATGCCGAACCTCGAGGCGTTGGCACGTCAGGGGATGAAGTTTAGTAATGCCTACGGATCTCCGCAGTGCTCCCCAGCCCGGGTCTGTGTCCAGACAGGACAGTCGAATCCTCGGAGTGGGTTTACGGTCTATCTGGGAAGCAAAGATACCTACTACGACACCCGGAAGAGCTATGCGAAGATGCCGATGATTCCGAACGTCTCGGACCTAGAACTTGACGCAGATGCCGTTACCATTGCCGAGGCATTGAAGCCGCTCGGATATGTGAGCGCTCATCTCGGTAAATGGCATATGAGGGGCGATCCCGGCAAGGAAGGCTATGTCGTCCACGACGGTGATACGGACAATAATCCCGGTAACACGCTCAGGGCTGGCTTGAAGGAAGGGGAGGCCAAGCCCCGACGGCTCCCCCCAGGGCTGAAAGATCCCAAGCTGATGTTTAGCGTCACGGATCGAGCGATCGACTTCATCGAAGGGCGGGTCGACGAGGGGAATCCTTTCTACGTGCAGATCTCGCACTATGCGATGCATGCAGGTCGAGAGTGCCTCCCCGGAACTCGTGAGAAGTACGCTCAACACCCGCTGGTGCAGGACTATTATCAAAAGAACAATAAAGAGCCTGAAACTGTCAGGATTGGCGATGATCCCGCGGTTTGGTTCGGGATGGCGGAGGACCTGGACGGTCGGATCGGGGCGGTTCTCGATATGCTGAAGAAGCTAGGGATTGAAGAGAATACGTATATCGTTGTCGTTGCAGACAATGGGTATCGACATAACGAGCTTGAAGTGATGCCGGAACTCGCGCAGCCGTTGCACGCCAGAAAATGGTGGCTCTGGGACGGGGGGATCCGCGTCCCGATGATCGTCAAGGGACCTGGAATTGAGCCAGGCGCGGTCTTCACCGGGAACGTCGTCAATTATGATTTCTTGCCGACCTTCTACGAGTGGGCCGGTGGTGATCCGACCGAATTGCAGAACATCGACGGTGTCAGTCTGGCGGGTTACATGGCGGGAGCGGAGCCCGATGAGGCGTTTCTCAACCGCAACCTCTACTTCCATTACCCACACTACAGGAGTTCGGTACCCCATTCGGCCATGATTTCTGGGTCGCATAAAGTACTGCACTTTTACGGAGATCCCGACATTCCGATGCTGTTCGACCTTTCCAAGGACCTTGGGGAAGTGAGCAATGTGGCTCAACGGGATCCGGAAACACACAAGAGACTTTACGGCGAGATGATGGACTATCTCCAGAAGGTCCAGGCACGATTCCCTAAGGTGAATCCCAATTACGATCCTGACTATTACAAGCAGCTCAAGGAGTATCCGACGCACATCCAATGGGGGCCGTTCCAAGGACGACGGACCCTCGAAGATGATGAGGTTTAGGGGCGATTCTCAACCAACAGTCTGATGCAACGCTCAAGCCCTCAGAACTCACAGCTTTGACCCGAGGCACTGATACTGAGGGATGGGGAGATGCGATCAACTAGGAAGCTCCCAAATGGCCAAGGGAGCTCCGTCATTGCGCCACAGAAATCGGTCATTTGTTACCTTGACGGATCAGTGTCCATTATCGTCGTGGACTACAACGATCTGAGTCCATTGATTTATCTAAGCATCGCAGTTTGCCTATCTGTGGTCAATATCGACCAGCTTCCACTGAGAAATCAACGGGTCAAATGAAAGGGGACTTACCAGAACAAAGAAAAGCGGACTCAACAGGATTGGGATGTTCGGCTATAGCAGGGGATCAATGGACTGAAAACAACCTCAGCTTGTTGAGGGCGGACGCCTTCGGAGGGAACCGTGGACGCTCCGGACGAACAAAAAAAGGACTCGCCTCCGAATCGCGTGGGCCGTCGGGTCTGGCTTGAGGCGGCCTTGATCGGACTTCTGGCCTTGGTCTTGAATCTTGCCGGCAACGGCCAGGTCAGTCTCTGGGACCGTGACGAACCGCGCTATGCCGGGTGTACTCGGGAAATGCGCCAGAGCGGCGATTGGATTCATCCGACATTCAATGACGAACCGCGCTATCATAAGCCGGTTTTGATCTACTGGCTCATGCTCGCTGGGACAGCGATCGGTGGTGACAACCCATTCGGCGCCCGATTGGTCTCCAGTGTCGCTGGAGTGGTCTCCTGTTTAGTAACCTGGGCCTTCGGCCGTCGGTTCTTCGGACCGGTCGCGGGACGTTGGGCAGCGCTCGCGATGGCGACCGCGCCGATCGTGATTGCGGAGTCGAAGCTCGCGACCACCGACGCCACCCTCCTTGTCTGGTTTCTTGGCGCACAGTGGGGACTCTGGGAACTCTCGGAACGGCCGAGCCGCCGCGCAACGGCGATCTTCTGGATCTCAATGGCGGGGGCCGTACTCACCAAAGGGCCGATCGGTCCTGCGCTGTTAGTGGCGTCGGGGGCGCTGAATTGGTGGTTCGGTGGGCCGATGATCGCTTGGCGACGGCTCTTGGGACCCCTCTGGCCCGATGCCAGTGGGCTTGGCGAAGGACGTCGGATGATCGCGGCACTCAGCTATGGTGGCGTCCGTGGACTCCTCTACTTCGTCGTGACGTTCGTAAGACTCTTTGCGGAAGTTCTCGGTCGTTGGCTTCTCCGTAATTGGGGCTTTTTGCTCTGTCTCGCGATCATCCTCCCCTGGTATGTCGCGATCGGGATCCAGACGAAGGGCGAGTTCTACAGCGTCGCCTGGGGTTATCATGTGATCAAACGAGCGACCGAGGCCATTGAGACCCACGGTGGCTTCCCTGGCTACTACGTTTTACTGACGATCCCCCTGCTCTTTCCTTGGTCAGCATTATTGCCGGCCGGTCTAGCTGGGATCTGGAAGATCCGTCGCAAGGAAGCAGCCGCTGCATTCCTTTTAGCCTGGATTGTGGGTCCGCTCTTGCTCTTGGAGTCGGTTCGGACCAAGATTATTCACTATTACTTGCCGGCTTATCCGGCTTGTGCGATTGTGGTCGGTTGGTTGATCGCGTCGTTGTCGAAGAGTGATACCCCGCTGAAGCGTTGGCGCTTGGGGGGTGGATCGATCGGGATGCTCGCTGGGATTGGACTTGCCTTAACCGTCGCGGCGTTCGCCGGAGTGTTTGCCCTTCCTGGGGCACTCCGCTGGCCTTGCCTTGTGGCCTCAATCGCGATGGGAGCGGGGACCCTGTGGGCCTTGATTGCGTTCCGCGATGGAGCGGCGGTCCGTGCCGCAACAGGCCTTGCAGTTTCTTGGAGTCTGACAGCGCTGGTTTTGTTTGCCTGGTTCCTGCCGACTGTCCAACCGTACCGACTCCCGCAGAAGGTCGCCGTCGCGTTAGCAATGCTTGCGGAGGAGCAAAATGCGACGCCCGTGCTGGTGGGCTTTAAGCCACCGGGAATCGTCTACGAACTTGGGCATGCCGTACCAGTCCTCGAAGGGATGCTGGACGCTGACCACCGGGCCCATCGTGATGGTCCCTTGGTCGCGGCACTGACCGAACCAGAGATCGATATCATTCGGAGCCATCCTCGACTCGATGTGGAGAAAGTCGGTCAGGTCGAAGGGTTCAATATCGAGCGGTTCGCCAATGAAACGCTGACGATGGCCTTGATCAAGTCGACTCCCAATACTGAATCAGCCGAAGACGGTCCTCTGCCGTCGATCGCCCAGCGACCGAGCACTAAGCCAAGCTTCGTAAAGTGATCGGATCTGATCGACCATGGTCTCGGTCCGGAACTGGTCGGCGAACCGTCGACGGCCTTCGTGACCGAGTCGCTCACGACGTTCAGGATCGCCTGCGAGTTCGAGGATCGCGGCGGCCAAGCGATCACGATCCAGGAACGGGACGAGGATGCCGGTTTCAGGCAAGACAACTTCTTTGGCGCCGTCGATGTCGTAGCTGATTGCCGGCTTCCCAGAAATCAAGCCTTGAGGCAAGACCCGAGCGAGCCCTTCTCGATAGCTTGGGTGCAGCACCGCGTCGGAAGCGTGGATGAGTTCGGGGATCGTCGACGGCGGAACCAAACCGGTGAAGATGATGGCGTTTCGGATACCGAGCCGATGTGCCTCTGCCTCTAAGGAATCGCGGAGAATCCCGCTCCCGATCCACACAAAGCGAATCTTGGGATTCTCCCGAAGGAGATGTGGGGCAATCTCCAAGATGTCCTGGTGCCCCTTGCGGTCAAAAAGCCGTGCGACTGTCGCGAAGGCGATCTCATCTTCCTTGAGGCCAAGCTCACGACGGACTAACTCTCGGGGTCTTGGTGGGTTCAAAAACGGCTCAACCTCCATCCCGCTGTAGATCGTCTGATACTGGTCCGGTCTCCCTACACCTGCCTCAAGTGCTTGTTCGGTCATCGCGTCGCAGACGCTGATGATCGCATGGCAACGTTTGGCAGCCCAGCGCTCAAGGGTGATGTAGAGCTGGTTCCGCCACTCTTTTTCTGACGGGCCAAACGCGAGGCCGTGGATTGTGTGAACGACTAGCGGAACCTTCTCCTTCCAGGCGGCCGCCCGGCCGAGGATCCCCGCCTTCGAACTATGGAGGTGGACGACGTCAGGTGCTTCGGCCCGAATGAACTTTCTGAGCTTTTGATAGGCGGTCCAATCAGTCGCTGGCTTAATCGGTCTAACCAATTCAGGGATGACTTCAACACGGAGTCCCTGTCGCTCTGCGCGCTCAAATAGGTCGCCTTCCGGCCCTTCAGCGGGACCAGTTACGAGGACTACCTCATCTCGATAACGGTGGTGGAGTCCTTCGACCGTTAAGATAGTGTTCTCTTGGGCTCCTCCCAAGATGAGACGCGTAATGATATGAATGATTTTCATCAATCGGTGGATCGTTCCGTTGGAGATGATGGTCCCACTCTGTTGGTCTGGAACTTGATCCTACCGTCTCTTAACCCTTGAAGCCCCCAGGCTGTCACATTGCTCTTGCGATTAGCGAAGGTCACCGAAAAGCCAATCAGCGATCGTGTTTTTCAACGGTCCCCGGAACTCGGCAAGATTCCCGACGACCGTCGACAAGACACTTTGTTACAGTGGCGTATGTAATGCTAGCAAGACATTTCGATGCGATCTTAGGAAAATGCGCTAGCGGCCTCTGGTTCTTCGATGTAACCGAGAGCAATTTGGTAGAGATCTTCGGGACAAACGCTGCAAAAGGAGACACGGACGCGGAAGGCAGCCGGATTGGTGTTGAGTGGATTACGTCCGACGACAATCACCCGGGCGCCACCAGAAGTCTGTTCACCTGCGACACAGAACCAAGCGTACTCACCTTCGGGAGGGGCATCAAGGCAGGCGATTGCCGCCCCGCTCCGACTGAGATCGATCAGTTGGGCTCCGTAAGTAAGAAACTCTTCGTCACGCCACCAGCCGAGCCAGACTCGGTTCTCGAGAGGTTCAAATCTTGGAAATCCACGACGCTCAAAGCCAGGTTCACTCTGATCGACCGACCAAGATTCCGATGATGACTCAAACATATTCGTTCTCCCCGTTTCCTTGTATCCGTAGGATCAACAAGGCACTCAAAGCTGTGGCGGAGTTGACACAGATCGATCGGTTGCGCGATCTCGATTGAGTTCCACCCTGATCCTGTTCGTTACGGGTGCCGTGGCAATCGTCTTTTTACATGTATTGAATCAGCATTCAAATCAAGCTTCCCTTGGGCATGAGATGCTGAGACAGGTTGCCTGGCGATTGATTGCCGGACAACAAGTGACCGGACGGCGAGAGAACCATAGGTTGAAGAACGGAATCGGGGAGAAATCGAAGCCCTCCCCGACCCAAAAAATGCGCTCTTGTTGGCTTATGGCAACAGGAGGCTGACTGTCGACAATACACAAACTAGAATACGTGAGCTTTAACACTCAGATTGGGTCAAGGCAGTTTGAAGAGATAGACTCGCGTATCTGAGGCAGCGATGGCCAAGCGGCTGCCGTCGGGACTAAAAGCAAGACTGTAGGCTCTTGTATCTGGAGCGACCCTCTGTCTGATGAGAGGTGCGCCAGTTTCAAGATCCCAAACGAAGAGATTACCGCCGTACCCGATCGAAGCGATCCGAGTTCCATCGGGATTCCAGGCAATCGAGTAGACATCGTCAGGATGGCCTTCAAGGACTTTTTGTTCGGCGCCATCGTCCACATTCCAGATCCGGATCGTTTTGTCGACGGATCCACTCGCGAGCTTCTTGCCATCGGGATGGAACGCGAGGGTATAGACCGCTGCCTTGTGGCCTTCCGCTTGTCGGACCTCGGCACCATCTGCTGGGTTCCAGAATTTGATAAGCCCCTCATCCCCCGCCGTCGCGATCAGATCGCCCTTTGGGGAAAAGGCAGTGGCATACACGATGTTCGTATGAGCGTTTTCAACCGCCCGGATTTCGGAGCCATCTTGGGGGTTCCACTGCCTGAAGAACTTGTCAGCCCCACCAGTGACGATCTGGCTGCCGTCAGGACTCCACGCCACTGAATAGACTTGGGCATTATGCCCTTTCAAGTCCGCGAGTCCCCCTGGCTTGGAAAGCGACCAAAATCGGAGAACACCGTCAGCTCCAGCAGTGACTAAAGTAGTCTCTCCCGGCAATACCACGGTACCACTGACTGCACCGTCATGCCCGTCGAGTTCCTGAAGCAAGCCTGCTTTGGCTTCCTCCTCTTTGAGTGCCTCCAGATTGAAAACTCGGGCCGATCCGTCCGCGTAACCAGCAAGGATCAATTTGTTGTCTGGCGAAGTTGCGACACTGATCACCGGATGAGGAGAGTTGCCGAAGGAGACGATTGGTCCGCCCCCGGTGTTCCAAGTCCGGACGGTCCCGTCGTCAGATCCCGTCACGAAGCGCTGACCGTCGGCTGAAACCGTGATTGCGTTGACCGCTCCTTCGTGTCCCTCGATCGCCTTAACCAGTGTCCCGTCCTCGATCTTGAAGAGGCGGATAATTCCATCGGCAGCAGCAGTCAGCACCTGCTTGCCGTCGGGATGGGCGATGACATCTAGGACCGGCCCTTCATGTCCGTCAAAGACCTGGAGAACGGAAGGAGACCAGACTCTGGTCATGCCGTCTGCACAGAGTCCTATGATCTGTCCTTCTGTACCCAGCAAACCGATTCCCTGCGCTGTTGCAGGCGTGGGGAACTCTTCAATGATCCGGGAGTTAGTAACATCGACGAGGGAGATCGATCCCGACTCCGCAGAGACGACCATTCGAGTTCCGTCAGTCGAGAGTCCGAGACCGACGATTGCGCCTTCCGTCATCTGGATCGAGGCCAGTGGTTCCGTACCATCAATTGGCCAAACTTGAGCAGTTCCATGGGTTGATCCGAGGGCAACACGGGTACCGTCGGAGCTCACTGTGAAAGCTACAATGGGGCCTCCAGGACCATCGAACGAGGCAACTTCGGTCCCGTCCTCCACATTCCAGACCTTAAATGTGCCGTCTTCCGATGCTGAAACCAGTCGGCTTTCCCCGGAGGCAAAGCCAAGGGCATGAATCCGACCAAGATGACCGGAGAAAGACTGGACCTCTGAACTGTCCCCGATCTTGAAGATCCGGATCGTCTCATCGTCACCGGCAACGGCCAACTGCTGGTTATCCCCTCGGAGCGCCAGTGCAGTTACTGGAGCCTTGAGACCTTCAATCCTGGCAAGCTCGGTACTGTCAGTACGCTGAAGCAACTGCACCGTGCCACCCTCGCGAGCGATGGCCACCCGGCTGCCGTCGGTTGCCAATGCGAGGGCGCGGACGGACTGATCCCCTTCGAACTCAAGAGTGAGTGCACCGTCTGCAACCTTCCGGACCTGGACCGTTGTGGTGTCCACAACCGAGGCGAGGAATTGGCCGTCAGCGGAGAGTCTGGCGAGGCACGTTCCAGCTTCGAACGTTCTTAGCGGCTGGGGAGATTTCCAGAGTCGTGCCAGACCATCGGAATCAGCGGAAAGTAGTCGTTGATTATCGGGTAGGAAAGCCAAGCCGAGGACGGCGTCGACAGGAGAGTGGAGTTCACCCTGTGGCGCACCGTCGGATGGATTCCAGAGCTTGATCGTCCCGCTATTGTCACTCGAAGCAATTTGATTGCCATCGGGCCGCCAAGCGAGGGCCTCAACATCTGCTTGATGACCTTCGAGCGTTCGAGTTGCTTCGGCCTTGGCAGGATCGAAAAGGGTGATTGTGGTTCCAGCGGCGACTGCACCAGTAGAACCGTCCGGTGCCCGGGTCAGCGATGACGGACGACCAGTGAGCCCCGTGAGTTCTCGGATCGGCCGGTTGTTGGGTAAGGACCAGATCTTACCAAGCTTATCGAGGCTGCCGGAGACGATCTTGGTGCTGTCCGGACTAATCGCCAGACAGAGAACCAGATCGCTATGGCCTTCGTAAGACTGCAACTCCTTACGCGATTCCGGGTCCCAGATCCGGACCGTCTGATCGAAACTTGCGGTCACGATCTTGGAGCCATCCGGACTCCAGGAAACTGCGTAAACCGGTTCGCGATGTCCTTCCAACGTGCCGATGACGGTGGCCTCTGCGTCTTGGAAGCCTGCCGGCCACGCCGCGCCGACCCTTACAAGAACCAAGACAACCCCGATTGCTGCAATGACGCTAAGGAAATGGTGACGCGAGAGTTGCATCGCTGGCCTCCTTGAAACGGACGTATTCGACGGAGATACATCGATCCCTGTGATGAAGTCCGAAGATAGACGTCAGGAAGCCAGCGTGCAAGCAAGCGGATCGCTTCAATGATTCTTGGCTCGCTCCTCAGATGACGTAGCGAACTCAAGTGATCATGGTCAAGCGGCGATCGTAGCGGAGGTTTTTGATCGGCAATACGTGACGATGCCGAGAACCAGGAGGGCAGCTTGGGTCGTCAGCAGGAGACTCCCCGGCTCCGGGATTGAGAAGAGCCCGCTTTCGATGAGGCCGAGCGAGTTAGAAAACGCCGTCGTACCACTGATAGTGAACCCAGAGGTCAAGGTGTCGAGGTCGATGTCGGGAAGGATCGTCAGGAGAAGGTGGTCGTCAAAGCCTTCGACATCGTCCAGTGCGCTGACCATGCTGGCGATGTAATCAGAGCCGAGGTCCGGCAAGCCGACGCCGTCGGAGAAGATCACTTCAGTCCCAAACCCGATCAGCTCAGTGCCGTCCCAGAGCATGAACTCGAGGTCAGCCGTCAAGAATTCACCCGACGCGCCGACGATGGAGAGCGGATCTCCGGAAAGATTGACAAACCGGAAGACACCGTTGTCTCCGACATCTTCCAAGAAGAGTTCCGGGATCAGAACTTCCGCTCCGATGACGGTGTCATTGAGGTCAATTGAACCATCGAGTAGTTCGATCCCGACGATCAAGTCCTCATCAAAGCTGAGTGACTGGCTCGCGGCATCGAACGTGAGGCTATCATCGGACCGACTCTGGGCGTTCGAACTTCGGCGTTGTTGCTCTCGGATCCTTGGGAGTGAGGTGAAAACCTTTTCGCCGATCTCTCTTGCTTCGGGCGCCGGAATCCCGAGGTCAACTAACACATTGATCAATTGGCCAATCCCGCCCACGGTGTTGGGGTTCTGCAAGACCCGGAACAGGTTGCCCAATGCTGTCTGAAGGGCCTCCGAGACTCGGGCGCCGTATGCATCAAAGATGGGATTTGGCCCAGCGCTGAGCACGGTTTGGTAGAGGTTGAGGATCACTGTAGTAGAGAGTGAGGGAATGTCTTGGCCGCTCTTGATGAGCGAGACCACACGCATCGTGAACTCTTCGGTCTGGTCACTATTGAAATTTCTGGCAAGCTCGCGGACTCGATTGCGATCCGCCTGATCTCTCAATGGCTCACGGAGCAATCGAATTGACTCAGAGACCCTTGGATCTCCCTGGGCAAATGAATCCTGTGGCAGGATCACTCCGATGATGAGTAAGAACGACAAACAGAGGAGGGTCTTTAACTGAAATTTTGGGCGTGGCATCTGTTCAATCCTCAAAATGGTTGAATGCGTTGAATACACAGGTCCGAACCGATGTCGGAAGTGAGTCCAGAATGCCGACTGGATTGGATTCCCAGCGTTCCGCCGTCAACAATGAAAGGACGGACCTCAGAGAATGCTGGGAAGAGAATGGCTTGAGTTCTGTACGCACGACGGACTGGCCGGAACCAAGAGTGATAATAAATCGAGCGCCAAGCGGTTCTCAATCCACTACATGCTTTCTCAGACCTCGTGTTTCAAAAAAGCAACAACCCAAGACTGAGATCATGAGCAACCGACTGACTCCAGGAACTCTCCTTCGTGACCTCAAGGAGGCACAACGGCAGATTAAGAAAGCGAGAGAACTTTTGGTAATGGTCCGACAAGCTGAACCGGAAGCGCGTGACGAGCTAGCCCAGACGGCACTCAAAGCTGGGCGGGGAGCGTTGCAGCGATCGCAACAAACGATGGCCGCCATCACGGTCGAGTCCGCGACCGAGGACGTCACCACCAAGGAACTCGCCCTGATGCGATCGGCCACCGCTCTCTTGGTCCGACTCCGGAAGCTGGCCAACAACGATACATCGCCAGATTCATTAGAGAATGATGTGGACGAATAAGCGTAGATTCAAGCGTCTGGAGTCGTGATGTCACGCATTGAGCAGCCAAGTTCGCTGATACCTGATCGATCACTTGATCCCGAAAATTCCCTCGCGACGGTCCGAGTTCGCTCTCCAGGACATCACCCGCTGATGTTCAAGAAAATGGTGATCGGTCCTGATCCAGGATTGCGGCCAAGCGACGGCGACCTTGTCCGAGTCCTCGATCGCGAAGGGGCGCCGCTCGGGTTTGGACTCTGGAATGGTCGCTCGCAGATTACGGTTCGCTTGATTGCCCGAACCGAGGCGCCTCCCGATCAGCGTTTTTGGGAATCGAAGATTGAGGAGGCCGTCCGACTCCGTCGTGAGACACTCGATCTTGATGCAACGGCCGACGCCTACCGGGTCGTTCACGCCGAAGGGGATGGTCTTTCGGGGTTGGTGGTGGATCGATTTGGATCGGTGCTCTCGGCTGAAGTCTTTAGCTTGGGGATCTATCAGCGGATCGGCCCGATCATGGACCTTCTTTGTCGAGCGACGGGTGCGGAGCATTATCGAGTGGGGGTCGATGAGCGGATTGCCTACTCGGAAGGCTTCTCGGGACGGCCGGTGTTCTCGGAGCAAGCGCCGGGGACGATCGAGATCCGCGAGCACGGAATCCGCTATCGGGTTCGCTTTGAAGGAGGACACAAGACGGGCTTCTTCTGCGATCAACGGGAGAATCGCCAGGCGATTGTGCCGTTTTGCCGAGATCGATCGGTGCTCGATGTCTGCTGCTATTCGGGAGGGTTTGGGCTCGCGGCGTTGATGCTCGGCAAGGCGAAGGAGGTCACGGGCGTCGATCTCGACGAAAAGGCGATTGCGATGGCCAAGGAGAACGCCAACCTCAACCAGGTCCGTGTCAATTGGGTGCATGCCGACGCCTTTGGTTACATGAGGCAGATGGCGAACAACGAGCGGTCGTATGGTCTGGTGGTGCTTGACCCGCCCAAGCTGATCAGCAGTCGTGCCGAGGAAGCGGAGGGGTCCAAGAAGTACCTCGACCTCAACGCTCTCGCGATGGCTCTGGTGGAGCCGGGCGGGCTCTTGGTGAGTTGTTCCTGTTCTGGATTGCTCGCTGCTGATGCTCTCGTCGACCTCATCCGCCGCGCCTCTCGGAGGATCGGTCGGTCTGCCCGAATCCTAGCCATCACCGGAGCCGCCGCCGATCACCCCGTTGCCCTCGACACTCCCCAAGGAGCCTACTTGAAGGCCGTCTGGCTCGTCATCGGCGACCGCCCTGCCCCAACCTCATCACAGTCGATATAATCGTGTCATTCGCTCGCCGAGTTATTGGAAAACTTCGACGATTCCGATCACTCCACGAACGGCATCGCCGGGAACGTCTTGTCATACATCTCCGCGAGGAGCTGCTTGAAGTCGTCCCGATCGCGCAGCGGATCTAGGTCCGAGTCTTGCTGTGTCCAGTCCGCATCAGTCCAGCCCGCCTCCACCGCTTGCTCAAGCATCGCTACTGCTTCGGCTGCAATGGACTCGGCCTCGTCTTCATCACGGGCAATGGGAACACACAACGACAGCTCACAGGCGGCGTCGTACAATTCTCCAGGGATCCCTGGCCAGAGTTTGACTCGCTCATTGGTGGCTTCGAATGCTCCCTGGGCGTTACCAAGCGCACGTTCGCAAGAGGCCAATCCACTGTAGTGGGCGTTCAAGTAGCGCCTGAATTGGATAAACTGCGGGTACCTGTCGAACAGCGGCCGTTGGTGTTCGATCGCTTCCAGAAACCGCAACCGCGCTTCTTCATAGCGACCTTGCCCAGCCAGGACCAAACCCAGGTTATGCAAGATTCTCCCTAATCCACTTCGAAACATAGGCACACCAGGCTGATCGGCGACCAACGCTTCATACATCTCGATGGCACGCTTGTAGGCCTCGATGGCGTCTTCTGGGGCACCGGTGGTTTGAAGCACGGCCCCCAGGTTGCCGAGGTATCCGGCCAGTCCATTGCGGTAGTCGGGGACACCAGGCTGCTCGGCGACCAACACTTCATACATCTCGATGGCACGATTGAAGGCGTCGATGGCGT
>CAZEAN010000003.1:0-122624 GCA_964510225.1 uncultured Isosphaeraceae bacterium
ACGTCACCCTGAGTTTCCTGATAGATTCCCTCAGAGCGGTCGTGTTTTATTCGTTGTCCGGAGGTTCGATGGGTGACTTCGATTCCTTGGTCGACACGGCGATCGAGTTGACCAACCTCGGTACCGATCCGCTCGACCTGCATCTCTTCCAGTACAGCGATTTCGACCTGAAGTTTGACCAAGCCAACCAACTCGATCAGATCCAATACCTCAGCCGGAGTTCGTTGATCCAGTACCGGACCGGCACCGATCTCGGCCTCTTCGCATCGGTTGACACCGAGCCGACTCACTACCAGTCCACTTCCAGCTTCCTCGATTTCTACTTCAAGTTCTTCCTCGATCAGGACGGCCCGACCACGCTCGACGACACGCCCGGAATAGGTATCCGCTTCCCTGATCCCGCGTCAGACTCGGCTTTCGCCTTCCAGTGGGATCGCGCACTGGCAAGTGGTGAGACATTCGGAGTGGGTTCATCGTTTCGAATGGCCACGATTCCCGAGCCATCGAGCCTCGCGTTATTTGGCATTGGTGCCGCCTGGGCCGTTTTCGTCGTCCGTCGGCGGCGTTGACCTCGCTTCGTCCAAAAGCGCGTTCGTGAACTCGGTCGGCAATCGGAGTCGAGTCGATCCTCGCCTCCTGCATTCGGAACCCTTTCTGACACCCCTCGTCCCAGAAACCAGGAGACTCCATCATGACGACTCGACCAAGGGTCCTCTTGTTGATCGTGGTCCTCGCGATCATCACCTTGGTAGCGTCCACCAGCCGGGCGGGATCGATCTACGCCTCAGGACAATTCTTGATCGAGAATGTCGACGGCACGCACGACGAAGTCCGCGAGAATCGCATCTTCCGCATCGATACGACGACGGGTGTTGCGACTGCGGTCTCTCCGTTGTTCGACGCTGGCACACCCGCAGGCTTGGCTCGCACGCGATCGGGAGAGTTGCTCGGGATCAAATCGGGAAGTCTCGGCTCGGTCGACGCTGGGATTGGCACTTTCAACCCCTTCGGTAGCCCACTCGACGCAAATTCGTCTGCGTTCGACATCACGTCCGATGGCCGGGGCTTCCTCCTACCGTTCAACGACGACTTCGAGACTCAGCAACTCTTCTCTATCGATCTGGTGACGGCTCTTATTCTAACGCTTGCCATCGGCCTCGCCGCTCGACTCCGCCGCAGAGCAAATCGGTCATCGACTAGGAGCCCGGTCCGGGTATGTCGATCTCGGCTGGTTGCGATTGTCGTGGGAGCCTTCTGCCTGTATTCCGGATCGTCGGCGTGGGCAGAGACTTACACGTACAAATTCGTCGATGTTCCGTTTGAAGGCGCATCCGAGACCGAACTCTTCGGCATCAACAATCATGGGGTCGCTGTGGGTAGCTACCTCGACCAGGATGGGATGAGGCGTGGATTCATCCTGGACACCCAAACCTGGTCGTTCACGGACTACGCGGTGTCCGGAGCGACTGGGACGAGACTGTTCGGGATCAACGATACGGGAACAATGACCGGCTACTGGCAGAAAGCAGGAGGATTCCAGCACGGCTTCTTCTATGCCTCGGGCATCGTGACGGACGTCGACCGTCCTGGATTCACGACCAACTACGCCTGGGGCATCAACAATTCAGGGCAGATTGCTGGGTATGTCTTCGACTTCTCCAGCGGTTTCTCCATCCTCAGTCACCAGTACGACATCGCCGACGGGACCTTTTCCGAAGTTCTCTACAATACTGCTGGTGACGGCACGGTGACACGAGGCATCAACGACGAGGGCACACAGGTAGGTTGGTCACTGGAGCCCGATGGCTCGACCCCAGGCCTGATCTATCAGAATGGTGAGTTCACACCGTTCTCGCTCGGTTCTGACCGCTCGACACTGCCCAACGACATCAATAATCTCGGGGACATCGTCGGCAACGTGGCAAATCTGGACTTCACCGGCTCACAGGGATTCGTACGTGATGCAATGGGCAATGTCTCCTACCTCGCCGTACCCGACGCTGAATACACACAGGCGTTGGGCATCAATGATTACGGTGTTGTCGTGGGCTTCTTCGAGGACGAGAGCGAGTCGATACGTGGTTTCGTGGCAACCGTGATTCCCGAGCCGTCCTCACTTGTGTTGGTGTTGCTCGGTGGCGCAGGAGGGCTGCTGACATACTGCTATTCCCGTAGAAGGTTCCTTGTTCCGACACCCAAGAGCACCTGTGAATCGACCACCAAAGCCGGGGACCGACGCCGACCTTTCGCGACCATAATGTCTGCCATCCCCCTCTTCGTCTTCGGAACGTTTCTTAATGGATGCGGTGCAGGGCAGTATTCCGAAGTCGAATCGATTAGTGTCGGTGAAATCAAGAAACGAAACGAAGAGGGGGGCTCGGCGAGCGGGCCAGCCGAAGTTCGATCCCCAGAAGACCGTGCCAGTAGGGACACCAATTCGAACTGATCCCAGAATCCCGGGAGGAAACCTTGCATAGCATTCACGAACGCAACCGACGGGCCCGTGGCTTTACACTGATCGAACTGCTCGTGGTCATTGCGATCATCGGCGTCTTGATCGCTCTTCTCCTACCCGCCGTCCAGGCCGCCCGTGAGGCGGCTCGGCGGACCCAGTGCACCAACAACTTGAAGCAGCTCGCACTCGCATCGCTGACTTACGAGTCGACGCATGGCAGTCTCCCGCCTGGACACCTGTCCCAAAGGCGACATGACTTGTCAGGTTGGGCTCTGGGACCAAGCCAAAACCTCTTCATTGCCAGCTTTCTCGAACAGGGGGCCGCTTACGCTGCCTACAACTTCGATATAGATGCACACGCACCCTCGAATGTGACGGTCGCTGGGATCGGGCTCGCGACCTTGTGGTGCCCGAGTGATCCCACCGTCTCCGAGGGTCTTCCCCTGATCGATCAGGATATCATCCCCGAAAAGCAGTACCCTTATCGTCCCGATGGGGCTATTCATCAATTTACAAGTTATTTCGGCGTGAGAGGGATGTTTTGGCAAGGAGCCTTCCCACTCGACCCCTTGCACCGTTGCTACCAGTCGCGCAACCGCAACGGCACGGGCGCCATCATCAACGGGCTCGCTGTCAGGCTTGCGGAGATCAAGGACGGTACTAGCAACACTCTCTTGTTTGGTGAACGCGCGATGGGACTCCTCGATGGTTCCGATCTAGAGACGCGCGTCCGGTTCCCAGATTGGCAGTCCGGCTATCATGCCTCCAGTGGGATCAATGCCATGTATCCCATCAACGCACATCGCTCACTTGGCGGGTTCATCCAGCAGGGATGGTTCTGGGTGCCGTTGTACGGGGCATCGAGCTTTCATCCCGGCGGATCCAACTTCGCTTTGTGCGACGGTTCGGTCCGGTTTCTCAAGGAATCGATCGAATCCTGGCCGATCGACCCGAACAGTCCGTTTGGCGATCCGATCGGAGTCGTCTTCAATTTCTGCGAAGGCTACTCCCTCGATGGTGCCGTGCCCGGAGTCTATCAGGCACTTTCCACTCGTCGGGGAAGCGAGGTCATCAGTAGCGACTCGTTCTGATCAAGAAGACGATCGTCCCAGAGCAGCGGAGTCTCTGGGGCGGTTCCGATCGGTTTGTATTCGGGGTTTCATTCGATGAGAACTCGACGTGCCATACTCCAACAGACCGCTACCGTCGGCATCAATACCGGGGTCGCCCTGGTCGCTGCTCCAGGTCTCCTGGAGGCGATCGGTGCTCGGACGGCGCGGGCGGGGTGGCAGAGCCCTGACGAAGCCGCCCGAGACGAGGCCTATTGGAGCCTCGTCGCTCAGGGGTTCGTGACAGACGGACGCCATATCATCCTCAACGGAGGGGGCCAGAATCCGCCGCCCAGTGAGGTCCTCGATGCGTTGGTTCGTTACGATACGTTCGCTGCCGCACAGCCAAGGCCGAACAACATCGAGCTGATCGGTCGTCGGGAGCATCATCGCCGCCGACTCGCTCGGCTTCTCGGCTGCGAATCGGAAGAGCTCGCTCTTACACGCAACACCACCGAAGGGTTGAACATCGTCGTCAACGGCTTCGAGATGGAGCCTGGTGACGAGATCCTCTCCACCAACTTCGAGAAGCTCTATGCTGCGGTCCCAGCACGGCTACGTGCACTGCGTCAGGGAATCGTTGCGCGTGAGATTCCCATACCATCGCCCACGAACGATGACGAAATCGTAGAACGCATCGTTGAAGCGATCAATCCGCGTACTCGGCTGATCGTCGCCAGTCACGTCGCAGATGCTTGGGGATTCGTGCTTCCGATCGCTCGGATCTCTGAGGAAGCACATGCGAGGGGCATCGCCGTGCTCGCCGACGGGGCTCTCTCGTTCGGGCATCTCGACTTCGATGTCCGTCGACTCGGATGCGATTTCTTCGCGAGTTCACTGCACAAGTGGCTCTCGGCCCCCTTGGGCACGGGGATCTTGTACGTGCGGCGCGATCGGATCAGCTCACTCTGGCCTCTTTATGGTGCCCGCGAGCCTCAGTCGGCAGACATCCGCAAGTTCGAGGAGATCGGGACTCGTTCGGGCCCCACGATCGCGGCCATCGGCCAGGCCATCGACTTCCACGAGCGGATCGGCCCTGCCAACAAAGCGGCCCGACTCCGGTACCTAGGGCAGTACATACTCGATCGTCTCCGAGACGTACCTGGCGTCGAGTGCATCACCGATGCCGATCCCAGCCGACGGGGAAGCCTGATGCGGATCCGTGTGCGGGATCACACAGGAAGGCAGGTAGAGGCAGCTCTCCGCGATCGATACGGAATCTGGACCTTCGGAGGCTTGGAGAACGAGGGTGGTGGCATCTACATCTCGCCGAACCTCTTCAATCTGCCGAACGATCTCGACCGCTTCGTCGAGGCAATGGTCGAGATCGCAGCCCAATGAACCGTTCATCGGACTCGAGGACGTCTCCTCATGATTGCAATTCGGTTCTCGATGGTAGCCCTCTTGCAACTCGCAACGCTCACCCTGGTCGCGACTCCTGGGGGTCACGCAGAGGGGCCTTACCACTTTCAATGCCTGGCCAGTGATGAAGGGCCATTCGACGGTTTCCTAAAACGAGCTCCCTCAATCAACGATGCTGGGGTCGTCGCATTCTTCGCGACCCACGACACAGGAATTCAAGCAGTCTACACCCACGACGGTACGCGACCGACCTTGGTCGCGGACTCGAGCGGTCGACTCAGTACCTTCGGTCCAGGGTTTCCGGTCATCAACGACGCTGGGGAAGTCGCCTTTCGGGCCCGTCTCGACAGTGGCGAGAGCGGGCTCTTCCTGGGCAGCGACCAGCTGAGAACCCTCGTGAGCACAGACGGGCCGTTCGAAAGTCTTGGAAGTACCTCCATCTATAGCAGTCCTTCGCTGAGCAATGATGGGGTGGCCGCATTCTACGCGACGCGTCATGGCGAAGATGCAGCGATTTATCGCGTTGAATCAGCTGGAGAGCCAACGGAGATTGCGGGCAAAGCGAGCGGGTTCCATGTGATCGGAGACGCACCCTGGATCGACCGTGAGCATATTGTGACATTCTTCGCTCGCAACGTACGTGACGAGCTCGGTATCTTTCGGATCGATCCGGAGGGGAGAGCGGTCGAGGTCTTGACGAGTCGCCGGATCGATGGGCTCACCGATACTTTCTCCTGCAACAATGCCGGTGCCGTCGCGTTTCGCGTGGTCCGTGACAACGGCTCCGTCGAACTGAGGGTTGTCGAAGCTGATAGAATGCGCTGTATCGCGGATACACAGGGCGTGTTCCGGGATTTTGGCAATCTCACAATGAACGATCGGGGAGATGTCGTCTTCACCGCCCTCCACGACGACGGCCCGTTTGGGATCTACGACGGACCAAATCCATCGAGCGATGCCGTGATCCGGCATGGGGACCTCCTGGAAGGCCAATCGGTTCGATACCTCGCACTCTCCCGGCGAGGGATGAACGACTCTGGATGGATCGCCTTCTACGCGGGCTTCGACGACGGTGGGGGAGGCATCTTCGTTGCACGTCCCCGTATCGGCCTGGAGCAACGATCGGATTGGCCAAACTGACGACGAACGAACCCAAGCGGCAGCGTGAGTCGCTCGGGGAATCTCGACATCATCACCCCATCGAGGACAATTCATGCTGTGCACTATTGTAGGAAGTGGCCGTCTCAAGAGGTGACAAGGTCACTCGGACCGCGCACGAACGAGGGCTCTTCCTCTCGGGCTCGTGCCACTCGTACTGGCGATCTCGGCTGGAATCATCTTGTCGGCCTACAGCTACGATACCACCTTTGTCGACAATACACTTATGGAGAAGTGGAACTCTGGAATCACGATCCAGGACTTCGAAAGGCACGAACACGCCTACGCTTGTTGGACGAGCTATCGGATCCGAATCGACGAGACGGTCGAGTAGTTGAGGCTGGTACTTGCTGGCTTCAATGCCGAGTGAATATTGTGGGCCGATAGGTTCTAAGGCCGCTTGATTTGCGCGAAGGTGGTACGCATCCGAATCGCCCGGATCTACCACTATGTCTTCGATGGCTGAGCGGGTCTGCTCGGTATCTCTCCCGTCAGGCTCGTGTACGCCCAATGCTGTAGCCGCGAATAGAGTGAGTAGGCATCAAAGCTCAGTGTATACCAAGTACGGAAAGCGTTGAGAGTAAAAGGCTTTAGCAATAGGTCATTTAAGTGATTATACACTGATCCCTACATGGTAGGGAATGATTGCTCTTTCAGAGTCACATGCATGTTAGCGTCAGTGAACGTTAGTCCGAGTCGAGCCCTTGATCATCTTAGGCACCATTCATCAACGTTCGTCTGCGACCAAGCCGCGCCAGTTCAGATCGGATCTTCTGTAGGAACGATAGACTCCCCTAAATCATCCCCGGCCTCTGACAAGAGTCAACGGCAATCACTCGCCAGTTACCGCTTCGCACGTATAATGATCGAGAAGCCCCAACGTAGAATCTAGGAACCGATCGGATCTAAGGGCAACCGGCCCCATCGTCGAGCTGATTAAGGGAGAATCTTCATGGCCGTTGGCAACCCCCCGGGCAAGAGACTCAAGTACGAGGAGTTTGTCGACTATCAGATCCGCCAGACGCGGTCTCGGATTAAGACGACCGAGATTCTGACCGCCCTTGTGGCGATGGGAACGCTCGGCCTCGGGCTTCTCTTCCTGGAGATTGTCCTTGATCACTGGATTGGACTCCCCTCGATGGTTCGAGGTGGAATCCTCCTTGTCGCTCTCCTGACGGCGATCGCTTTTTCAATCCGCTATGTGATTTTGCCACTGCTCTCGAACGTCAATGAGTTTTACGCGGCGCAACAGATTGAGTCGATCGAGCCTCGATTCAAGAACAGTCTCCTGAACTATCTCGATCTCCGACGGCGGCGAGCTGAGATGCGAGGGAGTATTTTCAACACGATCGAATCGCGTGCCGTCCGAGACTTGCGCCACGTCCACGTCGAATCGGCGATCGACCAGAAGCGACTAACACGTAGCTTTTACGCACTCGCGGCCGTGATCGTGTTGTTCTGTCTCTACGTGGTCCTCTCGCCAAAGGACGTTCTCGACTCCGCGCGTCGGGCATTGCTCGCCGACGTGGCACGCCCAACTAACACGACTTTGATCGAGATTGAACCGGGCGACGATCCGGAGCTCTCCGAAGTGATTTCGGGGGATGATGTCCGTTTCTCGGCCGTCCCGGATACCCGAGGGATCCGACCAAACAAGATCACCCTGCACTACAGCACCGATGGAGGCCGGTTCTTTGACGATCGTGACCTTGCCGAGGGTGAAAACTACTACGACCCCTGGCGACTCACCCTAACGGATGTCTCCAGCGATCTCGACTACTACTTCACGGCCAATGATTTCCGCTCCAAGACTTACCATCTGACCGTCCTCCCGGCACCCCGAATCGTCTCGGTCGAACACGATCTCGAATTTCCGGACTACACCGGTCTTGAGGACCGAGTCGGGATTCCTTCCGGGAACGTCCGGGCGCTGGCCGGGACGATGGTGACTGTCCGAGCCCGTGCGAATCAGTCGGTTCAATCAGGCTACATCTCGTTCAAAGGCGGTGCGGGTGCTGAAAATGGCCCCGAAGAGACGGTGCCGTTGACAGTCGTTCGTGATGATTCTGAAGTCGAAGTTGTCGGACGCTTTGAGGTCGAGCGAAGTGGATCGTACAAGATCCGCTTCACAACGGATGGCTTCCAGAAGAATCCGGAGCCCGTTGTTTACGACATCGAAGCACTCCGCGATCGGATTCCGACCGCAGAGATTCTTCAGCCTGAAGAGACGCCGCTCGATGTTCCTGCGAACGCCAAGCTACCGATCAAATTCAACGGATCGGACGATTTTGGGCTCTCCAAGGCGACTCTTTCGATCGTCCGCGACCTCGAACCACTCTTCGGCGGCCTGAACTACGTCAAGGATCCGGAATCGCGTCCGACCCTCCTTGAACAATCAGAAGTGGTCGATCTCGGCACACTCGGTGTCCGTCCCGGCGATCAGCTTACCTACTGGGTCTCAGTTACCGACAACAAACTTCCAAACCCCAATTTCTTTGAGACCCCGAAGCGAACGCTCAACATCATCGAGCCGCGCGAGGAGCCGGAGCAAACCGAGGAAAATCAAGAGAATGCGGAAAATCCGGAACAGGCCGAGAATAACCCTGCCCAAGAAGAGCGACGCCCCGGAAAGAATAACCAGGAGCAAGAAAACAACGACCAAGGATCCGGTGAGCAAGAACCGCAAGATGGCGATCCACAAGAAGGTGGCGATCCGCAAGGCGGTGCCGAAGGTGATCCCCAAGACGGCGGTGAACCACAAGAAGGGGCTTCGGAATCGAATGACCCGAATCGGGATCCATCGGAAGGATCAACTCGCCGTGGCAACTCTGATCCCAACGCTGAGCCCGGTTCCGATCCAACAGATCGCCAGCCAAGTGCGGATCAAGAGAACGGTACTGAGTCTGACCAGCAGCGTGAGTCTGCGGGTGAACGCAGTGATGGTCGCGAAGCAGCCCAGGGTGAACGGGAGCCGGGAGCAGACCAGCCTCGGTCCGAGTCCAGATCAGACTCAACGAGTGAGTCTGAGTCTGAGCAAGGCAACCAATCGGGCGAGGATAACGAGCTAAGCCCCGAGGAGAAACAAGAACGCCTGGATCGACTCCGTGATGCAGTTCGTCGGGCTCAAGAGAACCGTGATCAGGCTTCTTCTGAGGACCGTGATCGCTCAACCACCGAGGATCAAGAGCGGTCCGATCGAGACAACCAGCGACGTCCCGAGGAACGGGACGGAGAGGGTCGGGAAGAGAATAACGACGCTCGCAATCAAGATTCTAACTCCGGCAATCGGAACTCAGAGAACCGTAGCGAACGTGATCGGGCTGGTGAGAATCAGGATTCCGCCACTTCAGATAACTCGGAGGACTCAAACGACCCCAATCGTTCCGAATCTCAACGAGAACGCTCAGGTGACGCGGAGCGGGATCGATCAGGATCGGAGAATGCCGACGAGCGTTCTGGTTCTCGGAACCGAGAAGAAGATCGTCAACGCGGACCGGGCGAATCGTCTGAGAGTGAACGCAATCGAGATAATTCTTCGGATTCAGACGCGTCGGACCGCAGCCGTTCGGAACGTTCTGGCGAAGATCGGGATCAGGAAGGATCGCAGGACGGTAAGGAAGAATCCGACGAGCGTCAGGAGAACCAGTCTGGAGGTGAGCAGGGCCGCGAGCAATCTGGGTCGTCACGCGAACAAGAGGGTAACAACACTCGTCCGGAAGATCGACAACCCCAGAACGATCAATCGTCGTCAGATACTGATCAGACCGACGAGAATCGATCGAGCAATCGAAGCGGCAGTAACGCGACTGAAGACGAAGATTCACGACTACGTCCTGGTGATCCTCAAGAAGAACAAGAGTCGGATCAAGAGCAACGCAACGATGGTACGCCAGGCGACTCTGAACGCTCGGAGACTTCCCGAGGTGGTTCGGACGAGCAATCGAAACGTCCTGGTGAATCCGAGAGAGAGTCGCAAGGGAACCAAGAATCTCGTTCAGAATCTGGCAACGAGCGTTCTGGGGACAATCAAGAGCCCACTCAGTCCGACCGTAATCGTCCCGGCGATTCGCGCGACTCGAACTCTGATCAATCGGGCGAAGAATCAAACGATTCAACATCTGATGCGCGTGGTGCGGAGGAACGAGACGCAAGCGGAGAGGAAAACCGAGGCGGGTCGAAGCCGGAGCAGGCCGAGGATGAACGTGGCGAGGGGTCGGGTGGGACTCCTGAGGCCAGTGATGCATCCGACGCAGAGCGTGACGGCGACATCCAAGAGCGTGAAGCGAGCGGGGATGGTAAAGGTGAGGAACTCGGATCCGACACCGAGCGCGATTCAGAGCGGAATGGTCGCGATTCCAACGATCGATCTGGTGAAGAACGCCAAGATCGGTCCCAAGACGGCGGATCGAGTACGACCGAAGATGAGCGTGAGGAAGGTCGGAACGGATCGTCGACCGAGAGGGATCCCGAGTCTCAGTCGGATCAGCGCTCCGAGCAAGATTCATCCGGTTCTGATTCCCAATCGGAGAACAGCGAAAGCCAAGATCGCGAAGGCGGCGCTCAAGAATCAGGAGAATCTGGGAGCGGCGGTGAACCTTCCAACAATCAAGAATCAAATCAGGAGGGTCAGCCTGGATCCGAGTCGTCAGAACGAAATCGAGACCAAGAAGGGTCAGGCCGCAAGCGGATGACTGAGGAGAGTTCAGACGCCGATCCTTCTGCCTCTGATTCGTCGAACGAACGATCAGAACAAGGCGGCAACAACGATTCGGAGCAGCCTCAGTCTTCTAACGGCAATCAGGAATCGGGGAACGGTGAAGACCAACAAGACTCGGGAAGCCAGCAGCAAAACGAAAGTTCCCAGCAAGGTCAGCGGCGGGGGAATCGATCGGGCGAAGGTGAACAGTCGGGTGAGGGCGAACGGACAAGGCGCGGCGAACGCTCTGAAGGAGATCCTTCTGGCCCTTCCGAACCGGGAACCGAGCGCGATGATCCGCGGTCGATCGGTGAAGAGACCGACGACCAAGAATTCTCCGACCCACAACCGGAAGATCGTCGCAGTGGCAACAAACCTAACGGCGGCACCGGAGGAACCCCCCGTTCGGAGGATTCCGAGGATCTCACGACGCCCCCGGACGCTCCGGCACCACCTCCGGAGACCGACGCTCAATCTCCAGCACCTCGTGATCTTTCCGATAATGATCTGTCACTCCGACGGATCCGTGACCTCCTCAAGGATGAAGAAGTCGCCCAACGGATCGAAGAAGAGTCGGGTATGACGCGCGAACAAATCTCCAATTTCATCGATTCGTTTGAGGGAGCACCGGAGGCCGAGCAATCGGGAGATCCTCGCACTATCGAAGTCGACCCAACCGAATCCGAACAAGTTGATCCCAGTCGTCTGATCGACAATCCGCTGACAAACAAATTGAAGACGAGCGTCGGCAGAAATCGACGACCCTCGACAGACGATGGGATCGGTGGGAATCGACAGGCTGGCGGTGGTGCTGTACCTCCTCAGTACCAGCGCTTCATCGATGGATACCGCAAGCGGATGTCGGGAACTCCCGCTCAACGTCAACAGTCGGGCCGGTCCGTGACAACGACTCCGAGCGGTCGTGATGATAATTAAAGAGTTTATGAATAAGCCGATCTCTTAAGGATCGGCGAAACGGGGCGGTGGGCCTACACTTTCTCAATTCCCATCGCCCGACTCTTCTCACTCATCGACGATCTCGGATCGTCGGAGATGATCATGACTACGGTTCAGATCCCATCGCGGCGTTACCTTATTCCGTTTGATCTCCGCGAACATCCGCATCACTTCACAGACGTCCTTGTTATCGGTGGTGGACTTGCCGGACTCCGAGCCGCGCTCGGCTTCGATCCGTCGCACCGGGTATTAGTCGTAACCAAGGATCAAGTCCGCGAAAGTAATAGCACCTATGCACAAGGGGGGATCGCTTCGGTACTCGACCCGGAAGACCATTTTAGAGATCACATCGCCGACACTCACACGGCTGGTCGTGGTCTCTGCATTCCCGAGGTTGTCGAGACCGTCGTTCACGAGGCACCGGGGCGGATCGAAGAACTGATCGACTGGGGAACGCTCTTCGATCGAGTTGACGGACGGTTTGCACTCGGTCGTGAGGGGGGACACTCGAAAGCTCGGATCGTTCACGCGCTCGGTGACGCGACTGGCCGAGAAGTGATGCGTGCGGTAATCGAACGGGCGCGAGAACAACAAAACCTCCGGATCTGGCAGAATAGCTTCACCGTCGATTTGTTGACCCACGAGGGTCGTTGCCGTGGGGCGATCGTCTGGGATCGTCGCCGCGGCCCTTCGTTGATCTGGGCTCGTGCCACGATCTTAGCAACCGGGGGAGCCGGGCAGATCTATCGGGAATCGACAAACCCACCGATCGCGACGGCCGATGGTCACGCCCTCGCTTTTCGAGCGGGAGCAACCATGCGTGATATGGAGTTCGTTCAGTTTCACCCGACGGTACTCTACATCGCAGGTTCGTCACGACATCTCTTGACCGAGGCAATCCGAGGCGAGGGAGCTTATCTTCGAGATCGTTACGGTCATCGGTTCATGCCCGACTACAGCCCCGATGCAGAATTGGCACCTCGGGACGCGGTCTCTCGAGCAATCGTCGCTCAGATGGAAAAAACACGTCACCCGAACGTTTATCTTGATTTAAGTCATCTTAATCCTGAAGTGATTAAGAGCCGATTCCCCTCGATTGATCAGTTGCTCCAAGGTTTTGGTCTCGACATTAGGACGGATCGGATCCCAGTCCGTCCTGGCGCCCATTACATGATCGGCGGCGTTGTGACCGACCTCGACGGCAAGACCGACCTCCCCGGACTCTGGGCTGCTGGTGAGGTAACAAGCACTGGGCTCCATGGGGCAAATCGACTCGCCTCGAACAGTCTCCTCGAAGGACTCGTTTTTGGTGCCCGCGCTGCGGAAGATATTCAGAGGTCTTTGTTAACTCCAGGCTCGACCCCACCCCTCCTTGAAGTCCCGCCGATCTCCACTGAAGATAGCCAAGGACCACGCGAGCGTCTCGATCTCGAAGACATCCGGAACTCGCTTCGATCCTTGATGTGGCGATCGGTCGGTATCAGTCGGTCGGCAGAGGGACTCCGGGAGGCGGCCGATCAGGTTGCCTTCTGGCGCCGTTATGTCCTTGATCATCAGTTCCCTGACCCGGAGGGTTGGGTTCTCCAAAATATGCTCACTGTTGCCGATTTGATGATCGCTTCGGCTGCCGCTCGAGAAGAGTCGCGTGGTACGCATCAGCGCCTCGACTTCCCCGATCCGAATGACCAACGGTGGCGTCGCCATCTCTGTTGCCTCAAGGAGCAGGACGGTCAGTCAGGCACTCCTTTCAAGCTGATTCAAGAGTCTTTGATATCGTTAGGTTGATCTTGGGCGGTCTATCTTCATGAGCGTCGATTCCTTTACACGACGCACATAATCGGTTACTACTAAACCGATCAAACCAAATTGAACTTTCCTCCATAAACACTGGAATTGCGTCAGAACTTGGCGAGGTTTCTGATGAAACGGATCACTCCGGGCATTGTGCTCGGAATACTGACCGCTTTGGTGACGACTTCTGCCGCCGGTGATTCAAAGATCGGTCCTCGGACGTTCGATGGCGTTCGTGCCATCTTCCAGAGCCGATGCCTCCGCTGCCACGGAGCCGATGAACCGGAAGCGGGACTCGATCTTCGGTCGGCTCAATCGACGCTGGTTGGTAGCGAATTAGGTCCGGTTGTTGAGCCCGGTTCTCTCGAAGAGAGCCTACTTTGGAGCCTGATCGAGGAAGGTGAGATGCCTCCGACCGGGCCACCGCTAAGCCCCGACCAACAAGAGACCATCCGTCATTGGATTCTCAGCGGGGCTCAGACTGAAGACCTTGGGGGCTCCTCGGATCATTTTGAGGCAATTAAGCCTCGACCCACAAATGCGGACGCATTGCAACGTTTGATCAATCAACAACAGCCTGAAGTCACTTCTCGGTTGGTTTCTGATGAAACATTCTTACGACGAGTCACCTTTGACTTGATCGGTCGCCAGCCGACCTCTGAGGAACGCTCGGCCTTCTTGAGTTCCCGAGAACCAAACAAACGGGCAGCCGCCATCGACCGTCTCTTAGAGAATCCAGAGTTCGGTCAAACCTGGGCACGGTACTGGAGCGATACGATTAGCTATCGCGTTCCGCCCCCGGAACTTACGTACTTGAGCTATGACGAATTCGAAGGTTGGCTCGCCGATCGATTGAATCGAAACATCCCCTGGAGTGTGATCGTTCGCGAGATTTTGACTGCAACGGGGAAGGTGGCGGATGATCCCTCCACAACGTTCGTAGCATTTCACCAAGCCGACCCCGTTAAACTCTCAAGTGAAACGTCGAGGATTTTTCTCGGGCTGCAGATCCAGTGCGCAGAATGTCACGACCATAAATTCGACCATTGGAAGCGGACTCAGTTTCACAATCTCGCTGCGTTCTTTGGTCGGACCGAAGCGAAGCTCGCCCAGAAAAAACCCGGGCCGACCGTCGTAAAGGCCAAAGGCAAAGGCGAGTATCGGATGCCGAACATCGAAGAGCCCTCCAAGAAAGGGCAACTCATGCCGCCTTCGTTTCTCGACGATCGGGGGCTTGAGACAGGGGCGTCTGACGCGCAACGTCGGGCGTTCCTTGCTCTCGCGGTCACTGAGCCCACCAGTCCTTGGTTCAGCCGATCCTACGTGAATCGGATCTGGGGAAAACTCAACGGCAGAGGCTTCTTCGAACCTGTCGACAACATGGCCGCCTATGTCCAACATGACTGGCCCGAGGTCCACGACACACTTGCTGCCCACTTTGCGTACACTCGCTTCGATATTAAAGGGATGTTCCGATTAATGATGAACACCCCGTTTTATCAACGCGAACTCCCGCATGAGGTGGAAGCGAGTCGTGTCGAACTCGGATTCGGAGAGGCGGTCCCTCGGAGACTCAGTGGAGACGAGGTTTTCAACGCCCTTGTCAACGCTCTCGAACTTCCGAATGTGCGGCCCGCCGAAGTGAAGCCCACTGAGGCGATCCGATTTCCACCACCACCGAAGAGTACAAGAGATCTCGTCGCTGATCGGTTCGGCTTCGATCCGTCACTCTGCCCTGACGAAGTGGCACGATCGATCGGCCAAGCAATGATGCTGATGAACAACGCTCAAATCCAGGCGCGAATCGAATCTAAGGACGATACGCCCACTTTGGTTACACAACTCCTTAGCGATGATAGGCTGACCGACCGTGATCGGATCAGCCTCTTGTTCGATCATGTCTTAGGACGCTCACCGACTGACTCCGAATTCAAGATCGCCTTCGATCATCTGAACTCCCTACCCGAGAAACGAGAGGCGCTCGAAGACTTGCTTTGGAGTTTGATCAACTCGGCAGAGTTCTCCAGTCGTCGCTGAGATTAAGATGAAGTTCAGCATCTGCACGTGGGACATATGCGACTGATTGATGAAACCACTCGAAGGGTAACCCTCAGATCCCCCAGCTTTGGGAGAGCAGTTCATGCCCTCGGCACTTCTTGACGTTCGACTCTCCAAGGATGGTATCGTCAGCCGTCGGGCCGCACTTCGATCGCTTGGTGCGGCGGCGGTCGCGGGACTTGGACTCCCACAAGCAATCGGCGCGCAGGCGGACCAGTTTCGACGTGCTGGAAAAGCGGTGATTCTCCTCTGGATGGACGGCGGCCCGAGTCAATACGAGACCTTTAATCCCAAGATAGGTTCTCAATATCAAGGACCGGCTGGTGCGATTGAAACCGCGATCCCTGGTGTCCGGTTCGCCGAGTTCTGGCCAAAGACGGCGCGGGTTCTCGATAAGATTGCTCTCATTCGTTCCATGGTTAGTAAAGAAGCTGAGCATGACCGAGCGATTGCCTTGGTCCGAACCGGTTATCCTCCCTCGGTCTCGATTCAATATCCCACGTTTGGGTCCGTTGTTGCTCGTGAGCGCGAGGATCCAGACTTCGATCTCCCTTCGTTTGTCCGAATCGGGAAACCGAGAATCACAACCCGTGATGTGAACTTCGGCGTACTTGGTGTTCGTTACGCTTCGTTCAATATCAGCGAGCCTGGCGATCTCCCCCCTGATGTCCGTCCGTTAGCAACTCCAGAGGTTCTCCGGCGTCGGCTAAGCTTAACTCGAAGGCTTGATGCAGAGTTCGCCCGACAAGGTGGTGCGACGGTCGTCGCGGAAAAGGCCGAGGTCTACGATCGGACCGAGCGGTTTGTCCTGAGCCCCCGGCTCAACGCGTTCGAACTCTCTGAGGAGCCGGATCACCTCCGCGATTCCTATGGTCGGACTCGATTCGGCCAGGGTTGCTTGCTGGCACGGCGGCTGGTTGAGCGTGGGGTTAGTTTCGTCGAAGTGATCAGTACCGGTGATCGCAATGATGCCGGATGGGACACCCATAACAACGGGTTCCGCGACACCCCGAATCTCTGCCAGGAGGCCGATCCCGCCTATTCGACCTTACTCCTCGACCTCGCGAGTCGAGGTCTGCTCGACCAGACGCTCGTCGTCTGGATGGGCGAGTTTGGTCGGACCCCGAAACTAAAGCCGGATGGTGGTCGTGATCACTACTCCAAGGGTTGGCTCGCTGGACTCTCGGGGGGCGGGATTCAAGGTGGCCAAGTGATCGGTTCCACCGATCCCGATGGCATTGACGTGGATGATCGTCCTGTGACCGTTCCCGACTTTTATCAGACGCTCTGCAAGGTCCTCCAAATCAACCCCGACCACGAATATCTGACGCCGGGAGATCGTCCTGTGAAGCTGGTTGAAGGCGGGTCCCCGATCGCTGAACTCTTTACATGACGGATGACGTTTGGCAATAATCCTGCCTCTTCGACTTTGCGGCGACGATAACTGCGAGAAGACGAACATCAATTCAGAACGAACGGAGTGACCCTCATGCCACTGCGCCGTGGACTTGGACTCATCGTGACCGGTTGCATCTCCCTGATTCTTCTTAGTGGTGCCTCTGCAAGAGATATCGAGGTCGAAGAAGGCTTTACACCGCTCTTCAACGGGAAGGACCTGAGCGGTTGGATTGGCGATACCGATGGCTACGGTGTCGATGATGGGATGCTGTACTGCAAGCCGGCCCAGGGTGGCAACCTGTACACCGAGGAACAGTACAGTGATTTTGTGCTTCGGTTTGAATTTCGGTTGACCCCCGGCGCTAACAATGGTCTTGGTGTCCGGGCCCCCGGAACTGGTGATGCGGCTTACGCCGGAATGGAACTCCAGATCCTCGACAACACCGCACCAAAATACGCGAACCTAAAACCATATCAATATCACGGATCTGTTTATGGTGTGGTCCCCGCAAAGCGTGGCTATCTGAATCCTGTCGGGGAGTGGAACAAGCAAGAAGTTCGCTGTGTCGGTCGCGAGATCCAAGTGATCTTAAACGGCGAGACTATTGTAGATGCCAACCTCGATGAAGCCTCTGACGGTGGGACTGCTGACGGTCGACCGCATCCGGGTCTTTCCCGTCCGAAGGGTCATCTCGGATTTCTAGGACACGGCAGCAGGATTGATTTTCGGAACATCCGTCTCAAAACGCTGAACGACTGATTGGGCGAGCAACGATGACCGTTTCGGAATTGCCCGGGGCGCGATGGCTGCGTCGGGCAATTGTTTTCGTGGTCGTTCGGAGAACGACTACCGACATTCTTCCCTGATTTCATGATCGATCGGTTAGGTAACGACGATGGAACAAGGAGGGTCTGGGCAGGGATGCCCTAGTGTCGTACTCGAGCAGAGTCCGTTTGCCGTAGTGCTCTTAGAGCAGAACGGCATCATCAAGTGGATCAATCAGTTCGTCGCTGAACTCTGGAACATCTCGGCCCACGAAGCGGTTGGTCAGCACGTTGCCTACGGACTCCCTGTCGACCCTGAGGAAATGGACCCCAATCAACCTTGGATCCGGATCCTCTCCGAACAGCAAGTCGACGGCCTTGAACTCCCAGTTCGCCAACCCGACGGCGCGATCCGTTGGCTCCTCTGCAATACCTCTATTCATTATATCTTGGAGAAACAAGAGCAATTAGTTGTTTTTGGTCTTGAAATCACTCAGGCAAAACTGAAGCGGGAACAGGCAACTAAAGTCGAGTGCTGGAAAGCCGTCAAACAAGTCGCTGTGGGACTCCTCCGCGAAACAAGTCAATCACTTCAACAGTCAAAATCCTGTTTAGAGTTACTGGCGACTTACGTTAACGATTCTCCTGATGCCGCCAAGCTCATCAATGCGACCGCAGAGAGCCAAGCGCGACTCTATCAATCGTTTGAAGCTCTCTACGGTTACATCGCCCCGGTACGGCCTCAGGCCGGTCACTTCGACCTCCCCGATGTTTGGCGTGAGGCTTGGAATCTCCTGGAACCGGATCGTGAATCACGGCAACTTGAGCTGGCTGAAGAGATCCAGACGGAAGAAGTGAGTTGTTGCCTCGATCCTTCAAGGATGGTCCTGGCGTTCCGGTCTATTCTGAGTCGATTGTTGCAGTCGAGCGACGGACCGAGCGTACTTCGGGTTATCTGCCAAGCCGATGAGCTTCACCAGGAGCCCGCGCTGCAGGTCACGATTGGCGGTGACGCGGTTGATTTCAACCACGACCAGCTCTCAGATCTCTTTGAACCCTATGTAGAACAAGACGGTGTCCAGCACGGACTGGAACTTGCAACCGCCCGAAGGATCATCGAGGCACACGGTGGCACTGTCCGACCCATACCGCGTGCCGATGGAGCGCTCATCTCCATCGTGCTGCCCCGGTCAACCGCGGAGTCATCCGGAAGCCCGGCGGCCCAACTCCATTAGTAACGATGCGAGCTCATTACTTGATAATTGGTGTTTGATGTAACCTTGTTCAAAAGCAATCTTATTCATTCCATAAACAATTGACGAACTTTCATCTTGGCCAAAGGTGAAACCTCCAGACTCCTGGATTTGGCGACAGCCCTCGACGCCGTCTCGACCCATTCCGGTCATCAAGATTCCGACGGCGTTACCTTCAAGAGTGAGGGCTGCCGACTGAAACAAGACATCGATCGAAGGGCGGTGTCCGCTGACTGGGGGTCTGCTATCGAGCTTGATCCGAAATGTCGGCCGTCGACCCATGATTGAAAGGTGCTGTGTACCTGGTGCGAGTAGAATTCGATTCGGTTCCAGTCTCCCCCCGTTCGCCGCAATAGCGACTGGGACACTACAGCCTCGGTCGAGTCGGGCAGCGAACGCATTGACGAACGGGTCTGGCATATGCTGTGTGATCAAGACCGGGGGCAATGGCGGTTTAACTGGCCGCAACGCCTTAACCAACGTCTGAGGGCCACCGATCGAGATTCCGATCACTACACAATCGACCCTGGTCGGTAGTTCAAGGGCGCAGAAGCGACTTTCTCCCTGTGGCGGCATGCTCTTGGATGCCGAGGGAGGTGGTTTAACCTGGGTTTGCGCCGCGGTGATGATCTTATTCACGATCAATTCATGAGCCGATCGCAACTCGGTGAGTTGATTCTTGGTCGGCTTCGGTAAGAAGTCGACTGCCCCGCGTTCCAGTGCCTCGACCGTCGTGGTTGCACCCTCGTGAGTCCAGCTGCTAATCATCACCACGGGAACTGGGTAGACGTCGAGCAAGAGCGGCAGTGTATCGAGTCCCGATAAGCGTGGCATTTCCACGTCGAGGGTAATAACGTCGGGACGGAGCTGTCGAGCAAGTTCGATCGCTTCGTAGCCGTCGCGCGCTGTACCGACGACGCGGATCCTTGTACTTGAGCTGAGCAACTCCTTGAGGAGTTGTCGCATCAGTGCCGAGTCATCGACGATCAAGACTTGAATCGGTTCCTCAGGGAGATTCACCGTTTTCGTTCCTGGGAGCGTCGGAGGAATTGTTTGCGGAAGACGCTCGATTGTTCAAAAACCGGATTAGCGACTCGCGTTCGAATGGCTTCAGGAGAAAGTCGGAGGCACCCGCACCAATCGCTTCGGCGAGGGTCTGCTTTTGGTTGATGGCGGTCACTACCACGACTTGGGCTGCAGGATCTCCAGCTCGGATCGCTTTGAGGGCCTCAAGCCCGTCCATCACCGGCATCATCAGATCCATCGTGACAAGATCGGGCCGGGTCGAGAAGTAGAGTGAAACTCCCTCTTGTCCATCGACGGCTTCACCAACCACCTTCCAACCCGCTTCGGTGGCGATCTCACGGATCATTTTCCTCATCAGGAGTGCGTCGTCGACAATCAAGAGTCGGTTCATCAGTTAGCTTGAGACCTCGCCCTCTTAAAAAAACGGGTGTGCATGAAGTTGATAACTGTTACAAGTCAATGAGTGATCCGCCAACCCCGCGGACCCTGGCACTACCGGTCAAGGGATCAAAGAGCACAGTCCGGCCGAAGACTCCGCCGGTATCAACAGCAACGACAGGAATCCGGAGTTCTGCAAGCAATTGATGTGCAGCCGCTTCATTGAGTTGTCCAACGTCGGGACCTGCATAGGATGAGAACATCCGCGATCCGCCGACAAGTTTAGCTTCTGTCCGCCCGGCTCCAGGCCCGGCCCGAAGGCGGTCCAAGGCCTCAATCATTGCTGGGATCGCCGTATCGGCATAACGCCCCGTCTCAGGACGACCGAGTGCTTCTGGCAAGACAACATGGGCAAGTGCACCGATCGGACGGATCCGATCAATGATGATTACCGCAACACAAGAGCCCAAAAGGGTCCGAAGCTTCGTTGGTGACTGCGCAACGGCCCAACGGCCGATGGGCACTGAGATCAGTGAGCTAGGTCGTGGGGTGGCAATCCTCTTCATTTTCTCCCCTCGGCTCGGTCCACAGCCGTTCCAGACTCTCTTAGGAAGTTCCTAAGTGGTACGAGACCAACCAAGTGGAGAAGATGCGAGTATCGACCACCTGCATGACTTACTTGAAATCGAGCGCTCAATTTGAAGAATTCTTGATGTTCGGGTGATGGAGGGTTTCGAAGCCTTGAGAAGTGAGGGTGATCGCCAGCACTCCCTCGGTGGAGCATCGGTGGACCAGGAACGATCGGATCCGCAAGAGGGGACAGGACCCCGACGATTCCGGAGACAAAATGGGTCGTCAGAATGTTCGATGTTTCTGCGAGGCAAGAGTGCTCGAGTTCCGCACGGTCCGGGTCTAATTCCTGACTCTTCCCGCATAACTCGGTCGTGATCCAAGGAATAAGTTGATCTTCAACCGCGAGACAAGCGAGGCCAATGAAGTCGTCGTTTCCTTGGAGTTCGTGGCTGCAGATCGCCAAGAGTGTTCGCTCTGCGGCAAACAAGTGCGGTAATTCGGAAGACTGGATCCTAGCGACCTCGGCCTGAGGATCCTCGAGATGCGGCCCGAGCCAACGTCGGGCCGCTATGACGGCACGGTCCCCGCCTTCGATCACTGCGTCTTGAAGTTTTGCGAGGGGGCCATTCATGGGGCACTCGAAACGGTAAAGGAACGATTCAAAGCGAGCGAGACAAGCGCGTCGATATCGAGGACCAAGGCAACCCGTCCGTCTCCGAGGATTCCAGCACCCGCGATTCCATTAACCGATCGGTAATTCTTTTCGATCGATCGGAGGACGACATCTTGAAGCCCCAGCAATTGATCAACCACGAGTGCAATTGATGAGCGACGGCTCTGGACGATAATTGTTGGGGTTCTCAAGTTGCCATTTTCCAGATCATTCTCATGGTCGTCGAGAGATGATGTTTTGGACAGACGTGGCCATTCGAAAACATCAGCAAGTTCAATCAACGTGATAAACCGATCACGTGAAAAAAGTGTCCGTTCACCATGAACGTGAAGGATTTGCTCTGGAGCTAACGAAAGGATCTCACTGATATCGGCGACGGGAATGGCGTATGTCACTCCATCAATCAGCACGAGCATGCTCGGGAGGATTGCAATCGTCAACGGTAGCTGAATGTGGAAGGTTGTACCAACGCCGAGTTCGGTTTCGATCGCAATGGCACCATTGAGCTTTTCGACACGCTCCTTGACGACATCAAGCCCAACACCACGACCGGAGACACTTGTAACCTTGGCTGCGGTACTAAACCCGGGCTCGAAGATAAACGGAATCACCTCGTCATCAGAGAGTCTCTCAATGTCCACCGAGCGGGCGAGGCCCTTTTCGATGACCTTGCCCCGGAGTCGAACGGCGTCGATCCCACGGCCGTCGTCTCGGATTGAGATCATGACCCGGTTGCCTCGGTTCGAGGCGTTCAGCGAGATCGTTCCTGTGGCGGGCTTGCCGAGCTTGAGGCGATCTTGGGTTGACTCGATGCCGTGATCGACAGCGTTGCGGACAAGATGGATCAACGGATCGCTGATCTCGTCGATCATCCGTTTGTCCAGCTCAGTCGATTCTCCCTCGATCACGAGATCAACCGATTTTTCGGAGTCGAGACTGAGGTCCCGGATGACCCGTCGGAATCGTTCAAGGATCGGCCCGATCGGGACCATCCGTGTATCGAGGACGGCACGTTGTATCCCATCGGAGAGTCGGCCGAGTTGATCAACCGATTCCAAGAGAGCGCCTAATCGTTCACGGCAACTCCGGATCCGGCCAAGGTCCGTCTCGACCCGTTGCAGGTCATCTTGAAGCCGTTGGAATTGGGAACTCCAGCGACTCGACGCATGATACGGAGAATCCTCCGGTTGATCCTCCGGAATCAAGCCGCGACGGACGGTTTCGAGTCGTTCGAGCGCATCAGATGCGAGCACTTGCGTGCTTGTCGATTTGATCGTTTCGTTGAGGGTCGAGGCAAGGTCAGCGAACCGATCTCGGATGATCACCAACTCGCCCGCAAGATTCATGAGGGCATCGAGTCGATCAATATCAACCCGGAGCGTCTCTGCGATCCGTACTCGTTTACGGATTGCACTGTGTGCGACCCCATCCGTCGTCTCTTCAGCTGATTCCGGCTCGGACTGCTCGAAGCGAGAAGGCTCGGTTGGGCTCAACGACGAGGTCGCTGGAGTGGTGATCGCTAGCTCGGAGTTAGATGGCTCGGCATCAGACGACACGGAGTTTGACGGCACGGAGTTCGACGGCTCGGCATCCGACTGCTCCGGCGTCGTTTCCTCCAGGATCTCTGGTTCCGCGGAGGGTACCTCCAGACCTGCACTAATCTGGAGATCCTTAACGCCATCGACGCTGGCAAGCTCTCGGAGTTCGCGCGCATCGAGCCCTGGCTCGACCCAAATCGTCAGCGCCCCGGTCTGATCCAACGAATCCAACTGATCGGTTGGCGGATCAGTCTTGATCAGTCGGACTCGTTCCGTCAGTCGATTCAAAATCAGTTGTGCTTTGAGATCGAGCAGTTGCAGACCAGTCGAAAACTGAACCTTGATCTGAAGAGGGTTGCCATCGGAGGATTCTGACGGGATCGGTTCGTCGTTTGTGGGCCCTGTTCCCTCAGTTGCGTCTACCGTTACGGTGCCGGGAGTCGTTTGGAGTTCGGCTCCGAGGTCTTCCGCAATTGTCGGAGGCTCCGATTCTTGAAGAGCCGATTCCTCGGAGATGTTGGGCTCGGTGGTTGGTTCGGCACCAGGCTCAGCGATACCAAGGTAGTTCAAGAGGCGGTTGGTGACTTCGACAAGGTTGGCATGTCCTTGTCCTTCAGCTCGGAGCTCTCGATGATAATCACGGAGCTGGTCCAAGCAACGGAATGAGAGTTCGACGGCACTCCGGTCGAGTTCTCGGGTGCCACTTCGGAGCTGGTCGAAGAGAGATTCGAGGTGGTGGGCGAGAACCCCGACCTCGTCAAACCCCATCAAACCAGCCGATCCCTTCAAACTGTGGACCAGTCGGAAGACCTCTTGAAGAGCGGTTTGATCACCAGGGTTCTCTTCCAATTGGAGCAGCGCATCGTTAATCGCACCGATCTGTTCATCGGTTTCATCGAGGTAGAACGGTAAGAGTTCCGAGGGATCAAACCCCGACATCATGGCGCCGCCTCACGATGATTGCTTCTGAAAGAGCCAATTGCGGCACTTAGTGAGTCCTCTGAGGAGTTCATTAAGGCCCTCAGCAGGGCCAACGACGAGATAGCCCCCCTCCCGGAGGGCATCGACCACGAATTGGATCGCTTTCTTCTTGGAACCCTCATCGAAGTAGATCAGCACGTTCTTCAGAAAGATGCAGTCAAACTTCATCAGCCGCATTGGAGATAATAGGTTATGCGGAAAGAATTGAACACGGGCCTGAAACTCGGGACGGACCGTCCAGAGGCTTTTAAGGGGATCGGAAGTGAAGTAGCGGAGTCGTTGGTGCGGGGAAATTTGCCGGGTCGAACGGGTCACGAAGGTCCCTGCTTTAGCTTGCTCGATGGCGGCTGAGCTGACGTCAGTTCCAATCAAGGAGATCTTCCAATCAAGGAAGTCGTCGTTGTTCCGGTCTAAGATCGTAAAGAGGATGGAATAGAGTTCTTCGCCACTACTCGACGCTGCCGACCAAACGGCAAGTTCCTTGGGAGCACCTTCTTGCTTGCTTTGTTCGAGCCGTTCGGGAAGGAACTCGTTGCTGAACCAATCGAATTGCTGGGGATCCCTGAAGAAATAGGTCTCGCCGGTAGTCACCGCTGCCAGAAAGTGGGGGCGTTCCGCGATCTCCTCGGGAGATTTTGAAGTGATTAATGCGAAATAGGATGCAAATGTAGGACTACCGGTTGCCCTCATACGTTTTCGGAGACGGTTGGAAAGCATCATCCGCTTATTTTCAGGGATGTGGATGCCTGTCGATTCATAGATCAGTTTGCTAAAAGACTGAAACAGTTTGTCAGGGAGGGGTTCAATGTCCATCGAGTTGAACGAGCTAAAAAGAGGACGATCGATGGTGACAGAAACGAGATCGGCCTCTTGAAGAAGTTCGAGATCCTCCATTCGTCTGACTTACGCGTTGTCGTGACAGACAGATCAGACTTTGAAGCCGTTAATCGCTTCTTTAAGCGTGGTAGCCTGGGCTCCGAGCTGCTCGGCACTCGCAGAGAGTTCCTCGGCACTGGAGGCGTTGGTCTCGGTGATCCCGGAGACGTCTTGGATCGCCTTCGTGATTTGAGTAGCGGAGTTGGACTGTTCTTGTGTCGCGGACGCGATCTTCGCGATCCCCTCGGCGGTCTGCTCGGCGCCCTGGACGATTGTCGCGAGGGTCTGGCCGGCGTTCTCAGAGAGCCGGGCGCCGTCGTGGATCCGTCGGGTTGACTCCTTGATCAGGGAGGTGATCTCTTTCGCGGCAGCACTGGAACGCTCCGCGAGTTTCCGGACTTCATCGGCGACGACTGCGAACCCGAGCCCGTGTTCCCCGGCACGCGCGGCTTCGATCGCGGCATTCAAGGCCAACAAATTCGTCTGGCTCGCAATTTCGCCGATAACTTGAGTGATATCGCTGACTTGCTCACTTGATCGAGTGATCAGAGTCATCGCTTCGATGGCTTGCTCAACGGCTTGACCCCCTTGCTTAGCAAGTTGCGACCCTTCTTCGGCCTGGCTCCGGGCAGACTCGGCGTTACCACTGATCTCGTTGATTGCCCGGCTCAATTGGGCAATTGAGGCAGACATCTCTTCGATGGTCGCGGCTTGATCTTGCGATGATTCACTCAGGTACGAAGCACTCTCAGCGATCACATGAGAGCCCTCGGCGAACTGATGCGTCGACTCGACAACCTGGGCGATGACAGCTTTGAGGTCGGCGATCATCTTGGCGAGACCCTTGCCGAGCTGGCCCAGGTCATCGTCACCTTGGACGGTGACTTCGACTGTCAGATCACCCTGGGCAGCCGCCTCGGCAACCCGCAGTAGTTCGTTGACTTCTCGTTCAAGGCGTTGCTTCGAGAGGTCGAGCTGTTCGCGCTGCATGATTCGTTCCAGCGATGAACCCAGCAGCCGACCAATGCTCCGCATCACTCCGAGTCGCGACTCCGTCGGCGCTTCAGTTCCCTGGGTCAGAAAATCCATCGTTCCGATCACCTGACCACCGATCTCAATCGGGATTGCGATTGCGAAGGTAATTCCGGCTTTCTTCGCCGGGATCACTCGAGGGCAGTGGGTGAGGGTGGAGAGGTCCTCAACAACAACCAATTCGCGGCGCTGCCAAGCTTGGCCGCTTAAGCCCTGTCCTTCTTGGTATTCAGCCTCTTGGGTTGCCCTACGGAATTCATCGTCGACGGTGCCAGACTCCGCAGCGAAGACCAGCTTATTTTGTACTTGATCTAGCTTCCAGTAGGCTCCGTAAGTCCAGCCGAAGGATTCCTTCACCGTGTCCAGCGCCATCCGAATCGCTGACTCAGAAGAGGAAGCGTTCACGAGACGCATCAAGAGGAAGTTCACCGCATTGGAATCGGCGAGCATCTCATTTTCCCGGATCGATTGCACATGACGTTCAGTGACAATCTCCCAGGTCAGCATCGGCCCACTAAAATTGCCGTCGGAATCAAAAATCGCTGCGACCCTCAGATCAAGAATCTCAGGCCCAATCTGAATCGTCTCATGATGCGGGAGATTCTTCGGATCGCTCAATAGCTCACGCTGTCGTTCTGGATTCGTGTGGAAGATGTCAACCGATTGGCCAATTATCTTGTCCATCGAAACCGGAAGATACGGCTCTAGGCGACGGAGAGTTGCATAGCCAGCTTCGTTGACGTACCGAAGCCGCAGGTCTCGGTCGAGCCGCATCAAACTGATCGGTGCATTTGCCACCATTTGGCCCAAATGCGCCATCTCCTGGCGTTGACCCAACTTGGCAATCTTATGAGATGCCGTTCGGGCTATCGTTGTCAACGCGTCGAGGCGGGTGCCGGAAACAGTGAACGGCGTCTTCGAGGCCAAGAGGACAATCCCGCTGAGGTTTCCTTCAATCTCGATGGGGAATGCAACGATCCCGCGGATCCCTGCCTCGCGAGCTTGAGGATCGGTGCATTGATCAATCGGGTCGGATTGGAGATCGCTGACGTAAGCGACAACCCGACGTTCCCAGGCCATCCCGATCGTCCCTTCACCAGATTGAGGAGACTGCTCACGAAGGAATGTCCGAAACTCGTCGGTTGAGCAGTCTTCCACAGCGAACTGAAGCTTTTCCCGCCGAGGATCCGGTTCAAAGTAGGCACCAATCTCCCAGTGGTAGACCTCCCGAATGGCTCCAAGGATCCCTCGGATGATTCGTTGAGAAGTATCGGACTCGATGATCGCGTCGAGACTTTTGACAATGACATTGACGTCCGCAGTGGTGTGCTCAATCAAGGCCTGCGCCTCTTCAGCGAGTGCCAAGGGATCACCGTCATGACGGGAAGAGACTCGTGATTGGTCACCAGAACTCGACGCTTCGGCTCGTCTTACTTGGTGATCATTTGTCGATACTTCGGTTGCCATCGGATCTTGTCCCATCGATTAGTATTTATAGAATGAAGGCGAAATGGATCAATCAGCGCGTTGAGATTGGTGACCGTCCACCTATTCGATCGCGGTTGAAGTCTGTTGGGGAACCGACTTTCCCTGATCGATGATGACCCGACGTTCGGTTAGATCCGAGAGAAGGCGGTCCACATCGAGCACAATGGTGAGTTGCCCCTCGTGATGGAATAAGCTTGCAATTGCACCTTCTGTCACGGAATCGATCCCTGGAGGAGCTGTCTGAAGCTCAGTAGAGGGGATTTTCATCACCTGGGTGACTGCATCAACGAGCATCCCGACTCGCTTTTCACCGAGGTCAACAATCACAATCCGCGTCTGGTCGTCGGCATCCTGACTCGGAAGGCGGAACCGGGTCCGAAGGTTGATCACAGGGAGGACGTTCCCTCGGAGATTGATCAGCCCGTCGACCTCTTCAGCAACATGGGGGAGTCGAGTGACCGGGCAGGGGAGGATGACCTCATGGACTTTAAGAATGGGGATCGCATAGAACGCGTCATGGAGGGTGAATCCGACGAATTGCTCAGAGCGACTCGTATTGGATTGGGATGATTTCGGAGCCACTGCGGTTTGACTCAGCTGGAATTCGGTTGCCATGCAAAAAATGTCCAAGGATCCGGAATCGTTCTGCTCTCAACTATAACCGATCAATCAGGGGTCAAATTGAATCCGCGTAATTGAAAAATCATCCTCGAATCCTTCCTGACCCGCGAGAGCACGAATGGAGTCGACGAATTGGTCGAGATCTCCATGGTCTGAATCACTCTTGGCCAGGTGTTGAACAAAGTCTCGAAACGGCCACATCGTTCCATCGTTTTGGGTAATCTCGAAAACACCGTCGCTGTAGACGAAAAGATGGGCGGGCCGCTCCAACTGATAGATTTTGGACTCAAAATCGAGGCCTTCAAATGCACCGACCATGGGTCCGGTTGCCTCAAGTTGAACCGTTTCTTTGGTTACCTGATCAATGAGGATTGAGGGGGGATGACCGCCACCACTGTAGCGGATTGTACGACTGGAGACCTGATAGACACCGTACCAAGCAGTGAAGTACTTGTCTCCTTGTTGAGCCATCTCGAAGCTTGTGTTCAAGGCATCGAGCACTTGTCCGGGGTCTCGGAAGTCTGTGTTCGGGAGTGACTCTGTCCGGATCGCATTCAACACGGAAACTGAGAGTAAGGCCGCTCCCACCCCGTGGCCGACAACGTCAATCAGATAGACTGCAAAGTAGTCCTGATCAATCCAGTGATAACCGAAGGTATCGCCCCCGAGAGCTGCAGAGGGGATGAACCGCCAATCAGCGCGAACACTTCCTTCGGAGAGCGGTTTCGGGAGAAGCGACGTTACGTAACGCGCCGCCTCGTCGACTTCTCGTGCCAACGCTTCCTTGCTTGCCGCAAGCGCTTTATATGCTTCGTCACGTTGGAGTTGGTTAATGTAACCGCGGGAATGGTGGCGGATCCGCGCGATCAGCTCGAGACGATCGGGGAGCTTCACAATGTAATCGTTCGCGCCCAAGGCGAATGCATCGGCTTTAGTCTTGGGCTCTTCGCGCGTCGAAAGCACGATCACCGGGACGTCGCGCGTCCGATCGTCCTCTCGATAGGCTTTCACCATGTCCAGGCCATCGACATTCGGCAGGACGAGGTCTTGCAAAATGATCGTTGGGCCAACGTCTCCCGCGATCTCCAACGCACGGGAAGGATCATTGCAATAGTGGAATGCAATGTCGGCTTCACTCGCGAGGATTCGCTTGAGGGCCTCACCGATGAGGGGTTGGTCATCGATCAGAAGAACCGTGACCGTATGTTCGCTTAGGCCCTTGGACATTTTAGATTGGTGCTCGGTCAGTTACGAAACAATCGGATGAATAACCTCAGCCCCTTCCACACCGACGAGTTTTTGGTCGAGTCCACCGTAAAAGTAGCTCAAGTGGTTGGGGTCGAGACCAAGCTGGTGAAGGACGGTCGCATGGATATTCTTGACGTGGAAACTATCTGCCACTGCAGCTGACCCAAGTTCGTCAGTTTCGCCAACCGAGACTCCACCTTGGATCCCACCACCCGCCATCCACATCGTGAACCCATAGGCATTATGGTCACGGCCGGTCCCTTTTTCATATTCCGCAGTGGGTTGACGACCAAACTCACCGCCCCAGATCACCAGGGTTCTCTCTAAGAGACCACGGCGTTTCAGGTCCTTCAAGAGTCCAGCGATCGGCTTGTCGGTTCTTCCGGCATGAAATCCGTGGTTTTTCACGATGTCGGTGTGGGCATCCCAATTGTCATCGTTGTGGGCACCACCGGCGTAGATTTGGACGAACCGGACGCCTCGTTCGACGAGGCGGCGGGCCAAGAGGCAACGTCGCCCAAAGTTTTCCGTCTTCGGATCATCGATTCCGTAGAGCGCTTGGGTTTCGAGGGGTTCCGTGTCCGTTGCCGTTGCCTCGGGGGCAGCCATCTGCATCCGGTAAGCCAGCTCGAAGCTTGAGATTCGGGCGGCAAGGTCGGAGTTGTCAGATCGAGCAGCAAGGTGCTCCGAGTTGTAGGCATTGAGACTATCGAGCACCATCCGTTGTGTTCGTCGATCGACTCCTTCGGGACGTCGGAGATCGATGATCGGCTCCCCTTCGGATCGCAAGATGGTCCCTTGATAGACGGAAGGCATATAGCCGCTCGACCAATTCTTCGCGCCCGAGATTGGTCCGCCGATCGGGTCGAGCATCACGACGAAGCCGGGGAGATCTTCATTCTCCGAACCAAGGCCGTAGGTGACCCAACTTCCGAGGCAAGGGCTCCCGCTCAGGATTCGCCCCGAGTTCATCTGGAGCATCGCCGAACCATGGAGAGGGCTATCGGCCGTCATCGATTTGATGAAGGCGATCTCGTCAACACAGGTAGCGAGGTTTGGAAACAGCTCGCTGACGTACTGACCTGATTCACCGTATTGTCGGAATTTGAATTTGGGGCCGACAATCCGCCCTTGGTTCTTCGAGCCACCTCGGCCCTTCGTCTTCACCTCGACGGTTTTGCCGTCGAGCCGGAATAGCTCAGGCTTGTAATCGAAGGTGTCAACGTGACTCGGCCCGCCGTACATGAAGAGGAAGATGACAGCGTCGGCCTTTGGAGCGTAATGCGGAGGTCGGGGAGCCATCGGATTGGCACCAGCCTCTGGAATCCCCTCCGACGTTCCGAGATCGGCATCTGAAGCACGGGCAGCTTCACGACTCAGAAGATCGCCAAGCCCGAGCGCGGTGAAACCCATGCCGGTCTGCCAGAGGAATTCGCGACGCGTCCGTCCGCAAAATGACCCTCGGGGCTGATTCAACCTGTCCATCATTTGATCTGCTCCAGTCAGTTTGTTTTGGTGGAGAGGCCGGGAATCGCCGTCAATCCAAGTAGAGGAACTCGTTCAGGTTTAAGGCCAAGAGGCAGTAGAGTTCGAGGGCCTGATCGGGATCGAGATATTGTTCGGACTCGAGTCGATCGAGCAATTTGACACCGCGAGCGATTTCTCCAGCACTCGGCGATCGGATCAAGGTAAGTTGAAGTGCGTAACGAACCTGATCCTCAGGAGAATTCCCCGCTTCGGTCCGAATTCGACTGGCGAGATGGCGAGCCTGTTCGTTCAAAAACTCGCCGTTGAGGGTTGAGAGTGCCTGGGTTGGTTGGACAGTTGCAAAGCGTGAGGGACAAGAGAAATCCGGGTCGGGCATATCGAAGCTCTGTAAGATCGGCGTCATTAGTGAACGCTTTGCATGGATATAAATGCTACGACGAGCCCGTTCTCGGGGAGTTGAGTGCGCTCAGCGACTCACTGGGCTTGATTGGAGCGCGAGGTTGTAGGATGGTATCGATGAATAGAATCCTTTGCCTCCCATCTGATGGTTCATGCGCCCCGTGACAGCGAGGAGAGAGTCGCGGATCTCTTCAGCCTCAAGCCTTCTCATGTCAAATCGCGAGAGGAGGTCGTTCGTGGGGTCGAGGGTAAGGGCTTCCGTCTCAGGCCTCGATGACATCCGGTAGGTGTTTGAGAGCAGGATTGTCCGGTGAAGCTGTTTGATACTCCAGCCGTTGGCAATGAACTCTGAGGCAAGCCAATCGAGGAGTTCCGGATGGGTCGGTACCGCACCTTGATTACCGAAATCATTAGGGGTTCGGACGATCCCCCGACCAAAATGGTAATGCCAGATTCGGTTCACCATTACCCGAGCCGTCAACGGGTTCTCAGGATCGGTCATCCAGGTTGCGAGTGCTCGTCGGAGTCCGGCCGATTTCTCATGAGCTGGGGTGGCAGGTTGAGGGGGATCTGGAGCGACTAAGACCCGAGGTGCACCAGCTTCAACCCGATCGCCTTGTGCATGGGCACTCCCCCGGATCAAGACGAAGGTCTCAGGGATCTCGTCGTTGAATTCGCGTGCACTAAGCGTCTGAGGGAGTCGAGGAACTTGAGGTACTGACTTGTATGCCTTAATGAGTTCCTCATACTCGTCGAGTTCCTGAGGTCCTAGGACCGAATCCGCCATGCCATCGAGCACGTGGCGACGACGCTCAAAGGGCCCCTTCCGGAGATTGGTCCGTCTCGGTTCAGGAACTGTTGCGAGAATCTTTTCTTCGAGTGGTTTTAATGGCGCTTCGAAAACCGCGAGTGCCTTCTTGCGCTGCTCGGTTAGTTCGATGTGTCGGGATCGCTCGGCCTCGGTCGCGATTTCGGTCAGGATATTCCCTTCGGCGTACGAATAGGGCTTGAGGTTATGAAAGTAGCCGAGAAATCGGTAATAGTCTGCTTGAGGAATCGGGTCTATCTTGTGGTCATGACATCGAGCGCAGTTGATCGTGATCCCGAGGAAGCCTTGGCCAACGGTCGTGATGATGTCATCGAGTTCGTCATAACGAGCCTGGAGTCGATCGGTTGGCTCGTCATCCCAAGCACCGAGGCGGTAGAACCCGGTCGCAATGATGGCATCGAGATCGGCGTCAGCCAATTCGTCACCGGCTAGCTGCTCGGTCACAAAACGGTTGTATGGCTTGTCGTCATTAAACGCTCTGATCACATAATCGCGATAACGCCACGAGAATGGTTTTTCGCTATCCCGTTCAAAGCTGTTGGTCTCGGCATAGCGAACAACATCAAGCCAATGACGCCCCCAACGCTCTCCGTAAGCAGGTGACCCTAGGAGTCGATCGACGAGTTTCTCAAAGGCCACTGGGCTCTCGTCATTCAGAAACGCTTCAGCTTCTTGGAGAGTCGGTGGCAAACCCGTCAGATCAAATGTAAGACGACGGAGCAGCGCGATCTTGGAGGCAGGAGGAGCCGGAGTCAGCTCAAATTCGTTGAGTTGCCTTAAGACGAACGCATCGATTGGATTTCGGATCCAACCCGGTTCCGACCCAACCTCGGGAATCGGAGGACGTTGGATTGGCTGGAACGACCAGAACTTGCGATCAGCATCAGTAACGAGTGGATCCTCAGGTTCCTCGTCGCTCTCATTGTTCGGAGTGGCAGAGCCAGCTCGATCAAAGGGGGCCCCGAGTTCCACCCAACGGGTCAAAATCGCGATGGCGTCATCATCGAGCTTCCCCGACGGAGGCATCTCCAGCCCTTCATAGTTGATCGCTTCCAGGAGAAGGCTGAGATCGGGTGCTTCAAGATCAACCGCGGGTCCGAAGTCACCGCCCTTCAAGACCCCTTCGCGGTGGCTTAAGTTGAGGTTGCCTCGGAGTTTGCTACCCTTCCCGTGACATCGGAGACAATGCTCTTCAAGGACCGGCAAGACCTGATCCTTGTAAAACGTTGGACCGTCGTCTTCTCCTGCGCTGGCGGTGCTCGGTGTCGGATCACCCAGCATCGGTTCAGCGATCGTGGTCACGAGTAATAGTAGGATTGGCAAAGAGGTGGCCCATGGACCAATCTGAGGCATCACCACGGTTCCTCTCGAAAGCGGGACGAGGCGGGAATTGATTCGATTAACAATCGGGATCGAGCGCGAGCCTGCCTACGTTGGATAGAGATTCTTGAAGAAATTATTCTAATGTTGAACCTATCGGACGACCCCAACGGATGTCAACTTATGGGACGATTCTGGGAATGGTTCGTTTCGCCTCCGTCGCCCCCCTCTCGAAGGCCGGAATCTTATTCCTATCAAACCAGGTAAGATCGCCTGAATTGTCTGAGCCAGTCCAGTACAGGCTTTGGGGTCTGATCCTCATGAAAAAGACCGGCATGATGATAAAGATGGGGGCCATGGTCGGTCGCGTGCTGCCAGATCACCGCTCGGACGTAACGCTTTGCGACCGCCAGCGAGACCCAATCGGCCACTATCCTTCGCTGAAACTGGTCGTCTAACTCGTTGGGCCACTGCCTGGGATCGATCTTTGCTTCAGGGAGACCGTTGGGGTCGTTCGTCGAATTCGACGGAATCGAGAGGATTACATAAATCGGCTTATTAAGCGTGTTATAGAGATCTAAGAGTCGGGAAAACTCGAGGAGATCTCGGAGGTGGCTCCCGGGTGGGCCAGCCCCGATCGCGATCTCAAGTCCGATCCCTGCGAGTCCCAAGTCAGCCCTTGAGAGCAAGTCCGCAAGCTGGAGGGGGTCTAGTTGAGAGCTAGACAGGGCAGTCGAGACCCCCCAAGGACGATCGAGGTCAACGACCAACGGGGTAACTGGGTCAATCTGGTGCGCGAGCCGGAGCGCCCGAGCTGTGAGTTGAACCTGATTCTCCTCTGAAAGCCCGAGGAGTTCCCCAGAGCCTGGTCGACCGGCGAGATGCCAGGTTGCTAACCGCCCTTGGTAGCGTTTGACGGCCTCTTGGACGAACTCGAGGGCCATCGTCGTAAGCGATTCTTGGTCGCCCGACCAGAGCCAGAGCCATTCCGGGAGCGATTCGGGTCGGAACTCAAGAAGTGGTCCTGCCATTGGGAGAAGATTCCGCGACCGACACCACGCAATCTGTGCATCGAATCGTTCCCAATCGTAACGTCCTTCCGATGGTGCGAGTTCTGCCCACGTACACGAGAGCCGGACTGCATTGAAAGCACCCGGAAGTTCCTCGGACCAATTTCCTTGAGTTGGATCCGCATTAAGACCACAGGCAAAGAGTGTGGGGAGTTTCGCCGATGTCTCCCGTCGGATCTCCATGAGTTGCTCGGTGTAGGTTTCCACTAAGGAGTGGGCCGCTTCGTGAGCCTTGTTGAGAGCAATCTCGGAGAACTCGGTGACACGATCAGAGCGAGGAGCGGCAGTAACCGCGCGGGAAAAGGCCTGGCGAGCCGATTCAAGTGGTTCTGTCACCGATTCCGAAAGGACGAGTCCTAACTGTTGCCATTCTGCTGCTTGGCTTCGGACGTCAGTTAATTTGCCTCTTGAGAGTTCAACTGGCAGTTCATAGGGTTCGTCTCGCGCAGCGAGGGTCGCGGTGCCGACGTAGGGGAGTCCAACTTGTGCGATCGGCCAAGGAACATAGTAACGGCCACTTTCCTGTCCAGCCCGTCGGCAGGTCATCAGACCAGGGGTGAACTCGATCTGGAGCCATTCGGGAGTACGGTCTAGACCTGCAAAATAGGCAAAGCGCAACTCAGGTAGTTGGGTATATAAGTCGTCGGGAGTGAGGTGAAATCTCAGTACGACCATGCGGCGATCCTGGGAGAATAAGACTTGGATCTGTGGAGAGGCTCAAGCTGAGGGGAGTGTCGTTACATGAGAGAGCCTTACATTGATGTGTTTTAGCTGTAATTTAGTGATCCCGACTTACATGTTCCGGCGCTTCAAGCATGCTGGGACCAAACCGAAGGATTGACGAGATGTGGAGGACGTTGACCACAGAGTCCGGCGACCAAATTCTGAGCGGCAAGCCGGGACATCGCGCCCCGAGTGGCTCGAGTGGCGCTACCCAGGTGGGGCAAGAGAACTGCGTTCGAACATGAGGAAAGTCCCTCCGCCATCGCGGGTTCCGCCTCGTAGACATCGAGCCCTGCGCCCGCGATCCGACTCTCCCGTAGAACTTTAACCAGTGCAGCTTCATCAACCACGGGCCCACGCGACGTGTTGATCAGATAGGCCGTTGGCTTCATTCGTTCGAGGGCCTCGGCATCGATCAGATGGTGGGTTTCCGGGGTGAGTGGAACGTGGATACTTACGAAGTCGGAGGAAGCTAGGAGCTCGGAAAGGGTGACGAGCGTTCCACCGAGCTGATCGAGTTCTTCGTTCCGGCGACGACCATAATAGAGAATCTTCATCCGAAACCCTGCAGCGCGACGCGCGACGGCTGTCGCAATCCGACCGGGTCCGATCAAACCGAGGGTCGCTTCCGTCACATCGCCCCCGAGCATGTAGAGCGGTCCCCAACCTTGGAAACGTCCCTCCCTCATCTCATGATCCCCTTCGACGACCCGACGACTGATCCCGAGAATTAATGCCCAGGTCAGATCAGCCGTGGAGTCCGTGAGGATCCCTGGCGTGTTTGTCACGGCGATGCCATGACGCGTCGCCTCGTCGACATCGATGTTGTTGAAGCCAACTGCCATGTTCGCAATGATCCGGCAACGCTTGGCCGCCTGGATCACCCGAGCATCAATCTGATCCGTGAGGAGGCAGAGAATTCCATCGAACCCGTCCACCTTTTCTATCAACTCGTCGGTTGAGAGGACCCGATCTTCCTGATTCTGCTCTATTTGGTCGGTAACCTCGGCGAGGAGGCTTGGACCAGGTTCGGGGATTAGTTGCGTGATATAGATGCGTGCTGGCACAACAAGACTCCGACAGTCGTCAGTTTCACCTTGAAACGCTGCGACGTTCCAAAATCCTAACACTCAATCAAGAGCAATGCACAGAAGATCCATGGGCAAATTGGTTCCTCCGATGTTGACGGAAGTCGTTTCCTGGTCTTCGAGTTGTTGTCTGAACGAGTCTGCGCGAGTAATGTGATCACTCAGAAGTTTCAACCTGCACTAAATCCGGTCTGCCAATTTCGCGATGCCTGAAGCAATTATTATCGGTTCTGGTCCAATCCGAGGGCAAGCAGGACGGTTCCGAGACCTCCTGCTCGCCGAGGGATTTAGGCTCATCGATCCGCTCGGAAATGAGCCACTCACAGAAGAGGAACTCCATGCGTTGATCGGAGAGGCGTCGGCGGTGATCGCAGGAAGCGAGCCGTACGAATCCACGCTATTCGATAAAGCGCCGAGACTCCGCGTGATTGCACGAACTGGGGTTGGTTACGATGCGGTCGATGTCGAAGAGGCGACCCGCCGTGGCGTCGTGCTGACGATTACGGCCGGGGCAAATCACGAGAGTGTCGCCGAACATGGATTTGCCCTCTTGCTCGGAGTTTCGAGACAGATCGTCGAGAATGATCAGGCGATCCGTTCTGGTCGTTGGAATCGGATGCTGGTCGAACCGCTCCGCTCCAAGACGCTAGGATTGCTTGGACTCGGCAGGATCGGCCGCGCTATGATCCCACCCGCAAAAGCGTTTGGGATGTCGGTAATCGCTTATGATTCAATCGTCTCGCATGACTCCATCCAAGCGGCTGGAGCCAGTCCACGGACCTTGAACGAATTACTCGCGGAATCGGACGTACTGAGCCTCCACACCCCATTAAACGATTCGACCCGATTCTTGATGAACGCCGATCGCTTTAGGTTAATGAAACCGAGCGCAATCTTAATCAATACGGCACGGGGTGGGCTAGTGGACGAATCGGCTCTCGTTGATGCGATTAAGTCAAAACGGATTGCCGGTGCTGGCCTCGATGTTTTTGGTACGGAGCCGCTTCCTCCCAACCATCCACTTTTCCAGTTCCCCCAAGTGGTCCTGAGTCCACACTTGGGCGGGATTGATCGCTTGGCGATGGACAAGATGGCTGAGATGGCGGCCGAGTCGATTATCAAACTCGCCCGAGGCCAATGGCCGGCCGATCAGATCGTCAATCCAGACGTCGGTAAAGACTGGCGATGGTAGGTCTCTTGTTCCTCAGACCAGTTTCCGTTTTGGCAGAGTAGTTGATTGGTTATGCCTGAACCGAGTCTTCGTTGCTGCGGAATCGGGTTTGCGCATCATCAGGTGCTGAGTAGACTCTCCGGCAGTCTTTACGATCGACTGAATCAGATCCGTGACAGCCAGAGAGGGTGGAGGGAACCAAGATGACGCGACGGATCGCGATCTTAAACCAGAAGGGCGGTGTCGGCAAAACGACCACGACGGTCAATCTTGCGGCGGCTCTCGCTGCCGAAGGTCATCGGACTCTCGTCCTTGATCTTGATCCTCAGGCGCACGCCACGCTCCATCTCGGATTGATGCCCGGGCGTTCCGGACCTTCGCTCTACGAAGTCCTCACTCAGGGGCTCCCCATCGAGAAAGCCCGCCACCAGGTCGATGAAAATCTCTTCGTCTGTGGGAGTCATATCGATCTTGCCGCCGCCGAAGTTGAGTTGATCGGTACCGTCGGTCGTGAAGTCATCCTCCGGGACCATCTCGACAACGATAGCGAGCCCTTCGACTTCATCTTGATGGATTGTCCACCGTCGCTCGGTGTGCTGACCTTGAACGCGCTCTGTGCGGCTCGTGAGGTCTTCATCCCCTTACAGGCCCACTTTCTTGCGCTTCATGGTCTCTCAAAGCTCCTGGAGACAATTCATTTAGTAAGCCAACGGGTGAATCGTGACCTCAAGGTTTCGGGGGTCGTGATCTGCCTCTACGACGCTGGGACCCGACTTGGGGCGGAAGTGGTCGATGACCTCCACCGCTATTTCGAAGGGCGACGACAAGTCAGTGCACCTTGGTCGAACGCCGTCGTCTTCCGTTCCAGGATCCGAAGAAACATCAGGCTCGCCGAGTGCCCGAGCTTCGGCCAATCGATCTTCCAATATGCACCGAGCAGCCGAGGGGCCATGGACTACCAGTCGCTTGCCGGCGAGATCCAAGGAAAAGCCCCCATCGGTAACTGGGCGGAACAGAAGTCTCCGACCGACGACCTCAACCAAGACGATCAGGTCAAGGTTGGTCTGGCTGAGGGACGTCCCGCAAGTAACGAGGCGAAGGTACCTGCTGCGTGAGGGTTGGGCGTCGGTTGAGTGATGATCCAGGTCGGGTGTATTGGGTCGGTATCGACGAAGCGGGCTATGGCCCCAAACTCGGCCCGTTTGTGATGACAGCAGTGCTGATCGAAAGTCTCGGAGATCGTCCACCCGATCTCTGGGGTGACTGTGCGCCCCTGGTGGGTCGGGCTGGATCCAACTCTGCCCTCCTCTGGCTCGATGACTCGAAGCGACTCTATCGTCAGGGCAAAGGCTTTGACCGTCTTGAAGCCGCTTTAGCGTCAGCAATCTCCGAGGCTGGGGTCGGCTATCGATCTGACTATCGAGGACTTCTCAAGGAGTTAGGGATCAATGTCGATCCTGATGCTGAACTGAGTCCCTGGGTCGGTGGCAACGAGTCGCTCCGTGTACCGACTTCGCTCTCAGTTGAGCGACTCCAAGAGTTGTTGACGGCTCGTCCCCTCCGTTCTGAATTCTGGCGGATCCTGGCGGTACGAGCTCTGCTCGTCGGACCAGCGCGATTTAATCAGCTACTGGGACAGCTCCGGTCAAAGTCGTTAGTGCACTTTCATATGTTTGAAAAGTTGCTCAATCAATTCTGCGATGATGGGCAACCAGGCTCGGTACTCAATATTGCAAGTGATAAACATGGTGGTCGTCATTATTATCAATCGCTTTTGCAAAGTGTTTTTCCGATGGCGATGATCGAAGGAGGGCCAGAAGGGCCTGAGCTGAGCCGCTATCAAATCGAACACGAAGGCCGTTCGATCATCCTTGAGTTTAGTCCCAAGGCCGACGCGACCAACGGCCTCGTTGCGCTCGCTGGGATTGTGAGTAAGGTCCTCCGCGAATATTGGATGACCCTCTTTAATCGATATTGGGCTCAACGGGTCCCCGGACTAAAACCCTCGGCTGGTTATCCATTGGATGCCTCACGATTCCGGCATGAACTCGAACTTGCCCAAGTGACAACCGGGCACCCTGAATCAATCTGGTGGCGTAAGGTTTAATCACACTATTCAAATTTGTTATTATTGACATTTAAATTCAATGAGGATTTTGACGGTTATCAGCGAGGTAACGAACTTGCTATCTCGTCACGACAGCTATCATCATAAGAAGTGGATATTCCCTGAATGTAATGCATCGTCGTTAACTTGGAGAATCGCTGATGCCGCTGACGACTGCGGACCGCAATCTACTATACGGACTGCTTGCGCTTCAGATGGACTTTGTATCGAAAGACCAGCTCATCGAGGCTATGCAGGCCTGGGCGCTTGAGAAAGGAACGCCGTTAGAACAGATCCTCCAGGATCGAGGTCACCTAACTACTGAGGATCACGCGGCGCTTGAGCATTTGCTCGAACGTCACCTAGCGCGTCATGGCGGCTCTACTGAGCAAAGTATCTCAACCTTGTCTCCGGCCTTGGAGGTGATTGAGAGCCTTTCTGCAGTCAACGATCCTGAGATTGCACACAGCCTCGCTCACTTGAGAACGCCACCGATGTCAGGGAATACCTTCGATGGAAGGAATAGTGTTAGGTCCCTTTCTCCAGGATCTCCTGACAGTCGACTCCCCCAGCGTTTTCAGATTGTACGACTCCATGCACAGGGCGGTCTCGGTGAGGTTTACGTAGCGGTAGACACCGAACTCAATCGTGAAGTCGCACTGAAGCAGATCCGGAGTCGAATGGCGGACCACATGCCAGACCGACGGCGGTTTGTCTTCGAAGCAGAGGTGACAGGGAGCCTTGAGCATCCTGGCATCGTCCCGGTATACAGCCTCGGACAAGAGCAGGGGACTGGACGGCCGTTTTACGCAATGCGACTGATCCGTGGGGATAGCCTAAAGGACGCGATTGCCGCCTACCACACCGATGAGGCCAAGAACGTCGACCCATCGGAGCGTTCGCTTCAACTACGTCGGTTGATTACACAATTGGTTGACGCTTGTAATGCTTTGGCTTATGCGCATGATCGAGGAGTGCTGCACCGTGATATCAAGCCCGGGAACATCATGGTGGGTAAGTATGGTGAGACTTTGGTAGTCGACTGGGGCTTGGCAAAGGTCGTTGGTCGTCCTGACGACAGTACCCCGACGAACGGAGAGCCGACACTCCGTCCCCCAAGCGGTGAAGATCTCCAGCAGACCTTGCCGCACTCGGTCGTTGGTACGCCTCAGTACATGCCCCCTGAGCAGACTGGTGGCGGACTTGATCTCCTTGGCCCACCAAGCGACGTGTACAGCCTTGGTGCCACACTCTATTCGATCCTGGTTGGACATCCACCATACGCAGGAACTCCAGCAAATCAGATTTTCGACCGCGTCCGTCGCGGTGACTACGCCCGGCCCAGGTCGGTCGATCCCTCGATCCCGCGACCACTTCATGCCATCTGCGTCAAAGCGATGGCACTCCAACCAGGAGACCGATATCCCAACGCCCGGTTACTCGCTGATGATCTGGAGCGATGGTTGGCAGACGAGCCTGTAACCGCCTTTGTCGAACCGTTGAGTACGCGTGCCTGGCGATGGGTCCGTAGGCATCGCACCACGGTAACGACCGCCGCAGCCACTCTATTCGTCGGGCTCCTCGCGCTGGCAAGTTTGTGGAGACTCTCCGCTACCAATGAGGCGAAACTTGCCCAAGCCAACGGTAACCTTGAAATCGCTCAGAAGCAGACCGCACGCTGGCTCAACCGTGCGATGGAAGCGATTTCAAGCTATTACAACGGTGCGAATGAGCAGATTCTTCGGAAGGATGCGGTTCCTGTTGAAGTACGCGAGCAACTGTTGGTTAGGCCGAGTGCACTTTACCAAGAAATTGCCCAAGAACTCGCTGCTGAATTGTCTCCATCGGAAACTCAGCGCTATTTGCTCGCGACGGGACAACTTGGTCTCGGGTCGATCGGGTATCTCCTCGGTCGTAACGATCAAGCTCGAGATGAGTTGGAGGCTTCGATCCGAGGGTTCACCTCTTTGTTTGCTGAAGATCCCGCCAACCCCGACTACAGAAAAGGCTTGGCCGATAGCTACACCCGGCTCGGTGACGTCATCGTTCAGATGGACGAACCCAATAGCGCTCTTCGAAGAATCCAGTCAATGGTGGAGTCACTCGAAAAAATCACCGAAGATCACGAGGATGCAATCGAGCTCTACGAGAGCCTGGCGAGAACAACGAACAACTTGGCGGTAGCGCACCTTTATCTAGGGAGGATCCCTGATGCTGAAAAGCTAAACCAGCGCGCTGTTGACATCCTTCGCCCCTTGATCGCGGAACATCCTGAGGTTCCTTCGCTACGTGAGGCTCTTGGCAGGAACCTCCTTAACCTTGGCCTCCACGCTCAGAACTCTGGGAAACTTGAGGAGGCAGCAGCGTTGATGGAAGAGGGGGCGCAGTCCTTTGATTTGGTCTCAAGAGAAGAAGCAGATGTTCCCGACCACCGCGTTCTTGTTGGGTCTTCGCTTGCCATGCTCGGGGAAGTCTTGAACGCTCTCGGCCGCACTGAGGAGGCATCCAAGCGGTTCCAGGAAGGCTTAGAAATACTTGTACCCCTTAACGAGTCGGAGCCCGGCGTTTCCGATTTCAGACGATCTCTCGCCATCTGCTACCACAATGTTGCGTTGGCACGAGCAGCCGAAGGAAATTTGGCGGCAGCAATTGACTATTCGATCAAGTCGGTTGAACTCTATGCCCAGCTTGTGCGCACCTCTCCTCGAAGGGGAGCTTTTCAGAATGCACTTGTCGATGCGGTGAACCACCTGGTTCAGGATCTTAGTGAATCGGGTCGATACGAGGAAACTGAAGTCTGTCGGCGGGCGATCACCTTGGTCGGTGATGGGGAACTTGGAGTGCCCGTCCAACAGGTCGATCTCCTTTACGGGAACCTAATCAGTCGGCTCCAGGCTCAGGGCCTCATCGAGGAAGCGGTTCAAGCCGCACGTGAGCGGGAGGCCCTTCGTCCGAACAATCCAGGGGCCTCATTTACCTTGGCCATGGATCTGGCCCGTTGTCTTGAATCCCCGCTCAAGATCACTAGGGATGAACTGGGCAAAGAGGCAGTGGATGCTCTCCGGACGGCTGCCTTCGGTGCGGACCTTGGGTCTGAGCGACTCACTACCGACCCCTACCTGGGTCCACTCAAGGATCGGGAGGACTTCCAACAACTTGTTCAGGAACTCAAGGCTAAGACTTCTCCGGCGAACCAAGACGGCGAGGAGGACGAGTAATTGAGTTCATCCCGTGCGCCGTTCGGTCCGTTGCCCCCAAGGATTCTGTAGAATCGTTTGCCGGACGCTCCGATTCATCCTCTAACGGACTGAGTCGGAGCGTCGTTTGATCGCGATCTTACGTATTGACGAGCCGGGATTCGCCACGGACCATCTGGCGGGTCATCGTGGCGAAGTGCGTGTGCATCACACAGCGGGTCGCGAAGACGAAGAGGAGGCGCAGTGGTCGTCGTTGTGCGATCAGTTTCTTGAGATATTTAGCATAAGTGGGTCGAAATGGGATCGTCTTTGGGTCACGCCAGATCCGGGCGAGGATGACGAGCGACGTGATCAGGATTCCGATGTGTTGGATGAAAGCAATGTGGGGTCGGTGACGCCAGAGCCAACTCATCTTGGCATTGCCGACAGGGATAGCGCCCGTGATTGAGAGGTCGTCGAACCGCTGGAAGAATGCCTCAGGGTCGTAGAGTCGGTCCATGAGGTTGACCCAGCCATCACGCATTTCCTCAACCGTCATCTGTAGCGGAATCACGTTGGTGGCGATTTCGGGATCATCGGCGGCGGCGTTATCGAGTCGGCCCTCCTCCTGGAGACGATCGTAGAGAGGTGTGCTTGGGATCGCGGAGAGCATCCCCGCCATTACCGCCGGGATCCGGGCACGCGAAAGGAACTCGAATTGACGGTCGAAAACGCCCGTATCATCAGAATCAAAACCGACGATCATTCCTGCGTAGACTTCGATCCCCGCATTCTGGATTTTCCAGACACGATCAAGCATCGTGAAGTCTTGTTTGACATTCTGATATTTCTTTGTTTCACGGAGGGCGTCTTCGTCAGGGCTCTCGATCCCAATGAAGACTGCATTCATCGAAGCTTCCGCCATTAGTTCGAGAAGCTCCTCATCCTCAGCGAGATTAAGGGAAGCCTCGGTTCCGAAGACGACTGGATAACCCTCTTTCCGTTGCCATTCGACTAAGGCACGAAGGATCTGCTTGGCTGCTTTCTTGTTTCCGATGAAGTTGTCGTCGACCAGGAAAATCATCCGGGCACCGCGACGGTACTGGGCATCGACTTCGGCAACGACTTGCTCAGCCGGCTTCACGCGCGGTCTTCGTCCGAAGATCACGATGATGTCGCAGAACTCACACTGAAACGGACAGCCTCGGGAGGTCTGGACACATCCCATCGCGTAGTGCTGCATCGGTACGAGGTCAAATCGAGGGACCGGGACCTTGGTCATATCGGTCGGATTTGACTGCTCATAGCGTTCTTCAAATGTCCCACGCTCCCAGTCTTCGAGAAATCGGGGCCAGGTCTCCTCAGCCTCACCGATAAAGGTGACGTCAACGAGTCCCTCGAACCGCTCCCAGCCCTCGGCAACGGTGATCCAAGGGCCACCAACCACGGTGAAATGATCGCGCGCCTTCAGCTCTTCCAGAATCTCAATCATCCGATCACGCTGGACCGTCATTCCGGTGACACCAATGATATCGAACTCTCCAAGTTCGTCGAAATCAAGCTTCTGAACATTTTCGTCAATGACGACTATTTCATGTTCAGGAGGTGTCAATCCAGCAAGCGTCGGGAGAGCCAAGACCGGCATGTTGCAACGCTTGCCAAGCAACGAGAGGCCATGGTTCAAGCCCCAAAACGATGTCGGGAACTGAGGGTTAATCAAGCAGATTCGAGCCATTCGACCGTCCAGTGGTGCTTTGAAGGGTTGGGGCTCAATACACTCTACCAACCTTGCAGAGTGTCGACACAAGTTGTCTAAGCTATCAAGCCCTCGAAGTCGACACCAGATCCGAACTCATAGGGTGTTCAAGCTGTCTCAGCGACTGAGAGATTCGCGAATCGTTACAATTCAAGTGTGAGTCCCTCGCTTGACAGGATCGGCAGGTCCGTTATCGTGCCTCTGGTGGTCGATCCGCTCGGAAACCAACCCACTCAACAAACCCCCATCACTGGTATGAACCTCGAAGCCGCTCTGAGCCGGTTCGCGCGACGACCATCAAGCTCTCCGATCAGCGACTTGATGAAGAAGGCAATCGATTACCCCAACATCATCTCGCTAGCCGCCGGATTTGTGGACACGGATTCCCTTCCCGTGGCTAAGTCGAGAGTCGTTCTCGACAAGCTCCTCGACGATCTCCCCACTGCGCAGCGTGCCTTACAATATGGGACGACGATCGGTGATCGATCACTCCGAACGCAATTGATCCGACGGATTGAGGCCGAGGAAGGTGCGTTTCCCGGGCAATTTGAAGACGCCATCGATAGGATGGTGATCACGACTGGTTCCCAGCAGCTCCTCGCCCTGGTCGCCGATGTCTTGCTCGATCCTGGTGACATCGTGATCGCCGAGTCCCCGACCTACTTTGTCTTTTTGAGCCAATTGGAAGCGCGAGGGGCTCGCGTTATCGGTATTCCTACCGATGAGGGCGGCATGCAGATTGATGCGTTGGAGCGAACTCTTGACGCCTTGGAAGCCTCGGGAGAGATCGATCACGTCAAACTGATCTACACGATCAGCGAACATAGCAATCCGACGGGAGTGAGTCTGGCATCAGAGCGTCGAGGACCATTGGTCCGCGCCGCACAGCGTTGGTCTAAGCATCATCCGCTTTTCGTCTTAGAGGATGCTGCCTACCGTGGCCTTTCGTTCGGTGATCCCGAACCTCCGAGCGTTTGGCGACATGATGAAGCCGGCGAGACGGTGATTCTCGCGCGGACCTTCAGCAAGACGTTTAGTCCAGGTCTCAAGACTGGTTACAGTGTTCTTCCGAGTGCACTTGTGGGGGAAGTCCTCAAGCTTAAAGGGCACAATGATTTCGGCTCCAACCACTTCGCTCAGATCTTTCTCGATCGTGTCCTGACCGAAGGCCTCGATCAAATCCATGCCGAGGAACTCCGAAACGTCTATCGGAAGAAGGCAACGACGCTCATTACAGCGATCGAGACACATCTTGCTCCGTTTGAGGGGCTCGAATGGAATGCTCCAGGCGGTGGCCTTTATGTTTGGCTGAGTTTCCCGGAAGGGGTCGACACGGGACCCGAGAGTGCACTCTTCAACACATGCTTGAAGCATGAAGTCCTGTACGTGCCTGGGGAGTTCGCGTTTCCGAGCGAGCCGGGACCGGTCCCGAATCGCTTTGCCCGACTCAGTTTCGGGCTCTTGAACGACGAGCAGCTCGTGGTGGGGATTCAGCGGATCGCTTCGGCACTTGCCGAGTGCTACACCATGGCCGGCTCGTGACGTATGTCGCCCTAGAAAACTTCAATGGACTTGAGTGATTCGGTCGATTAGCTTCTAGGGCTTTGGACCGTTGCGCTTGATTCCAGGTAGGGAAGCCGGAGTTGGACGGTGCTCATGAGATTCTTGAGGCGTTATGCGATCGGGATCCTCCCCCGATACGTGATTGGGCAGGTCCTCAAGTCATTTCTGTTGGCGTTAACCGCGTTAACATCGATCTTTGTCTTGATTGTGGTTGTCCCGAAAGCGGCGGAGGCGGGGCTTGGTCCTCGGGAAATCTTCGGGATTCTCCCCTTTGCGATGCCGAGCACGTTGCCCTACACCGCGCCGGTCGCGCTGCTGTTCGCCGTCTCCGTCGTCTACGGAAAGGTCGCCTCGGACAACGAAGTTCTTGCCGGGAAAGCGGCGGGGCTCCATGTACTAACCTGGCTCTTGCCTTCGTTCATCACGGGGACAGTGCTCTGCCTCGGACTTCTCGTCCTGAGTAACGACCTGATCCCTCGGGCCAACAAACAAGCAAGAGCCGCACTCTTTCGGAACATGGAAGACATGCTCTACCGGGTCCTTGCGCAACAGCAATCATTCAGCAATTCCCAGTGGCCGTTCAAAATCGTCGTCCGTGGTGTTGAAGACCGCGAGCTGATCAACGCGCTCTTCCTCCATCGCGATCGGGACGAAGATGCCGTTTACCCGTTTGACATGCGGGTCTTTGCGAGTCGAGCCTCACTGCACTTCGACCAGAAGAATGACATTGTCGAAGTTGAACTAACGGATGCATCAATATCAGGTGATGCGCGTAATTCTGATTTTGCGCTCATCAGTAATCAGCGTCTCGAGTTTCCCCTCAGTGGCCAACATGCGGCGATTTCGCCACCAGTCCAGGAGTTGACAGCCTCGGAGTTGCTGATCAAGCAAGCGGAAATACAGAAACGGTCGATGGAAGCGCGACAGAAGGCGGTGACTCAAGCAGGATTCCAGATCGCTTCGGGACACCTCCTATTCATCAACTGGGGAACGATCAGACAAGCCTATAATGATTACACCTATTGGGAGCACGAATACCGAAAACTAGAGACGGAACGGCAGATGAGGGTTGCCGTTGCGTTTAGCCCACTCTTCTTTGTTCTTCTGGGGGCACCGGTGGGGATCCGGCGAGCCCGAGGTGATTTCCTCGGTGCCTTCATGATCTGTTTCCTCCCGATCATCGTCCTCTACTATCCCCTCACCCTCGCCGGGGTCAACCTGGGCAAGGAAGGCTTTGCCGCGCCTGTCCTTACGCTCTGGATGGGTAACCTGATACTCGGGCTCCTCAGTGGTCTGGTCCTCCGACGGGTTACTCGACACTAGCCAGGGGAGAAGAGGCATCACCCATCTGACTAAGACTGAAATTGAAGCAGCAGTTGGGTAGGAGCCGATAACAGACTCGAAATCGAAAAAGGAGTGACTCAGGATGCGGATTCTAGACCGACAACGCTATGCCGCCTTTGCGCGGGCCTACCTCATTTGCTTTATTGCGTTGGTTGGTCTTGTCATTATTATTGACGCGTTCGCTAATCTTGATGAGTTTTCTGAGGTTGCTTCAGGGACCGAATTTTTCAGCAAGATCGGTCGGTACTACTTGATCAGGATGAGCCTCTTCTACGATCGACTCAGTGGGGTGATCGCGATGATGGCCGCGGTCTTCACCGCGACCTGGATGCAGCGCAACAACGAACTGATCGCGATGCTCTCGGCCGGGCTTGGTACGAAGCGAATCATTAGACCGATCCTCGTGGCGGGGATCCTGGTCAATCTTTTGGCAATCGCGAATCAAGAACTGGTCCTCCCGATTGTCGGCGACGAGCTTCAGAAGACCCCCGATGACTTTGATGGGATCAGGATCCCGGAATCAAGAATGAGGTCGAGGCTCGACCTTAACGGGATCTCGATCGGTGCCGGCGGCGAAGGGATTCCTAATCGACAACTAGTGACCCGGTTTCATGCCTTCCTCCCAATCCCTGAGATTAGGGGGATGGGAAGCATTGAGGCTTCTGAAGCGATCTACATCCCTGAGGATGATCAAAACGCTCCGGAGCAAGGAGGCTGGCTTCTCCGCCGGGCCCGTGTGATGCCTTCCAATGCACCAATACCTGATGACGTGTTGATCTCCATCGATGATCCCGCGCTCCTTGAAGAGTTCCCCGAGTCACTGGATGGAATGCACGACATCGGTGGTCCCGGTGAGTCGATGTTCCTCAAATCCAACGTCACCTTTCAAACAATCACACGAGACCCTCGACAATGGTTCCGCTATGTTTCGACAATGGAACTTCTTCAAGCGATCGTGGATCCAGCCAATGAGCCTGACGTTACCGAGATCAGTGTCTTCTTACATTCGAGAGTCGTTCGTCCCTTCCTCGGAATGGCACTGATGTTCATCACAATGCCCTTAATCCTGGGTGGGACTTCGAGAAACACATTCATCAATCTCGGTTTCTCGATTGCCACTTCAGCGATGTTCTACGGCATGCTCTCAGTCTCGCAGTACCTGGGCTCGACCGGGATTGTGTCGCCAGTACTAGCGGCTTGGCTACCGCTTTTTGTGTTCGCTCCCCTCGCAGCACTCCGCTGGGATGATATCAAGAGCTGAGCCGTATTCGGAGGCGAGAATCTCCACAAAAGATGAGCCAGGTCGTTACACTTTGGAGAGTACGAGCGAAGCATTCTGACCACCGAACCCGAAACTGTTCGACAACGCCAATGCTGCAGGGATCTCGCGAGCAGCGTTTGGGACATAGTCAAGATCGCAATCGGGATCGGGAGTCGCCTGATTGATTGTCGGTGGAATAATCCCTTCGTTCAGCGTGATCGCCGTTGCAGCGGCTTCGAGCGCACCGGAAGCCCCGATCAAATGGCCAACCATCGATTTTTGGGAACTCATCGGGATCCCTGAAGCTCGATGACCGAAGACTCGCTTCACGGCGTTGGTCTCCATCACATCATTCAGACGCGTACTGGTGCCGTGGGCATTGATGTAATCAATGTCGTCAGGATCGACCTTCGCCTCACGAAGTGCTGACTTAATTGAAAGCGCGGCCCCTTGTCCGGAGGGCTCAGGGCGGGTTAAGCCGTAGGCATCGAAGGATGATCCATAGCCTTTGATCTCCGCGAAGATCTGAGCACCCCGATCTCTTGCATGCTCGAAACGCTCGAGGATAAGAACGGCTGCTCCTTCACCGAGCACAAAGCCATCACGCTCGCCATCAAAGGGTCGCGATACTTCTGATGGTGGACGCTCGGAACGGCTCAGGGCATTCATTGCTTGGTAGGCGACAATCAAGAGGGGATCGAGGCGACTATCACAACCGCCTGCGAGCATGACATCAGCATCACCTCGATCGATCAGCCGGAATGCCTCACCAATTGCCTGCGTTCCTGCGGCACAGGCGGTCACAATTGTGTTGTTTGGTCCCATCGCGTGGTGACGGATCGAGATATGTGCTGCCGCCATATTGGGGAGGTGCTTAAGTAACCAGAGTGGATAGATCGACTCTGACTGGTGAATCACATAGCGCTCCCAATCAACTTGCCCATCTTCCCCAACCGAGCGTTGCATGGGCGACGCAATCTCACTCATGTCGATCGGAGTAATGCCGGTGCCCATGCAGACACCAAAGCGGCTCGGATCGAGACTTTCTGTATCGATTCCAGAATCCTCGGTTGCCATTACAGAAGCGGCGACCGCAAACTTCACAGCGCGGCTCATGACCTTCCGATTTTTCTTATTATCGCCCAGATAAGGACTTGGGTCAAAGCCTTGAACCTCGCCTGCGATTTTCACCGCAAGCCCACTAGAGTCGAACGACTCTATGGGACGGACCCCCGATCGACCCTCGGCGATCGCGTCACGGAAGTCAAGCCGACCGATGCCATTAGGCGAAACGACACCAATACCGGTTATTACTACCCGACTCATGGCCGGATCCCCACCGTTGATTCGCGTTAATTGGGCAGTCAAGTTGCACTCGTCGAGCGACCGCTTTCTCTGTTGCGTTGCTTCAGAGAAGACAATCGGATGTCACCCTACACCGCGCAGCATACAATGCGGACACCGCGAAGGCAAGCAAAGATGGTGAACATGGCGAGGAATGGAAGGCAATATGGAACACGCAAACCGAGAGGGGTCATCAATTGACCGCCTCAACTTTAATATCGTCGTCGGAGCACCGGCGCTTCTCATTTTCTTTCAGAATTTGGCATTGGTGCGCGCCTCGCCGGCATCTTAAGCTGATCCAATCAGCAGTTCTTCTTATGCCTATCTTGCGTGGAGATCGATCCGGAAGGTTTGGTCGGATGGGTCGCGCCAGCCCCGACGCCCACTACCGGTGACGATGTCCTCGCCGTCGATGACCGATGCTGCGGGAGCATAGAGAGCCCTCGGGAGTGTACCGAGATTCGACCAGGAGTCGGCAATCGGATCGTAGACGATGATATCGTCGAGGGAGTAGTGATCGACCGGATAGAGTTTTCGAATGATCTTTTCTATAGACTCGTTTTAATTGGAGCCCGATTGTGATCTTGTCATAACGAGAGACAGCGCCAACAGAATTATTTGTACCACCGATACAATAGATTTTTCCCTGCCATTCGAATGTTTCAGGCTCGCAATGAGAACGCCGTTTGGGTAGCGGTGCAACTTCGGTCCAGCGGTCGGTGACGGGGTCATAGCTGTGAACGTAATCGAGGTCGGCAGAGTGTTTGATCTGGCCGGGCTTGCCGGGAACAACATGGCGGAAGTGGCCCCGATGGCATAGATCTTGTTGTCAACGACACAAATCGCCGAGTGAGTCCGAGCGAAGGGGATTGGAGCGTGTCGCTCCCAGGCGTTCGATTCATCTAGATCGAGTGTCCAATGATCCTCGAAGTTCGTGCTACGATCTTCTCCGAGCCCTCCGAAGTAATGACGGCGACGCCCGATCAACGCAAGACCACCTGAGGCAAGGACTTCAGGAAGCGGGGGGCCGTCATCCCATCGACCTTCAGCAGCGTCGAACCGACAGGTAACTCGGATACCTTTCCCCGGGTGCTGTCCTTGAAAACCACCGACAAGCCAGATTTAGCGGTCATTCTCGACCGCTGCAGTGGCATGACTGATGTTCATCGGTGCATCAGCCTCGCGCGACCATTACTCCGACTTCGGATCGTAAGAGTAAGTCCAAGCGCTTGCTGCCAACTCGGGCTCCATGTAACCACCGATGACGTACATCTTGCCCTGCGCAACGGCGACACCAGCTTCAAATCGAGCCTGTGGTGCAGGGCACCCGAGTTTGTGCTCTAAAGATTTGGGTCTTGGCAACGGGACGCCCTCCCAGACGCTCGAGGTTGTTTTAGACTTCTGGGTACGTACTGGTGTTTGGGCGATCGACTGATCGATCAGCTTTAGGGTCGATTGGGCCCAGGCATCCCAATTAAGCTGGCACTCAAAACGCCTCCGAGATGCTTGAGACATTTCTCGATACCTGGCACGGTCGTTCCAGATTCCTTGAATCACGTCTGCATAATCGGTCGGATGAGCGTCAGGTTCAAGGAGGACTCCCGATTCTCCATCACTAACCGCCTCGGGGATCCCGCCGACTCGTCGTGAATTAACCGGAACTCCAGAGGCAGCGGCTTCGTCGAAAATAGCGCCAAAGGTTTCTTGTTTGCTCGGCATCAACAGAAATGCAAAGCGTTTCCAGAGTTCCTCATACCTGTGTCGGTCGGTCTCAATCTGTTTGTTGAGAAACGGGATGACTCCGAAGCGATCATGGCGGACTCCCGGATCACATCCGACTACGACCAGATTGGCATCGATTCCTCGGCGTCGGAGTTCAAGAAGCGTCGGGTAAACCAACTCGCCACCTTTCCGCTTCCAGTCACGCCCGATGAAGAGTAGCTGACACAAGTTGCGTTCCAGAATATTTCTCTTGATCGAGTCAGCGTCGCCTGGATTCTCAAGGTTAGCGCCGTAGGGGATGACATGAACTTTTCTCCCGCTCGATCCCATAGTGACTGATCGAGGAGTCCGCAGCCCAGCGTGACGGAAATGTACAATAAGTCGCACGCCCAAGTACTGCCGACGTCAGACGATGGCAACGGTTTCGACTGAAGCTCCAGAGATTTGAATAGGCAGGATAGAATTCAGCGATTGCCGCGAAAGTAGTATCCGAGTGATTGATGATTGGGATCTTTGTTGTCAAGTAACCGATTAGCTGATCGATTGTCACCGCCAAAACGACATCGAGTTGGTGCTCGTCAATTTGCCTGTCGATTTCCTGACCTCTTTATCGAAGTTCACGACTAGCGGGCATCGGGACAATACATCGCCCGGAGAGTCGTCGGCTGACTCGATCAAGCCGCATCCCTCACTCACTAAACTCAAGGCGGCCAGGCTTGAGCGGCACGACCGTTGACACAATTCGTCGAAGAGTTTGCATCATAAAATAGGGCACGCCTGACCAAGTTTTCACCTGTTCAGGATCCCCTGGAGCGAGAATCCCTACCTTGATTGGGCGCAGATAGATTATTGCGATGAGGGAGTAGAGAGGTAATCACAGAACCGAAAGAAGCCTTGGCTTACATTTCGAGAGGAGGGTTTAGTTGGTACGGCCGACCCATTCTTCCTCTCCCAGGACTATAAGCCCTTGAAGTTCGAAAGACGAAGAGAGCGCAGGCCACTTGGTGAAATCAACCCTTTAGCTTAGTGATCTATTTATTCTGCAAGAACTTAACTGTTGCTTGGATTTGATATTGGCTGTCGAGGTGCTATTCGTCACAGAAGTTCGCAATGATTGAATTAAGCATTCCAATTGAATGCTGATCTCTGCTGGTGCGGTGATCAGTTAATTGGATCAGTTAAGATTATTGAGAGTAAGTAAGATTGGTGCCCCAAACTTTTAATGTCGTGAACATCCAGATCTGAGGGGCTACCGCAACGCAGAATGTCGGACTATCAAAGGAGACTAAATGGGCGATACAGGGCTCGAACCTGTGACCTCCAGTGTGTCGAACTGGCGCTCTAGCCAACTGAGCTAATCGCCCTCAGCCAAGACTTAAAAGTATCGCCGATCCGGAAGCTTCCGGTCAAGATCCGATTAAATTCAGAGGACCGCTTGAGGTAACTTACTCGTCGAGAATCTCGGCTTCTTTCTTCTCGGCGAGTTCGTTTACACGGCCTTCGAACCGCTTAGTGAGACCTTGGATTTCGTCCTTGCAGCGACTCACGTCGTCTTCGGTGAGGATCTTATCGGTGTTTTCTTGATCGGCCGATTTATTGGCGTCACGACGGATGTTACGGATCGCGACTCTTGCCTCCTCTGCGAGGTCTTTGACCCGGCCGACAAGTTTTTTCCGTTGCTCGACAGAGAGCGGAGGGACATTCAGACGCACAGTCTTGTTGTCGGAAGTCGGTGTCAGACCAAGGTCACTCGATTGAATCGCTTTGATGATGTCACCGATGACACTGGGATCGAACGGTCTGATCAAGATCTGCTGAGGTTCAGGGGTGCTTAAGTTTGCGACTTGCTTGAGTGGCGTCGGTGACCCGTAGTATTCGACTCGGACCGAATCCACCAGGCCGGTGTTAGCACGACCAGTCCTGATTCCACGGAGGTGATCGGTGAGGAGGGCGACCGACTTCTCCATTCGCTCTTCTGCTTCGAGCGTGATTTCTTCAATGCTCATAGTGAACCGATCTGTGCCTACATTGCCTGGGTTGGTCGATTGAGTCGGTGTTCCCTCGATTCGGGTACGAGTCCGCTCCTTGGATTATTTTGACGATCAGAACCCTCTGAGACTAGAGGGCTCAGACCGTAGTTATCCTTTATCGTCGGAGAATCGCCCGAGCGGCCTCGGTTTCGATCCAACCCAAGTTCCGATCCGATCTCCGTTAAGGACTCGACGAAGGTTTCCAGTCTTCCGATAGTTGTACACAATGATCGGGAGCTCATTCTCAAGGCAGAATCCCATCGCGGTGAGATCCATGACTTTGAGGTTCTCTTGGAGGACCTGGACTGGAGTCAGTTCGTCGAATAGGCGAGCCTGAGGGTCTTTCTCCGGATCAGCGGAATAGACGCCATCGACCCGAGTTGCTTTCAAGACCACATCAACGCTGAGTTGTTTGCCTCGGAGTGCCGCAGCGGTATCAGTCGTCACGAATGGGCTTCCTGTCCCTCCCGCAAGGATGACGATACGGCCCTCCTCGAGATGCTGAATGGCGCTCTGTGTTTCAAGGACTTCGGCGACGCTATCCATCCGGACCGGAGTCGTGACGACCGACGGAGCCCCAAGCCCTTCCAGGGCGTCGCGGAGAGCGAGCCCGTTCATGACGGTCGCCAACATTCCCATCACGTGACTTGTGGCGGTTTTGACTGCCTTCGTCTTCGAAGAAAAAGCAGCTCCTCGGAGGAGATTCCCACCACCAACGACGATTCCGAATTGAACCCCACGATCGTGTTCTGCCTTAATCTCCGAAGCGATCTGAACGAGTTCGGTCGGGTCAATACCGCCGTCACCCGGTCTCCCGAGACTCTCGCCTGAAAGTTTGAGCAAGACCCGACGAAAGACCACCAAGTCGTTGGTTTGAAAGGGGTCTGATGCGTCCATGGTGATGATTGGCCCGTTAGTCTGAAGTCGTACCGTCCCACTGCAGCGAGCATCAATCAACACCGAACGATCTGAGAATGCCTCGGTCAACGCGAACGAGACCGCCCGAATCTTCGCCTTATTCGCCGACAGCGAAGCGCACAAGGTTGAAGAGTTCGATCCCGTCACCAGCCGACTTGATCACGGCGCTGACCTTCTTGGACGAATCCTTGACGAAGACTTGGTCGACGAGGACGATTTCTCCGTACCAGGAATTTAGCTTGCCCTGTGCGATCTTCTCTTGCATGTTCTCCGGCTTGTCTGCGACCTGAGTCTTGAAGATCCGCAACTGCTCCTCGACCGCTTCGGCCGGAACTTCTTCGCGGCTATTCGCGATTGGTTTTGAAGCAACGGCGTGCAGTGCTAAGTCTTTTACTAAGCTGAGGACAGCGTCTGATTGTGCGACTTCATCACTTGGGCAAGTGACGGCTGCTAGAGCACCTTCAGACTTGTTGTGGTGAATGTAAGAATCAACGCGTCCGGGGCCGTCAATGGAGAACCGAGCAGCCCGTGAAAACTGCACATTCTCACCCGTCCTTGAATTCAATTCCAAGAGCTTGTCGGCGATTGTCTTGGATGGATCTTTAAAGAACGGTTGGGCTTTGATCGCCTCAACGTCGAGTTTGGCTCCTTGAAGGTCCTGCAAATTGAGGACATGAAGGGCAAGCTCACTGGCTCCTTGCTGGAAGTCGTCATTCCGAGCCACAAAGTCTGTCTCGCAGTTCAGTTCGATGAATGAACCACTTCGTCCGTCTTCTGAGATCTGGACCTCAACTCGACCAGCTGACGCGGTCCGTCCTGCCCGATCCGCAGCTTTCTTCAAGCCGCGTTCCTTGGCGAGCGTTTCGGCCTTCTTGAGATCACCATCAGCTTCGGTCAGGAGCTTCTTGCAGTCCATCAGGCCCAGACCGGTGAGCTTTCGGAATTCGTTAACCGTCTGAGCCGAAATCGCCGCCATCGGAGGGGTCTCCATCAACGTTAAGAAAAGAAGTGGTTCGTTTCGATGTCTTCTGAGGTTTTGTGAGTTCGGAGATTGATTGCAGTGGCCACAATCAGCTATCTGGGGTCGACGCTGTACCAGGAGCGGCCTCGTTGCGGTCTTTCTCGGAAGGAGTCTCGGTAGGAGCTTCGGTAGCAACAGGAGCCTCTGTCGGAGTTTCCGTCGGCTGACTCTCAGGAGGAGTAGAGATCTCCGCGCTGGCTGGCTCGGTCGGAGCTTCGGGAGCTTCCTGAGGCGGTGTGCTTGCAGGAGCGGGCTGAGCAGCTGGTGCCGTAACTTCAGGTGCCGGTTGTGGCGCTGCTGAGGCGCTGGCCGGTGCGGCTTCTACAGGTGCAGCAGTCGGCGATTGATCCACTGGGAATCCAACGGCGCGGGGAGGCTCCATCAAGGAGACTGGTCCAGCAGGTTCAGGGGGAGTAGTCGGAGAAGGGCTCAGAGCTTCTGTTGGAGTCGGTTGAGGGTTGGAAGGAGTTGGTCCAGCTTGATCTTGGGGACCTCGGGCTTCGTTTTCGGTGCCAGGCCGTGCTTCCGAGCGTCGTTCGAGACGACCTCGAGAACCACTCGGTTGCCCTTGACTGCCTGGTCCACCGCGTCCTGACTGTTCCGGAGGTGCCGCTGCTCTCCCGTCGATAATCGACTGTGACAACCGACTGAGGATCAGCTCAATCGCCCTCATACTGTCGTCATTGCCAGGGATCGGGAGGTCCACAAAATCAGGGTCACAGTCAGTGTCCATCAGTGCTACGACTTTGACACCAAGCTTCCGGGCCTCGTTTACTGCGATCTTTTCGCGATGAGGGTCAATGACGAACATCGCCTCGGGCTGTCTCGTCATGTGACGGATGCCCTCAAGGTTTCGCTGGATCTTGCGACGTTCCCGATTCAACGAACTAAGCGCTTTCTTGGAGTAAGTTAACGCCTGATCACTGTCGAGCATCGCTTCCAATTCTTCAAGGCGATCAAGCCGACTTCGGATCGTCTGGAAGTTGGTTAGCGTTCCACCGAGCCAGCGCTCGGTTACATAGGGCATGTTACAGCGCTGGGCTTGTTCGATCACGATGTCGACTGCTTGACGCTTCGTACCGACAAAGAGAACGAGCCCACCACCAGCGGCAACTCGATTGAAGTACTTAATCGAACGAAGGAGACCGCGGACTGTTTCCTTCAAGTCGATGATGTGAATAAGATTCCGCTTGCCGTAGATATACGGCTTCATCTTTGGGTTCCACCGGCTGGCGCGATGACCGTAGTGTACACCGGCGTCGATTAAGTCCTTCACCGCAATTGCCACGTGCAGAGTCCTCGATCTGTTGGGATCATCCAGCCGTCGATACCGAAGTCGAAGTTGACTCCGGACGGCTTTGCTTGGGGGTCGTTCGTTAGGATAGGTGTGCCCGAATCACTCAGGTCTGATTTTGGAATAAGAATCGTATCGGTCTGACGTGAAATCGTCAAACCTACAGAGGAATTTAGGGATTTGCGGGTTCAAGACTGGCGCGGATCTGGAGCCTTCGACTCAGCGATCTCTGGTGATCGACGTAATCGAAACTACGCTCTCAAGATTCTTGGGGACAGAGGAAAGCTTGATCGGAGCGGTCTCGGTCAGAAGTCTCAGTTTCGTGCGATTTAACGCCGCGCTCATTGTTCTCGAAATCGCACTACGAGAACGATCCCCCCGGATTCTCGGGGCGATAGTCCGAATGGGCTTCATCTTTAGCTTCTTTGTCGAGTTGTTTAACCCGAGAATTCTGGGCCGAGTGATCGTTGGCCAAGGCTCTCGGTTCGCTTAAGAAGAAGCATCGGATGAAGCAATTGCATTGAGGTTGACCGGATCCTGTCGTCGATCCGTCAGCACAAAGCGTTTCAGGGTCGCCCAGGAAATCTGATGGCAGTGGGTGTGAATGACCGGGCCGAGGACGGTCGGCCCAGTCAGACGTTCTCGGAGCGGATGATCCAGTTTCGAGGAACTCCGTCCAGATTCGGTCATCCTTACGCGGAGAGGAATGGACCCTTGATCGCGAAGGTAATCCCCGGTGTCTGAATGTTGACGAAGAGGATTAATTCACCGTTTGGCATCACGGCGAAGGTCGCGCCAGCCCATTCGACCGAGTGTCGATTACCTGTGGGGAACCAAGAGTTCGGTGCCTGGCCAGGACCGATCTCGACATTGTTCTCAGCAAACGGGCAGATCTGACCATCTTGTGTGAGAACATGAAGTAGTTTCTTAGCCCGTGACCCGTCTTCACAAAGAAGGATGTCGCCACTGCCGGGGATCACCGTCAGATTATCGGGGGCATCGAGGATCTCACGATCCGGTGACTCGTAGATCAGCTTGAGGGTTTGCTGCCGAATGTCGTATGCGAAGATTTGGCCGGCGTTCGCTGCACCGCCGCTTGTAGAGTCGAAGAAGATGGTCGGATTGGCGGCTTCATCAAGGCCGTACCATGCACCTTCGAGACGTTCGAACGACGCACCACCGAGTTCTCTACCTTGTTCGAAGACGGTCTTTGTCGTTGCCTTCGGATCTGCAATAGGGACCCATTCCACGTCCATGGGCTCTCCGACCTGGACACCAACCGAGAGGTCGGCGGTCGGATTTCCCTTGATGGCGAGCATCTCAAGCGTCCCACCTTCGCGGAGACTTCCAGACCCGAGCCCCTCGGGATTGTGGGGTCGGAAGCGGTAGAAACCAGCGGGAACGGCGTCTTCTGTTTCATAAACAACGGCTGAAGGATCGACTCCCAACGGAGCGACTGCCACGGCTTCGTGTGAGAACCGTCCCATATCTTCGATCGGGAGCGGTGGATTATAGCCGAAGACCGGAACATCGAAGATCCAGCCGTGACCATCAACCATCGTTTCTTCGCAGGTCAGCCACGAATTCCAAGGAGTCGGACCTCCGGCGCAGTTACGGACTGTACCGGTCAATGATCCCCAAGTCTTTTCCTCACAGAAGCTTGAGGTGTTGAAGAGGACGTTGGTAGTTCCACCGCCTTGGGTGAGGTCAAAAACCGGCGCAGCGTAAGGGCTACCGTTCGAAATCTCCTGATTACGGATCAGGACGACATGATCATCGCCAACAACGAATGCGGCCATGCCGTCGTGAAGCGGTGGGACTTTTTGGCCCTCACCCTTCATCGGATCGCCAGCCCAGGAGAGGGTCGTGTACTCAAATCCCTCGGGAAGCGCGATCAGCTTGAGGCCAGTCCGTTGGTCGGCTGTAGGGATCAAGGGGCCGAATCGATTTCCCTTGGCTGCTCCAAAGGCCGAACGCGCGTCGAGCGTCCCGAGAATCCCAGGGAGACTCATGGCACCCGCAACAGTGCAGAGTCGTCGGGTCCATTCGCGACGTGTGAGGCCGATCGGAGCGTTTGCGTCCGACAAGTCGGCTCGACTCGCTTCGAATCGATCGTTGAGGAGATTGTTCTGGTGAAAGACCGTTCGCTTCGGGGTCATCGCTGGGAGTCCTCTCGAGGGCGGTGCGGCACTGGGGTCACGGCTCAAATTACCATTGATACACGGTTTGTGTTGAAGAAAAACTGGGCGTCAGCGAAAGATCTTGTGAAGAAGGATCGGTTGAATGGGTTCCCTGGGCCCTATTCGGGGGGTCTCAAGCATTCAGAGACTTCCCGAGCGGCCGAATCTCTCCTACGCTTGATCATCGCAACCGCACGCACTCTTGGCCCATGTTTTGGAGCCCCTCGATAATGCAGGGTCTGGTGAATCCCACTCGATATGACCTTCGCTTTCAGGTCTTCGATATCCCAGTTCGAGTCCATCCAATTTTTTGGATTTACAGTGCGATCCTGGGTTGGGATCCCAATAGTCCCTCGCGTGTACTTACCTGGGTTGCTCTGGTGTTAGTCTCCGTTCTTGTCCATGAGCTCGGCCACGGGATTATGTCGAAATTGCAAGGACTGCACCCTCGGATCGTCCTTTATATGCTCGGTGGGGTCTGTATCAGCGAGCGGCAGTCCCGCGACCTCCGTGGGAGGCTCGAAATTCTGTTCGCTGGGCCGGGTGCTGGGCTTGGTCTCGCGGCAATCGTTAGCCTGTTAGCCTATCTCACGACAGGAGTCACCCCACTAGATGCTTGGAATTGGTTCTTTCCAACGAGGATCGAAGACTTGGAGCGTCTCGACGTGCTCGGACAATCGGGATCAGGTCCGATCGATCTTCCTTATATTGTCGCTAGTCTTATTGTGATGAATATTTTCTGGAGCTTCCTTAATTTGCTGCCGCTTTATCCCTTGGACGGTGGACAGATTACTCATGAGTTGCTGACCTGGCATCGAGGCTGGCAGGGAAAGCGATTGACTCACCAGATCTCGATAGGTGTTGGAGTGGCAGTTGCAATTTATGCGATTAGCAACGATCGGCTCTTTCTCGCGATCTTTTTTGGGTTTCTTGCTTATACCAATTATCAGTTGATGAAGTCCGTCTCGGGATGGTCCTCGAACGATCCAACTCAATGGTGGAGACAATAGGAAGCGCAATGGATAGGTTTATCCTTTTGCTTGTTGTAGTCGGAGTGTTTTTAGTCCTTGTTAGACGTTTCGGGAACAGCTCGGCCGACTTCGAGATCCGTGTGAAAAGTGAAGGGAATCTCGAGATTCTCGGGAGATTCCCTCGATCGAAGGTTGCCGAGATCCGTAGATTCTTTATTGACGAGCCCCAAGAATTGCCAGGTTCAAGGATCCGAGGTTGGTTCGGGCCAACTGGTGTACCGCGGATTGTCTTCGATGGTCGCTTTTCAGAAGGACGGAAACAACAAATTCGGAATTTCTTGATCAATCACCTTCAATAATTCTTGAGATCCGTTAAGCAGAAGCATTAAATGGGATCAAGCCTTTCAATGACTGGTGGGTTTGCCCAGAATAACCTCCGTCAACGTGGGCCGGCTCCGTCGGTCTGCTCGAGCCTTATTCAGAGGAATCCTCGGCAACGATGGCTAAACGAAAGTCCAAGGCAGAGACCGAATCGAAGGCTCGGGACACAAAAAAGTCTAAATCCACCACATCCTCGTCAACTCGGTTGCCGGCGATTCCCCCCCGGAGTGACTCAGAAGGGCCAAGCCTTCCCAGCCAACTCCCTCTCTTGCCCCTTCAAGGTGAGGTGGTTTTTCCACAAACCGTTGTGCCGTTGATTGTCGGCCGTCCCACGGGAATTAAGCTGGTCGAAGAACTCTTCGGGAGCGGCGAAGATGCGCTGATTGGTCTCGTCACGCAACGCAATCCGGAAGATGAGTCTCCTGACTTAGATGGGCTTTATCCAGATCTCTGCGTGGCAACGATCTTGAAGATGCTCAAGTTCCCCGACGGGTCGACTCGGATCGTCGTGCAGGGAGTTAACCGTGCCCGCTTAATCGGAATCGCGAGTGATCGTCCGTACCTCACAGGACTGATCGAGCCTCTGAAAGAGCAAGTCGAAGCGGGTGAAGAACTTGATGCCCTCGAACATTTGATCAACAGTCTCTTCGGACGAATGAGCGACCAAGTCCCCGAAGAGCTGCAGATCGCAGCGATGAACGTCCACGACCCCGCACGATTGGCCGATCTTCTCGCCTCAAGCCTCCCATTCTCTGTCGAAGAGAAACAGTCGATGTTGGCTGAAGGGGATGTCAAGGCTCGGCTGATGGAGCTTGGCCGTTTGTTGACCCGGCAGTTAAATGTGATGGAACTCTCGACAAAGATCCAGGCTCAAGTCGGATCGGAAATTACGAGAGCCCAGCGCGAGCATTTCCTCCGACAGCAGATTAAAGCGATTCAAGAAGAGTTAGGCGAGTCAGACTCCGCTACCGCTGATGCTCGCTCCCTCGAAAAGCAAGTCCGGCGCGCAAAGATGAGCCCCGAGGCTCGTGCCGAGGCCCGTCGCGAGATCGACCGCTTAGCCTCGATGCCGCCGAGTTCTGCCGAGTACTCGATCATCCGGACTTACATCGATTGGCTGACATCGCTGCCCTGGGCGAAATTGAGTGAAGACCACCTTGACTTGACCCGTGCTCGAGAAATTCTCGACGAGGATCACTTCAATCTAGAGAAGGTAAAGGATCGGATTCTCGAATATCTTGCGGTCTGCAAGCTGAAGCAGGAAATGAAAGGGCCGATCCTCTGCTTTGTCGGGCCGCCGGGGACGGGCAAGACAAGCCTCGGTCGCTCGATCGCACGAGCGATGGGTCGTGAATTTGCCCGGATTAGCCTAGGTGGAATCCACGATGAAGCGGAGATCCGCGGCCACCGTCGGACCTACGTGGCAGCGATGCCTGGACGGATCATTCAAGCCCTCCGCAAGGTCGGTACGAAGAATCCGGTGATGATTCTGGACGAGGTCGACAAGCTCGGGCGTGACTTCCGAGGTGATCCTGGATCGGCACTCCTTGAAGTACTTGATCCCGAACAGAACGACACCTTTCGCGACAATTACTTGGATGTCGACTTCGATCTTTCCAAGGTGATGTTTATTGCGACTGCAAATATCCTCGACCCCATCCCGGGTCCGCTCGTCGATCGGCTAGAAATTCTTGAGCTTCCGGGCTATTCGGAAGAAGAGAAGATTGAGATCACCGCCCGCCACCTCTTGCCGAAGCAATTGAAGGATCATGGAATTACGGAAAAGGACGTCAAGATCCAACCGGACGCAGTTCAACGAGTAATTGCGGACTACACCCGAGAGGCTGGTCTCCGTCAGTTGGAACGAGAGCTGGCCGCAATCTGTCGGAAAGTCGCACGACGTCGTGCCGAGGGGGGAACCAAGCAAATCAAAGTCGAAGCGTCGAACCTCGATGAATTCCTTGGACCACCCAAGCATTTCCGAGAGGTCGCCGCTCGCCAAGGACTCCCCGGGGTTGCGACTGGACTTGCTTGGACCCCGACGGGCGGAGAGATCTTATTCATCGAAGTCTCAGGGAACCCCGGTAAAGGGAATCTCACGCTTACCGGTCTGCTCGGTGATTCAATGAAAGAGAGTGCACAGGCAGCGCTCAGCTACATTAAGACGAATGCAAAGAATCTGGGAATCGGCTCGTTTGACTTCGGCAAAACAGACCTTCATGTGCATGTCCCTGCGGGCGCGATACCAAAGGATGGCCCCTCAGCAGGGATTGCGATCGCAGCGGCAATGATGAGCCACTTTCGACACGAACCGGTCCGGCAAGATCTCGCGATGACTGGTGAACTAACACTTACGGGTCGGATTCTTCCGGTCGGCGGGATTAAGGAAAAAGTTCTCGGGGCGCGACGGGCCGGGATCAAGCATGTGATGATCCCAACCCATAACCGGAAAGACCTCGCAGACCTGACAACCGAAGTCCGAGATTCGATCGCCTTTCAGGCCGTCGAGACTCTCGACGACATCATCCCGGCCCTCTTCAGTTCGTCACCAACGACGAAGAAAACGAAGAGCAAAGGACCCACCACAGGAAGTTCGCGTGGAACCCGACGGTCGAGGGGACCTCAACCGGGGTTGGAGGCTTCCGCGTCCAAGACGCGACTCCGCTGATCTGGGTGGATCGTTTCCGAGGTTCCTGAGGAGAGCCGCGACTGGAGAGAAGAACAGCGTTAGAGGATGCCGGCCACCAAGGCTAAGAAGAAGGCCAAGAGATTCAAGGCGGCACCGAAAAGGACCGCGACCGGTGGTCGGATGTTTCCCAAGTGTGCCGAGAACCAACCAATGAGAGCAAGACCGAGCCCCGCGATCGGGAATCCGAGCGGCGGTCGCCACGAGAGGGCTGTTGACGGGTTGAGCTCCAACGCATGTGCGTACTGGAGTTCCGAAACTAAGAAAATGAGTCCAAATCCCCAAATTACCGAGATTGTCAAGCCGAAAAGGGCCGATGATTGGCCGAAAAACCAGGAAATGTAGAGCATCGGATGATGCATTTGTTGTGATTTCATCGTGTAACTCCTTCCCAGAACGACTCGGACACCTGTCAGGATAAGTCAGGCTCTTGGTCTAAGTTGCGAGCCCGGATGACGTTAAAGGCAAGGTGTTGCGGACGCTGGGGGCATTCTTGAGAAGACGAGGTATTCAGACGTCCCGATCTGTTCGGAGTCGCACCGGATCCTCTCGTAGGTGTCTTCGACGCCGTCGTCGAAATCTCAGATGAGTCCCGAGAGAAATCTACTTGAGAAATCTCCGAAGTGTGTTGATTCGGTGTTCCTCGGGTGGTTTTTCTTTGTCAAGACTCGATGAAGCTTGTATAACGGAGGTTGAACATGGTCTCTCGCGTCGTCCCTCTGGATCTAGACGAACGAGAAAACCAACAAGACCAACACACCCCGAGCTGCTCGGTCAATCGGGTCCTCGGCATTCCGAGGATCACATCTCAATCGTCGAGACGGTCGTGCAATAGTCCGACGCGCTGAGGTGGTCTGAAGATCGATGACTCACTGAGATTCCAGCCTGACCACGGTCCCAGGAGTTCGTCACCTATGAGACGCGCGTCCAATCCAGGCGCTTACCTCTACCTCCTTCTACTTATCGTCCCGCTCGTTGTTGCCCAACTCCTCCTCGTTGGTGGGCGCACACGTGCAGATGAATCAAGCGAAGGTAACCAAGAAGGTCAAGTAAGCTTCTACGAACAGGTCAGACCAATCCTGCAAGCTCGTTGCCAGGGTTGTCACCAACCTGCGAAGGCAAGTGGTGACTTCGTGATGACTGACTTCAACCAACTCTTAGCCGGTGGTGAGTCGGAGATCCCGGCGATTGTACCTGGGAAGCCTGATGAAAGTTACCTGATCGATCAAATTGTGGCCATTGATGGCGTTGCGTTTATGCCGCCGGAAGGTGATCCTCTTCATGAGTCGGAAGTAGATCTAATCCGACGTTGGATCGCATCAGGGGCGATTGATGATACGCCTTCAAATCTAACCAAGACCTACTCCGCAGATTCCCCACCAGTTTACAGCCGACCTCCGGTGATCGGATCGATCGATTTCTCCCCCGATGGCAGCTTGCTCGCGGTCGCTGGTTTCCATGAGGTCCTCTTACTGAGTGGTGATGGGCGCGAACTCGTCGGGCGGTTGATTGGGCTCTCCGAGCGTGTGGAGTCGGTGGCGTTTTCGCCGGATGGAACGAAACTCGCGGTGGTCGGCGGTAATCCTGCTCGGTCGGGAGAAGTCCAGGTCTGGGACGTTGAGAAGCAGAAGCTGAGGCTGTCGGTTCCTGTAACCTATGACACCATTTATGGCGTCTCCTGGTCGCCCGAGGGTACTCAGATCGCCTTCGGTTGTGGCGACAACACGGTCCGAGCAATCGATGCCAAAACGGGCGAAGAAGTCTTGTTTCTTGGCGCGCACGAAGACTGGGCCTTGGACACGACGTTCTCTAACGACGGGAGCCATCTAATCTCCGTCGGTCGTGACCGCGCAGTGAAGCTCACCGAAGTCGCAACCCAGCGCTTTGTCGACAACATCACCTCGATTACGCCTGGTGCGTTAAAAGGTGGGGTCCAAGCGGTTGCGCGTCATCCCGAACGTGATGAAATTGTGGTCGGTGGCGCCGATGGTGTTCCAAAGCTCTACCGAGTCTTCCGACTCACCAAGCGTGTGATCGGTGACGACGCCAACTTGATCCGACAATTCCCTGCACTCAACGGTCGGATTTTCGACGTCGCCGTCAGTCCGGATGGTAAATCGATCGCCGCCCTCAGCAGCCTGGACGGTGTCGGTGAAGTTGCGATCTTCAACTACGACTTCGACACCGGTTTGCCTGACGAGATCAAGAAAATCAACGAGAAGACGGTCGGTGCACGTTCGGCCGACGAGAAAAAGAAGCTCGAAGCGTTCCACACGAAGGATGTCCGGGAAATTGCTCGTCTGACGATTTCCGAAGCGAGCCTCTACGCAATGGCCTATCGGCCAGACGGAATCCTGGTCGTCGCTGGCGGTGATGGTGTCCTCCGCTTCATCGACCCCAACTCCGGTTCAATCATTAACCAAGCCTCACCGGCCCCGATCAATGATTCAGAACCGTCGGATACCGATGCCGAGGACCTGGCGAGCCGAGCGACTGCACCAATTACTTCACTCGACACGGGAGATGAATCGGTCGAGGGTAACTCAGTGCCGGATGGTGCCAAGATCGCCAAACTTGAGATCAGCCCTGTCGAAATCAAACTCTCCAATCCCTTTGAGACCGCCCAGATCCTCATCACCGCAATCCTCGAAGACGAACGCGCGATCGATCTCACTCGGGAAGTTGAAATCTCGGTCACCGAGCCTCTCGTCCGCGTCTCCGAGGGCGGTTTGATCTTGCCGATCGCTGATGGTGTCACGCGACTCACGGCCCGTTTTGGCGACCAATCATCGTCGCTCCTAATCACCGTCGATGCGTTTGCCGATGTTTACCAGGCTGACTTCATTACTGACGTCAATCCTGCACTTTCGCGACTCGGTTGTAACCAAGGGACCTGCCACGGTGCCCAAGACGGAAAGAACGGATTCAAGCTCTCACTCCGAGGATATGACCCGATCTTTGATGTCCGTGCGTTGACCGATGACCTTGCGGCGCGACGAGTCAACTTGGCGTCCCCTGAAAGCAGCTTGATGCTCCAGAAGCCTTCAGGTGCTGTTCCGCATGTGGGTGGCCAACTGTTCATGCCCGACGAACCGTATTACGAAGTGATTCAGAATTGGATCTCTGGTGGTGCAAAACTTGACCTCACGAGTCCTCGGGTCTCCTCGATCGAAGTCCTTCCCAAAAACCCGATCGTCGATCAAGTCGGTGCTCGGCAGCAAGTCCGAGTTGTTGCGACTTACGCAGATGGCCGAACCCGCGACGTCACCCGCGAAGCGTTTGTAGAGAGCGGCAACACCGAAGTCGCCACCGCCGAGGATGGTCTTCTGACCGCATTACGACGTGGTGAAGCTCCGGTACTCGCTCGTTTCGAAGGAGCCTATGCGGCAACAACCCTCACCGTGATGGGGGATCGTACTGGATTCGTTTGGGAAGAGCCCGAAACTTGGAACCGGATCGATGAATTCGTTGCTCAGAAGTGGGAGCGGATGAAGATATTGCCGTCCGGCCTTTGCACCGATGCCGATTTTGTCCGTCGAGTCACGCTCGATCTCACAGGGCTTCCTCCGACTGCAGAGCAGGTCCACGAATTCCTTGGAGACCCGCGTCCTTCGCGTGACAAGCGGGCGGTACTGGTCGATCAGCTCATCGGGTCCGATGACTTCATCGAATATTGGACGAATAAATGGGCGGACCTTCTCCAGGTGAATGCCAAGTTCCTCGGTCGTGAGGGGGCAACCTCATTCCGAGGATGGATCCGTGACCAAGTCGCGTCGAACCGTCCTTACGATGAGTTCGTCCGTGACGTCCTGACCGCCAGTGGTTCCAACCGCGAACATCCCGAGGCTTCTTACTTTAAGATTCTTCGGACACCCGAAGACACGATGGAGAATACCACCCATCTCTTCCTCGGGGTCCGGTTTAACTGTAACAAATGTCACGATCACCCGTTTGAGCGTTGGACCCAAAACCAGTATTACGAGACGGCAGCGTTCTTCGCTCAAGTTGACTTAGAGCGGGATCCTGAAAGTGGTAATCGGCGAATCGGGGGGACGGCGGTTGAAGGTGCTAAACCACTCTTCGAGATCATCCGCGATGCCGATCAAGGGGAGGTGACCCATGCGAGAACAGGTGCGGTTACGGCGCCGGCATTCCCCTTCGAAGCCAACCACCAGGTTCCGGACAACGCGACCCGTCGCGAACAGCTCGCGTCCTGGATTTCGTCGCCCGATAACGCTTACTTTGCTCGAAGCTATGTGAATCGGTTGTGGGGCTACATGTTCGGCGTCGGTTTGATCGAGCCGCTCGACGACATCCGAGCCGGAAATCCGCCGAGTAACCCAGCATTGCTCGACTATCTGACCGATCAATTCATCGAAAGTGGTTTCGACGTCCAACACCTGTTCCAACTGATCTGCAACGCACGGACCTACCACTTGTCCGTCGAGACAAATCAGTGGAATGAAGACGACACGGTGAACTATTCACACGCAATTCCGAAGCGACTCCCGGCTGAAGTTCTCTTCGACGCCGTTCATCGTGTGACTGGTTCGACTCCGGAGATTCCGGGAGTTCCCGCGGGGACTCGGGCGGCGGCCTTGCCTGACTCTGGAATCGATGTCGCCAGCGGCTTCCTGACCACCTTTGGTCGTCCGGCTCGAGAGTCGGCCTGCGAATGTGAACGCTCCGACGATCTGCAACTTGGTCCGGTGATGGCCCTCGTGAGCGGTCCAACCGTCTCTGAAGCAATCGCCGATCCATCGAATGCGTTGTCGACGCTCGCGTCCAAGATCGACTCTGACACCAAACTCATCAAGTCGATCTATCTCCGGATACTAAATCGGGCGCCGACAGAAGGTGAGATCGCGACGTGCCTCCAGGCATTTGACGGAGTCCGTGCCGACCATGAAATGCTCGCCCGCGAACTCGGTCGGCTTGAAGTCGAGTTCGCACTCGAACGACCAAGGCGGGAGCGTGCTCGGGAAGCGGCGATCGCCGAGGCTGAGTCAACCTTGAAGGCATACGAAGCTGAACTCGCGCCGCAACGTGCTGCCCAAGAAGAAGAGAAAGCCGCGCAGACTGCCAAACTACAGGACGAGTTGGACGACTACGTTCAAGCACTTCAAACCAAGATTTCCGAATGGGAAAAGGCACAGTCGATCACCCAACGCTGGCGACCGGTTACGGGAGCTGCCTTGGATTCGACAGGGCCGGCAACACTTGCCCAACATCCTGATGGGACGATCGTGATCACGGGCGAGAACGGCAACGGGGAGACGACAGTGACGGCTGACCTTCCGTTGGAAGGGATTACAGGGATCCGCCTTGAAGTCCTCCCGAGTGCTGACCTCCCTTCGAATGGGCCGGGACGTTCCTCGGACGGTAATTTCGTGCTCAACGAATTCGAGGTCCTTACCCTCGGGGCTGACTCGAAGCCAACAAAGGTGAAGTTGGTCAATCCGATCGCGGACTTCGCTCAGTCCAATTTCCCGATCGCTAATACTGTCGATGGGAATGCTAAGGCGAGCAACAACGGTTGGGCGATTTCGCCCGCTGTTGGTGTCGTCCACTGGGCGACCTTTGAAGCGGAATCGCCGATAACGGGTGACGCTGGGAAGAAGATCTCTTTCAAACTGCACCATCAGTTCAACAGTAAGCAACACACGATCGGGCAGTTTAGGATTTCAGTAACCACCGTCGCGAAACCGATTGGCTTGGGGCTACCTGAATCGCTCCGAGAGATTCTGGCAACGGCTCCAGAACTGCGGACCGAAGATGAGCGAGATCTCCTCCTCAACTACCACAAGGCGGTCGACAGCGAATACCGATCGAAGTTAGTGGCGTTGAACAACAGCAAGAGACCGCTTCCGGAAGACGCCAAACTGGTCGAATTGCGTCAAGCACTCGAATTGGCCAAACAGCCAGTTACCGTCCCCTCGGCACTCGTTCAGTTACGACAAGATATCGAAATGAGTGTCAAGCAAGTTGCAGAAGGACGGATTACGGCTGCTCAGGACATTGCCTGGGCATTGATCAACAGTCCTTCATTCCTGTTCAACCATTGATCCTAAGGCCCGAATCGGGCAACTCGTTTCGATCCTTACTGAAAGAAAGGTCGACCCATGCTCCTGATTCCCGGTTCGCGAGGCAAGGATCTCTGTGACCCCCACCTCGCCCCAACGCGTCGCGATATCCTCCGGATCGGTGGCTCTGGTTTCTTGGGGCTTTCACTCGGCTCCCTCTTTGAGCTTCAGGCCGCTCAGGCTGCCTTGAACGAAGAAGGGTCTCGAGGCGCTCCCGGTTGGGGGCGTGCCAAGAGTATCGTGATGGTCTACCTCCAGGGTGGACCGAGTCATCTCGATCTCTGGGATCCCAAAGATGACGTTCCAGAGAAGGTGAAGAGTGCCTTCGGGACGATCGACACTAAGGTCCCTGGGATCTCCGTGAAGGAGACCTTGCCGAGCCTGGCGTCAATTACCGACAAATTTACATTCATCCGCTCGATGAGCTACACGCCGGTTGGTCTCTTCAACCACACGGCGGCGATCTATCAGATGATGACCGGTTACACCACGGACAAGGTCAGTCCTTCCGGTCAGCTTGAGCCGCCGAGCCCGAAAGATTTCCCCAACTTCGGTTCGCAGATCATTCGGATCAAGCCACCGACAGTCCCGATGCTCCCGTTCGTGATGCTCCCGAGGCCCTTGCAGGAGTCGAACGTTGTTGGGAAGGGGGGCACAGCCGGCTTCCTCGGCAAAGCCTACGACCCTTACACCCTCTATCCCGAGGGTGACGACATGAAGATGGACAAGATGGACGGTATCCGGGTTGATGACCTTCAATTGCGTCCTGAGGTCTTCGCTGCTCGTCTCCAGCGTCGGGCCCGTCTCCGGGATGCCTTGAACGACGCGATGCCGGTGATCGACGAATCTGTCTCCGAGTACAACCTGAATGAATATTATGACCGCGCCTTGAGCTTGGTCGTTTCGGGAAGGGCTCGCGATGCCTTTGATCTCGACCAGGAATCTGGTGGGACGCGTGATCGCTACGGTCGGAACACCTTCGGGCAAAGCTGTCTCCTCGCTCGTCGACTCGTCGAGGCTGGCACCCGTGTCGTTGAGGTCATCTGGCCGAAGGTTGCAAATAGTGACAACCACTCGTGGGATCACCACGTTCAGCTGACCGACCGGATGAAGAACAAATCGGCACCGATGCTTGACCAGGGGCTTGCCGCGTTGATCGGCGATATGGATGAGCGCGGTCTCCTTGAAGATACGCTCGTCGTTGCCGTCGGTGAGTTTGGCCGGAGCCCGCAGAAGGGGGTCAGCACCTCGGGCAATGGCAATAGCGCTGACGGTCGTGATCACTGGCCGTATTGCTATACAGCGGTTCTCGCTGGTGCTGGTGTCCGCCGTGGCCACATTCATGGTGAATCGGACAAGACTGGCTCCGCTCCTGTCCAAGATCCAGTCCATCCTGGTGAGCTTCTCGCCACGATTTACCACGGGTTCGGAATCGACCCCGCGACGATTGTCTACAACCACCTCAACCAACCTCGTGAACTCGTCAAGGCTGAGGCAGTGACTTCGCTCTTCGCTTAATCGAGTGACGAAGAGTTAGTTCCTACTGACCCGCCGGTAGACCATTAAGGGCAGGACGTGCGCGTCTCGGACACGCACGTCCTCTTTTTTATTAGCTATGTTTTCACCAGAGACTTAATGGGTCGTTGATTGCGGGACTCCGAGCTCGATGAAGATCAAATGCCGTCCAGAGGATTTTGTCGTCGAGGAGATTCCCGATGTGGCTCCAGGAGCCTCAGGTCGCTTTGTCTTCTATCGGTTGACGAAAAAGGGGATCGGAACGCCGGAGGCGGTCGAATCGATTCGTCGGCGCTGGAATCTCGGACCCGATCAGATCCGTTATGGTGGCTTAAAAGATCGGCATGCCGAAACGATTCAATACCTCACGATAGCCAACGGGCCTGATCGAACACTTCGGCAGACAAATCTTGAATTGGAACCGGTCGGTCGGCTCGAAAGTCCCTACGGATCGCACCGGATTCGAGGCAACCGCTTCTCGATCGTACTCCGGGCGCTCGATGATCAAGAGGCAAGAATCGCGCAGAGACTCCCCGAACAACTCCGGGCGGAGGGGATTCCGAATTACTTCGATGATCAGCGCTTTGGCTCGGTAGGACTCAGTGGAGAATTTATTGCGAATGCTTGGATGACTAGCCAGTTCGAGCGTGCTCTCTGGCTCGCATTGGCTGAGCAAAACACGCATGATCGGCCTCGGGACCGCGAACGTAAAGCAATCATCCGGACCCATTGGGGTGATTGGCCAACCACGAAAGCACGACTTGATCGGTCACCAGCCCGGAGCATTATCACTTACTTGCTCGATCATCCGGTCGATTACCGAGGTGCGTTTGCGCGGATCCGCCGTGACCTCCGCTCGATCTATTTCTCCGCCTTTCAGAGTCATCTCTGGAATCGACTCTTGGGGGCGTATATTGAGCAAGTTTCTGGTGTGACTGATGCGCTCATGGTTGACTTTCGGACCGCACGACTGCCGGTCCCAGTCGGACTCAGTCATGAACAGGCGGCCGATCTCAATCAAGTTCGACTTCCCTTACACTCATCAAGGAATCGGATCCAGCAGACTCGTCAATTTGATCTCGCAGTAGAGATTGCTCAAGAGTATGGAATTGAATGGCACGATCTCCGTGTCCGTTACCTCAAGGATGTCTTCTTGGCGAAAGGGGAACGACGGGGCTATTATCAACTCGTTGCTCCATCGTGCTCTGGGATCAACGAGGACGAGCTTCATCGATCGTCCAAAAAGGTAACCATCGCGTTCGAGCTTCCCCGTGGAGCCTATGCGACCTTGTTGGTCAAACGGATCGCGGGAGCGCTCAAGGAATCGGACCAAGTGAGAGCCTCGCGTGAAGCAGATCACTCCAATTCTTCTTCACGAGGATAACCACTGCCTGGTCTTCAACAAGCCGGCAGGGATGGCGAGCCAAGAGAATTCGACCAAGGCCCCCTCGTTAGTTGATTTTGTCCGCGACGATCTCAAACGTCGTTACCAGAAGCCTGGGAATGTGTACGTCGGTCTGGTGCATCGACTCGACCAGCCAGTTTCGGGCGCGATTCTCCTCGCGAAGACGAGTAAAGGGGCGAGTCGGCTCTCCGATCAGTTCCGGACCGGGAGTGTGGAAAAATACTACTGGGCACTTGTGGAAGGTAGACCAGAAGAACTCGCAGGGACCTGGACGGATCGGCTCTGGAAGGATCGGTCTCGGAATCTCAGCCGAGTCGTCCGTCAAACCGACCAGGATGGCCGTGAATCATCCCTTGCTTTTAGGGTGATCGAACGTTGGCAAAACCAGTCATGGCTTGAGCTTCAACCGATCAGTGGTCGAAGCCATCAGATCCGTGTTCAACTCGCCTCAAGGGGTTTGCCAATTCTGGGCGATCGCAAATATGGAGCACAATCGAGCGTCAAGGCACTTGATGGGGGCTCTCGGATTGCACTGCACGCTCATCGGATTAAGTTCCAACATCCGACGAGTCGGGAAGTGATTGAGGTTGTCGCCTCGGTCCCTGGAGACTGGCCCGGGCCCGTCGTCGTGACTTCCAGGGAAGTTTAAATCCACTCCAATAGGCCATTGGAACGACGAAGATCGAGAGCGCTAACGCTGCAAACGGTTTCCAGGCTGTCAACGTCGAGGCAGCTTTTGGCTTCTCCGGTTCCGCGAATGGATTCGCAAAAACCTCCGCGGTCGAGGCCGTGGCTAAGTCTCCTGGCAAAGAATTTTCCTCAACTTCTTCGTTGACGGATGTGCTCTCTTGGACTGCGGTCGAGTTTGATGGAGCTTCGGGGGAAGACGCCGAGATCTCGGCCGCCGGCACCTTCCCACGGAGCCCCTCAATCAGCGAGGCTGCGAATTCGAGATCAGATTCACTCAGCGTTGCAATTTGTTGCGCACTTGCAAGTGCACGATCGGGATCATGCTCCTCGATCAGGACGCGGTAAAGGTACCAAACGAGTGCCGATGTAGTGCCATCTGAATCACAGAAGTAGAGTGGTCTAGCTGGTTTATAGTTGATTTCTTGTTCAAACCACTTGATCGTATCTAGGTCTAACTGATCACGCTGGATCGGGAGCAAAGGATGGTTGATCTCAGAAGCCCGGCTGGCAAGCAAGTCCTCATGCCGCATCTCAGAGATCGGTCGGAGGTCGAGGATGGTTCGATACCCCTTTTCACGGAGAAAACGCCAGCCATCTGCATCGGGGAAACTTCCTGCAGCGAGCTGAGGTGCGACGGCGATCAATCGGGGCAGCTCGGGCGTTTCGTCATCGAGAGGGACTGCACGCAAGACCTCCGTTTCCCGGAGATTGGAAGGGGGCACGTTCGCCTGGACAAGTGCCGCGGGCTCCGCCGGCGGCATGGTGGTCATCGAGGCTGAAGATTGTTGGTCAGTCCCGAGTTGATTGATCCTTGAGCCTTTTTCTCCGAGTGATGAGTTGTCACCAGGCTCCGGGAGAGTGCTGACTCGCTTAATCATGTCGGTACCGGTTGGCATTTGAATTGACGACGAGTCTGTTGGGGCCGCCGTGAGCCGAGGAACCGAGGTGATCGGCTGAGGATTGTTAGAAATTCTCTCGCGATAGGGATCACTCAACCGAGGCGAAAAATCGGAAGGGATCCGGCGAGCCGCCTGATCCCCATCGTTCGGCTGAGGCTGAGCACTCAGGCGACGCTCGCCGGAACGACCTTCTTCAATCGGACTCAACCGACGCTCAGCGCCGCTCTCTTCAGTGTCAGAGCGGGGGGGGAGGACCCGGATCTCTCGACTGGATTCGAGTGCCGGCTCCGGGAACCCAGGATCGATAACCTGCGTATCACGAGGGATAACTTCGATGGCCGTACCACTACTGAGCGGCGGCTCAGTCGTAATCGTTCCCAGGCCGTCATCGACGATGGTCGGCGACCCTTGATAGATTACCCGGTTACGATTGAACAGTCCGTGAAACCCGCCCCCGCAACACCTGCCGCGGAGCGGATTGATAGACTGCAGACTCTGGCAACCAGTCATCGCCAGAACAAGTCCGATAACTGCGCATTGGAACATCCGCTGTCGCGTTCGCGATTGTAGATACCGGTCATTCCTATCTGGTATCGGTCGCATGAGTAAAGACTCCGACGGGTTGGCAGGTTTTCTACCTCGAATCATCCAGACGCCAAGCAGAAGAAGGAGAGAAGACAACCAGCTCCGGGAACACACCAGAGACCAGATCAGAAGTAGCGTTGGTGATCATTGCAACGATCCAACGAGCCCTGATCTTCCCCTAGTCCTCAAAGCCTGGACAATTCATCGATGGTTTACTCATCGGAAACGGCTCCAGAATGCGACGAGGCGGTTCAAGTGGCATGGGTCTTCGGATCTGGTGCGAAGTTGTCGAATAAATCCAACTACGCAAGGTAAGTGAAACACGAGGTTTCCAAACAATAGCCGATTCCAGAGACGTTGCCAGTCGATCGGATCGATTAATAGAATGAAGCGTATTGCCTAGTCGCTTCGATTGATTCAACCGGCTGATTTTCCCTCACGCGTCAACATTTGCCATGCCGTCCGACCCTCACTCGACAACGCTCTCCCAGACAGCTTGGACCTTCTGGTTCGTTGCAATTATTGTCGTTCTTGGTTTCTTCCGATTTGGATCGTGGCTAAGTAAGGAACCTTCGTTTGCTGATGAATGGGCCTATGTCTCACAAACCTATTACGGACCGCTTTGGTGGACGGGAGACTGGAATCATCCCGCATGGATCGAGTATCCAGCAATCGATCTGCCGCCAATTCCAAAATACCTTCACGCGTTCATGCTTAAAGTCGGTGGTTACTCCTTGTCCGACCGCGAACAGGCGCTCAGGTGGTACAACAACATCAACACTAACTTTGGGGATCAAGCAAAGCTCTGGTATGTGAGGATTCCCTCCGTGTTCTTCGGTGTGGTTGGGTGTGTTGCTCTCTTGGGGATCGGGACGTTAGCGTTTGGTCGACGCACCGGTCTCCTCGCCGCAGTCTTACTGATGACAATGCCGCTCTACGTGACACATGCACGTCGGGCAATGTCGGATGTCATCACGGAATCGTTGACCCTAGTGAGTCTCGCGATCGGTCTTTGGTCTTGGCGTCTGATCCTCCAGGGAGGTCGACCGATCCTTGCCTCAATTGGACTAATCTTCGGTGCCGGTTTTTTTGCTGGACTCGCGGTCTTGGCGAAGCTTAGCGGCGGAATCGCAATTATGGTAGCCGCCGGTTGGGGGTTGCTCGGCATTCTAGTCGCTTCAACAAACGCTCAACGTGGGTTGTTGTTAGGTGCGACGATCGGTTTCTGCTTTGTTGCTTATGCGACATTCGTTACGGGCAACCCGACCATTCTGGCGCAACCTGACCTGCCACCAAACGCCTCTGGTCCGCTTCAGCGGTTAGTTGAAGCGGGACCGATTGAACGGACATTCGCGGTCTTGGAACACCGTGCCAAAGTCTCGCGAGCCGGCCAGGCAGACCCTCGATTCCGGGCCCAAAACTATCCTCTCACGGATCTTCCGGCAAAACTCTCGGTGGTCCTAGTCCAAGGGTATGGTCGATTTGGTCCCCTCGGCCCTTCCTCTCCGGACTCAGAGGTCCGATTTCAATGGAAGCAAGATTGGGGAGGACTCGTCTGGCTCCCCCTGGTTCTTTCAGGCCTGGTTTACGCGACATTCGTAGGGCTCCGGCAACGGGAGGAGGGGAAGCCCCCGGTGGCATTGGCGCTCGGAGTTCACTTTCTAATTGTCTTCGGAACCGTCACAACGTTTATCCCTCTTGCTTGGGATCGGTATATGTTGCCAATCGGTCCAATCTCAACCTTATTAGCATCGGCATCCATTGTGGGCGTAATTCAGTGGACGTGTCGACGGTTTGGAATTCGTAGTGGTGGCTGATCAATTGTCCGAATCTCGTCACAAGGTCCAGGGTCGTTGGCTTGCGTCGGTTGGCGTCTTCCTAATCCTCTTAGGCAGTTATGCCTACTTTCGCCACGCACGCGATTGGAATACCGCGAGTCGACTGATGCTGACCTATGCATTGGTCGATCGTGGGACGATTCTTCTCAATGGCCTTGAGAACCAGACCGGCGACAGGGCGAAGTACCAGGATGATTACTACACCGATAAGCAGCCTGGGTACTCGTTTCTCGCCACGATCCCCTATGCGGTTGCCAAGAGCGCTTTGGGACTTCCTGATCATCCCCTGGATACTGATCCGACGACGCTCCGTTATTGGGTCTCTGACTATTGGGCGACCCTAGGAACATCGGGGCTTTCTACCGCACTCTGTGGGGCAATCCTCACAAGCTTCGCGGCCTCAATCGGCTGTCGACTTCGAGTAGCTGTCATGATCGGCCTGGCGTATGGTCTCGCGACGCCTGCTTACGTTTATGCGACGTTAAGCTATGGACATCAGTTGGCCTCAACGTCTGTACTGCTCGCGCTCTTGCTCATCGATGTTCCAAGTCATGCCCAACCGCTTCGCTCTCTCTTCGTCGGAGGATTCTTGGCGGCGTTTGCTTCAGTGGTCGAGTTATCCGTCGGCCCCGTTTCGGCGATCGTTGGGCTCCGGGTACTGGTCGATTGGGTCCGAAGAATCCGATCAACCCGCGAAGTGATAGCATTTGCGGTCGGAGTCTCAATCCCGACGATTGGCCTCATGATCTATAATCAAGTTGCATTTGATTCTGTTTTTGAGGTAGGATACTTTCATCATGATAATCAGTTATTTAAGCTTACGCATTCAGATGAAAATCCTCTTGGGTTGAGAGCGCCATCACTTGATCGAATGCGTCAATTACTCTGGGGACGATACCGAGGCCTATTCTTTTACGCCCCAATCCTCCTCTGGGCCGCGATCGGTTGGGGGCGGCTTTGGGTTTGGAAGCGACGGGGGCTGGCGGTCACGACGATTCTCAGTTGTCTGGCCGTTTTCCTGGTGAATGCGAGTTATCCTGAGTGGACTGGCGGTTGGTCGACCGGGCCACGTCTACTTGTACCGCTTCTCCCTTTCGCGATGGTGCCAGTGGCGGCATCTTTAGTAAACGCACCACGGATCGTCGTGATCGGGGCAATCGTCGGAGTGCTCTGGGGAGCGATCCTAATCTTCTTATTCCAAGGGGTTGGTGCTCGGCTCCCACAGTTCATCAACGACCCCCTCGTCGAGGTTGTCTGGCCGAGCTGGAGAGGAGCACCGCTCCCTCCCTTCAAGGAGGGTGAGCGATTTACGAAGACAGTTGCCGGTGTCTTGGGTTCAAAGGTTACTGGAAACGAAGACTGGAACAACTCTTGGCTCCAGTTTGTTCCGTTAGTCCTCGGTCAACTCTTGAGCGTGAGCCTTTTGCTGGCCCTGCTGGGGCGTTCGAAACGACCGAGAGACTCGACGACCACCCGCGTTACTGACCGGGAAGGGTGACACGAGTAACTGCTCCTTCGGCCGAGGATGAAACCAAGGCCGCATACTTGGCAAAAACTCCCGTCATGTAACGCGGTTTGGGTGGTGTCCAGTTGCGGAGTCGTTCCACAATCTCTTGATCGCTGAGTCCGATATTGAGCGTTCGTCCTCCGATATCGAAGGTGATCGTGTCTCCATCGTTGACGATGGCGATCGGCCCTCCTCGAGCGGCTTCGGGAGCGACATGGCCTGCCATCAAGCCCCGTGTCGCTCCACTAAAGCGACCATCGGTGAGCAGCGCTACCGACTCCCCAAGACCTGCACCCACGATCGCGGCAGTCACGCCGAGCATTTCACGCATTCCAGGGCCGCCTGCAGGTCCCTCGTATCGGATCACCACGACGTCTCCCTCTTGAATCTGCCCGGAAGTCACAGCATTCATCGCCGTCTCTTCCGACTCAAAAACCCGTGCAGGACCTTGGTGGTGGGCAAGAGTGTTGCCGGCGACTTTGACGACGGCACCCTCTGGGGCAAGGTTCCCCTTAAGGATGACGAGCCCACCCGTCGGCTTGAGCGGAGCCTCCAACGTAGCGACGACTTGCTGACCCTCTAGTTCAACCGCCCCTGACGCTTCGACGGCAATGGTTCGTCCGGTTGGTGTCAGTTGGCCTCCATCAAGAAGTCCGGAACCAAGAAGCCGCGAGGCAACTAAGGGGGATCCACCCGCTTGATCCAGATCAGCGGCAACAAACCGACCGCCGGGTTTAAGATCCGCGAGGGTAGGGGTCCGGGTGCTGACACGGTCGAAGTCATCGATGGTGAGCGGAACATCGGCTTCATGGGCGATCGCGAGTAAGTGGAGAACTGCGTTCGTTGAACCACCTGTCGCAGAGACCCCGGCAATGGCGTTCTCGAAGGAGAGTTTGGTCAAGAAGTTCCTCGGGATCAGTCCTTCCTTCAATTGCTCGAGGACGAGATGGCCTGATCGTCGTGCCCGCTCAAGCTTCCGAGGGTCGAGAGCCGGTGGGCTTGCGGTTCCCATCGGCGAGAGCCCGAGGAACTCAAGGGCGAGTGCCATCGTGTTCGCCGTGAACTGACCTCCGCAAGCCCCGGCACCAGGGCAGGCATTGTCTTCGAGTTCGCGGAATTCCTCCTCGGTCATTTTGCCCCGAGCAAAAGCACCCACGGCCTCAAAGACGTCCTGAATTGTCACATCACGCCCTTGGAACTTCCCCGGTGCAATTGAGCCGCCGTAGAGAACGAAGCCAGGAACATCGAGACGGATCAGGCCCATCGCACAGCCGGGGATCGTTTTGTCGCAGGCAGCAAGACAGACGACGGCATCGAACATGTGGCCGCGACCGACCAGTTCGATGGAGTCGGCAATCACTTCGCGACTGATCAGGCTCGCCTTCATTCCCTCGGTCCCCATCGTGATTCCATCACTGATGGCGACGGTGTTGAATTCCATCGGGGTTCCCCCCGCCTCCCGAACCCCTACCTTTACCTCTTCAGCGAGTTCGCGGAGGTGGTAGTTGCAGGGCATCGTCTCGATCCAGGTGTTGGCGATCCCGATGATCGGCTTCGAGAGCGCTTCGTCGTCGAAGCCGATCGCCTTGAGCATGGCACGGGCCGGTGCCCGATCGCGACCATCGAGAATGACTTTGCTACGTTGCCTTAAATCAGTCGACATGGTGGAATCAGGACCTCGATGATCAGGACTTGTCGTGGGGTTGCCTCGGCTCTTCTTGAAGATGATATTGTCTCGGAACTCGCGGCGAGATTCCAGCAGACCGCCGACTCTCCAAGGTTTCAGCAAAATCACCCGTATTCTACCGAAGCCGCAACGACGGGAGCATCCAACGATGTCAATCCTTGAAGGATTGGGGAGCACTTATGCGATCAACCATCCTGAAACAATTCCGAGCCCATCATTGCTGGTTTTCAAGGAGATCGCACGGTCGAACATTGAGAAGATGATCGAAGTTGCTGGGGCACCGGATCGGCTTCGGCCCCACGTCAAGACTCACAAGATGCCCGAACTGGTTCGGATTGGCGTCGAGTTAGGAATCACGAAGCATAAGTGTGCCACAATCGCCGAAGCAGAGATGCTCGCGAGCGCTGGGGCCTCTGACGTGTTGATTGCCTATCAACCTGTTGGTCCGAACATCGAACGCGTGACTAAGCTCGTGGAGTTACACGGGGGATCGACCCGATTTCGGACCGTTGTCGACGACCTCGAAATTGCCCAACAGCTCTCGGAAGCTGCAACGAACCGTGGAATTACGTTGCCCGTACTCCTCGACCTGAACGTCGGGATGGGTCGGACGGGCATCGAGTTGGGTGATCAAGCCCTCATGCTCTACCAGGACTTGGTGGCGACAGAAGGACTCGAAGCGGACGGTCTTCATGTCTATGACGGGCATCATAAGCAGATTGACCCTGTTGACCGTCGCGCGGCGGTTGACACCACGATTGAACAGATCAGGGGATTCCGCGAGACGCTCATCCGTCAAGGTTTCCCAGTTCCACGGGTAGTGGTTGGTGGGACGCCGAATTTTCCGATGTACGCAGCGCAATCGCTTGAAGGGCTGGAGTGTTCCCCGGGTACCAGTGTTCTCCACGACCACGGGTATGGTTCGAAGTTTCCTGACTTACCGTTCCGTCCAGCGGCGCTCTTACTGGGGAGGGTAATCAGCAGGCCGACTCCTCGTTCGATCTGTTTGGACATCGGATCAAAAGCAGTTGCCGCCGATCCCGCCGGTGATCGCCTCCGGCTGGTGGGCCTCGAAGATCTAACGCTCGGGTCGATGAGTGAAGAGCATCTTGTTGTGGAGACGAATGAAGCGGCAGCGCTCAAGCCGGGCACGGTCTGCTTAGCGATCCCAACTCACATTTGTCCGACATGTGCCCTTCATCGAGACGTTTATGTGATCGATAATGGTGAAGTTGTCGAACGCTGGAAGGTTGTGGCGCGGGATCGCGTTCTAACGGTCTGATTCAGGGACTCTCCCCTCACGAAGTTGTCGTCCCGGGGACCCGAGTCGCGAGCCCGGTGTCTCGTTCGAATTGCCCGAAATGAAAGCGGGAGATTACGACCGTGATGTTGTCCTTGCCGCCGCGTTCGAGCGCGAGATCAACGAGTTCTTGGCAACAGATGTCGGGAGTGGGACAGGGTCCCAGGGAATGCGCGATTTCGTCATCACTGACAAGATCAGTTAGGCCGTCGCTGCACAAGAGAAGCGTGTCGCCGTCCAGGAGTTCGTGATAATCGAAATCGACATGAATCGCTGAGAAACCACCCCCGAGTCCACTGGTGAGAATATGTCGGTAGCGACGCTCTTCCCTTGAGCCAGGGGTGATATCACCAGAATCGATCATCATTTGAGAAATAGTATGATCATGCGTGAGGCAACTGAGCTTGTTTTCACGAAAAAGGTAAGCCCGGGAGTCGCCCGCGTGCATTACAAAGAGATGATTTCCGACGACGTAGCAGATTGTCAGAGTCGTTCCCATCCCTCCGAGCCGGGGCGACTCTTTACTCTTATTCTCGAATTCGCGGTGGAGCAACTGGAAGATGATCGTCGACTTCTTGCGCATCTCGTCGATTTCTGACTGATTCATCTTCAGCGTCCACTTGATCTCAGCACCGCCGAGATCCCAACCCTTCCGTATCGCCATCAGACTCGCAAGTTCACCGAAGTGCTGCCCTCCCATTCCATCAGCGACGGCAAGAGTATACGCGGTCTGTTGCGGTTCGGGGAACAACTCCTCTGGAAGGCTGGACCGAAGAACCTTACGCTGGCGGTGACGTTGCACGATCAAAAATTGATCTTCGTTAAATTCGCGAACGTTTCCCCGATGGGTGAGCCCGCCGAATTCCATCTCAACAGGCCCCATTGGCTCCATTTCAAAAAAGTCGGAAACCAGTTGATCAAAACTTGTAGTATATTCTGAAGTGTTATCGCCGATGGTTGGTTCATCTTCTGACATCGGTTGATCCTCAGGGTTTGTCTCAGCATCATGGGTTAATACTGACGTTTGCAGCGTGACACGCCAGACTGATTTCTTCAAGTAGCTCGGTCCTCTGACCTATCTCTTCGCTGCGCTGCTTGGTTTGTTGGTCCAATTTAGGTAATTAGAAGGTATGTTTTCTGTAGCGTCGATTGGCATCCGGAATAAACGGACTCTGGGTGCTCTGAACGTCCTGAGTACTCCTATCGAACCTCTAGAAGTTCCTTGCTATTCTTTTTGCCGGCGGGGTCTAATCGAGAAAGCTGATCGGCTGGCACTCATGTTGTTACTTCGCTCAATTCCAATCTGGTTGATTAGCCGACCTATTCTGAAGCGAGGAACTCAATGACCGACCACGACCCCAACGAAACGGTCGAGTACACAGGGCAAGTACCAGAAAAGAACCGGACCGTCTCGGTTGTAAGTGCAGGAAGGTCTAACGTCGGCTTGGTCCGCAAACGAAACGAAGATCATTATTTAATTGCTACAATGAGGCGTGGAATTGCAATTGAAGATACCAATGTCGACCGGAGCGAATTGCGAGAGAAGGATCGCCAAGAGGAGGGTTATGTTTTTGTGCTCGCCGATGGCATGGGAGGGATGGCCTCCGGTAATGAAGCGAGTCGCCTTGCCATCGTGACTGGATGGGAACTCGTCAATAGCGCCCCGCATTGGCATCTCGATTTTAAGCGAAAAAGCGACATTGAAGACTTAAAGCAAACGGTGTCCGACTATTTCAATAGAGTAAATCAAAAAGTATTTAGTGAAGCGTCCAAAGATGTCTCAAGAGAAGGTATGGGCACAACGTTAACGGTTGCCTATATTGCAGATAATTCAGTGTTTGTCATCCACTTAGGCGATTCACGCGCGTATCTCTACAATCAAAAAAAGTTGGAACAAATTACAAGTGACCATACCCTCGCGCAAGAACTTGCCCAGGCTGGCCAAATCAAGCGCGACGATGTTAAGAAGCACCGCTATCGAAATGTCCTCTCGCGCTATATTGGGAGTCCAGACGAAGGAGTTGGCCCCCAGTTTTCCCAACTCCCGCTCGAAGAAGGCAATCGTCTCTTGCTCTGTAGCGATGGACTTACTGATCTCGTCGATGACAAGGTGATCGCTCAGGTGCTGGCCAACGAACCCACCCCAAAAGGCGCTGTTGATGCGCTGATTGATCAAGCCCTTCAAGCCGGGGGTCGCGATAACGTCACCGTTATCGTGGCCAACATTTCTGTCCGGTCCGGTTGATCACCAGGGCCCTGGATTGACTCCGGCGTCAGAATTGGCCCTGATGGAAAGGTGGGGCGCCGGGGAGTGGTCCCGCAACCAACCGGAACGACCGTTTGGCTGCCTCCCCGGCGACCACACGCCCCGCTCTTGAACGAGCGTGACGTCCGCATGACGGCGAGTCAGTTCCATTCGTCCGCCGCGTGAGATCGCATCGCTGTCGAGTTCGAATTCAGCCCGGAGTTCAACAAGAGCGAAATTGAGACTCAGTGTCAATTGGGTTGGCTGCCACGATAAAGACTTGAACGATCTGGTGTCAAGATCTCGGTATGCTTGACAACTCGATTCTCAGGTTTGACCGAATTCTGACCCACGGTTGAACGTCCGCGTCGCTACATTGAGTCAAGGGGTCACAGTAGTTCGATGCAGTTCTTTATGACAGAGATTGCCGTGGCCGATTGGGCGTCCACAGTCCGCTGGTTTGTCGACACACTCCGATTAAGAGTGCTTCTCAAAGATGAACCAAATCAGTTCGCATTGCTTGAAGGAGAGAGCGGAGGGAAGCTAGCGATCCGTCAGGCTGACCAGACCATGCACCCAGACAACGCAATCCGGTTGGTTTTCTTGGTCGCCGCGCTCGACCGAGAGATCGAACGACTCCGAGAATCTGGATTGACGTTTGATCCACCGCATACGAATGAGCGCGAGGCGTATCGAGAGCTTCGGATTATTGGTCCTGGAGGGCTTCGAATTAGTATATTTGAATGGACAGATGCGAATGGGAAGGAAAGGAGCGTTTGATTTCCTGAGTTGGAAGTTCGGTCTCGTCTGACGATCCGTCCCAAGGAAATGGTGGCCTGGTGTTCTCTCAGATTGAGGAGTTGATCCACGTGATCAGGTCTCAACAATTGAATCGACCATTAGGAGCTTAAGGGAACTTGAGGGCTGTCGGACATCTTGAGTCGTGGGCCGAACTCAGTCCAAGGCACGGATGCCATTCTTAAGCGGCCTCAAGTTCAGTCCCACCAGAAGTGGACTTTTGGAGAACTCCGGAGTTGCTCGGCCAACGCACCCAGCGTTTCGGTGCCCTGGGAAACCATGTCGGGACAGAATCGTTCCAGGGTGCGGGCTAGTTTCATCGGGTCAGGAACCGGGTTCAGCAACGTTAGATCCACGGAATCCGCCAGACAGGCGGTCAGGCGGAACGGATGGTCCTGATAAAACTTCTGGAACCAGAAAACAATTTCTTCCGTTCTCAGCTCCACTTCGTTCCCGTTGACATTCGCGAAGGCCAAGATCTCGAACGGATTGTCGGTGGGGAAGAGCCAGAGCACCCGTCCTCGATCAACCACTGCATAGGAAGCAATCCGGCACAGGTAACAACCGCGATCCAGAAATCGCGCCTGTAGTGTTTTTAAGATTTCGTCCACTTTTTTCCCGTAGGCGATCCACTCCGCCGTGTGTTCCTGTAAATCCGGGTCGGCGTCGCGCAGTGCTTGGGCTTCTTCTTCTGCATTGACAATTACCGAGACCACACCCCGTCCTTTATCCTGATTCAAGGGTTGGGATTTCAGACCAGTGAACTCTTCCAGTTCAGTCAGGCACTCTTGAAATACCGACGACCGGGCCGGTTCTTCCCAGCGGTAGGGCGCCAGGAAAATTCTCGTTAGTTCATCTTCCTCAGCTCCGGCTTCAAGCAACAGATTGACAATTTCCCGAACTCCACACTGTGCGGCATGAATCAATGCGGTACGATTCCCCAAACAGACTGTACGGGGATCAGCACCATAATCCAGAAAGAGTCGAACTAGATCCGGATTGCGGGTAGTGATGGCTTGCAGCAGAGGCGGGTACATGTATTCCGAGTCTGATCCCAAGGATGCATCGGCTCCTGCTTTCAATAGATCTTTGACTAACTCTTCATTGGGATTCCCTTTTGCCAAAGCGAACTCATACAAGGCCACCTGTAATGCGGTAGTACCCCGTTGGATCTGATTGACATCGGCTCCTTGTTTTAGAAGTTCCTGTACGCGCAAACGATCCCCCGCTTCCGCGGCTTGCTGTAGTTCGATCTCTTTCTGTGAGGGATTCTCAGCCCCCGCTTTCTTCAACAGTTCTGAGAATGTTCCTTTGTTTAAGTACCAACAGGAGATGCTTAATGCCGTTTCTCCCCTGCAGTTACGTGCGTTGATGTCGGCTCCTCGATTCAATAGCTCATCGAGGATTTTCCGTTCCCAAGCGTTCTCTGCCGCATGCATCAGGACGGTCTGTCCCTCCTGATCAGTCGCATTGACGTTGGCGCCTCCGTTAAGCAACAGACGGACCAATTCCAAGCTTCTCGCATTCATCGCCAGCATCAGCGGGGTTTGACCCTCGTGATCACGCGCATCCACCTCCGCTCCAGATTTCAGTAGAAAGTCAATAATCGGTAGTGGATCCCGATCCCAGCCGGGCAATTTATCCGTCAATCGATGGAGAGCGTTGCGGCCCTGATGATCACCGGCGTTGATATCCGCACCAGCTTCCAGCAACATTTTCATGGCAGGAACCGGGTCCAGTTTGCCCATCAGGGACTCATAGCGATCTTCGGTGGGACCAAGCTTATCGGACTCAATTCTCACCAAGACATAATTGCCGAGTGCTGCCAGAGCATTTATGGGAGTCCGCCCACAGTCATCCTGACCGTTGGGGTCTGCTCCAGCTTCCAGGAGGATCTGGATGATTTCCGCCTGAATCTGTTCTGCGCGCTGTTGCCACTCGCTGCGGTCCGTCTCCTGATAACCGACATCCTCGGATCCGTCTTCCTCTACCTCGTCTACAACTTGATGAGGTGCGGATTGAGTGATTTCCGTACAGAGTTCCGCGACAGCAACCAGAGGGGTGCGGCGGTTTCCCGTTTTCTCAGGCTCCCGGTCCGGTTCATAATCGGCGTGATTCCAATCGGAACCGTACCAGCATTGGTCGTCATTACTGTCTCCGAACACAACTTTACTCTCCGGAGAAACACCTCCATGCAATGCACGCCGGACAACAGATGGCTGTCCATGATAGGCGGCAGCGACTAGAACTCTTTCATCGAGGGGATGCCCTGCATCGAGCAAGCGATGTGCTACATCGGCACGACCGGATTCCAGAGCAGCCCAAAGCGGTTGGGTCCCTCTTTCTCGATCCGGTAGAACCGGGGTGGCTCTCGCCTCCAGCAGCAATTCCACTGTTTCCAGATGCCCCTGTTTCGCGGCATCCACTAAGGGAGTGTTTTGCTCATCATTCAAGAGGTTGGGGTCCGCCCCAGCCTCCAATAAGGCCGTCGTGTAGCGGGAATCCTTCCATCGAGTCGCGTAATGAAGCGGAGATCCATCTTCTCGACGCCCCATTTTTTCCCGCTGGTTTGGGTCGGCTCCCGCCTCCAGCAGCAACTCGACCACGCGAAGATGATTCTCCACGATGGCATGAATCAAGGCGGAGCGTCCCCATTGGGAACGGTCCGGGTCGACCGTGTTCAGGTCCACTCCTTCCTTGATCAGCTTCTGTATCTGTGGGACATTCCCCTCCCGGGCGGCGGTCATCAGTGAGGTGATTCGCAGTTTGTCGGTGTCGATCGATGCCGAATCTCCCGCTTCTTGCAGGAAAGTCACGACATCGGGATGTCCCGCCTTGATCGCCCAATCCAGTGCAGTTTGTTTTTTCGCATCTCGCAGCGAGAGGTCGGCTCCAGCTTCAAGGAGGAGTTGCACCAGGGCACAATCTCCCTTTCTAGCCGCTACCATCAGGGATGTCATGCCCTCTGATAAACTGCTTCCTTCATTGAGCAGATAGACCTGTTGTGTCAATGGAGCGTTGGGGTCGGCTCTTGCCGACAGCAGTTGCTCAATGACTTCGCGTTGTCGCAAATCAGATTCTTCCGTAGGATTCACATTCCGCCACTCGGCATCCGCCACCAGTGCGAACATTAATGGGGTTGCCCCCTCCGTGTTGGCTTTGTTGACATCCGCCCCTAGTTCCAGCAGTCGCGGGACCAGATCAAAGTATCCTTGCGCCACCGTCTGAATTAAGGCAGGAGACCTCTGAAACCCGTTCGTTCCCACATTGACATCCGCCCCGGCGTTAAGAAGCGCATCGACTGCTACCAGATGTCCCTTGTCCAATGCCTCGTTGAGTGCTGTAGATCCCATGATGTTCGTGGCATTCAGATCCGCCCCGGCGTCAATCAACACCCGGACCAGTTCGGGGTCCGGTTGACGCGCCGCCGCCTGAAGGATGGTTAAGTTCATCCCCAGGTCGGGAAAGACATAACTGGGATCGGCACCCGCTTCTAATAACAAGCCCAGTGCTTCCACCCGCTGCAGGCTGACTGCCAGCGTCAAAGGTGTTTCCGCTCCGCCGGGTTCTTGCTGTTCTAGATCGGGGGAATCCTGCAACGCTCTTCGAAGAGCCTCAAGATCATTCTCACGGATCGCCTGAAAAAGAAGCATGTTTCTTTCTCAAGATTGGTGGAGGTATTCAAAGCAGTTCTGTTTGGAAATGCCTATGTATAGGATGCATCCGCACCGTAATCTGATGCATTGTTTCGCTTAGATGTCAATCAAAATGAAAGCTTATTGATCTTTAGTCTTTGTGAATTGCAAGCCCCGGCCAACACAGGTGAGTGGTCTGGCAGGGGAGATCGTTGTTCGCTCCGCAGGGACAGGACTACAGGTCCATGGTGCTCGTCATCGCCATTCCAAAGGAGACTTGACCGACGACACGTAAGACTGACATGCAAGAAACGACCAAACCTCTGGGCGATGTTCGAGCCAAATCACCCAGAATACTGCGATGCAACGAAGCGGCGAATTAAGCGGTCGCCGCGGTTTGTTCCCGTTCTGGGATGAGGAATCCGAGATGGTGCGCAGCATGAACGCACTGCAGTTGCTTCCACTGTTCCGCGCTTAGATTGCCGAACGGGTGGGGTGGAAAGGGATCGGTTGCCTGGTTGGCCCGTTCGAACTGAGCGATACACTCGTCGATTGCCGCAGGTTGGTCAGCCTCGATGATCGGAGCCGGTTTGAGGGCTTTCACCGTCGGCATTCCTGAGGCCATCCGTCGAGTCCGGATAATCCGACGGACAAAAGGTTCGGTCACGATTTTTTGGATTAACCTTGGCAACTGAGGAAAGCCACCGTCGAGGCCGACTTTAATCGTTCCACTGAGATGTTCGCAGATCTGCGCGAGGTTCCATTTGCCGAGTTGTTGATACTTGTCATGTCGAAGTCGGTTTATTTCGTCAATGACTTCCTCAATCGTCTGAAAATCGAGCGATCGCTTAGTCATATCATTCTCTCCTGTCCTGAATCAGAGGCCAATCTTATCACGTTGAGGATGCAACCAGAGGTAGGACGTATGGACCCTTAGGAATGACAGCGACCCGCGACTCCGGCCCGTACTCGCTGAGCGATGCGGAGACTGCACCTTCGACGCTTTCTGCAGGTTCCACAAACAAGGTCCTTAAGATCTCGGGAGAGAGTCCGTCTGAGACGACCTTGACCTTGGCCTTGCGTCGGACTTTCGCAAGTTCTTCGAGTTGCCACTGGTCGAGGACGAAGTAGTCCTTACCGAGGATTCGCTCCATAAACGATTCTAATGAGTCATTATCCTGGAAGAGACTCCGAAACTCAGGGCTTCCGATCCCTTCGGTAAGACTTGCCGCCACCACGATCGTTCCCCCTTGCTTGACGATCGGGAGAGCGCCGGTCATCCCTTTAACCGCTTGGTAGAAGGTGGTGTCGAGCGGATACCCAGCAGCACTGGTCAGGACAACATCAAGCGGCTCCGGGACAGTGGCTTTGACCACGCCTTCGACAAATCGGACCCCCTCCTTGAACGCCTCTTCCATGTCACCGGCGACAACCGAAGTCACGCGTCGGAGACTATCCAACGTGACATTGACAATGAAATCGCAGCCGGCGAGCTTAGCGATCCTCGTGTTCTCCTCGTGCACCGGATTCCCTTCAAGGATCCCGCAATCGGCATTCGGGTGCTCTAAGAACTCCGGCCCGTGCCACCGTTTGACGGTCTCCAGCGCAGCGATTCCAGGACAAATCAGCTTGCGGCCGCCCGAATAGCCTGCCATCAAGTGAGGCTCGATCAGGCCAGTCGCGATTTTAAGATCGGCTTCGACGTAGCGCGTGTCGATCCAGGCAGGAACACCACGCGGGGTTGTCCCGAGGAAAGTGTGTTCGTCCAGGATCGTGCCGTGATGGTCCTCGATGCGATACTCCTGAGCGATCCGATCACCGAGCATCTCAATCTGTTCGTGACGCGTACTCGGGCGGTGCAAACCAGTCGCGACCAGAATCAGGACATCTTTGCGATCAATCCCTGCGGCATGGAGCGTCTCGAGCATGGGTTCCAGGATCAGTTGGTTCGGCACTGGCCGCGTGATGTCGCAGACTAGAATGCAAGCTGTTTTCTTCCCTTGGGCGAGTTCGGCAAATGGCGGAGTCCCGATCGGAGACGCTAAGGCTTCTCTGACTGCAACATCGGGGTCCCCAAGTGGTGGGACTTGCTTGATTTCGAGTGGACCGACCACGCGATCGTCAGGGAGTTCGACCTCGAGCCCATCGCGACCGTAATCAAGCCTCAGGCGCATCGTTTTCGTTCCTTTCGAGCCTTGCCGAGGGCTCTGGATGGTGACGAACTCAGCTCTCAGGAGTCAGTTGTACAAGTCGGATCTTAACACCTGGCGAGAAGAGCATCCATAAAACCTTGCAGGAGGGTCTGGTCTTCATGCCGAGCAGATGGTTGGATGATCCACATCGACGTTCAGTGAGCTTTCCGGTGGGCACTCTAAATACTTAAGGCGGACCTCGCCGATCGGTTTGGCTTGATCGACCCTGGAAGCTCGCTCAATCCTCGGGCCTTGGTCCCGCCGGACGCGCAGGACTATCGAGAGGCAAAGCGAAACTGCCGGCTCCATCGGTCTGAATTCTCGGGTCGACCCCGTAGCGCCCTTCGACTTCGGGGATTGCTAGTCTCGGTTGACTATGGTCTGGTTTGTCCACGCAGTACCAAACATTGCGGCTCAGGCTATAGGTCTCAGAAGCAGTCCCTGGACCAATGTTGATCGGCAGGACCATTGCGTCGGATCGGAAGACGATGACATTGTCTTTAAATCGTCCGTTACAACTCGGGATGAACTCGGGGGCTTGGCTTTCCTGAAGGATCCGGATGGCGTAGCGGCCCGGGAGGACAAAGAGATTGTGTCGAACCGTTGCTCCGTCGACTCCGACAAAAGCAACTCCGGCCCGCGATCCGATCACTGTGCAGTCCTCGACTCTGAGGTCCCGTGCTTCAGAGCCTGGGTTGGGAGGCCGGAAGTAGGGGCGACCCGTGCTACCCCCGAGGTTCAACGCACGGCTGCCGGCCTCCTGGAAAAGGCAGCGGCGGACCACGATCTCATCACTACCGCCCTTTGCTTGAACACCATGATCCCCCCTACCTTCTCCCTTGAACGTGCATCTCTTAATGACACCCTGGTGGCAGCCGACCATGTCGATACCCGATCCGTTCGAGCCCCAACGCTCGATCTTGCAGTCTGTTACAACGAAGTCATCGACCCCCGAGAGCTTGATGCCGTCCCGGTTCCCTACTGGTCCGATGTCGCGAATCGTCAGACCAATAAGCCGGATCTGGTGTGCCGGCGACTCGACGTTACCGCCGTCGTCGATGTTGAGGCCATTGCCACTTGCCCCCTCTATGACGAGGTCACGAATCTCCACGTAAGCCGGCTGCGCAAGATGAATAGCAGACCCACCTCCTCGGATCGTCGGAGGACGCATGGGGTCGGCCGCTCTGACGATAATCGGACGGTCGGGCTCTCCCTTCAAACCGTGGATTGAAAGGCCGCCTTCATAGTCGCCCGGAGCCACCTCAATGGTGGTTCCAGGCTTTGCCTCGACGAGAGCGGAGCGGAGTTCGATGGTCGTTGAGACCACAATGACTTGGCCAGACTCCAGCAGCCTTCCTTCAAGGCTGCACAGAGCCAGCACCCCGTACACTACAGCATTCATCGGCGTCTTCTTCTTCCTTTTGATATTACTTTTTTGCTGAAGTTCCCGAGTGGATCAGCGACGCTTGAGACTTCGAGTCGGGGCACTTGAAGTTCGGGGGTGGGGAGGAGTCGGTCTGCCTTAGCCGAATCGATCAGCTGGTGGCAAGGAACGCTCCAGGGCAGCGCGGTCCCAATTCGCGACGTCCGCCGCTGCTTCGTAGGTGCTTTGGAGAAACTCGAGGAGCGTCTCGTCCGGTGAATCCGATGCCCTGACGGCATCGTAAGGAAGCACGAACTCACCAAGCGCTTCAATCCATTGTGCAGTGTTGGGTCGAACCGGGGTACTGGAGAAGCCTTCGGGGGTCGGGTAGGCGTAGGAGTAGAAGAACGCTTCGCTGGATGGACCACCCGGCCAGAACCCCGCGCTACTGACCTCATGAGAATAAGCCTCGCGAGCGACCCAATCGGGAAAGTTCGGGATCCCCGCGGGATGAGGCGGTGCCGTCCTCCCCGAAAAGCGGGTGACGGCGAGATCAAAGCTTCCCCAAAAGAAGTGAACAGGGCTGACCTTACCAATGAAGCGCGCCCGGAACTCTTTGAAGACGCGATCCATCTGGAGGAGAGCACGCCAGAATTGGGTCACGGCCTCAGGATCGTAGTGACGTTCTTGAGTGTCCTTCTCGAAGGGGATCCCGTCGGCCATCTCACTTGGAACGGTGTAAATGGAAACCTGAAAATCGAGGGAGCGGAGTCCGTTCATCACAGACTCGTAAAATTCAGCGACTGACTGCGTCTTAAGCGGAACGAGACGCTGATCGCCCGCCGCGGATTGGACCACCAGAGCGTGATCGATGAAGTCGAAAGTCAGCTCGCAGATCCTGCTGCCGAAGGGAATTGGAGACGACGTGAGCCCCCGCGCGGAAAGGTAAAGTGGTACGTGCCAAGAGTGGTTTGTCCACGGTGTTTGGACCAACCGGACCTTCCCTACGATCTGTGTCCACAAGTGAAGTGCTGAAGCGGTCGATGCCCAATCCTGATACGACAACACGGGCCAGTCTGCTGTTGTGGATCGTTGCTCCGAGTGCATCCCTGTTCGACTCCTTCTCGACTCTGGTTTAATTACGATCGAGGGTGAGAAAAGAAAGCCAGACCTTCCGATGGGCTCCATCGGAGAGGCGGTAACCAAGCGAATGGTTAGCGAAGATCCTCGTTACTCGCTTTTAAGTATCTATTGATCATTTCTTGTGAATAAAAAATGACCAATTTAATCGTGCAAGAGGACGGACGGCTCAACGGCAGAGTCCAGCACCACCTAGGCCGACGGTAGCGAACGCCACGAGGACGATGCTCGACGGCTCCGGGATGACCGCAACGGGACGACCATTGAGGCGGACTGTCCAGGCCGCGACCTGCAGTCCGAGCCCGAACCATCAGATCAGTATCGTGAGAGATAGTGCAAATCGATGCACCGAACATGTCCCCGGAAAGATCGATGAACGGGAGCCAAGTCATCTTCATTTGTCACCATTTGAAATCTGGGCACATTGGTCACTCTTGAAGAAGAGTCTCTGGTTCCCTTAAGTTACGCCGGACCGCTGCAAGTTCGGTTTCGGAAGATGTCTGCTTCTTGAGGTGATAACTTCGATGACTTGACTTATCATAATCAAGACGCCCAACGGACTCATGGTGGTACCGCAACGATCACAGGGATCTCTGGAGAGTCGTTCAGCTTGGAATTAACGCGTGCAGCCATTCTTCATGCAGCAACTTCTTGCTGGCAAGTCAGTGATCCTCGGAAAGGGACCAAAGGAACCTAACGGTGAATAGTCAAGGACACGGATCGAAGTTATCGGAAGCAATTGAGACGATTGTGGCAGCGGATCGTCAGGGAAAGACACCGAAGAATTCAGCCGGCATCCCGCTTCGTCCATTTGGGCGTCATCAAGAGATTATGCAGACGGTGATTTGTCTCGGTGGTCACCATGCTGCACGCTCGGAGAGTGAATCCGAAGACCTCGCGATGATCCAACGGGCGATCCATGAAGGCATTACCTTCTTAGACAACGCCTGGGATTACCACGACGGTGTTGCCGAAGAACGGATGGGGAAGGCGCTAGAGCAGGGTAGACTCCGCGACCAGGTCTTCCTCATGACGAAAGTCTGCGGCCGTGACGCCAAGACCGCCCAACAGCACCTTGAAGATAGTCTCCGACGCTTGAGAACCGACGTCATCGATCTCTGGCAGTTCCACGAAGTGAATTATGACAACGATCCCGATTGGATCTTCGCCAAAGATGGTGCGTTTTCGGTTGCGCTCGAAGCACGGAAGGCGGGTAAAGTCCGCTACATTGGCTTCACAGGTCACAAAGACCCTCGGATCCACCTCCGGATGCTGGAGATGCCGAAAGCCTTCGGGATTGATTTCGAGTGGGACAGCGTGCAGATGCCGCTCAACGTTCTTGACGCGCGATACCGAAGCTTCATGACCGAGGTTCTCCCCGTCTTGCTCGAGCGCGGAATTGCACCGATCGGGATGAAGAGCCTCGGCGGCGGTGATTTCATTAAGGGTGGCGTGATTATCAACAAGACCGATCTGACCGTCCAAGAGGCTCGACGATTCGTTTACTCGCTCCCAATTGCGACACTCGTTTGCGGGATCGACTCGCCTGAAATCTTTCAGCAAGATCTCGACCAAGTGAAGAACTTCACGCCAATGACGATGGCCGAACTCGACGACCTTGCCGAACGCTACCGGACTGTTGCAGGTGATGGGCGTTTTGAGCACTTCAAGTCGACCAACTCACACGATGGCCCCTACCATCAAGCACAGCACGGCTTCAACGTCAAAGTCCAAATGGGTTAATTCACCATTGGTTGTGCCAATTCGTCCTGAAGTTCCTGGCATTGTCCTTTGGACGCGCTCACACCACTCTGGATGCGGAATCATGTCATCGAGACGGGATCGTTCAGTCACCGCTTGCTTGATCGCACTCTTCCTCGTCTGGTTTCTCGGTGGGAGTGCGTTGGGTCAGTCAAAGGAAGGAGAGCTGCTTTGGTCGGAGGAGTTTAACGAGGCGGCGATCGACCGCGATCTCTGGACATTTGACATCGGGGGACATGGCTTCGGCAACGGTCAGCTTGAATTCAACACCGATCGACCAGAGAACGCGTACATCGAAGACGGCAATTTGGTAATAGAGGCACGTCGTGAGTCATTCGGCGGCAGGGAGTTTACTTCAGCACGGATGCACACGAATGGTCGTTTTGCATTTCAGTACGGGACGCTGGAGGCACGGATCCAGGTCCCCGACACTGCTGATGGGATTTGGCCGGCGTTTTGGATGATGGGGAGTACTTTTCCGGGGGTCGTCTGGCCGAAGTGTGGTGAGGTCGATATCCTCGAAATCGGCGGCAAGGAAGGCACTCGTCAGGGACTCCAGCACCGTCGGATCAACGCCGCCTTGCACTTTGCTGGCAAAGACGAGAAGAAAGAAAGCCTAGTTTGTTGGCACAATGCGAATGTTGATCTCCATAATGATTTTCACGTCTACAAACTCGTTTGGACTCCCGAGTCGATGCGTTTTTTCCTCGATGACGAGGAAATCGGCGGCTGGGAGATCACGGGTACTGAGTTCCGTGAGTTCCACCAACCCTTTTTTCCGATCCGCAACGTTGCAGTCGGAAGCTGGCCCTCTTCTTACACCGCGGTGGCGACCCCGGATAAAGTGACGGCTCCCTTGCCATCGCAGTTGCGGGTGGACTGGCTCCGGCTTTATGCCCACCCAGATACCAAAGTGGTCGTTGGACAAGAGCCAGTGGCCGCCGGTTCTTTTGGTGTTTTCACCGAGAGCGATAAGGTCTTGGATCGACTTTCTTTCGTTGATGGTGGCAGCGAGTTCTTCGAATACAGTGACCAGGCGGCCCTTTTTCTCTGGAACAACATCAAGCCAGTAGAATCAACGTCACCACTTGAAGGCGTTGAATGCTGGTCCTTCGAGATTGGGGCCGATCATTGGTTCGGCCTCGGCGTAATGGCCCCTCAGCACCGCAACATGGAGTTCTACGAGGACGGCGCACTCTCTTGCGCGATCCGATCACGCTCCACAATATCTATGAAGATCGGGATCAAGAGTGCAACAGGTGAAGTCTGGATTCCGCTTGGCGATGAGAAGGACCAGTTTGGTTTCGCCCGCGATGGCAACTGGCATCGCATTCAAATCCCACTCTCGGAACTCAAGACCGATCTCCGAACCATCCATCAGTTTTTCATGCTTGCTGGAGATCCTCCCGCCCGCTCTGCCCGTCTCTCGATTGACGACATTCGTTGGGAGGCCCTGGGATCGTCCAACGAGCAGTGAATCCCTCAACGTTGAGGGGTTTTCCACTTCTGTTCGCAATCAGGGCCGTTGCCAGTAGTTTCACTCGCAGTGGGAATGGCATGAGACGGTCATTGAGGCCATTTAGGGAGCCCTGTAATCACGTTTTGATGAAGGCCACCAACGCGAACGAGGGATTCGCCGTTTGAAGTGGGGATGATCCCTTCGAACGTAATCAGATGCCGCTCGACCACCGCCAACATAACAATCATCACGTTGATCGCGAGGAGTAAGCTTCCTGCTAACGGCGTCATGAAGACCGGATCGAACCGAGAGGCAACGGCCCAAAGTAGGGTGACTCCAAAGAGTGCGATTCCTGCAACGAACACCCTCCGAGGCTGTATCTGACGACGTCTCCGATGGTGCTTACAGAGCCCGATCCGGAGCACTCGGCATCCCTCCACTGCAAGCTCAAGGCGGAGTCTGGTCACGGCAAGGCGACCGCAACGCGCACAGTGATCCGAGATATCGGCACCATCCTCGAAAATCAGGTGGGCTTGATCGTGCCAAGCTCGAGGTTCTGGGCCGCCCAGCACGACCGGTCTCGAACGAGGCGTGAACCGACTATCTGTCGTGGGAGTCGGCGGAGCGTAAGGATTCTCGTCGGGATCAAAGAGCAAACGGGAGCCTCCGAATCGAGACAGGATTCGTTAACCGATCTCGTCAATGGGGATCTGCCCCACATTCTCGAAAATCTGGTGGGGACGGTAGGGAAATCCTTCGACCGTCGTGGCATCGCTGACTCCGGACAAGACAAGGATCGTCCTCATCCCCGCTTCCATTCCGCCGATGATATCCGTATCCATGCGGTCACCGACCATGAAAGCATCCCCGGAATGAGCATTGAGTTTACGGAGCGCGGTCCGCATCATCAGGGCATTTGGCTTGCCGACATAGTACGGCTTGCGGCCCGTTGCTAACTCGATCGGTGCCACGAGGGCGCCGCAGCCGAGTTGGATGCCATATTCCGAGGGGCCCGTCACGTCTTGATTCGTCGCGATGAATTGGGACCCGTTCAGGATCAAACGGACGGCATGCTCGATGATCTCGTAATCGTAGCGCCTTGTATCACCGATCACGACATAATCTGGATCACGATCATTGAGGTGGTAGCCGACCTCGTACAACGCGTTCGTCAGTCCCGCCCCGCCGATCACAAAGGCTGAGCCGCCCGGCTTCTGACTCTGCAGAAACTCCGAGGTCGCGAGCGCCGACGTGTGGAACGCCGATTCATCCACCTGGATTCCCATCCCGTTGAGTCGGTGTCTGAGGTCGCGGGGGGTCCACTGACTGTTGTTCGTCAGAAAAAGAAAGGGATTTCCACCGTTCTGGAGCCGATCGACAAATTCCTTCGCACCGGGGATCAGGCGATGGCCTTCATAAATGACCCCATCCATATCAATTAAGAAACTTGTCGGCATGAATTGAATCCGCATTGATGACGCAGTGCAACCACAGATCGAGTCTGCAGTCCTACCTTACCCAAAAGTCTGGAACGATGGACAGAATGAACCGAATTCGATTGTCTCTCTAGGGTGGATTCCTTAAGGTCTAAGTCCTTCTGTTGTGCGTCCGGTACTTTATACTTGTTTCATCGAACCAATACGTAGTCGCGGCAACTCCAAGGAATTCCTCATGCGTCTTGACCGTCTGGTGATCGCATCTGCAATCCTTCTCGCTGGTTTTCCCGCTTCGGAGTCCACCGCTCAAAAATCGAGCGGGATTCCGACGGGGCTCATCCTTTCGGCACCCCGTGTCGACTCCATTACCGAACCTGAGCTGGCAGCGCACCTCCAGTTTCTGGCAAGTGATCTGATGAAGGGTCGCGATACCGCGAGCCCCGAGATTAGGATCGCTGCTGATTACCTCGCTACCCGGCTTGCAATGTTTGGCGCTGAGCCTACCGGTGATCTTAACGATGAAGGGGAAACGACCTATTTCGCCAAGTTTCCGCTGACCTATGTGACACCGTCGGCCGAAGAAACCACGATTACATTTCGCGCCTCAAACGAGGATAGTGAGGATCAGACTTACCTTGTTCTGGAAGACTTCCAACTCCTTCCGTTCCGACTCGGCGTTGGTGACTACACGGGTGACCTTGTCTTTGGTGGGTATGGTCGGACCGGAAGCGACGGCGAGCCTAATGATTTCGAGGGGCTCGATGTCCAGGACAAGATCATCATCGTCGTCGATGGTGACCCAGCAGAAGCTGAGAACGAGGGGCAGGAGTCGCGTTCTCGGTCGTCGACTCGGAACCTGATTAGTCGACAACGAGAATATCATGAGTTGGGGGCAAAGGCCGTCATCTTTATCCATCCGTTTGAGGACGATGCCGAAGAGGTCGTCCCATACTCAGAAACTCGAGGGATGGCAGCTCGCGTCTTTGGTCGGAGGTCGTTGAACCGAGGATCCCGGAGTTCCCTTGTCCCGGTCCTCTTCATCGAAGACCCCATCCGCGATGCAATCGATGAAATCGTCGGCCTCTCCGATGATCCAACCAAACCAAGAGAGTTACGAGGTATTGAGCTGACATTCTCCTACGGGGCCGAAGTCGAAGAGGTTCTGGACAACAACGTGATTGGTCTCTTTCCCGGCTCTGACGACGAACTAAAGGATGAGGTGGTCATCTTCAGTGCCCACTATGATCACATCGGAGTCCGAAACGGCGAGGTCTACAACGGCGCGGATGACAACGGGTCTGGTACCAGTGCATTGCTCGAAATTGCGGAAGCGATTTCACTTGGTCAACGCCCAAGACGTTCAATCGCGTTCCTCTGGGTCTCTGGGGAAGAACTTGGGTTGCTCGGTTCGGCCTGGTGGGCGGACCATATGACGCTCCCTGACAACTATGAAATCGTCGCGAATATCAATATGGACATGGTTTCGCGCAACGATCCGAACCTCATCAGCGCCACTCCATCGCCAGACCATCCCGATTACTCGACTTTAATCCCTGCCGCAATTACTGCCGCCGAAACCGAGGGAATGACGGTCGAATTCAATGCGGATCAATACTACGCCAGGACGGATAGTTACAACTTTGCCGTGAAGGACATTCCGATCATCTTCTTCTTCGCTGGAACTCATCCTGATTATCACGGTGAAGGTGACGAGTTTGATAAAACCGATACATCGAAGGCGACTCGAGTTGCACGGTTGTCTTACCGACTCGGTTGGGCCGTTGCTCAAGCTGACGAGGCGCCCGTTGAAATCGCAGCACCAAGCACGGTTGCTGCGGAAGAAGGTGAGTAAGTGACCTGATCCCGCTGGCGGTGGGCCGAACCAAAGCTCACGCCAGCGAATTCGCTCCTCTTGGAGCCGCTGGTTCGCATCTCGGATATCGAGCAGGTACGATGGATATTGACCACTTCTGGCCTCCGGCTAGAATCCGCAGAATTCAATCTTAGAACAAATCGGACGTCCGCTGATCGAAAGCAAGAGGATGGCTGAGGACCAGAAAGAAGATCTCGAAGCAGTTCGGATCGAGAAGCTCCGGAGAATTGAAGCTCTTGGGGTCGATCCCTGGGGGCATCGCTTTGATGATCACCTCCCGATCAACAAGATCCGCGATCGTGCCGAAGAAGCAGCCCCTTCAGGAAGCGAGACTCCGGGTCCGGAAGTTCGCTTGGCCGGTCGGGTGATGCTCCGTCGAGTTCAGGGGAACGTTCACTTTCTCCAGGTCCGAGACTGGACTGGCCAGGTCCAAGTCTTCCTCGGCAAGAAGCAAGTCGGCCCTGAAGGATGGGCGTTGGCAAAGGAAATGGATCTCGCCGACCTTGTCGGGATCGATGGAACACTCGGCTACACCAAGACCGGTGAGCTGACGGTCTTCGCGACGTCACTGACACTCCTGGGCAAGAGCCTCTTACCGCCGCCTGAGAAATACCACGGCTTAACCGACGTTGAAGCTCGGAGTCGCTTCCGCTATATCGATCTCTTCAGCAATCCCGAGAGTCAGGAGACGTTCTTGGGACGTTCGAAGATCGTCGCAGCGATCCGAAGAGTGCTGCACGACCGAGGGTTTGTGGAGACCGAAGGCCCGACGATGCAGGCGATCGCCGGCGGGGCCGCCGCCCGTCCCTTCGTCACCCATCACAACGCGCTCGACCTCAGCCTCTACCTTCGGATTGCACTTGAGCTTCACCTCAAGCGGCTCCTCGTTGGGGGACTAGAACGCGTCTTCGAACTTGGTCGTGTCTATCGGAACGAGGGGATCAGCCGGAAGCATAATCCCGAGTTCACGATGTTGGAGGCCTACCAAGCATTTGGCGATTACGCGTCAATGATGGAGTTGACGGAAGCGATCATCCTCGGTGCCATCGAAGCAGTAGACGGCCAGTTGAGCCGGATCCTCCATTTCGGATCAACACCCGACGAAGTCGTGACGATTGATTTCAATCCGCCGTGGCCCCGACGACCGTACCTAGATTTGGTCCGTGAGTATGCGGGGATTGACCCCGAAAATGGTGTCGAATTGGTCGCGAAGGCGAAAGAACTGAAGATTCCGACCGACGGTAAGGAGGCGGTGGTTCTCCTCAACGAAATCTTTGAGGAGGTCGTCGAGCCTGCACTTGAGGGTCCAGTCTTCGTGATCGACTATCCGGCGCCGCTCTGCCCCCTCACCAAGCGGAAACTAGGCCAACCTCAGATCGCCGAACGCTTTGAACTCTTCGTCCACGGGATGGAACTGGCGAACGCCTATACGGAGCTGAATGACCCTCTCCTCCAGGAAGAGTTGTTCCGTAACCAACTTGCAGGGCAGTCGGAGGAGGACTCGATGGCGAAGATGGACGACGACTTCGTCCGTGCCCTCAAACACGGGATGCCTCCCGCAGGTGGTCTAGGGATCGGGATTGATCGCCTCTGCATGCTCCTTCTCGACAAACCGAACATTCGCGACGTCATCCTCTTCCCACTCCTCAGACCTCTTCCTACAGCGACCCCAGCGGGAACCGAGCCAGATTCGGCGTCCAGTTGATCGAAAGAGGGCGGGTGGATCGTTTCCGACGGTCATTGACAATCGACTGACTGATTTTAGATCTCGATCCGAAGGGCGCAAGGAGGCACCCGACCATGTACCAACTTCTCCTCTGCTGGCGCTACCTCCGAACGCGTTACATCGCCCTTGCGAGCATCATTAGTGTCACTCTCGGTGTGGCGACGATGATCGTCGTGAATTCGGTGATGGCCGGATTCTCGACGACCATGCGCGAACGGCTCCACGGGACGCTCTCCGATATCGTTGTCGAATCGGTCAGCCTCAATGGATTCAATTATCCCGACGAGGTCATGGGTCTCATCGAGGAGGTCGCAGGTGATCGCGTTCAGGCGATGGCTCCGTCGCTCCAACTCTTTGGTTACGCGATGATTCCGTTCGGACCGGGCGAGTACATGCCTCGCGAGGTCCAGATCATTGGAATCGACCCCGCGGAGCGTGCGAAGGTCGCTGAGTTTGCCGAGTACTTGATCCACCAGCCAGGGATCGAAGGGGGCGAACCGGAGCCTGCGGAACCAACCTTCGAGGTCCCCGAGGATTGGGTGGAACAAACGCCACTCCAACTGATCCCGGACCTGGAAGAAGACGAACTCTTCAACGAGGGATTCGACGACTTCAAGTCCTACTATGTCTCGGAGAATGGGATTATTCTCGGCTACGCGCTCGGTACGATCCACCGCCCAGAGACCGGAACCGATCACTTCATTGCCCCCGAAGGTTCGGAAGTCATCCTCCACTTCCCCTCCGCGCAGCAAAAGCCGGAACCGAAATCAGACAAGTTCACGGTCGTTAGTTACTTTCACAGTGGGATGTCTGAATACGATGGGCTCCAAGTCTTCGTCCCGCTGGAGCGGATTCAACATATCAGGGGTCAAGACGGGTATGTAAATCAGATTCAGATCCGTGCCCGAGAGGGTGAGGATCTCAACGAACTCGCTGAATTGATCCGGCTCCGACTTGCGAGGCGTTGGCCAGACCGCTTCCTGGTCTCGACTTGGGAACAGAAACAAGGGCCGCTCCTCGCTGCGGTTCAAGTCGAGCAAAACATTCTCAATATCCTGCTTTTTTTCATCATCGCGGTTGCTGGGTTCGGCATTTTGGGGATTTTCTCGATGATCGTGGTCGAGAAGACCCGCGATATTGGGATCCTCAAGGCACTCGGGGCTTCCGATTCCGGGGTCCGAGGCATCTTCCTCGGCTACGGCCTGATTCTCGGGATGTCTGGGAGTCTGGTCGGGATGCTCGGAGGACTCGGCTTCGTGGCCTATATCAACGAGATTGAAGACTTCGTCAGTGTCGTCACGGGACGTGAGGTTTTTGACGACGCGATCTACTACTTCCCCGAGATCCCAACACTTGTCGAACCATGGACTGAGACCTGGATTGTCGCGGGTGCGCTCGGGATCGCCGTCGACCAACAATCCTTCCAGTTTGAGGCAATCGGGATCGCCGTCGGGGCAAGTGTTTGGCCCGCGCAACGGGCGTCGCGGATGCATCCAGTACAAGCCTTGCGTTATGAGTGATTCCCGAGACTGAACCCGTGCAGTTCGGAACAATATACTTGCGCGTTGAGGATTAGAGGGAGGTCAAGATGGCACCGGATCAACTTGAAGCGCGTGCACTGTCGAAGTCGTATCAGAAGGGACGAGACACGGTCCCCGTCCTCCAGGATGTCGACCTGACCTTGGAACGCTCCGAACAGCTCGCGATCGTGGGGGCGAGCGGCTCCGGCAAAAGCACGTTGCTCCATCTCCTTGGGCTGATCGATCACCCAGACCGCGGCGAAGTTCGCTTGAACGGGGAGCGGATCGACTGCCTCCCGAGCCGTCGCCGTGACCAGCTTCGGAACAGGACCTTTGGCTTTATCTTTCAGACCTATCATCTCCTGCCAGAACTAACAGCGCTCGAGAACGTCCTCCTCCCGCTTTCGATCCGCTATGGACCGATTGCTTATCTCTGGAAGCTCCGTCAGTTCGAAGCGGATGCGATCGAGCTCCTGGAACGGGTCGGCCTTGGTCACCGACGAACGCACCGCCCCTCGGAGCTTTCTGGTGGCGAAATGCAACGGGTCGCGATTGCCAGGGCTCTGATGGGGAATCCGTCGATCCTCCTCGCCGATGAGCCGACCGGAAATCTCGATGCGAACACGGGGGAAGAAATCCTCCGGCTTCTCCGGAGTCTCAACGTTGAACGTGAGCTGACGATGATCATCGTGACCCACGATCCTGTGGTCGCGAATCAAGCAGATCGCGTGGTCCGACTCGCTGAAGGCCGGCTTGATCTCTTCAAGCCGGCTCCAGTCAACGACCGTTTGACCGACTATTCGTATTCAAATTTGCTAACGGCTTGATTTTCGATCCGACACAATCTTTTTGAGAGGCTGCGTTTCGAGCGCTGTCGCGAGGCGATAGACTAAAGAGAGTGAACCAGAGAATGATTTGAAGCCGAGCAACCGGAGCAGCGTCGATGAGCCTGAAGGTGTTCATCAACGGGACTTACTACAATAAAGCCGATGCCAAGATCAGCGTCTATGATCATGGACTCTTGTATGGCGATGGCGTTTTTGAAGGCCTGCGCGCTTACGGAGGCACTATTTTCCGGCTCGATGATCACGTCGGACGGCTCTTTGAATCGGCTCAGGCGATTGCACTACAGATCCCGATGACCCCGGCTGATCTCTCCGGAGCGATCGAAGGAACCCTCCGTGAGAATGATCTTAAGGATGCCTACATCCGAGTTGTTGTCACGCGAGGTGCCGGTAGTCTCGGGCTTGATCCACGGAAGACGACTGATCCTCAGGTGATCATCATCACCGATTCGATTTCGCTTTATCCTGCAGAACTCTACGAACATGGCCTCCGGATTGTTACGGCAGGGACGATCAGAAATCATCCGGCGGCGCTTAATCCTCGGATCAAGTCACTCAACTACCTCAACAACATCCTCGCCAAGATCGAGGGGACGAACGCTGGTTGCCTCGAAGCGCTCATGCTGAACCACAAGGGTGAAGTTGCGGAGTGTACGGGTGACAATATCTTTGTGGTTCGGTCGAAGGAGATTCACACGCCGGACATTCAATCCGGGATCCTGGATGGGATCACGCGTCGTGCGATAATCGAACTCGCTAAGGGGGCAGGGATCAACGTCATCGAGCGGACGATGGACCGACATGATGTGTATACTGCCGACGAATGTTTTTTAACCGGAACGGCGGCCGAGGTGATTCCAGTCATCGATTGCGACGGCCGACTTATTGCCGATGGTAAGCCTGGTCCGATCACGAAGTCACTCCACCGCCAGTTCCATCAGTTAGTCCGAGGAGACCGTGTCGAATCAACCATAAGTTGATCCGATGGTTCTTCGGAGCGGAGCAATTGCCATGATGAATTTCGAACGGGTTCTTGCACCGACTGACTTTAGTGATCACTCACTCAAGGCACTCCGGTTCGCTGGTGAACTGGCGGAACGCTTCCAGGCTGAACTCCACTTGCTCCATGTCCTCGCTGACCTCGCGATTCCAAGCGGCCCCGACCCGATGCTCGCCTCCGCGATGCCTCCGGAGTACTACAGACAACAAGAAGCGCAGGCGATCGAGCAATTGGCTGATCTGATCCAGCCCGACTGGCCACCTCGCGATCGGATTCGTACTGCAGTTCGTTGGGGCTCCGCTGTCGACGAAATCAATGCGTATTCAGTCGAAGAGAAAATTGATTTGTTGGTTATTGCAACCCACGGCCGGACTGGACTTGCACATGTCCTCCTCGGCTCGGTCGCTGAACGAATTATCCGCGAAGCCCCTTGCCCTGTCCTGACGATCCGTGACCGCAAGTAACTTCGAGACTTGATTGCAGGAGCAAAATTGATGAGCTACGAGTTTGATGAAAATCCCTATAGAGCGCCTAGTCCTTCGTCCTTTGGTGACGGTGACCCTCGATCCCCGAGACAACGTGGTCAGGACTCAAGCAATCTTGATCCCATCGACTGGATCCTCTGTATCTTCTGTGGGACGATCGGTTGCATTATCGGGATTGTCCGGTTGGTCCAAGGAAAACCGAGTGGCGGTAAGATGATTGCCTTTTCGATCCTCTTTGGCGTGATCTGGGCAGTGGTCCGAATTGGGATCTTGGCGCTGATGGGGGAAGTACCAAACTAATGATCCCCGAGCCCAGCCAGTCGGAGCAGAAGGAACCGAAGGTAGGCTCTGATCGCATCTATCACCTTGAGCTTTTGGCCGTCAGTGCACTTGCCCTCGTGCTCTCCTTCCTCTTGGTGCGTCAGCCAGGCGGTCGTGTCGCCCTCATGGGGTTCGACCGTTTTCTAGCACCTGAGGTCTGTATGCCTAATGCGCTTTTTGGTATCGAGTGCCCGGGATGTGGGCTGACTCGGAGCTTTATTTGCTTGTCGGAGGGAGATTGGCGACGGGCCTGGGAGTTGAACCGGGTTGGTTGGGTCTTATATGGTCTGGCTTGGTTCCAGATCCCCTATCGTGTCCTCGCCCTCTTCCGACCTAATCGACTTCGAGTGCCTCCCCGGATCTCGAGAACGGTCGGAATAGCGATCATCCTTGCGTTGATGATCAATTGGCTCTGGAATACATTCATCGAATCTCCGAACCCATGGGTTGATGGCCTCCCTCGACTCCTCGAAAGCAGTTAGCGATGAAACTCGCTCCCGCCGCCTCTGTTGCACCCTCCTCGATTCGAGAGATCGCCAGACTTGCGGATTCGTTCCCCGGAACACTCCGCCTCTACTTCGGTGAAGACACTCTTCCCACTCCTGATTTTATCAAACAAGCAGCACAATTAGCGCTTAATTCGAATCGAACGTACTATACGCCAAACGCGGGATATCCTGCCGTCCGTGCCGCGTTTGCATCGAACTACAGCGGGCTCCACGGCGTTGAGATCGATCCCGAGACCGAACTGGTCGTGACAGCGAGCGGGATGATGGCTCTCCAGCTCGCTATCAAGGCGACCATCGGACCTGGCGATTCTGCGCAGGTGATTTCGCCAGTCTGGCCGAACTTTGTGGGTGCCGTCCGAGTGACTGGGGCAGAGCCGATTGAAGTTCCGCTCCAACTCGGCGAGAGCCGATACCAGCTGGACCGTTCCCTGCTGGAACGGACTCGGAAGCCGAATACACGAGCCTTGATCCTGGCGAGCCCCGGTAATCCGACAGGTTGGGTAGCGAGTCCGGACGAGTGGCAAGAGGTGGTCGATTATTGCGAGCAGCACGACCTCTGGTTGATTGCCGATGGGGTTTACGAGCGGATCCTCTTCGAGACCGACCGTCGGGCTGCCCTCTCACCTTTGAAATTCCGAGGAGCCCGAGAGCGGACGATCGTGGTTCAAAGCATGTCCAAGGCCTACCGGATGACGGGTTGGCGGATCGGCTATGCAATCACGCCGCCTTCTCTCGCTTCAGTCCTCGCGTTCTTGCAGGAATATGACGTCAGTCATGCCTTCGGCGTCGCTCAAGAGGCGGCGCGTGTTGCGGTCCTTCAAGGAGAGCCGTTCCTCGACGAAGCGCGGGACCGATACGAGCGGCATCGGGCGATCGCAGTCCAACGACTCCAGGCGATCAAAGGGATCCAAGTTCCGATCCCTGAGGGAGCTTTCTATGTTTTCCCTCGACTAGAAGGGCTTAGTGATAGCATGAGTTTCTGTAAGCGACTGATCCAAGAGTATGGCCTGGGAGTGGCACCAGGTATTGCATTTGGTGAAACTGCCGAAGGCCATATCAGGCTCTGTTTTGCTGTAGATCAAGCGACGTTAGAGTCTGCGCTCGAGCGCTTTGAGACTGCTTGGAAGGCGATCGGTTCAAATCAGTAGGGAATCAGACCGCTCAGTATCCGAGTGGCATCGGCCTGAATTTCTCTCCGTTGATGTTGATCTATCCGTTTGAGCCCGAGAACTGCGGGACCGAACCTCGGATTCGTACGGAGCAATTCTTCATGCTCGATCAAGAAATTCCAATAAAGTGTGTTGAAAGGGCATGCCTTTTCACCCGTTCGCTCTCGATGCCGGTAGTTGCAGGACTTACAGAAATCGCTCATCCGGTTGATGTAGTTGGCGGAAGCGATGTAGGGTTTCGTCGCAGTGACGCCGCCATCAGCGTTGAGACCCATCCCGATCACATTGGGCAAGACGACCCAATCGTGCGAGTCAACGTAGAAGGTGAGGAACCAGTCGGCAACGGCGGCGGGGTCGATTCCAGAGAGGACGCAGAAATTACAGAGGACCATCAAGCGTTCGATGTGGTGGGTGTAGCCGTTCTCAATCAGGCGACTGATCACCGCACGGAGGCAGTTCATCTCAGTCTCGCCGTCCCAGAAGAGTCGAGGGAGGGGCCTCTGAGCGTTCCAGGAATTGGCCTCTCGAAGCGCTGGCATCTGTCGGTGATACTGCCAGTAAATGAATTCACGCCAACCGAGGATCTGTCGGATAAACCCCTCAACCGAGTTGATCGGTGCGTTACCGTTGCGATAGCGTTTCTCCGCGGCTCGGACCAACGTCTCCGGTTCCAAGAGACCGAGATTGAGGTAAGGTGAGAGGACCGAATGGAAGAGGACACCCTCGTCAGACTGCATTGCATCTTCGAAGCGACCAAAGTCGTAGAGCCGGTGACTTAAGAAGTCATCGAAGGCTTGTTCGGCGTCTCTCCGGGTGACCGCGAGTCCGAAATGGTCAGTTGAGCCAACCCCGTCGCCAAACCTCCCCTCATTGACTTCCTTGACCACAGCTTTGGTGATCTTGTCCGGTGCAAATCGAGGGATCTGAGGAAGCTTGATGTCATCCTTCAGAGACTCGCGGTTATCTTTGTCGAAGTTCCAACGCCCGCCGGTAGGCTTACCCTCGACGTCGATCAGGATTCTAAAGTGCTTCCGCATGGAACGGTAGAAGTGTTCCATCAGGTGCCGCTTACCCGGCTCGGGCTTCGGGATCGGATTGTACTGTTCGACGAGGAACATGGAATTAGGGAGGACCGTTGTCGCGAGTCCTAACTCAGACTCGGCCTTCGACAACTGCCAGTCGCGGATGCTCTGCTCGGTTGATTGCATCGTGATCAACCGCGTGGTCGGGTGTTGCTTGAGATGTCGTTGCAGGCCCGCCTTCGTGTCATCGGCTTGAATTAGGTCGACTTCGATGCCCTGATCTCGGAGCTCTTTGGCATAGTGCCGGCCAGCAGAGAGGATCAGGACTTGACGTTTTCGATGGTACGGAAGACGCGACATCCAGGCGAGGCTCTCCACCATGACGACCCGAAGATGCTCGACCCCCACCTCTTCCTTTGCCTGGGTGACAGCCGGGTGTCCGTCGATGAGTTGATCAGGGAGAATCCAGACCGAAAGATTCGGACGACTCATGTGAGTTCGCGAGTTCATGAATTGACCTGGGCGGTTGGATCTTCAATGACGTTCACTGTAGGCAGTCGTCCAGGACTGTTTTCCTTGGAATCACTGAGGCACCTTTAACTTAGTCAAGCGTTTGCTCTCTTGATTTCCTTAGGTGTTCATAAATAAAGTAAGCCTCTGTGAGACGGAGAAACTCACGATTTTCTGCACGGGAGTATCCGTGACCTTCATCGGATGCGAGGAGGTACCAGACGGGGACTCCGTTGGCTCGGACGGCATCAACAATCTGACGAGCCTCGCGGACGGGAACTCGGGGGTCGTTCGCGCCTTGGACCACGAGGAGCGGGGTCTTGATTTGATCTGCGTGAGTCAGTGGTGATATCGCTCGGAAGAATGCCTGGGTTTCCGGCGATCGTTCATCACCAAATTCGAGTCGGAGCAGATTGAGTCGGAGTGGCGGTTGATCTGCCATCAGGGTTTCGAAGCTTGAGATTCCCGCGATATCGATTCCAGCCGCGATTCGTTCCCCAAAGCGGACGAGACTCGCGAGAACCAGGTAGCCTCCATACGAACCACCACGGAGAACGACCCGTGCTGGATCCAGGTCAGGCTGGGTCTCGATCCAGTCAAGTAACGCACCAACATCACGGACCGCATCCTCACGATGCTCGCGGTCGTCCAGGCCCATGTAGGCGAGACCAAACCCTGTTGATCCTCGGACGTTCGGTACCACCAAGGTCATCCCGAATTCGCTTATGAGATAAGCATCTGGACCCAAGAATGACGGTCTCGCTTGGGCACGAGGGCCACCGTGGAGATCGACGAGTACAGGGCGTGGTCCCTTAAAACGCTGGGTATCGGGTCGTGTGATGTGCGCCGGAATCATCCGGCCATCGAACGTTCGATACCGAAAGCGCTCGGGGGGTGGCGGTACGACAAACCGAGGACCTCCGGGACGTCCTCGAGTCCATCGGACGACCACTCCTGTCTTTAAGAGGTACGAATAGGCATGAGAAGCACCAGTTGGGGTCGCGAGTGTGAAACCGAGTTCTTCTGCGTTGGGTCGGTAGACCAAGTCAGTGATCTGACCATCGGGGACCGGAGGGCGTCTGATGGCAGTTCCAGACTTGGGGTCAAGAATGATAAGCCTTGAATAACCTTGATCGTGGACCGTTACTGCGAGCCAACGACCGTTGCTTGAAAGTTGGAACGTTTCGAGGTCACGATCGCCAAAGTTGCCGACTGACTCCCAAGCCCGTGGTTCGAGCCTTAAACGCGCCAGCTCGCGATATTGTCCGCCTCGGTAGACCGACATCAGGATCGACTCCTGATCCTCTTCCCAACGAGGCGAGGCCGGACTGTGAACTCCCCAATCCTCTGGGCGCGGTGCAATCAGTGTCGCGTTCTTTTTGCTGAGGTCGATTTCGTAAATCTGAATCCCGGTCGAAGAATCAACCGAGTGGATCAGGACACGGCGGCCGTCTGCAGACCAATCCTCGACCGTCGTGAGCCCTTGTAAGGGAAGCACAAACTGGGGCGAATCGTTGGGACTATCGGGTTCAATGAGGTAAAGATCGTAGTCGCGCTGATTACGGGCATCGCTCGTAAAGGCCAGTCGTTGACCTTCCGGACTCCAGACTGGGGTGGAGTGACGCGAGACTCCATCTGTGAGGCGAATGATCGACCCCGTCTTGGTGTCAAACAACGCGAGCTGAACCCGCTCCTCACCAGCTCGGTCGTACAGAATGACAAATTGGTTGTGGCCAGGTCGCGCGACGGCACCGAGCACTCTCCCGTTAAACCGAGTCAAGCGATGCGGCACGGCACCAGGGTTGACGACGCTGAAAACCTGACCTGCAGGCTCTGCTCCAGCACGGACGAGAATCTGTCGGTAACTGCTAAACCAATCACCAAATCCAAAGCCACTTGAACTCCGATACGGACGGAGGAGGCGTTCCAGTTCTCCAGGGATGGAGTCGAATCCTTCGGTCGTGATCGATTGCGGCGGTAAAACCTCGTCTGAATCCTGATGTTCGAGTGGGCCAAGGTGAGTTAGGATTGCGATAAGCAGCGTCGTGGTCATGACATTCCCTGGCAGCTTGAACCAACGATCCGATCTCGCCGGATTGGTTTGGATTCGCGGTCCTGGCGTTGACGGTAGCGAACTTGGATGTCTCCACCCGACTCCGGCAGGCAACTCCAAGCTCCGAGATCAATGGAGACCGTCAACCAAGCATACGGCCTTGTTCAAGGAGTTTGAGTCAATGCTCGTTGAAGAATCCAGGAATCAAATCAAATGTAATTTCCGGGGCTGCGAACGGCTCGCGAGACGGAAACTCGCAGCTCGTTGGACTGCGGGACAGCACTCCGAACTCAAGAACTATGGGGTTTATTGCATCGAGCACTCGCTTGATGCTCTCTGGGACGCCCGACAACGTCGCGATCGCGTCCCGGCACGAGCTGGTGAATCGGTCGGCCCGGTCGTGATCTATCGCTTCGAGAATGGTTCGCTCGACTCGGAGTTGATTCCATTGCCAGAGCCCTCATAATCGATTCCAGAATACAACCTCGATGCAAAATCAAACGGAATTACCGATCGGGAAGGAGCCCGACTCTCCATGCCAATTCATCCATCGATAGGGTCTTGCAGGCCACTCGTCATCTTCCTTGCTTTACTGGGCATCTGCGGTGGTTCTTCAGCTATTCTTGGGCAGGATTCAGCGAGATCTCTGAATCCACCCTCATCCTCGACATTTGAGAAATGGCTACCTTCTCCCGCTCAGTTAACGGCATTCGAAGAATCGCCTGATCTCCAAGTGATCCTCGAGATGGAACCGACTGCGCTCCGGGACCTCATCCCGAGTCAAGCGGGCCTCCACTATGTCCGCTGTCCCGTCTGTTCCGAGGTCGATGGCTGGGAGACGTTTCAGTGGTCCTTGCAAGAATCAGAAATCATTACGTGTCAGGAATGTCAGACAAAGTTTCCCAACGAAACAATTCCCTTAAAAATCAAGAATGTCGTCCCAATGGATTCGATCACCGTCCGCCCCGGGATCGTCCATCACTATCCCTACCATACGATGACCGGTATTGACGCTCGGTACCCGGGGGAGCGTCTCTATCTCGATGCCAAGCGCGACCAACTTAAGCAACGCTTCTTTAGCCAGTTTGCACTCTTCGCAGCCGTCAGTTATCGGAATCAACCGCCCGAAGACCGTGACCCCAATTTAGCACTCCGGGCTGCGATTATTTTGCTCCGTTTCGCTCAGGTTTATCCAGATTATTCGGTACATTATGATCAGCCCAATCGACCTAAGTTTTTTCAGACGGCTGACCTGCTGCCGCCGTACCGTCAGAACTTCGGTTCTGCAAAGTGGCGACATTCGGCAGCTCTCAACGTTCCGATTGAGCTTCTGATTACTTATCTGATTCTTCGAAGTGATCCCTCCATTGATGAAGCAGGGCGGTTGCTTGGTGAGTCCGCTCCGCATCAGACCATCGAGGATGATTTCCTCAATCGGACAGCCGAGTTCCTTTTGGGCCACCCGGATCCGCATTCAGTCCATTCGATCAATGCTGCCGAGGGGCTCTTAATGGTCGGTCGCTTCCTGGGTGATGAGCGGCTCGAAGATGCCGGTCTGAGAATGCTCGATCGGTTGGCACGGCTTGGTTTTTATCACGACGGCCATTGGCGGTCGTCCGAAACGGGCCTCCATCCATATGTGTTAAGTCGGCTCCAGGAGGTCCTGGGCATCACGAAGATTGATCTGAGTACCATCGAAATCAATGACGTTAGTGAAACTGATTCGAATTTAACCTTAACGACTGGCGATCCTGGTGCTCAAGCGTTGTCAATCCTCCCGTTGGCACAACGTGCTGAAGATGGCTTGTTGCAATCGGAATTAGTTGATTCGAATCTCCGACGTGCTGCCTGGCCATCATCGGTAGATCAGAGTTCGAGCCGGGAGGCCAAGCTCCTCGGCGGGATCGGGATGGCCCGACTCTCCACAGGGGTTGGTCCGCACGCGATCGACTTCGAGCTGCGGGGCTTTGGAGATGAGTCTGGGAAGCGCTATGATCGCCTTGCGATTCGTCTTGCTATTGGCGGGAGATTGGTGCTTGGTGACCTCGATGAACTTCCAGCTTCCAATAGTGGCTGGGAACTTGCGACGGCGAGCCACAACACGGTCGTCGTCAATGGGTTTAACCAACGTGAGTCGATCGCGGGGGCTCGAGAGCTGGCACCGGGGTCTGACATCCGATTCTTCGCGGCGACCCCCCATTTTCAGGTCGCCTCGATGAGTGATCGATCTGCCTATCCGAGCTCATCCACTCGCTATCGACGGACGATTGCACTGATCGATGATCAAGGCGTCCGGTATGGTGTTGATATCTTCGAACTTGGCGGTGGTTTGCAGTATGATCACTGGTTGCACTCAGCGCCGGGATTAGAAGCAGTCTGGTCGATTGGGAGTCCGACGGTTCCAGGACCAGAGACCTTGCTTCCTCAAGCACTACGCTACTTGCCGAGCTCAAGAGTGGAAGATGGTCGCTGGTTTGTTCAGTCGTACGGTGCATTTCGCCCGTTGAGGATGGCGAACCTCCATGAACCGGCAGTTGCTACTCTCAGTACGACTTCCGAGCCGATTCTCCGAACACATCTTCTTTCGCTCGGCGCGACGACGGTCTTCAGCGCTCAAGCCCCAGACCCGACCCTCCCGGACCCAAGGACGGCGATACGCGGAGCTTTGATGAGTCGTCGGAAGGCCGATTCCGATCAACCGATTCAGACCGCGTTTGTCCGGCTCTTCGAAGAGCCGGGGGCCTCGGGCCTGGATCGGATTGGTCGGCTCGAATCTGAGCCTGGTGTAGTGGTGCTGGTCTTGGAGACTCTCCGAGGTGTCGAGTTTCTCATCTTCAACTCGACGCCGGGAACCACTCGCGAGATCCAGCTCCAAAACGACGTCTTGATTCGGACCGATAGTCTTTTGGTCCGCGTCAATCGCCAGGAACTGGTCATGGCCGGGGGCACTTTCGCGGAGATCGGCGGTCGTCGTTTGGAACAAGAGCGGGTCTCGGGGCTAATTGAATCGTCGGTCCGATCGACCAGCAGCGGTGGTCGAGGGTGGTTTGAGACAAATCTGTTAACCATCAACCGCCCCGAACGGCTCATCGGTCGAACTCTAATTGTCACGCACGGGCGTCGAAGATCACGAGCTTGGACGATCCAGAACGTTGTCCAGGCTCCGGGAAACCGCGTCCGGTTTGTTGTGGTTGAAGAGCCTGGATTTTTGATTGAGCGTGAGACCAGACGAGCGCGCTACTATCAATTCCCTAATGAGGATCTTGACGGTCCCCATGAGTTCACCGTCGCCCAAATCGGCCGATATGCGCCATTATCAGCGCGAGGTACCGCCCCTCCCTCAAGCATTCCGAAGCCGTTCTCGCAGCGAACGACCAACCGCGTACCGAACCGATAGCCTAGCTGGGCAGCTTGTCAGGGTGGAGGGTCATGAGGCGAGTGTTCAACCAATTGGCGAGTTCGTTCCACGCCCGTTCGCGGCCGCGCTCGAAGAGAGGGTTGTGGTTCATTGAGGGATCGAAGAAGAGCTTTTTTTCGGACGTTCCGTACGAGTCAAAGAATGATCGGTTGGCATCGGGGTCGATGATCGGATCTGCTCCACCGACGAGCATGAACAAAGGAACTTTGGCTTCTGGCCCTCGTTGGAGAACCTGAGCACCTCGCCCGACCATCCCAAAGAAGAAGGGCGGGCTCAATCTGGTGTGGATGAGCCGATCGTACTTCAAAGCATCTTGGGCGATAGGGTCGCGAGTGAGTCCTCCGACTGGGACAGGTCCACTAAGAGTGATCGCAGGGGCGACCCTGCTTAAGATTCTGCCGACCACGACTTTGTGTCTTGGAACTTCATACTTCAGCTTCAAGGCTGGACTGGAGAGGACGAGACCATCGATTGGGACGGTGCCTCGAAGGGCCGTTAAGAGCGTCACAAGGCCACCATTCGAATGGCCGAGGACGAAGGTCGGGATCTCTGGATGATGGATGGACCCCTCGTGAACCGCTGTCTCTAGATCACTGACGAACTGGTCGTAATCCTTGAGGACGCCCCGCCGACCTTCACTTCGACCGTGTCCCCGGAAATCGAGTGCCAAGACTCGGAGATTAAGCGATTGCGCGAGCCAGGCGGCGAGTTCTCGGTAGACCCCTCCATGTTCGCCGTAGCCAGGTGCGATCACGAGACGCCCGTTCGGTTTCGGGCCCGTCCAACTCCAGGCATGGAGCCGAGTCCCATCCGGACTTTGGAGAGAAACGGGACTCGGACTCAACGGAACAGGAAGCGCAGTTTGCTGATGATTCGAGTCTCGGGGAACCAAGCGGCTCTCCTTTACGGGTTTGGTTTCTTCCAGGCCCAAGTCCAATGACGATCTGAGGTCATCGACACCGAGTCGGGTGAAATGGCGGCCGATTGAAGGATCGCCCGGATCTCCTCAAGCGTGAGTCCGGCATGGAGCGAGTCGGCAAACATTTGGCGGGCAGACTCGGTTTCGTTGCCGGCATGGAGCTTAACCAGTTGGTCGAGAAGTTCCTTCCGATCGGGACGGAAGAGATCACGGACGAAGACGGTTCCCCCCGGCTTGACCACACGGATCATCTCTCTGACAGCGATTGCCGGATCGGGCAAGTGGTGAAGAATTGTATTGCAGAAAACCACTTCGAACGAAGCCGGAGAGTAGGGGAGGGCTTTAGCATCTCCGATTTCCAGGCGAACCCGATCTCCGAAACCGGCCGATGCCAGATGAGTTCGACCGACCTCAAGCATCCTCTCGGCAAGATCGAGACCGAGGACTTCGAACCCTGAGGCGACTTGACAGAGCTGGATTGGAATCAATCCCGTCCCCGTCCCGACGTCGAGCCATCGACCGACCCTCTCCGGGCCATGGAACGCAAGAAGATCCGCCACAAACTGCTTGTTTACCTCAGCGTGATCCATTGCATCGTACTGTTCCGCGTCTCCTTGACTATCCATTACTTCCGCTTCAAGAATCCGATCAATCATTTCATTACTCTTCTTGAGATATCCCGAATTTGCCGGAGCTTTTAGACGTCGGACCTTCAGGATTTTAGCCAAAATGCTGCAGTAACCGTCTACTTCGAGTCGCTCCCGGAAACGGAATGAGGAAGGAAGGTGTCACCATTCTTTACGGGAGAGTAGATTATGTTGAACTGATCGTACGTTTCAATTCGGTGCAATGCACGGAAATCAAACTCATTATCGATGAGCCAACAACTGATAACGAACGTTTTCGAATCCATAACTTGATCTCAGGACCATATTTAGGTCCACTGGGATCCTTGACCAGAAACGACCAGCGTGTGTTCAACTCGGAGGATTCGATGGCCGAAGAAGCCCAACTCCTCGGAACTTTGATGCCGATTGGAGGTGGTGATCCAATCCCCCTCTCGAAGAAAGAGGTGGTAATTGGTCGCCGACCCTCCTGCGACATTAGGCTTGAATTTGAGAATATTTCTGGTCGGCACTGCATGCTGAGCTTCCAGAATGGGACGTGGAGCGTAAGGGATCTCGGCAGTAGCAATGGGACCAAAGTCAACGGCCAGCGGCTTCAGCGTCAACAAGGCGTGATGCCAGACGACGAAATCGCCATCGCGACGCACTTATTTAGACTAGATTACGTTCCCTCCAACCAATTTGTGGATGCTCAGACTTTACTTGAAGATGATAATGCGATCATCGCCCTCGATGACCATCAACCGACCTCATTGATGGAACTCGCGGGATTTAGTGAGGGCGGAGAGCCGATCACCGGGCGTGATCCAGCATCGAGGGCTCCGCTGCCCCGAAACCCTTCTCAGAATAATCCTCAGCGCGACACGATCGAACAGTCGAGAGTGGATCCGGTCCCAAGCTCTTTTGATCGATCAGAGCAAAATAAATCAACATCCGACGAAGATGACGATTTTCTGAAACTGATTGAGGATGAGGTCCTTGGTGACGATCGCTAGTTTTCCTGATGTGAGGACACACGGATCACCGATTTCAACTTACCATCGTTGGAGTTGGTGATTTTAATTTGATGCAATCCGTTCTCGTCATCGAATCCTGATGATTCCGTTATCCGTGCTGGTCTGCGTTCCAACGCTCGTTGGTAAGACTCGAACACCAGACTGCAATTGCAGCCGGAATCTACCGAAGGTCAGCCTTCTCGTTGACCGAAGCTTGATTGCGACGAATCCGGCTCTCGATCAACTCGGCGCGTCGCCGGGTCGATCTAGCCACCGGGCGTGATAACCGATCCACGGAGGGACGGGATATTCAATCCGTTCCCAGCCAACGAGCGGTCTAAGGTGGAATCCATGAGGACGCAGCAACCGCGCCGGCGCTCACGTAATCAGAAAGTCCGACAACCAGGATTAAATCCGATCGAGCATCTTGAAGATCGACAACTTCTAGCCTATACACCGCTAGGCTTCTCAATCCCCGACCTTGCAATCGTCGGTGCCTCCAGCGGTCCGGTCGGAGCACTTGGTGGTAGCCTTGCAGTGGTTCTGGAAGTTGCCAATTATGGTCAAAGTTCGTTGCCGGAACCCATTAATCAATTCCCGACTGCGGTCCTGGGCGCGCCTCCGCTGGGCTCAGAGAGTAGTGCGGATGCGGACGATTCGGAAGTCGGCGTTTTCCTCTCCCCTCGGGCGAACACACCACTCGGGCAGCAACTCTTCCTCGGTTCGATTACTGTTCCAAAGATCCCTCAGAACGACCTCATTGAAGTCTCGTCGATACTTCCGCTACCTCCGACCGTCCCTCCGGGCTTCCCAGTAACTGGCCAGGATGCTTTCCTGACCTTCGTCATTGATCCAGCCCGCGAGGTCCCTGATCTTGATCGAACAAACAATATTCTTCGATCTAATACGAGCGTTCTTCTCGTTCCACCACTCCCTGAGTTCTCGGCCGTTGCGTTAGCTCTCCCGCCGACACTGAACCCGGGCGACACAATTCTCCCGTCCGTCACCGTCGCGAATCTTGGTGCGGCGTTCAACTTCCCCGGGCCAGTTCTCACGTTCCTTGTGGCCTCGCAGGATCCGTTTTTTGGGCCGGGCGACGTCGTCGTTGATGATTTCGAAATCCCCTTGATCCCGCCCCTTTCACTTGCTCCGAGCGAACTTAACGTGGTTGGTGATGTCAATCTGACCAACCCTGATAATTTCGTTACGGTGACTTCGACGACGCCGGTCAGACTCCCAGACTTGGGGTCTCCTTACTTCCTCGGTGTCATCGTCGACCCCTTCGATACGATCTTAGAAATCAGTGAGATCGACGCACTGGCGGATCCGACACTTGAGTTGGTAGAGGTCGTCGTTAACTCTGGCGTTGATCTTCCTCCGGCAGGCCCTTTGGCAACGCCGGCGATTCCGCCACTCCCGTTCCCGCTACCACCTTTCGTTACACCAACGGGAACGCCAACTGCGGCAGGATTTGTGCCACCGATCGCCCCACAACCACCAGGCTCCATGAGTCGTAATAGCGACTGGAACGCTGAGGACGGACCGAGGGATCGAGCAGCTTCACTCCGTGAACAATGGAATGCACGTCGAGAGGCAGCACGCGCTCGGTGGCTTGGGCGGCTCGGTCTTTGAACATCCGGACTTGCTATCACGATAGGTGACTCGGGACGCCGCGTAGTTGCCGCTGAAATAATGCTGCGATCGAGAAAACAACCTCCGGGGTTTTCTCGGTCGTGAGCGATCCGAAACGGCTCTTGCGTTGGCGCAAACTGCCCTAGCTTGACCGCGTGGACGGCATTGACTTACCATCCACTTAACTCCGTCGTCTGCAGACGATTGTGCGCAATCGTTAGGCAATTTTACTCCTTGAGCTTTCCCCACGAATGATGTCCTAATGTCTCGACGCTTTGTCCGTGAGTTAGCGGTTGGCGATTCGGTCAATGAAGTCTTCTTAATCGCCGAAATGCAGATCCGATCGAACCGACAGGGACAGTCGTATCTTCATTTGCAATTACGAGATCGATCGGGAGCGATTGATGCCCGGCTCTGGAATATCGCTGAAGGTCAAGTCCGAGCGTTTGAACAAGGAACCTACGTTCGCGTTGAAGGCAAAGTCCAGCAATTCCAAGGGGCCAATCAGCTCATCTTGTCACGGATTGAAGCGGTCTCTTCGGAAGGCTTAGATGCCAACGATTACCTCCCGGAGGCCCCCCGGAGCATCGCTGAGATGACTTCGAAGCTCCGAGAGATACTTTACAGCGTCCAGAATCCGCATCTGAGGGCGCTTGCGGAGTGCTTCCTGATCGATGATCAGTTTCTCGGCGACTTCACCACCGCGCCCGCAGGGATTAGGGTCCACCACGCCTTTCAGGGTGGGCTCCTCGACCATGTTCTCACGATCCTGGAAGCAGCAAATCGGATTGCCGATCTCTATCCCGACCTTGATCGCGATCTTCTCCTTCTCGGGATCTTTCTGCACGATGTCGGAAAGGTACGTGAGCTCACCTACAATCGCGGCTTTGCGTACAGCGATGAAGGTCAGTTAGTCGGCCACATTGTCTTAGGGCTTGAACTACTGAGCCAAAAGGTCAACCAGACCATCGATCTAATAGGCGAACCCTTTCCGGATGAATTGCATCTAAGTCTCAAGCACTTGATTGTAAGTCATCACGGATCGAACAGCCTCGGCAGTCCGAAACCGCCGATGACCCCAGAGGCGATTGCGCTCCATTGTCTCGACACGCTCGATTCCAAGGTCCACTCGTTCCAACGGCAGATCCGCGACGATCCTTCGCCTGATTCTTCCTGGACGACGTTTGATCCGAATTTAGGACATCGGATCTACAAGGGAACTTCTGACAAACAAACGATCGATGAATAGGGCGTCGGGATACCTTCTTGCACGTTCCGGGGATCAGCGCTCACGAATCATCGAGTGAAGCCGGCCCTCCGTAGATTAAATTAGACGGTCGTCCTTCGATCCCATTCTTCAAGTTAGGCAACTCATGGTCGATCCCGACTACCAAGAGCATGTCTTCGACCTGGTTGGGCATTCCTCCTATCGCCCGTTAACGATCAAGGCGATCGCGCGACTTCTCCGAGTCCCGTCCGAGGATTACGCCGAATTTCGGAAGCTCCTTAAACGACTTGTGAAACAAGGCCGCCTCGGATTCACTAAACAAAAAACAGTCTGTTTAGTTCAGAAGGACACTCGGGAACCATCAGGAGATCTAGGGGACAACCCGCTGATCGGGACGTTTCGTCGCAATGCCCGCGGCTTCGGATTCGTCCGTCCCCAGGGGACGAGTGACCGTGCCGAGGATATCTTTATCCCGATACAATACACCAGCGATGCAGCCAACGGAGATTCAGTAGCGTACCGACTCATTCAACGTCGACGTACGCAAGGATCGAACCGAGAGGGACGGATCCTCAAGATCCTCGAACGTGCCTCAGAGGTCTTCGTTGGGACCTATTTTGAACGTGAGGGCAACGGCTTTGTTCGAGTCGACGGATCGAAGTTCGTAGATCCAATCTACGTGGGTGATCCGGGGGCGAAGGGGGCACAACCTGAAGACAAAGTTGTTTTCGAAATGGTCCATTTCCCGACGCCCGAGGCGGAAGGGGAGGGGGTCGTCACCGAAGTCCTCGGAGATCGTGGAGCGCCTGGGGTCGACACACTGATGGTCCTCCGCGCATTCAACATCCCAGTCGAGTTCGATGAGTCAGTGCTGAAGGAAGCTCGGAGGATCGCCCAAGAGTTTGAATCGTCTACTGCATCGGAACGACTCGACCTCCGCGAGATTCCTACGATTACGATTGATCCGACAAATGCCCGCGACTTCGACGACGCGATCTCGCTGAGTCGGAATCCTGGAGGGTTCTGGGAACTCAGTGTCCACGTTGCTGACGTCTCCTGGTTTGTCGAGGAAGGGTCGTTGCTTGATCATGAAGCTCGGAAGCGGGGGAATAGTGTCTATCTTCCCGGACTTGTGGTACCAATGCTCCCGGAGATCCTCTCAAATAGCCTTGCAAGTCTTCAGGAGGGAAAGACTCGCTACACAATGAGTGCACTCCTCGAATTCAATCAGGAAGGAATCCAGACGAGTGCTCGCTTTGCTCGGTCGATGATTAGGGTAGACCATCGATTCACTTATGAGAGAGCGTTTGATGCGATGATGGATCCGGATCGACCCATGGAGGGAATCGAGCCCGAGTTTCGGACCCTCCTAAACATGATGCTTGAGCTGGCAATGGTGCTCCGAAGGAGGAGATTCGCCAAGGGGGCGCTTCAGCTCAACATGCCTGAAGTTGAGGTGGATTTTGGCTCTAGTGGGGAGGTTGTGGGTGCTCATCTCGAACATGACGACAAGAGCCACCAGGTGATCGAGGAATTCATGCTCGCCGCCAACGAGGCGGTAGCCAATCATCTCGTTGACCGCGAAGTCTCTTTCTTGCGTCGTGGTCATGACGACCCGGAACCCGAAAAGCTCCGGGACTTCGCAACTTTCGTTCGGACCCTCGGTTATGCGATCGATCTTCCCCAAAGCCGATTCGAATTACAGCGAGTCTTAGACGAATCTTCGACACGCCCCGAGCGTCAAGCGATTCATTTTGCACTCTTGCGGAGCCTAAAACGGGCTGATTACACGGCAGATTCGACACCACACTATGCGTTAGCGATCGAAAACTACACTCACTTTACGTCCCCGATCCGACGTTACCCCGACTTGATGGTTCATCGGGCTCTCTGGTCAACACTGATCGGTAAGCGACCCCAACTCCACTTCGATGAGTTAGTCGGCCTCGGCGAGTACTGTACAAAAACTGAACGTCGCGCAGACTCTGCGGAACAAGAGCTGATTAAGATCAAGCTTTTGACTTACCTCTCGGAGCACCTCGGTCGGCAGTTTAGTGGGGTGATTATTGGGGTCGAGGACTTCGGACTCTTCTGCCAACTTGATGAAGTCCCCGCCGAAGGCCTTGTCAGCATCGATACCCTCAAGTCCGACTACTATGATCTCTCGCGCGAGACCTATACCTTGGTCGGTCGACGTCACGGAAAGGTATACCGACTAGGTGATCAGGTCGACCTACTGATCTGGCGGGTCAACGTTGACCGACGAGAGCTTGACTTGGTGATGGTCGAAGATGCCGAACGATTGCCCAAACCCTCGGGTTCCTCGTTCAACGAGCCTCACTCAAAATCGAGTCCCAGCCGAACACCGCGACGTGGACGAGCGTCGGTTGGGGATCAGGCGCGTTCGGGACGGCCAAAAACTGGTCACAAGAAGAAGGGGAAGGGTCGAAGGCGGCGTTCGTAATGAGCGTTACTCCAGAGTAGATGAATCATTAGTAGAACCTTTGGGTCAGGTTGATTCTAGCGATTGTATCGCTTGTCAGAATTTAAATGACTGGTAAGTTTGTATTGATTTCTTATGTTTGAGCTTCATTGTCAGAGTTACATTCTGATGATTTCGCGAGAAGTTCCCCTCTATTTCTTAATTATTGTAGATTCGCTCCAACTGTGAACGATCGTTGCATTTGCGCTAAATGGAGCGCCGACGACCTGGACAGGAGTCGATCAAGGCATAGAACGTGCTCCGATCTTGATCGAATCATTGCCGGCCTCCCCAATTTGCTCGTGTTATATTCGAGTATTCGGTTCAATCGATATCGACATCTCAGTTCATGAATCCCGGAAAGGGAACATTTCTGAATCATCATTCATGGTTCAGGCTCATTCTCCTTGATTTACCCCTGCGACATCAAGTTCGGCACTTCCATGAGGAAGCAAGACATGGTTAGTAATTGTTATCAACGAATCTTCTTTACTGTCGCCCTATGTGGTGCGGTTGCCACTGGCGTCACCGGGTCTGCGAAGGCGAACTGTGGGCCTTGCGGCTTATCAATACTTCCGGTCGCACGAGCAACCTGTGACTTCACCACATTGGTCCCGCAGTATGAAACGGTCTATCAAACCGTATTCGAAACGGTTTACGAGGTAGAACCAACGACCGTGATGCAAACGCGGTACCGTACGTCCTATCGCACCGAGCAGTATCAAATCCGACGACCCGTTGTCGAGACCGTCGAGCAAGAGCGACGCTACACCGTGATGCGTCCCGTGATTGAGACGGTGGAGCAAGAGCGCGTTCGAACTGTCATGGAAGCTGTCTATGAGACGGAGCAGCGAGAGCGTCGTTACAATGTTACGCGGCCCGTTGTTGAGACGGTAGAGCAAGAGCGTCGCTACTCGGTTCTTGAGCCTGTTGTCGAAACCCAGCAAAGGGAACGTCGCTATACCGTTCTCCGCCCCGTGGTCGAAACCGTCGAAGTCGAGCAAGTCTCCACACGACTGAAGCCAGTAGTTGAGACGTCAATCGTCCGACAACCCTACCGAGTACTCCGCCCCGTGGTCACTCAGCAGCAGTATGTTCAAGAATGTGGTGGGTTCGAAACCCAGTTCGAACAAGTCCCCGGCCCCATTGTGCAACGACGGGTCCGAATCCCTCGGGATCAATGTGGTTGTGCCCCGACTGGTCTCTTTTCGTCACTCCACCATTTCAAACGATGCTACCAGACGGTCGCAGTCCAGTGCCCTCCTCGGACTGTCCGACGCCGTGTCTTTGTCTCACGACCTGTTGTGCGGACCGTTTCGCGGACCAATTACATCGCTGAAACTCGTTACCGTGAACTCTCAGTTCAGCGGACTCGGTTCGTCTCCGAACGTGTCGTGGAGCGAGTCCCAGTCCGCCGCTGTCGCTATGAGTCACGCGAGGTAGTACAGCCGTATGAAGTACAGACGACCCGCTAT
>CAZEAN010000004.1:0-99555 GCA_964510225.1 uncultured Isosphaeraceae bacterium
CACCCCGATCCTACCCCCGAGCCGGCCCCGGGGCTTACATGGATTCTTTAGGCGGCTCGTCATGCTCCGGCCGAAGATGCACAGCGAGACCGCCGCGTCCGGCCACCTGATGCTGAGCTGGCCGGACGCCGGGCATCTGTTCTTCGCCGCGCTCCTCTGGCGGCTCCGCCTCACTCGCGGGCTCCGACGCTCGGGGCGTCTGGTCTACTCGCCCGACGACATCATCCTTCCCGACCTCGTCGGCCCCGGGGTCCGCATCAAGACCGGCTGGGACAATTGGAGTGGCTACTATCTGCTCTCGGACGACGAGGCCGGGGACGGGCTCCTCAAGCAGGTCGCCGGTACTGCCTAACCTCGCGCTGCAGCGGACCCGGCCCGCCGCGACGGTTTCTGGTATCATCGAGGTCACTCTCGGCGGGCCGGTCCGCTGAGCTTTGTCGTTAGGCGGAGGGGCGGGCATGGATAGCCATCAGCCGGTTGCGGAACCACCCAGCGGCGAGGCCGATGCGTCGCCCCAGCATCTTCCGACTGAAAGCGTATCGTTAAGGACGTTGAATCGACTCGCCTTCGTCCTTACGATCGTCGCAGCGGGGGTGATGCTTACCGCCGTGGCCAACATCTTCCTGTGGTACCTGGACCTCTTCTATCAGGAGCCGTGGTTTGAGGAAGAACCCGTCTACGGCTACCGCCAGGAAATCCGGGCCTACATCGACAAGCAACTCAGGTTTACTGCTCTGCCGCTGATCGTCACGAACGGCCTCTCGCTCGTACTGCTGTGGGTCGTTCTGAGGCGTCGGCGGACTCGCGCCTAACCTCGCGCTGCAGCGGACCCGGCCCGCCGTGGCACTCTCTGGTAACATCAAGACTATCCTCGGCGGTCCGGTCCGCTGAGTTTCAACGTTCGGCGGCGGAGTCACTCTCGCGTCTTGAACTGTTCCGATGCGGGACTGCGAGGTACAGTTCTGTCCGTCGAGCGGTTCGGGGTGGGTCAATGATGATCACGGAGTCGTTGAAATTGGGCCTCTTGTTCGAGACGGACGAGACTGCATGGCTGGAGATCATGTCTGCCCTAGCCGCCGAGGGGCGGCCTGAGGAGATGGACCTGCCGAACCTGAGCGCGTACTTGGCGGATATGGCCAAGCGAGATCGGCGTGAGGTATTCAGCCGCCTGGTCGTCCTCCTCACGCATCTGCTCATGTCAGCTCATCAGCCCGACCGCTCGGGCAACTCGTGGCGAGCGACGATCCGCGCGCAACGACGTGAGTTGCGACAACTGATAGAAAGCGGGACGCTCCGGAACCACGCGGCTGCGGTCCTGGCTGATGCCTACGTGGAGGCCCGAGGCAGGCGGCCGACGAGACGGGGCTCGTTCGTGAAGTGTTCCCGGTCAGCAACGCCTGGGACCTTGATACAATCTTGGGGGGACCCGGACGCCTAAGCTGTCGCTGCAGCGGACCCGATCCGTTGCGTCGGCTCACTCGGATCCGAAGTTCACTTTCGGCGGGCCAGGACTCTGAACTTTGTTGATTAGGCGAACGTAGCAGAGTGCAGGGTCGAGTATCGCGCGAGCGTAAAGGAGAATGACACGGTGGAAATTCTTTGGGGCATCTTGCTGGCGACTGTGGGCGTGTTCCTGAACTTATGTGCCACAATGCGTTCCGACTTCGTTGTCTACCGGCTCCTAGTTGCACGATCGCGACTGCTGTGGGGTGACCGTGTCCATCTCTTCCACCAAGTCGTAGGCGGAATCCTCCTGGTGCTCGGAGTGCTGTGGGCATCGGGATTGATTTGGAGTGAATAGTGATGCCAACCGCCGCTCGAAAGGCCGCCCTGGCGACTTCGTCCCACTGGCGGCGGCCACCCCGCGAAGCAGTGGTTGCGCTCCCGTGTCTTCGAGATTCACTCGGATCGCCAGTCCGCGATCACTGCCGTCGACGAATCCGGGCCGTCCCACGGCTGGATCACGCTTTACTGTGTCCGCCCGGATCTGGTTGAAGTCTTCCGTGTCTGCTAGCCCACGCAGCTGCCTAACTTTGCGCTGCAGCGGACCCACACTACAAAGGCTGCCCGTCTCTCGGCCCCAATCCAGCAGCATCGCTAATCTGTTTCCGCCCCTGACTTCGGTCTGTCTCACGTCACACTTGCAATTCGCAATCGATTTCAGCAGAATCACGCTTAATGTTCAAACGAGACGGACAAAACTTGAGGATGCAACGCGGAGATAAGTCCGTCTCCACACTCTGAAGCGTCGGATGCAGGAGGCAATGCAGATGAAGGTGCACTACCTGGAGATCGTCACCCCCAACGTCGACGCCGTCTGTGAGGCGTACCAGGAAGCTCTCGGCATCCGATTCGGGGAAGCCGTCGCAGCCCTCGGCGGAGCCAGGACATGCGATTTACCCGATGGCTCCATCGTGGGGGTTCGCAGCCCGCTCCGGGACTCCGAAGAACCGGTCGTTCGACCCTACTGGCTCGTGGACGACATCGAAGCTGCCGTGGCCCATGCGAGAGCCCAGGGCGCGGAGGTAGCTCACCCCCCGCTGGAAATCCCGGGCAAGGGCACCTTTGCAATCTTCATCCAAGGGGCTATTCAACACGGCCTCTGGCAATTCTGACAATAAACAACCGGGCCACCTGTCTTAACGATCCCTGAATAGTCCTGTCTCGAACCTGACGCGGCAACGGACTCGGACCGCCACCGCGCTGTGTTGTTAACACCAGCCACACTCTTTGCGGGCCGATCTGCCGAGCTTTGGTGGTGGCTGATCGAACCGAGTGCCCTCTTGCCATACGACGAATAGTCCTCCTATCAGTCGTCATAATTGCGGCTTGTGCCAATCCTTGTCCGTCGACGAGCGGTGCCCAGGACGACAGTCCCGTACACTCTGAGGCACCGGTCGCACAATTGATCGCGGACGTCTGGTCACCTGAGCTAGACATGTCGAAATCCTTTCACAAGCTGGGAGGATCGCCCGCTGGGGATAACCGTGTCATGACTTACAGCTTCAAAGTGACTGGACCATCGTTCGAGAACCTCTGGAACCACTACGCCGCCCTCTGCTGCACGTTGGATTAGATACGACGGATCCGAGAAGATTGGCCGGATGTAGATAACTGGTACCGTCGAGAGCTGACTGGAGTGTCAGCTCTGGTCACTTACCCAATGCAAGGCCGGGGAGTTCATCTCACACCGAGAGTGTGAGATCATCGGGGATTCTCCAGTTGGTTCTCGATCCAACAGTCTCCGCTACACAACGATCTGAATAGACCGAGACGATCTCGACCTCCACATCCCAGTGAGAGGTACTATCCAGCCCAAATGTTCGGTACACTCAACTTCCGTGTGGATTCGTTCGAGTGCCAGTACCCCAAGCATCTGCGAGGCGAGCACGATGATGATTCACTCTCTCACAAAGATCGCGTTGCTAGCAGCGGTCTCCCTGTTGTTGCCAAGTCTTGTGCGCGGCGGGGTGATCGTTTATGGAACGGGAGTGAACGGAGGATTGGCCGGATTCAATACAATGGCCGGAAATCCCCCGATCGCAATTGATTTCGACGGGATCACCCCTGGAACGGATATTACTGGATCAACAATCGCGGGTGTCCAATTTCTAGGACCTAATGCACCACTTCAAGTCGTGCGAGGCGCCGATACGTTTACACCTGGTGGCTTCTCAGGTACCCCCAATCCTTCGACGAACCGGCTTCTCCCTACCTCAGGACAAAACGTCCTTTCACCGGGAGGGACGATGTTAGGGCCGGGACCGAACACCAGTATCGAAGACGACGACCTCACACTCGTTTTCAGCAACCCACTTGCGGCGTTCGGCTTCGATCACCTCTCACAGTCGGCCGATGGATTCTCATTCACCGGAGTCCAAGTATTCAATCTGTCTAATAGTCTTCTCTTCAGCGGAACGATCAACATCTCGAACTTCGGTGGTGGTGGTGCGCCAGGAGGAGCCGATTTCTGGGGTGTAGTCGCCACCGGGAGCGATCTCATCGGACGAATCATCATCAATGAACAGGATGGTAACAGTACCTTCCCAGACTCAAATATTGGATTCGATTCTTTTCGATTCGCTGGGCAAGTAATTCCTGAGCCATCAAGCCTCACCCTGATGGGGTGCAGCGTTCTTGGAGGACTCTGCTACTTCTTGCGCCGAAAGATCGATTCATCTGGTAGCAGACCAATTCAACGTCTCCTGAGACCATTTAGACCAAACGTGAACGGCCCGCAATGCCAATCCACTGTAACGATGGAAATCTGATTCATGTTGCTCATCACTGCTCAAAATGTTAGAAGAAATCAGAATGTAGAAACTACTGGGATTCCTTGCCGTACTCATCGGAATAGGGCTCGGGGGATGGATCGCCTACAATCTTTTAATCGAGAGATTGACTGAGACAGAAGGTAGGAGTTTTACTCCTGCTTTGATCTTTAGTGCAGGCTTAAGAGGATGCGGTATTCATGGGATCCGAAAATGAGCTGAACATTCCTCGGAGAAGTCTCGACCCTCCAGAGCTCGGATCTGGTTATCGGACATCTCCAGCGTCCCGTCTCACAGTTGTCTTACTTCGTTCTCCGGGGATGATGCCATGACCAAGGCTGGCCTCTTTCCTGTTCTCCTGGTAGTAGGATGCCTCATCTCCGGAGTCTACGGAACATTACACAACCAAATCTCCTACAGTGTCTCAGCCGAGTACTTCCATCTCTTCAAGTTTCGACAATTCAAGATTTCTGAGGCTCTTCAGAATCGGACCGGTGCGTCAGTCGTCGGCTGGTGTGCTTCATGGTGGATGGGGATGGTAATCGGAGTACCAATTCTGCTCGTTGGACTCGTCATGCCCAACCGAAGATCCTATTTCGCCGAGTGCCTAATTGCCTTCGGCGTTGTAACAGTCACGGCACTCATCACCGGGCTGGCCGCACTTGCTTACGCGACATTCTCGATCACAGCAATAAACCTCCCGGAGTACTCGTATCCAGATTCAGTGACCGACCAGGTCGCCTTTGCGCGTGCAGGAACCATGCACAATTTCAGCTACTTGGGAGGGTTCCTGGGTATTCTGCTAGGATCAGGCTACCTTTTTGTCAGACGAGTGCATTATCGATCCAGTCATTGAGAAATCGCTTTGCTACGTAGAGCTTGTCTTTGACTATTCTGGGTTGATTTCAGGAAGTCAGGGTATGACTTTACACCAACGAAAGGTCTACCCCAGTGATGTCAGTGACGAGGAATGGGAGTTTCTCTTACCTTACTTGGCCCTGATGCGACCGGATGCCCCTCCGTGAACCTAGGACCTCCGCCAACTTTTCAATGCCCTACGCTACGTCGTGAGGACCGGATGACAGTGGCGCTTTCTTTCTTATGATTTCCCGGCATGGACGGCTGTCTACCAAGAGGCACGTCGCTGGTTGCACACCGGCGTCTTCGAACAGATTAGACGACCCGCGGCAAAGGCTTGAGCGATGGATCGCTCCCCGTCAGTGCCAACAACGTCGGTCAGATGAGCAGGAGGTGGATCCGGCTGCAATCGAAGAAACTGAGAGATCGCGGGTATGGACAGTATGCCGACATGATCGACGAGGCGATCAATAGCAATCCGCCGAAGATCAAGGGCCTGGTCGTGAAGACGCCAGTCGACGGCGACAAGGTGCTGGACCCCACCTTCGAGTTGAAGGATTGGCACCAGATCGGGGTGGACCGGTTCTAGAGTGTTTTCGAGGTCACAAATGAAACTGTACGAACAACATGGATTCAGCCGAGATCTCGTCGATCCGGGTGGCGACATCCGGTCCGTCGAGCGGTGGCTAGGTAGCGAGGATCGCGTGGATATCGCGATTGAACGCCGCTCATGTCCCGTGACGACGGGTCATCTGGTCGCGGTGAAATACTACCTGCTGGACGACCATGCGAACGCCCGACTGTGGGCGCGGAAGGTCGTCGACTTTGCCGACGAATATTTCTTCGGAGCGTGGCGAGACCGAGTGCCCTCGGGCACTTATCAGGACAAGCCGCCGGACCGGGCATTCTACGACAAGCGTGCGGGGTGGTTGCCCGAGCTTCAGGCGGGCCTGCTCTGGGGATCATGCCTGGGGGAATGGGACCGCGTCGGGCGTTACGCAGCCTATCTCCGCGACGATGTCATCCGGGATGCGGAACAGTCGGTCGAGAACCGGGCGTGGTACCTGATCCTCGCCGGGGGACTACGCGGGCGACCCTGGGCCGAGATGACCGAGTTCGTCGAGACGGTGCGACGCGGACGTCGCAAGCAGGAGCAACTCCTCCTGGACGTGCTTGAGTCGATTTACGTCGGTGACGACTCCCGGAAAGTGGACGACGCATCGACGTTCTATTTCCGACATCACAAACGTACCCGAGCGAAATCGCCGTCGATCCCGGAGAGACTCGCGATCGATTATTCGATTGTCAGCCTACTTGCAAAGCAAATAGAAAAAAGCCCACAGCTACCGGAAAATTCAGAAAAATATATTGTCTTCTTTCATTGATCGCGTGTTGATGGAGAACAGGAAAGAGGACGAACGCCTCATGATGACGCTAACTGGTTGGTACTGGCTGTCGTTTCTTGGACTGCTCCTGACAAAAGTCTACCGTAAAAATCCATAACCGGCTCTAACGCGAGTCCTTCGTCTCGTCAGACGAACCTCGCGTAGCAGAGGTCAACCGTGTCCTGGGAGGAACCGGGAGTCCGAGGCCTCCACTTCGAGACCTCGGGCCGATCAATCTATGCTTGGAGAACAGGAACCTGGCTCAGCGGGCACCGATCTGGGTCGACTCGGGACTCCAGGAAATCGAAGCGGCTTGAAGCACATAGCCTGTCGACTCGTCCTGGAGGAGAGCGACGACCTGACACTTGGAAGGATCCCAGCCCTCACCGAGTTCGAGCTCGAAAACGGCTTCGCCGTTGGTGTCTCGACTGAGTTCGATCGGTTTCGCCTCGAATAGGCGAACGACATTGTGCTCGACCAAGGTCGCTCCCGCGTTTTCGCCAGAGGGGACCTTGGTCGTCAGGGGGCCTTCGGCGACGGCGAGTCCGGCGAGAACCTCTTGACCATTGAGGCGCGCCACGCGGGCACGTGCACGAACTGTGACCGTTCGTTTCGAGGGTTCATCCGACGGGCTGACGATCGAAACCGAGAGGAAGGCTTCAGCCCGGGCCTGAAGCGTTCGATCGAGCCGTTGCTTGGCGTATGGCCAAACCGCTCGGACGCCCGACGAGTTGTAGCCGCTCATCGGGTACTGGCCGTCGAAGAGTACCAATGGGGTGAAGTAGAGACTCTTGGAGTCGGGATCACGCTCCTTCGCCGCTTGACTGTAAGCCCACTGACGACCGCTGTAGCTGCGTGACGAGAACGGATCGGTCCAGGGCTCGTTGAAGTAGTCGACGTGGAAGGCGAGCGCGATCAGCCGATCCCGGCTCTTCCGTTGCGCCTCCAGCCGCTCGACGAGTTTCTCGGCAGTCGGACAGTAATTGCAGCCTTGCGAGGTGAAGAGTTCGACCAGAACGTTCTTCTGTGAGGCTTCGACCGTCCGGACCTCGGGAGAACCCTGGTCGATCGATGCGAGACTTGCAACCGGCTCGTCGATCTGCTGTCCCGTCGTCCCACGTCCGAAACCGAGGAGCAAGAGCCCCCCACTCGCCACGACTACAATTGCAAGCATCCAACGACTCATATGCTCTTCTCCCCAGTGATCCCGACGAAACGATCGACCTCACGCCGATCTCACGAATCTATTTTATATATCTCGCTCAATTGCAACCGATGCCGCCGTGAGCCTGACCACATTCCCGAGTTTTTCTGTTGCGTGCCGCCGACTTCTGGTTCGCGGGGACTGAATCGGGCCGACCGGAATCGTTGCTCCGAAAAGGCCCCCCGGCAGAGTGACGTCAGTGCTCAGGGCGATGTTGGTGAGGGGCTCGGGGCAAGTTCGAATGGGTTCGGAGAAAGCGACTTTGCTATCCTCCTGATCACACTACCATATTGTCAGACGCATGCATTATCGATTCAGTGATTGAGAAATCACTTCGCTTCGTACGTCAAGCTATGTCTCATGGTTCTCCTCTCTAATGGGATTGAGTACAACTGGGCCTTCTCGCTCGAAATGACCACCTGACTGTCCGAAAGAAAGAGGATCAATGTACCACTATGGCTTCTGGGCGTTCCTCACGCTGCTCTTTACCATCACTCCCATGGCGAATGCCCAAACAGTACCCGACCGGATCGCTGCGACCTCACCCAACGGTCAACTTCGGATCGAGTTCCTCCTTACCGACGACCACCCCAACGGTTTCTCTCCACGCTACCAAGTCCGTTACCAAGACCAACCGGTTGTCCTACCGTCACGACTCGGTCTTGTGGCTTACCAGAGTCCGAGTTTCGGGCGAAACTCTTCAGTCGAGAAGGTTCAAGTCCGATCGATTGATGAGACCTATCTTCAGAGTCCAGGTAAACGGAAGAAAGTAGTCAACCGATGTGAAGAAATCATCATTACACTGAGTGAACACGTCCATCCCGCCCTCAAGTGGGAGCTAATACTGCGGGCTTACGATGACGGTGTTGCACTTCGATATCGGATCCTCACAAGTGATTCCCTCGAGAAGATCGCTATCTCAAGAGAGCTGACCGAATTCAGGTTGCCCAAGACGGTCTCTGCTTACACCCTCCCTTTGGATAGCTACAGAACCTCTCACGAAGCACGGTACCAACATACGCCGATATCAAAGATTGCCGACCACCAATTGCTCGGACTTCCTCTGCTTGGAGAACTGCCGGGAGTTGGTTGGATCGGAATTGCCGAAGCCGCCCTCTTTGACTACGCAGGGATGTACTTAGCGCACAACGCCGTCGATAAGAACCTGCTAAATACCCGTCTTTCCCCCTTGCCTTCCGATCCCGAGATCGCTGTCCAAGGAGTGTTGCCGTTGGAATCCCCCTGGCGAGTGATCCTCTTTGGGGAACGGCTGACCCATCTCGTCGACTCGGACATCATCCTCAACTTGAATCCACCCTGTGCTCTGGGCGATACGTCTTGGATCAAGACTGGCAAGACAACCTTCCCGTGGTGGAATGGTTACTTCGAGGAGGAATCCCCCTTTGAACTCGGGCTCGATACGGCAACTGCAAAGTACTACATTGACTTCTGTGCCGAGGCAGGAATCCCATACCATTCCCTCGACGGTAAAGGAAATGCAGCGTGGTACGGCGGTCCGATCGTTCCTTACCAAAATGCTGATATCACACGTGGTGTCGATGGACTCGATCTTCAAGAAGTGCTAAGTTATGCAGAATCCAAGGGAGTAAAAATTAGGCTCTGGTTGAACTGGAAAGCAGCCGAAGTACACATGGAACAAGCATTCCCACTGTACCACGCCTGGGGTGTGGAAGGTGTGATGCTCGACTTCATGGATCGGGACGATCAGACGATGATCCAGTTCCTCCAGAAAGCAATCAAAACGGCCGCCGCGAATGAGTTGACTGTCACACTCCACGGAGTCTCAGCACCAACCGGACTTGAGCGGACCTATCCAAACCTGCTCTCCCACGAAGGAGTACTTAACCTGGAGTACGATAAGTGGGACCCGCGCGGAATCACCCCGGAGCACGAGTTGGTTGTCCCATTTACTCGGATGCTCGCGGGTCCGCTTGACTTTCACCAAGGCTCCCTTCGCGGAGTCTCCTTAGACGAGTTTCGGCCCCGCAACGAAGCCCCTTTGGTAATTGGGACCCCGTGCCGAATGCTCGCCTCGTATGTTGTCTACCAAAACCATCTACCGATGGTCGCCGATTACCCTTCCTCATACCGAGGCCATCCACTGCTCCCTGTGCTTGCGGCAGTCCCGACGACCTGGGATGACACTCGTTGCCTCGCCGGGATCCCTGAGAAGCTGGTAGTCTTAGCCCGCCGGCATGGTCACGATTGGTGGGTGGGAGTCATGGTTGGTCGTGACGAACAAGAGGTACAGATTCCGCTTTCTTTCCTGGGGCCCGGCCCGTTTGTGGCAAGCCTCTATCGGGATGATCCAGATACCCCCGAGCAGCACGTTCAAGAGCTTAGGGAAGTCACGTCAACCGACCTGCTCAGTATCCCCGTCACTTCAGGAGGTGGCCTCTTGATCCATTTCCAAACTGTCTTTACGCCCACAGAGTCAATCAAGGACTAATCCTGTCTTTCGAACGAATCTCCCTTCAGCGACACCACCGGTGAGTTGTTCTCATTGTGTTACAGTTTGAGCATTGGATCCTCACTTCTCAGGTCGTCCGAGGAAGTCGGACTACGATGATCAGCGTCTCGATTGTTCCTTCTGACTTGGTCCAGCATTCAACCGTTGGGAAGGGCACTTCCGATTGCACATGCTACATTTAAAATAGTTGCACAAGGTCTGCTATCTGATTCTGTCGTCACTCAAGTTCGATGGAATGGTCAAAGATGCAACCCATTACATTTCCTCCCCTAAGTCGCTCTCTCAAGAATCCTGTGAGACTCAGAACTCAGAGCGGCTCAGTTGATTACTTTCGTCGCGTAGAGGTTGCCTGATGGGACAGCATTCGAAGGGGACAACAGGCTCCACAGACAATGGCTCAACTCGGGATCCCTCTGGCGAAGCTAGGGTAGAATCGGTAGCAGCGGTCCTTGACGCGGCGTTGGCTGTCAATACTGAAGTTCATCGCTTGATCCTGACCTATGCCTTGGCCTCGACCTTGGTTGCGGCCCTCCCTTCAACTGCCTGGATGTACGAGTTACAGCTTGTTACGGTTCTCCTCTTGAACCTCCTCATGATTCGAGACATCGGCAGAAGCTGGAATAACGTCCGAGGACAAGGGCCGCTCACATTTCTGCTTGCCTTCCTCGGTTTACTTGGGACGTTAGCGGTTGCAGCGATGGCGTTCCTGGTCGTCTTCTCGGTGAGTCTTTATGTCCCACTCGTCCGTAGCTGGGCTGAAGCAGCTGCCTACTTCGCCCTCACGCTCTCGGTCGGACGAGTCTGCAACGAGTTCTACCAAGGCGCTCGGAAAGTGAACCGGAACCGGCTCGCGAAACTGCTCTCCCGCCGACGAACCGCGCAACCCACTGAATCACTCGAGCGATCCCGTCGGAATCGGAGACGGTTGTTGCTAAGTGGTGTTGGATTGGCGATGGCCGCCAGCAGTGTCGTCGACTACACCCGTCGTCGACGACGAGTGGCCGACAATACGACGATTCCAGAAAAGACATCTGGAAATATTCTATTCGAGGCTGCTTACTCCTCCGAAGTGACTTGGCAGAATAAGGTCAGTTCGATTCTTACCGTCCAGAAACAAGCGTCGATTACTTCGCCGGTCACTCCCTACAACCGTGAACAGGCCAGGAGAATGATTTTTGCCTGCAAAGTCGCCGTCATGCAATACCGAATCGGCCGAGTTGCCTCTGGGTATGATGGAACGGTGATCGGCATGGATCGCTTCAAGAAGGAATATGGAGACGACCCATTGATGGTCGATTTCTTCGACGAAGTCGATCGGTTCTCGCAACAGATCGGACAGAGACAAAAAATAGTGCCTTTCGAGGCCGAGGAGGAGCGGTACGAAGACTACTTGCAAGTCGTTCGTCAACCGAGTCCGCAATCCTCGTCGAGTCCGCTCAAACGCGCCATGAAACCCGTCGAATCGGCTCTGTATGAAACGATCCCACAAATCGTCCGACGGGAACTCCGAGAGCGTCTCTACGTTGGATATTTGTTGAAAACCGACCGATCGAATGTTCTTGTGTTTCGGGGGACTCAGACCTCGGCCGAATGGCTGTACAACATGAACAGCGACCAGCGCGAATACGTGGATACCTCCACGAACGGATCGTTCGGTTGGATCCATGGCGGATTCCTGACGATGGCTGAGTCCATTAGACCTCGTCCCGATGAAATCGCTCCGATGCTAGACCCGGCAAAGCCGTGCTATGTCACAGGGCACAGCCTCGGGTCGGCCTTAGCAACAATCTGGGCTTTAAAGCTAGCCTTGGCTCGTCCAGAATTAGCCAAGCAGATTCGACTCTACTCGTTCGCCGGTCCTCGAGTGGGGGATCGAACGTTTGCCGAATCGTTTAGTAGCCTGATCCCGAATGCATATCGGATCGTGAATTTGGCGGATAGTGTTCCGTTGTTACCCACATCGACCATGGGTAAGACATTCACACACGTTGGCCAACAAGTTTCGTTTGTCGGCGCCGCCGGTGATTTATTGCTTAACCATGTCGTTGACTTATACCAGGCGGCCCTTGAGCAGGGAGTTGAAACCACCGAGGAAATGCCTACGATCCGTACTTGAAGAAGACTCCTTTCTTGATAGCGACAATGAAACAATGAAATGGAGATCTTGGAGCCAGCCACCTCGATTTAGCCACGGCTAAATTTAAACCGCCTCCGCGCGGCAAACCTGTCACCACACCAGTCCAGAACAGAATTCTAGGTCCAGCACGAATATGCGTTTGTATTACACACGAAAATCCTTTTGTTCATCTCAGGTCGGATGGCACCGGTACCGAGCATCTATACGTCCAAAGAAAACAGGACCATAAATGATTTTGGATATATGCTGAATCATCATGGAAAGTTCACGATGTCAGGGGGTTGAGTCTTGGATAGACTTCGGCGATGCTGCTCGTGAACAAAAGGAACAAAGTGGTGAGGAGCCAATGATCATCGGAGTCGTGAGTGAGAGTTTCCCAGGTGAGCGTCGAGTGGCGTTAACCCCTGGATCGGTGCCGTCATTGACAAAAGTTGGTGCCGAGGTGTTGATCCAGACCGGTGCTGGAGAAAACGCAGGTTATCCGGACGATCTGTATCAGGAAAAAGGGGCAACGCTCATATCGAGTCGCTCAGACGTCTTCGAGCGCTCCAACGTAATGGTTCACTTACTCGGTCTGGGGGCGAACCCCGAAGCGGGCCAGAGGGACCTACCACTTTATCGGTCTGGACAAGCTGCTCTCGGCTTCTTTCGGCCCTTGGATGATCCTGAATCAATCAAGGAGCTGGCGGATACAGGGGTCACCGCATTCTCGATCGAAATGCTGCCTCGGATTACCCGCGCACAGAGTATGGACGCACTGTCGGCCATGGCGAACATCGCCGGCTACAAAGCTGTCCTCCTGGCAGCAGACAACCTCCCTCGAATGTTCCCGATGTTAATGACCGCGGCAGGTACCATTGCCCCAGCCAAAGTACTGGTGGTCGGCGTGGGTGTTGCGGGTCTACAGGCAATTGCAACAGCAAAACGACTGGGTGCGGTCGTCTCAGCATACGATATCCGTCCCGCAGTAAAGGAGCAGGTGCAGAGTCTCGGTGCAAAGTTCGTGGAGCTTCCCCTCGAAGCAACCGAGGCTGAAGACGCTGGGGGATATGCTCGGGCTCAAGGAGCGGAGTTCATTGAGAAACAACAGGAGTTGATGGCCAAAGTCGTCAAAGAAAACGACGTGGTGATTACCACGGCCAATGTACCTGGCCGGAAGGCTCCTGTGCTGGTCACTGAGTCGATGGTCGCTGGAATGAAACCTGGATCAGTGATCGTCGACCTCGCTGCAGAAAGGGGCGGAAACTGTGAGGCGACTCGCCCCGGTGAGACGGTCCTCAGCGACGGAGTAACTGTACTGGGGCCACTCAATCCTGCCGGGCTCATTCCGTATCATGCAAGCCAGATGTATTCCAGTAACATCACAGCTCTCCTTCTTCATCTCATCAAGAATAACGCCTTCGCTACCGTGTCCGATGATGAGATTACCCAGGAAACACAGATTGCCCGCGACGGCCGTATTACCAACCAGCGGGTACAGGAAGCTTTAGAGGGAATCCCCAAGGTCCAAGGAGTCCAATCCTGATGGAATCGCTTGTCGTCGCCTTGACGATCTTCGTACTCGCCGTCTTCGTTGGCTTCGAAATCATCACCAAAGTACCCCCCACGCTCCACACCCCATTGATGTCGGGCTCGAATGCGATCTCAGGGATCACACTGGTCGGCGCACTCCTTTCGTCAGGCTCTCAGTACTCGATTCTCTCAACGGTGCTGGGGACAATTGCGGTCGCACTCGCAACAGTTAATGTGGTAGGCGGGTTCTTGGTCACCCATCGCATTCTCGGCATGTTTCGACGGAAGAGTTGAACTGTGAACACATCCTTGATCAATCTCGCCTATCTTGTCGCTTCCGCACTCTTCATCCTTGGCCTGAAGGGGTTAAGCCACCCTCGGACCGCGGTCCGAGGGAACTTGATGGGTGCTTCAGGAATGCTCCTCGCCATCGTGTTTACACTCCTCGACCGTCAGATCCTCAGCTACACCGAGATTTTGATCGGTCTGATCCTAGGTGGAGGAATTGGGGCAGTATTGGCTTACCGGATTGCGATGACAGCAATGCCACAGATGGTGGCGTTGCTCAACGGATTCGGAGGAATCGCATCGGTGCTGGTCGCAGGGGCGGCCTTGGTTGAAGCGACAGGGGCCTCCGAGGGAGCGCCTACACTCCAGTTGACTGTCGCCACAGCGGCCTCGGGTCTGATCGGAGCCGTGACCTTTACTGGAAGCCTCGTGGCTTTTGGAAAGCTCCAGAATTTGATCTCAGGGAACCCTGTTCTGCTCGCGGGTCGACACATCCTTAACGCTCTATTGCTGCTTGGAGCGATCGCGTTGGCAATCGGTGTCTCGATCAGACCAGACGTAGGGATCTTTTATGTAGGACTGGTTTTGGTCGCATCTGCACTTGGTGTCTTGTCAGTAATTCCCATCGGGGGAGCTGATATGCCGGTCGTGATCTCACTCTTAAATTCCTACTCAGGTTTAGCAGCATGTGCAACCGGATTTGTGCTCGACAACACCATGCTGATTATTGCAGGCTCTTTGGTTGGTGCTTCAGGGGTTATCCTGACGAGAGTCATGTGCGATGCTATGAATCGTTCTCTCGGCAATGTGCTGTTCGGTGGGCTCGGTGCAGCGACTGCAACGAGTAACGCCAAGAAAGACGACGTCTACGCTGGTCGTGTGAAGTCGACTGACCCCGACGAAATTGCAATGCTCCTTGAGATTGCTCAGCGGGTGGTAATCGTCCCCGGTTACGGTCTCGCGGTGAGCCAAGCCCAACATGCAGTCAAGAATCTTGCCGAACTGCTCGAATCTCAGGGGATTCAAGTCGATTTCGCCATCCACCCGGTCGCTGGCCGGATGCCGGGGCATATGAACGTATTGCTCGCCGAGGCCGACGTCGCCTATGAGAAGCTTAAGACAATGGAAGAAGCTAATCCTGAGTTTGAGCAAACCGATGTCGTGATTGTGATTGGCGCTAACGATGTGGTGAATCCTGATGCAAGGACTAATCCGGATAGTCCGATCGCTGGAATGCCGATCCTCGACGTGGACAAAGCTCGGACTGTCGTAGTTGTGAAGCGGTCGCTCTCTCCTGGCTTCGCTGGAATCCCGAACCCACTCTTCGCCGCCGACAACACCTTGATGTACTTTGCAGACGGTAAGAAAGCGATCGTTGACCTCATCTCGGCAATGGAAATGGCGGTCCGGTAGTAACGCGGCAAAGACAGACCTGATCGAAGTTTTTCTTATGTTTCAAAACTCAAGCATGGACCATTTATCTTTAACGTCTTGTCATTGCTAGTCAACAAGCATATAGGCACACATGATTGTTCATTCACTCCAATAACTCTGCATGCTTGGCAAGTACTTGTTGGACGCACTACTCTAGCTGTTCTGTCCTGATCAACTCAGACACTGAGGCAAGTCAATACATTCTTGAAAACCGAGTGAACTATTGCTCAACTCTCAACCTATTAGAATCACTCAATCAAGCGATTGACAATCGTGAGCATAATTGTCGCAATACGAATCTAATAATTTAAAGTGGGATGACCAGCAGCGTTTCTCGTATAACGCTGCTGGTTGGAGATCACAATCATGGCCAGGTTGCAGATATAATAAGCTGCAGCTCGTCTCTGCGATCGTCGGTAGTTTGCTCAGTTCGTCCAATCTCCCAAAAGATTCAAGACATAATCAATTGATTCCTGCGAGGCGCTATCTACACCGTCCCCGCTTTCAACACTAATTTCGTCGAAATCTTCAAGCCTTAGCTGGGCCAATCCGGAGTAGAGCCGGAATGAGCGATCGTACGCCTCAAGAAGATCATCGCTGGCAGATCCAGTGATAACCGCCTTGTCTTGACCACCGTTCACGGCGTCAACTCGGAGAGAGCCGAAACCAGTGACCCTGTGATCGAACCCAAGACCGTGGAGCCGAAGGGATGCAGCGTTTCCTTCCAACAAATCGTCACCGGAAGAGTCAGTTAAGACCGCATGGTCGTGGCCTTGGGTTGAGGTCGTGTCGACTCGTTTGAACTGTTCCAAGCGGATCATGTAGTCCGAACCGTACAATCGGACAGAACCCGGAGATGCCTCAAGGACATCGTCTCCTGACGAATCAGTCAAGATTGCGTGATCATTACTCTTGCATGTTCCGGTTGCGATCACTTTTACCCAATCAAAACCTTGGGCGCTGTTGACAAAGCCAGGTCCGCTGAGACGAGACTGCTCACGCGAAGCCTCCAAGGTGTCGTCCTCTTGGGAGGACGTTAAGTAGGCACGGTCGTAACCAGAGTTCCCGGCGGAGGCGGTCACTTGGCCGAAGCCTTCGGTCCGGAGATCATAACCAGCCCCATACAGGCGAGCATCATCGGGATCGGCATGATAACGGTCGTTACCATCCGAACCCGTGAGGATAGCTACGTCCTGGCCACCAGACTTCGAGACCGCCGTAACACGACCAAACCCTTCTGCTGTTAGGGTGTAGTCGGTCCCAGAGAGTGTTGCGGAGTCGGTGCCGCCAACGAACTGATCGTTACCTGCGGAGTCGTAGAGATAAGCTCGACTCGAAGAAGCTACATTTGTAGCCGTAACAGAGTCGAATCCCTTGACATAATTCCAGAAGCCACTACCGTACAGTCGGGCATCTGAGGGAGTTGCTTTGAAGGTACTCTTCCCGTCTGATCCATTCAGAGTTGCCGTGTCTGTACCACCATTGACTGCGTAGATGTAGGTTCGATCCACACCACTCACTTGAATACTGTATGAAGTTCCTGTCAGAATCTGAGACAACGGTCCGACGGTAGCGACATCATCACCCGCACTGTCCGTAAGGTAAGAGCGGTCGCCCAAGCCACCTTCGAAGATTACGCTAGGTACATCTTGGGCAACAACTTTGAGGTCTCCACTTTCCAGACGGATACTCCCGGACGAACCGTAGAATTGCTCGGCTCGATCTCGGCCAACAATGCGAAGGGTATCCGATCCTCCGAGCCCCTCATAGTTCAAAGTTAGACCCGCCACGGCTTCGATCGGAGTCGACACTTCATTGACTGTAACAGTGTGCCACTCTTCACCGAGACTGATCACGACGACATCGTTACCCTCCGTCCCTTCGATCGTTACAGTCGACCGGTCTCCCGATACAACCAAAGGAGACGTCCACTCACCGAAGTTGTAATGATATCCCAGTTCACCGGGCATCAAATTGATCTGGGCGAACCGATCGCCGGTACGAATCCCGCCGTTTCGTGCCATTGGGTGAGCATACCCTAGGTAGGTTCCTAGAGAGTTCCGCCCGTTGTACCAGCCTTCCGGCTGTGTCTCATGGATTTCGTAAGTACCTGGACGGAGACCGTCGAAGCGATAGGCACCGGTCTCGTCGGTTACTGTCGATTTCCAAACTGAATTGCCGAGATCATCAACACCCGTGAGTGTCACTTCGACGTCCACAATACCTGATTCCGAACCATCGAAGATGCGGTCATAGTCGTCATCACCGTAGACAAAACCACTCAGCGTGCTCGTCTCGAGTCTACCTGCAACCACGTCTTTGTTCATTTCACCGGGCTGAATGTCGAATGGGATCTCAGCGCCGAGAGTAGGCAGGGTTGCCCCTGATGAATCCGACGTGACCAAGGTATACCGTCCCGAAGGAACATTGAGTTCCTTGAAACGTCCATCCCATTCCAATGTCACTTCCCGTGAGAACGGTCGGTTAGCTGCGTCGAGACCAGTGAGTGTAACACCAAGGCCTGGTAGTTTCGGATCTTCGGGATCAACCTGGCCATCACCATTTAGATCGAGGAAGGTGACTCCACAGAATGCCCCCATCTCCAGATGTTGGAGGCCGGGTTCAACCTCAGTGACCCCCGTGAGTCCGACAACGGTGTCTGTGAATGTCCCCTGATCCGAATCGACATCGAAACCGACGGCCAGCACGGATGGTTCATTGGAGTTCTCAGGATGCAAGGCAACGTGGTCAGTATCGTTTGGATTCACTTCGGCGATTGAGCTATAGATCGGTGGTGCGGGGCGACGATCTGTCGCACTGTAGACGCTCCAGATCGTACCTTCAGGCACATAGAGGAGGGCGACTGTGTCCCCAGGGTTCATCTCAAACTGACGTTCACCAACGTAGCTTGTTGACCCATCATCGCCTCGCGAGGAATAGTTGCTGTCGGAGACAACCACATGCCCTAAGGAGGACCCCGTTAATGCACGACGGGCAGCTTCAACGAAGAACGCTTCTGAACCAGGTTCGTAATTGCCCATCCCCGCGAGACTGAAAATGGCAACTTCACCCTCTTCTCCGATGTCATCCCGGAGTGCATCAACCCCGACCACGCCAGTCTCACCGACGACGAAAGTCCCCCGTGTGAAGGATGGGGCGACCTCGTCGCTGTCGTCCGCACGGGTCTCTTCAACGTAGGGTGCAACCTCGGTCTCAAAGAGTGTTGTTGAAGTAAAGTCACGGGTTTCGTTGACTACCTCTGAAACCGGTGTAGCCTCACCCCGTGCTCCGGTGACCTGGAAAACGATATCGTTATAGTCTTTGTCGCTTCTTCCATCCAATCGGAGATCTTCAAAGGCGAAGAGGCTACCAGCTCCGTCCAAGTCACCCAACTGGCCTTTGAATTGGGTCCCGCCAGGATTTGCTGCAGGAATCGAGAACAAAGGCCGACGTGATCCGGTAGCGCCCGGGTTATTGAATACATACTCGAAATCACCGTTGGGAACGATCACTGCAGCAAACGTATCACCGGGAGTCATTTCAAACGTCTGGATCCCTCGGTAGGTCCCTCGGTTAAAGTCACCTTCCCAGGGAAGACGTGCTGAGAATCTGGCTGCATCTTTGCGGACATTAATGGCACGATGACCTTCTTCGGAGCCGCTCAGGACCCTCCGAGCAACCTCTTTATTGTATTCCGGTGTACCCGGTGTGTACTCTTCCATCCCAGTAAGACTGAAAATGCCTAGTTGACCAGAGTAACCTGCACCTCGATAGAGGAAGTCAACCCCTACCGAACCAGTCGCTCCAACGGTGAACAGACCGATTCGAGAATCCGTGGGCCTGTGGTCCAAACCAGGAGACCCAATCAAGAGGCTGGTACTAACGTGTCCATCCGAGGTTGTGGACCAAGTGGAGACAATCGTTGTCCGGTTGATAAGGAGGTCGTCAGCACCCTCACCTTCGAAGTGGATCTTGGTGACATCGTCGACTGCAAATGTCTCAGTAACGGTCGGGTTTGCATCACGGTTGGAGGTGAGTTGGATGCGAATGCTTGACTCGTCAATCTGTGACTGAATCTGACCATCAACGTCGACTGGTTTCGTTTCGTACTCGATCAGGGCTTGATCCGCACCTGGGCCACCCTCGATCAGGAGAATCCCAGTTGTGGAGTCAAGTGAGACTCCGTACGTCATCAGTTGTCGAGACTCAAGAGTCTCGGGCCGAAGGACTGTGGTCCGCCGACCAGGAGATCTGTTCGACCGGGAAGAAGCGTCACGCTCGGCATTGATTGTCATCAATAGAGTTCCTTGTCTGAGGTTGCCTACCAAGTGAAGTTTGAAGACAAGACACACCTCTCGACGTCGAGAGTTGTGATTGCACTCGATAGAAGCACCTGGTGTGCCAAACCGTATCGGAGTGACGTTAATGGTGCTCTCCAACACTCAGAAGCATAGGAGACTTTCTGTCAATTCGCCCGAGGTGCTGAACTCGACACACTTAGCCAATATCCAGTGTTGCGCTAAAACCACCGAGTCAACGGTCAAGGCGCCCCGCATGCAATTGTCTTCTCAAATTGAGAATGGATCATCTCATTTCGATTGCTGTAATCGAGAAAAGGGCCCGAGTTCTTACTACTTGCCGCTGGGACAAGAGCCTATGGGACTGTGGAGTGAGGCCTCAGATCTCCGGCACTGTTGATCTTATGCAACATCAGAGGAAATCGGTTTCTCAGTTTTCGCAGCTCAACTTGAGATTCTCTTTCTCAATCTGCAACTCGCCCTCAAGGACAAGATAGTGTCTAGAATCGGTTAGGAAAAAAGTCAGATTTCTTGATCGGCATAACCTAAGTTTCTTTGTGCCTTGATCTTCCCACCCGAGATCCAGGCCAACTTCTTGAGTAAATCCCCATTCCGAACGGCCCGCCCATCGTTTGGTCTCTTTCCTGCATTTGTATCACCCCAATCGAGGTAGTTGAAACCTCAATGCATCGACGACGATCAGACACCCGTCGCGTCCTCTCCCGTCTCGAAAGGAATGACAATGGCTTCACTTCATGATGCTCCGGATCGCTTTACAGTAAGTGTCGACTGCCCCAGGTCCTTTGAACTCGAGGATGAACTCCTTACCGATGATGAAATCACACTTGCCGAGAAGCCGATCCTCATCAGCTTCGTGATTCCCTTGAAGGACGAAGAGGATACCCTTGTCGAGCTTAAGGAGCGGATACTCGAAGCCGTCCCCGACTTGTACCGCGCGGAGATCATCTTCATTGACGATGGCAGCTCTGATGCATCTTGGAAGATCGTCAAAGAAATGGCGATCGAGGAACGAGGGATTATTCGAGGCATCCGTTTCAGGAGCAACGCCGGGAAAGCGTCAGCCCTGACCGCCGGCTTCCGTGCCGCTCGAGGTGAGATTGTCTTTACGCTCGATGCCGACCTTCAAGATGATCCGACCGAAATTCCACGGTTTATCGCGAAGCTCGGAGAAGGGTATGACATTGTAAGTGGCTGGAAAAAGAAACGGCACGATCCTTGGCACAAGGTCCTGCCCAGCCGTGTCTTCAACGCGATGCTCAGCCGAGTCTGTGGAGTTAATCTCCACGACCATAATTGCGGCTTCAAGTGCTATCGAGCCGATGTCGTCCGTGAACTGACTCTCCACGGTGAAATGCACCGGATGATACCGAGTCTGGGTGCGATCAAAGGGTTCCGCTCTACCGAACTGGTCGTTACGCACCATCCTCGACGCTTCGGTCAGAGTAAGTATGGCTTCGAACGGTACCTTCGAGGCTTCATGGACATGTTGACCGTGGGATTCCTCCGCCGTTTCCGGGAACGGCCAGGACACTTCATTGGTAGTGTTGCACTTTCCTACATTCTCACCGGTCTACTAGCACTTACTGTGGGGATCTTCGCTGGGATCACCCAAGGACTCGGCCTCTTCTTCGGACTCACCGGAATTCTACTGATGGCGATCTCAGGGGCGATGGGTGTCCTGGCCATTATCAGCGAACTAGTGATCCGGGGTGGTCTCACTCAACAGTGGCAACTCCCAATCGTTGAGGACACCGTCTTCAACACCCCACGTCGAATCGAGACCGAGGTCGCGAATCAGCGACAGGCAATCGGACGGATCCCAATCACTTACAACACATCACGGTAAATACCTAGATTCAACACACTCGATATTCCGAGTCTTGACGCAACAAGGAGCCAGCTCAATGAAGTCACGATTAAACGTATGTGTTGTCACATCGACCTATCCACGACACGAGGAGGATTACGCCGTCCCTTGGATGCGCGAATCGCATCGCCGCCTCGCAGAGCGGGGTCACAAGATTACGATCCTCGCACCTTCGTACATGGGACTAGAAGATCACGAAATCGATGGCCTCCCGGTTCGACGCTTTCGGTACGCCCCGAAGAAAATGGAACGATTAACACATGAAGAAGGTGCTCCTAACAAGATTCAGAACCCGTTATTCCAGGCGCTTGCCGTACCCTACGTTGCATCTGGTGTACTTGAAGCGGCAAGGCTGGCTCGGGGTGGTCAGTTCGACCTAGTTCATGTGCATTGGCCCTTCCCCCACGAAGCGATCGGCTCAACGCTCTCTCGTGTAGCCAATGTGCCAATGGTCCAGAACTGCCACGGTGTCGAGTTCGCCCTCGCTCGACGAAAGCCGTGGGTCGCTCAATTCCTCCGTCGGTCCCTTCGCCGTGGAGAACTCGTCATTGCCAACAGTAGTGATACGGCCTCGAAGATTCACGATTTAAGCGGGCGCGAAGCCGCCGTGCTCCCGTACGGTTCAACGGTCTCGGCAAAATCGCGGCCGAAGCCACAAAATGGTGTCCCACGGCTCCTCTTTACAGGCCGACTGATTCCGCGGAAGGGGGTTCAGTACTTGCTCCGCGCAATGCCACTGATACTCGCACAACGGAAGGTCGAATTAGTCATTACAGGATCTGGTGATCAACGAGAGCCTCTCGAAGCACTCGCACGTGAACTGAATCTCGGCGACTCGGTTAAGTTCCTTGGATTTGTATCGAATGGTGAACTAGATCGCCAGTATCACGAGTGCGATGTTTGGATCAATCCGTCGATCGTCGACGATCGAGGTGATACTGAAGGATTGGGTGTTGGTGCGATCGAAGCCTATGCTCACGGTAAACCCGTTGTCGCATCGGCTGTTGGTGGGATTCCGGATGCGGTCCGACATCGTGAAACAGGATTCCTTGTCCCGCAACGCGACGAACATGCGCTTGCTTCCGCAATCCTCGAACTCGTCGACAATCCTGAGATGGCTGCTCAATTTGGACGTAACGGGCTCTATTTTGCCCAGCTTCTCTTCGGCTGGGATCGGATCACCGACGAGTTGGTCAGGCATTACCACAATTCCATTTTGAAGCGAGAAGCTGCCAACACCAAACCGAGACCTCGGAGTACTGGTCCAGTTCTGGCCAACACCTGATCCGGACAACGGTCCACCCCCCAATTGGTCTCGATGGAGTAACGCCCGTGATCGACTTTCAAGGAATCGCCTCGTTCTTCAAACGGTATCCCCTCATTGGAAAGGCGCTCCGGTGGTTCCTTGCGGGAATGATCGTCGTTTCAATTGCGATTGCGAGCCGCAAGCTGATGGGGCAGCTTGGCGACCACCTGCACCGACTAAACTGGTGGTGGTTAGGGCTCGCAACCATTCTCACCGTGATCTACCGGTTCTTTAACGCTGCATGCTGGTCAATCAGTCTCGGAGCTGTGGGGCAACCAACCTCAACACGAACCGCCAGCCGTGAGTGGCTCGCTTCAGAGGCTTGCCGATGGCTCCCTGGCAGCGTCTGGAATTTTGGTTCAAGAACTGTACTCGCGAGTCGCCGGGGCGTACCGATCCAATCTGCGGGAGCGGGGATGTTTGTCGAGTTAAGCATCACTATTTTCTCTTGGGTTCTACTGAGCGCCCTGGGTGCCCTGAAGTTCCCAGCGATGCTCCGACCTTGGAACACCTGGGAATCAATCCCAAGAGAGTATGTAGTCGCCGCCACTACCGCTCTCCTGGTAATTACTGCTATCGCTGGGTTCTTGATGCGCTCACTGATCGCCAGAAAGGCGATTGTCCTGAGGGAACGACTCAGGGAGGTCACAAAGATCCGACCCTCCAGTCCTCACCTACTTGGAGCGTTGGCTGCTTACGTCGGACTTGGAATCTTCAATGGAGCCGGGTTGATCGTCGTGCTTCTGGGCTTGGGAGCACCCGAAGTTCCACCCACTGCCGTCATTGGTGCGAATGCCATTGCTTGGCTCATCGGTTTCTTCGCCATCTTTGCACCAGGTGGGTTGGTGATTCGTGAAGGAGCACTGGCAGCACTCCTTTCTCCTTGGTTGCCTATCGAACTTGGTATACTCGTCGCAACCACCTGGCGACTGGTTCAGATTGCTGCAGAACTACTCAGCCTCGCAGCTCTCGGCCTCAAGCCCGGTGAATCTAGGCAGGAGGCTCGCTTGGACAGTGTCTTTGAGTAGCCCTATGTATCATCAAGACGAATCGAACGATCAGGAAGAACGACAGGAGTCGAGCTTACGGACCATCTTGTCTCAACTCCACCCCTGGCGGGTGCTCCGAGAGAACCGACTCCTCATCCTCTTTGGGTTACTTACAACTCTCTTCGGGGTTCTTCTCACATGGTTGGCGATCGCACCTCGCTACACCGATCCCATCACGCGGCTCTACACTTCGAAACTAGGCTATGCCGGAGTCGCACGGAAGCTTGGGAAGCCCTTTTCGGTTACCGCCGTGACTGTCAAAGTGCAACCCATTTCGGCAGTTTATCAGGGAGAGGGAACAACCCAGAGTGAACCGGTCATGGTCCCCCTCATTCCGATGGGAACGCTTCTCTCCGTTCGAGGAGAAGTTGGCGATCATGTCAAGAAGGGAGATCTCCTCGTCGTTATCGACGACCGTAAGGCCAGGGTTAAAATCGCAGCTGCGAAAGCGGCAATCGACATTGCGATCTCTGAGCTCGAACGGACGGAGATCGGTTCCTCTTACATTCTTGAGCAAGAACGCCCGGAACGAGACAAAATCCGTTTGAAATATGCGACTCTTCGTGCACAGATCCATGAAGAGTTAATTGCAATGGAGGCCGAGCTTAACCATCGCGGCGTCGCCAATCGACTTGATTTACTCAAGCAAAGGCTTGAGCAAATTGAAGTACTTGCACGGATCGATGAAACCGAGCTTTCGCTTCAGATGGCAGAAGTCGGTTCCGACGCAAGTGTCGAAATCGCCAAGGCAAAGATTCGAGAAGCGGAACTCGCCCTCGATCACCGAGAACTTGAGCTCGAAGAATATCGAATCTACTCCCCGGCTGATGGCATCATCGAGCGTCGTCTCGTTCATGAGGGTGAATATAATCAGGATCCAGGACGCCCTGCCTTCCTGCTCGCTACGGGTCTTTGGTTTGAAGCTCGGATGGACCAGACCACCCTCGGTCGTTTTGCGGTAGGTGACCCTGCCGAAATATACCTTGAAGCTTACCCAGGACAGCCCATCTCCGGGACAATCTCGAAGATCTTGCCGTTGGTGAGTTATGACCTCGGTGGTCCCGAGTCGACTCGCCCGATTCGGCCGCTCGGGACTGGTGCACCGGAATGGCCCTCGACCTTTGGTGTACAGGTCAGTTGGGAGTCTGGCCCCCAGATCGTCCCGGGACTCACGGGCTTTGCGCGGATCTACAAGGAGACAAATGGCATCTCCATCCCAAACGTAGCTCTTGTTGCGCGCTCGGGTCGAACAGCATTTGTCTATCGGGTCGAAGGTGATCAATGGAAGGCGAAAGACGTGGTCCTCGGTCTCTCCGCCCGAGGATACACCGAGATCCTAGAGGGTCTGAAACCGGGCGACATCATTCTGAGTAACGGTTATCAAGTCCTTGAATCAGGCGACCAGGTTGCTGTCGAAGTCCTCGATCAAAAAGAACTCAAGGAACCCCTGATTCTCCGAGACGGTAACAAAAACCTAGAGGAACTCTGAGAGGCCCCATGCTGAAAAAGCTTGCTGTCATTGGCTCAATTGTGTTGGGACTGGCGCTTACTGTACAGTCAGCGAGATCGAAGTGGTGGCGTGTACCCGCTGGCTTTACGCCGACCACCCAAGGCGCACCCCTTGAGGTGGAGCTGATCCAGCCGCAGGTAGAACCCTACTTTAAGATGGGTTGCTTGGTCGTAGGCTTGGTGCTATCCGTCGTCCTCATCTTCCGGAAGGATGATGGGGAATGGGCGCGATTGATCGTTGCACACTGGCTCTTGCTTCTGTTGATATTTCCATATTTGGTTACCGTCTGGGATGCTCGAGTGTCGGCTCAAGCCGCCAGGTTACAGATGCAGCACGAGAATCTCACTTGGCTGGGTGGGGACATTTACACAAATCAAGAATTTATCGATTCGAATCTTAAATCGAAAGTGTATGCAGTTGACTCACCACGTCGGCTCGTCATCTTCGATCTTCCGATTACTCCTTTTTGGGACCTCGACCTTAATCGACTCTTAGACTTAGTCGAATGGCTCGGGTACACCGAGTCTTATTGTCAGTTCATTGGAAAAGGCTGGATTTACGCACTGATCGGGACAGGGTTCATAATGGCAGCACTTTGTGTTGCGGAACATGAGCATCACCGAGAGCGAATCGCGCGTGTCACCCAGCACCTTGTGTTCGGTGGAATTATCGCTTGTACGATCGCCTGGTCACTGCCATTCATTGCGGGTGGGATCATGAGCCAGGGCGAGGGGTATGCAGCGAAAGGAGACTATGCACGAGCGCTCGATTGTGTCGAAAGGGCAGGACAGTTTCTCCCTGTTCTTCGTGAGGACACCTACTACATTGTTCAGGTAGGAGTTCTCTCCTACTATCTCGGTCAAACCGATCGTCCAGAGGCAATGCTCTACTACGCAAACCTCCTTGAACGTGAGGGACGTCTCATCGAATCGGCTCAAAAGATCAAGGCGGTGATTTCCCATCCTGATGCAAGTACTGCAACACGTCGAGAAGCGTGCCGTTCATTGCTTCGGGCTAGCGTTCACGCGATGAACTCAGGACGTAATGAGATCGCGGTCTCCTATTGTTTCGAGGTCTTGGAGAAAGAGCCTTGTAACCTCAAGGCAATATTTATCGGAGAACTCGCCTGTCTCCGAACTGGTCAAGATGACACCCTCACCGACTTCGGTGATCGCGTTAGAGCAATTTACACCTACTTTCAAACACCAGGGAAAAAACCGATTCTCTCCTTCTCAAACCACAACCGATTCGTGGCGGCACTCCATTCGGGTGATCTTGACGAGGCTGTCCATTACCACCGCCTTACGATTCGTCCTTGAGGGTGAAGCACGATGTTTCAGTCTCATCATACTCGGGCACGAACCACACTGATTCTACTGATCCTTCTAGCTCTCTCAGGAGGATACTGTTCAGCTCGCCTTGTCCAGGCACTCGGACGGCCCTTACGTCCCTTTACGATCGATGCTCCTTGGATGCGGGCTCCGGACACATCGGCCTATTCGGGGTACTTTAGGACCACCATTGAACTTCCAGCCCGACCGAAACATGGCTGGATTGTAGTCTCCGCTCGAAATGCATTCGAAGTCACCGTAAATCGAAATCCTGTGGGGCGAATCTACCTTTGGCGCCCGACTCGACCTTATCAAAACGGTACCAGCGAACCTGGACAGCGGATCGTTGCTCCCGAGCCTGCACTCGCCCTAAACTTTCCGCGCGAGTATCAATGGACTGACCACGATAACACTCGCGTACCCTTATTCCTCGATGCCACGGAGTATCTCAAGCGCGGTTCGAATACCATCTGCGTCAAGATCGAAGCACGCCACACCCAACCTTGCGTTCAACTCTACGGTGAAGTCGAGCTCTGGGACGGGACAAGTGTCACCATCCGGAGCGGTGCCCATTGGCAGGCGGAACCTGTTCCGCCAGGGATTACTTCGCTCGATTGGACAGAGACTGGCTACATCGATTCGGACTGGAGGAACGCGATCGTTGTTCCAGGTCCAAGACGACTGCCCCTCCGTTCGTTCCACCCTCGGCTCTATTCCACTCCGTTTCGAGGGCACTGGATCGAAAACACAGCCGCTGGGTCTGATGAGGCAGTGTGGTTCGAAACCGACTGGATCCTCCCCGAGGTTCCAGACGAAGCTTACTTACGCATTATTGCGGGCCGACCGTTCGATATCGCAGTGAATCAAGAACGTCTGGGTCCGACGATCTCGAGCCCTCAGCATCTTGACCGTGGTCATTGGATCTTGAACCAGAGGCGGGCATGGGATCCCGTCGCGGCTCCTGAGCTTCTCGACCCCGACGAAGTCGGGTCACTCTTTGTCGGAGAAGAATTCCTCAAACCAAGACATGGAGACCCAACTTATGATCCTGTGGAACAGTACAAGAACCAAATCAATGTAACTCCAGACAAGCCTCGGGAAACAAATCGAAGCGACCTACCGGGAACCTACGACCCTAAGCGTCCGATCGACGAAACCAGACGAACTCCTGAGAAGCCTGAGCGATTTGCGGAATCAGTCCCACCACCGAGACTCGTCAATGATCGGGGCTCGATTGGGTTCTACGGGTATAATATCGGTCCCCTACTCCACCGTGGGACGAATCAGATCTCGATCCGACTCAATGAGGCCGAGTCGATCGAACCACTGAACTGGCCCGTACGAGTGGCGATTGACGGAGAAGCCATCCTCCGAGATGACTCTAAGATTCCAATCGTAACAGACTCGAACTGGAGATCACGAAGGCAGTGGACAAGTACCTGGCGACCCGTATCCGACGCTGGGGTGGCTATTCGACCCGCTGTACTGCGGCCACGACTCACGTACCGTGGGACACAATATCGAGGTAACGAGTTCTACCAGAGCTTCTTGTTCTCGAGCCTTTCGATCGGGATTGTCTCCTTTATCGTCGTCCTCGCGAGTCATCGCGTGAAATTCGCACGCTGTCGTCGTGCACTCCTTGCAGGAATCTCTCCGTTACTCGCACTCATTGCTCTCGATGTCTCTTTCTATGAGCGTCATGAGCACCTGGAGTTGCTTCGTGCTTGGCCATGGGCGCTGGCATTAGTCACCGCATTCGGGTTAGCGATCCTTGGGCTCTGTGGCATCTTCGACTCTCCTCCGAGATCCCGCCAATCTCGGCGAGTAAAGATTTTGCATTGGATCCACGAGTTACCTGAGCAACGAGGGTGGAACTTTCTGATCACTTCCGTGCTCGTCTTCAGTGCTTTCATCAGAATTTACCAACTCGACCTGCAACCTCTGGACGATGACGAGTACGCCTCAGTTCAAGCCGTACTTTCGATTGCCTCTACGGGTGCCCCGGAGTTCGAAGTTGAAGGCGTCTACTACACCCGGAGTCCACTCTACCATTACTTGGCTGCGGTTTTCGTTCTAATCTTCGGTGACAACATTTGGGCGCTTCGAATCCCTGTTGCCCTCTTTGGTGTTGCGACATGCTGGCTGACTTACCGCTATGGAGCGGACATCCTTCGAAACCGACTGGTAGGGATGGCGGCCATGATCCTTATGGCTCTTCACCCCTTCGAGATCTTTACGAGTCACGTCGCACGTTTCTACCAGCAACAGCAGTTTTTCGCTTTACTTACCTGCTATTTGTTCTGCAAGGGTTTTGTTATGGAGCAGAATCAGAGAATGAGAGAGCTGACCATTCTCTGCTTCTTGGCAACCGTAATCAGTCAGGAAATATCGATCGTCATGGGCCTGATACTTGCGGGAGGATTTGTCTTATTCTCCCGTGACTTAGGGATCCGCAACAATATCCGGCTCGTTGTACTCAGTGGGATCTGCATCGGGTGGATCTTCATCGATTGGCTTGCGTTTCAGACGCTCTGCTTGACCCGCACCGAAGGGGTGTCTCCAAACCTCGAGGCGACGATTAAGCCTCACTTTTGGCAACCCTTTAATGTTTTCTCGATATTCATTGGCTATTCGCGACTTCACTTAATCCTGAGTTTCTTTCCACTGCTCGACCTCATCATGCGTTGGCGAACTCATAACCGTGCGTTCATCGCTACTACCTACCTTCTCATCGGTGGTGTTCTCCTGACCTGTCTTTTAGTGACTCACGTTAGTCTGCGTTACCAGTATTTTCTCTTTCCACTCTGGATTCTCCTTGGTGTGGAGGGGATCCGGCGGGTTGCCGCGCGACTTGACTCACTAACGTCGACGACGGAAGATCACTCTTTTCACCGATCACGAACCCTGACGGCATTCCTGGTGGTTGTGATGTTGACAACCGTCCTGGGGAGTTGGTCTCTCTGGAGAATCCCAGGATCATATAACATCAAGATCTTGCCCGATTCGACGGGCGCCTTTCGCTACGTGGCGGCTCATCGTCGACCGAACGATGCAATCATGGCCACCGAACCTCACCCACACGCCGGGGCAATCGAGGTGGGCCGAATCGACTATGACCTCAGTGTCCCACGGCTCTGGGACTTCTTAGTGCTCCGCGATGGCAAACTTGTCGACCGCAATGGGGGAGCCGAGTCTGTTTCCAACCTTGAAGAGCTGATTGATGCCTGTGTCAAGCACGACCGACTCTGGGTCTTGATCAACAAAGAGAAGTTCCGGACCCGTGGCAAGAACATGCGATGGGAGTATCCCGGTACTCGAATCGAGCGGTTCATGCGTCACAACATGGAACTCAAGTGGCAGACGAATCTCTGGTATGTCTACCTCTGGGACCGCTCCCAAGGACGCTGGGAAGCCTATCGTTCGCGGAACGGATGACTCCTACCCTACAATCTAGGTAAGCTTCTCTGAGAAGCAGAAAAAGGTGAGTTACCACTTCACCTAGAATAGCAGTGTCCATCACTCGCATTACTTCGAGCAACTGCACTTCTTGTACTATGGAAGAACAATTGGAACCAACACACGTCACTGGGGAGTGTTGCTACGCTGGCAACCATCACCTCCTTGATTCAAGAGAGCCACTGCGATAGCCTCGACAATTGCGGCGGTGAGAGTGCAACGCATTGTTGCGCTCGGTCAAGATCTTGAAGGCAACACCGATCCAAGGGAGGAGTGCGCTATGTTGTTCAATCGTCGAAAATGGTTGCTGGCGTTAATTCTCGTCGGTATTCTGGGGACGAACGCACCAGTATCAGGTGATGAACTCCCGGTCGTGACCAATATCGAAAGGCAGCCGCTTGAGGCTCAGGTCCGCCGATTGGTCAGTGCGTTAGAAGTAGTCGGGCGTCCTCTATCTGGTGCAGAAGAGCAAGCGATTCAGGGTGCAATCGAGCTCAACGACGATCGCGCAGCAATCCTAGCGATTCAAGAGGTACTCGATCCGCACTGCCTCGTTGGTGTTTCGATCAACCCGGAGAGCCGGGTAAAAGCCGCTAAAGGAGCAGCAGCACCGATCCTCTTGGAGCAAGGCTGGACAGCTTTCCTCGTCAAAGTCCACAACGAGGCGGGAGTTACTGCACCCCTCCGAGTTCAGAGTCCGAACGCTGCCCCGGTGTACCAACGTTCGAGCGGTCGTCCTGATCCTGAACCAACGATTCCTCTAGAGGCGATCCGGGATCGTTGGCTTGACGTTGCGATGTTCGACACCAGGCCCCTGAATCCAACACTCTCAGGACTCGGCTTGGAATACCGGATTATCGAACTCTTCAGCCGGGATGCAGGACCTCGGGAAGGGAAGCTCTCGTTCGATGTCGGCCAAGGGACCCAAGACCTCGGATTCCGAAGTGACGTCGATATCCTCTTCAATTGCAGACCTGGGATCACGGTCGCCTTTGATGTCCGCGACGAAGATGGGACTCCAACCATGGGCTCCTTCTTGATCCGTGATGAACGAGGACGCATCTATCCATCTCCGAGTCGTCGGCTCGCGCCCGACTTCTTCTTTCATCCTCAGATCTACCGAGGATCGGGTGAATCGGTCACCCTTCCTCCCGGCAACTTCAGTGTGGAGTACACCCGAGGTCCCGAATACCTCGTCAAAGAAGAGGAAATCGAGGTCGAGGCGGACTCGGGAACCACAACAGAACGGTTCGTGCTTACACGATGGGCGAACCTCGCTTCGATGGGTTGGTACTCGGGTGACCACCACATTCATGCCGCTGGTTGTGCCCACTATGAAAGCCCCTCGGAAGGGGTACAGCCCGAGGATATGATGAGGCATATTCTCGGTGAGGATCTTACGGTTGGCTGTGTCTTAAGCTGGGGCCCTTGCTGGTACTTTCAGAAGCAGTTTTTTGACGGAAGTGTCCACCCGCTCTCCACAGACGACTATCTGATGCGCTACGATGTCGAAGTCTCCGGATTCCCCTCCTCACACAGTGGGCATCTCTGCCTAATCCGGCTCACCGAGGATGATTATCCAGGGACGACTCTGATCGAAGAGTGGCCGAGCTGGGATCTCCCCGTTCTCCAGTGGGGTAAGTCACAGGATGCTGTTGTTGGATTCTCTCATTCGGGTTGGGGCTTGCAGACAGTCTCTAATGAACTCCCGAATTATGAGATCCCCCCCTTCGACGGTATCGGTGCTAACGAGTATATCGTCGACGTCGTTCATGATGCAGTCGACTTCATCTCGACTGTCGACACACCCGCCCCTTATGAACTCAATATCTGGTACCACACCCTCAACTGTGGCTTTCGCTGCCGGATCAGTGGTGAAACTGACTTCCCCTGTATCTACGGTGAACGAGTTGGACTTGGGCGGTCCTATGTCAAGGTCGACGGCGCACTCGACTATGATCGCTGGGCGGACGGCATCCGCGACGGTCGCTGTTATGTCTCCGATGGAAAGAGTCACCTTGTTAACTTCAAGGTCGATGATGTGGCACTCGGCGAAGACGGGAGTGAACTCCGACTGGAAGCACCCGGGAAGGTTACAGTCAGTGCTGAAGTCGCTGCTTACCTCCCTCCGACCCTTACCGACGAAGCTATCGCCATCCGAAATCGTCCGCTCAATCAAAAACCGTACTGGGATATCGAGCGTGCCCGGATCGAGGAGAGTCGGACCGTCCCCTTGGAATTGGTGGTTAACGGCTATCCGGTAGCACGCCAGGATATCGAAGCAGACGGTGAGTTCCAGGAGGTCAGTTTCGATGTTGAACTCGATCAATCGAGCTGGGTGGCATTGCGAATCTACCCGTCGTCACATACCAATCCGATCTTTGTTGTGATCGACGACCAGCCAATCCGGGCTTCGAAACGATCGGCGCAATGGTGCCTGGAGAGCGTCGACCGTTGCTGGAAATCTAAGGTCGGAAACATCCGGCCTGCTGATCGTCCCGATGCCGAACGGGCCTTCGACGTCGCTCGTGCAGCCTACCGACAGATTTTTGCAGAGTCATCGGCTGACTAAGCTTCGGCGCAACCGAACTTTGGAGAGATTCCCAGTGTCTAACTCACATCGTTGAACGAAATCGAGTACAGCCGCCGATTTTTGACGATCGCGTCAACAGGAATCTCTGTGTTTCAAGAATTCATCAGTCTTGCGCTCCGAGAGCCGCCGGCCGTCATCTCCTACCATGTGAGTTGCCGGCTCGCGGCTTTGTTTCCCGATCGCGCGATGATCGAAGGAACTGATTGCGACTTCAGTCTCCAGAGCTTCGCCGATGCGGGACAGTGCCAGATTAAGACCGAAGAATCGGTCCATCCGCAATATGTCACAAGCTGGAACCGTGACCAATCGGTCGAACAACGCCCGAAGAACGTCTGGTTTGAGGTCGAATGGGACGGCCACCAGATCGACGTCCTTCTCTTGAGCTGGGACGAATACGACACTGTCAACTACTGGATTCTTGCCGAAACCAATCGGCTCGCACGCGCATTCTTTGCCACAGTTTGTGCTTGGGAGGAGGAGGTCGAGGATCGGATCCTTGTTTATGACAATGGAGGATGGAACGCTTCATCGACCCTCTACAAGTCGATTGTTAAGTCGCGACTGGAGGAACTGATTCTCCCTGGAGACACCAAAGCTCAGATCGTCGGCGATCTCCGACAGTTCTTCGACTCTCGAGAAACCTACGACCGGCTTGGTGTCCCGTGGCGTCGCGGAGTTCTCCTCACTGGCCCTCCCGGCAATGGCAAAACGCACTTCATCAAAGCACTGGCGAACACCTTAGACATACCTTGTCTTTATGTGAAAAGTTTGAAAGGACGCTATGACAATGACCACATCAATATTCGAGCGATTTTTGATCGAGCACGACGAGTCGCGCCTTGTATGCTAGTCCTCGAGGATCTTGATGCACTCGCGGTCGAGGAGAATCGTTCCTTCCTGCTCAACGAGCTTGACGGCTTTGCGTCCAACGCTGGAATTCTGACAGTTGCCACCACGAATCACCCCGGGAAACTCGACCCTGCTTTACTCGATCGCCCGAGCCGGTTTGATCGGAAGTACAATTTTGGGCTTCCAGGTCCGACGGAACGGGATCGCTATTTCGGTGGCTGGGCCACACAATTGCCAAGTGATTATGTCCTCTCTGATCATGTCCGTGCCGAACTCGTTACCCTGACTGAGTCATTCTCCTTTGCCTACCTCAAAGAGCTTTTCCTTTCGACAATGACGGCGATCGCGAGTGCTCCAGAGAAAACTCTCGATCAGGTCGTCATCGACGTCGCCGAACTGCTTCGCCGGCAACTCGGCAAGACACCATTGAGGCGGGAAATCAGTACAACGGAGAGTCCGAAACCGAGTGGATCTGATCCACGCGATCAGCAGACTTCTGAATGCTCAGTTAGTCAAACAAGATAATGTTCAAATGCCATAAATATACTAAATCAGTTTATACAGAGGCCCGCCGGGAGACCCGAGGCGATTAATCCTCGCTTCGACCTCAGGATCATCTTCGAGCGGTGGAGCGTGGTGGGGCTTAATGCGTGCGTCGACAACAAGAGAACCTCGGCAACCCCAATGCTTCTGATGTGTGAACGCACCGATCCCGTTGATGTCGGCCGCTGGGTTTGAGCGTGTGAACCAAACCCAGAGCCAATTCCGGAGCGACCGTGCGGTGAATTCGCTGTCGTCGACGAGGAGAATCACAGGGAACTCGTTGATCGAATCTTCAGTCGTAAAGGACCAGCAGAAGGCGCTCTGAGATTGATCCTCGCCGCGATGATCGGGGGCAGATTTTGGCCCAGCGATCGCTAGGATCCCCGGTAGACAGATCCGAGGATCGTGGAACCCTTCAGGAAGCTGAAGGGCCGTGGGGAGTTCCGTTGGCAGATTCCGTCGCTTCGGACCTGTCGACGCGATCACGACCTTCGACCCTTGGTTGAAACCGTCTCCACTGTAGTCAAGCGTATCGATTGTCGTTCGGGTCTGGAAGTGAAGGTCTCGTCTCCAATCAACCCGCTCGAGCAAGTGAATAAAGTAATTATCGATTTGATGAACATCAAGATCAGGGTTGTCCTGCTCAGCAACGATCATCAGGTACTTCGCCAACGACATCTGCCCTTGACCCAAGATCGCGTTGGCTTGGGTCAGGATCTCTTGAGGACGTCGTTCTTGGGCATACGGCACGTAGCGTTCCGAGCCAATTGCCAGCAACAACGGATGAACACCGGCAGCATCGACGGCATTGACGGCCTTCACGCCGGGGAGGACGGTCGGGATCAAAGGGCCGGTTAATTCATGGATTAGCTCGCCGAACGAGGTATCTTCCTGCGGAGGTCGACCCACTGACGTATAAGGCCAAATTGCACCAGGTCGGTGGTAGACTCGCTCGACCTGGAGGACCGGGAAATCATGAACCAAGGCGTAGTATCCGAGGTGATCACCAAACGGCCCCTCGGGCTTGGTCTTCTGAGGGTCAATAGTCCCAGCGATCACAAAATCGGCCTCGGCGGGCATCGGAATGGGCCATCCTTCGGGTGTGACCATCCGAATCGCGCGTCCTCCGAGTGCTCCTGCGAAACTCAATTCCGGGAGCCCTTCGGGAAGGGGCATCACCGCCGCGACTGACATCGACGGTGGGCCGCCGACGAAAACATTGACGTGGAGCTTCTCATGGCGACGGACTGCCGCAGTGTGGTGGATCCCGATCCCACGATGAAGCTGGTAGTGAAGCCCGACTTCGTGGTTGGGCTCATACTCGTTCCCCCCAAGCTGAACGCGATACATCCCGAGGTTCGATTTTGCCAGGCCGGGCTTATCAGGATCTTCGGAGTAGACTTGCGGCAACGTAATGAAGGGTCCGCCATCCTTCGGCCAGGAGACCAACTGGGGCAATTGGTCGATCGTTGTCTGGTGGGCCAAGATCGGCCCCCGGCCCACTCGTCTCGGTAGGAGGTTAAGCCCTGTGGATGGGACATCGAGGTAGCGGAACGGCCGCTTCATGAGCTCAGGCGGCTTCACTTTCAATTCAACAAGATGACGAACCGCCTTCAACGTGTCACGGAAAATCCAACGGGTTCGCTCCAAGGTCCCGAAGAGGTTGGCGACGACCGGGAATCTTGTCCCTTTGAGATTCTTGAAGAGTACAGCCGGACCTTCTGCTTCGTAGAGTCTCCGCTGAATCGCGCCGACTTCGAGAAAGGGATCGATTTCATGATCAATCTCGACGAGTTCACCATGATCACGGAGATCTTTGACACAAGCAGCCAACGTTCGATAACCCACGAAACCCTCGACCATTTCTGGGGTTAGCAATCGGATTTGTCCGACTACGGAAGGACAACATGATGTAGACAACTGGTGAGCGGGGTTCACCCTCGAGCCCTTCGGACTCTTTCCTAGAACTCAAGCTGGGCACTGCCTATATCTTATAGTATTCATTTCATCTGTACTTGCTCGCCTCTCGGAGTCGTACCAGCGTGGTTCTTAAGCTTGAATCCCAGACGGACCAGATAACAAAGGTCGACAAATCAGGCCCGCAAGTCAGGGCGATGTTCCAATCGATTGCTGGCAAGTATGACTTTCTCAATCATCTTCTCAGCCTGAATATTGATCGACTCTGGCGTCGCTACACCGTTCGGACCGTCCCTCCAGAGCCTGGCGTTCCCATTCTCGATTGCTGCACGGGAACGGCTGACCTCGCGATCGCCTACGATCGCTCAGCGAACGGGCAATCGCCGATCATCGGTACTGACTTCTGTCATGAGATGTTGGCGATCGGACTTCAGAAGGTCCGTCGACGTGATGCAGAAAACCACTTAACTCTCGTGGAAGGAGACGCGCAGCAATTGCCCGTCCCTTCGAACACCTTTGGGATCGTGACCGTGGCGTTTGGGCTCCGTAATATCGCCGACACCATCCGAGGGCTCGATGAAATGATCCGAGTCGCTCGTGAAGGGGGAAAAGTGGTGATCCTCGAATTCTCGAGGCCTCGGGGACCGATCCTCGGCCCGCTTTACCTCACCTTCTTCAAGCAGATTCTGCCTCGGGTCGGTCAGTTCATCATGCCGAATCGCTTCGATGCGTACTCCTATCTACCGGAATCGGTCCTTGAGTTTCCTGATGGTGAGGAGATGTGTCACCTTCTTCGATCTCGAGGACTTGTAGAGGTGGTTGAGCATCGCCTGACGTTCGGGATCGCATCACTCTATGTCGGTACCAAACCGCGCTCGGAGACAACGGGATGAGTCGAGAGGCCAACGCGCCGGAGCGTCCCATAGTTCTGGCGATGACCGGAGCAAGTGGTGCTCCTTATGGTGTCCGCCTCCTCCAAGTGCTCTCTTCCTCTGGGAAAACAGTCCACTTCACCATGAGTCCGAGCGGAGCCCACGTCCTCCGCGAAGAAACCGGACTCAAACCAGCTCAATCAGTGGCTCGGTTTGATCCCGCCATGCTTGGTGCCGAGGGCCCCGGACAAATCATCTATCATCACCATGCAGACTTGACCGCCGGGATCGCCAGTGGATCCTTTCGGACCGCTGGAATGGTGATCTGCCCTTGCAGCATGAGTACGTTGGCTGGGATTGCCCATGGCGTCAGCACCAACCTCATCACACGGGCGGCCGACGTGCATCTCAAAGAGCGGAGGCCATTAATCGTGGTTCCTCGCGAGGCACCCTTGAGCTTGGTCCACCTCGAAAACATGATCAAACTGACCCAAGCTGGTGGGGTGGTGTTGCCGGCGATGCCCGGCTGGTATCACCAACCTCGATCCTTAGAAGATCTCGTCGACTTTGTTGTCGGTCGGATCTGCGACCAGCTTGGACTCGACATCGAACTGACAGCACGCTGGGGATCGGCCGCCAACAACCGCAACGAGTGACTCAAGGTGGATCATTGATGAATGACACGCTCCGGACGAATGGCGTCATGGCCAAGCTTCATGATCTTTTGGGGATGATCCGATTTAGCCATACGATTTTTGCGCTCCCCTTTGCACTTTTAGGAGCTTCGATGGCCGCATTTGACCCCGAAGCCGAATCATTCCCTGGTCCAAAGGTCTGGATCGGGATCTTGCTCTGTATGATGACCGCTCGATCCTCCGCAATGGCGTTCAACCGGCTGGTCGATCGACAGATCGATGCGTCGAATCCTCGGACATCAGGACGCCATCTACCTAGTGGTCGACTCTCGGTGCAAGCGGTCTTGGTCTTCACGGTTACTTCGGCCGTCTTGTTTGTGGGATCAACCGCATTGTTCCTCCCCGAAAACCCTTGGCCGATCATCCTTTCCGTACCGGTCTTGCTCTGGTTGCTCGGCTATTCGTACGCGAAACGCTTAACTAGCTTGGCTCACTACTGGCTCGGCTCAGGCTTGGCGATCTCACCAATTGCTGCCTGGATCGCAGTCCGAGGTTCACTTGAAGCCCCTCCTATCCTACTTGGAGTCGCCGTCTTTTTTTGGGTTGGTGGGTTTGACATTATCTATGCATGTCAAGATGCCCAGTTTGACCGAGAATCCGGATTACAGAGCCTTCCAGCACGGCTTGGGATCAAACGAGCATTGAGAATTGCCGCTATCAGCCATTTTCTGATGGTCGTTTCTCTAGTATTGCTTGGGGTAGTCGTGTCTGAATTTGAAATCTTGTATTGGATTGGACTCATTTTCATAGGCGGACTGCTTGGATATGAACATTCACTCGTCCGCCCTGATAATCTATCTCACGTGAATCAAGCATTTTTTCACGTGAACAGTATCATTAGTATTGGCTTATTAGTCATTGGCGTTACTGAACTTGTGATTTTACGTTGAAAGTGTCACCAAGTTAGAAACGTCAATATGCTCTCGTGCTGTCCAAGCGTTACAGTCACGCTCGATCCGGTGATAAAGAGTATCTCGTTCGACTGGATCCCGGCCCGCCTCAGTGATTAATCGCTCAATATCTTGAACCGTCATTTCTTCCGGCGTCTCAGCACCAGCTTCGTGATAAATCTTTTCGTGAACTACGGTTCCGTCGATGTCATCGGCACCGAATGAGAGTGCGACTTGGGCAGTCTTGATCCCGAGCATCACCCAGTAGGCTTTAATGTGCGGGAAATTGTCGAGCATCAATCGACTGATCGCCATCGTCTTCAGATCCATCACCCCGGAAGGCTTAGGAATCTCGGACATCCTCGAATTATCCGGGTGGAATGCCAGCGGAATAAAGGTCTGAAAACCGCGTGTTTCGTCCTGGAGTTCGCGGAGGCGGATCATGTGATCAATCCGGTGTTCCGGCTTCTCAATATGCCCATAAAGCATCGTTGCGTTTGAATGGAGTCCGAGCTGGTGGGCTTGGCGATGAACATCGAGCCAGACCTCGGTGGAAGCCTTCGCGCCACAGATTTCCTTCCGGACGTCTGGGTGGAAAATCTCGGCTCCCCCCCCCGGGAGGCTACCGAGTCCAGCCTCAATCAAACGCTCGAGGATTTCCTTCAAGGATGCCCGCTCGATCTTGCGGAACCACTCAAACTCAACTGCCGTATACGCCTTTACGTGGATCTCAGGAGCAGCTTCCTTCACCCATCGAACGACGTCGACGTAATACTGAAAGGGCAGCTTGTTGTGCAATCCACCGACGATGTGGAGTTCGGTCGCACCGCGAGACGCTGCTTGCTCAGCTCGTTGCTTAACCTGGGGCTCATACATCGTGTATGCCCGGTCTTCGTCCATGTCCGCCCGAAAGGCACAGAAGTCGCAACGATAAACACAGACGTTGGTTGGGTTTAGGTGCGTATTGACGTTATAGTAACCGAAATTGCCGTTGTAGCGTTCCCGAACCATGTTGGCCAAGGTACCGATCTCAAAGAGATCGTTAGATTCAAACAAGGTCACCCCATCTTCAAACGAGAGGCGTGCCCCTGCTTCGACCTTTTCGCGGATCGCTCGGAGTGTATTTGAATTGCCCGCCATGGATTCGGTCCACCACGATGACTGAAGAAATAACAACTACTCTGATCTCGACTGAAATTTTAGTCGAAATTGAACACACCATCAACTGCGCCACGATACTCTGCAAAACCTATCGATCCGACTCACATTAACCGGACAGTGAATCATGCCGAACGATGCAAGGGCTTTAATGTGTTTGCAACCTGCAGGATCGAGATCGAGTCTCCGGAAGAGGAAGTCTGGGCAGTCGCAAATCGGCCCATGAGCTGTTTCTGCAACATCATACGTCGATCCATCCGGCTTCATGATTCGAAACGCTCGATCAAGAGATCGGCCGTCGGAAGGGATTGGCGCCACCTGGTAGAACTGGTCGTCAATGCTTAAGTAGAGTCGAGCCTTTGTTTCGGAGGCTCCAAATTCTGGTCTTGGATCGTTGATTTTGTCTTCAATCCTGGATGGCATCATCACCCCTCCGACTCATTCGTGGCGGTTGATTCCCACACTCATATTTACGATTCAAGCGTATAGTTCGTGACCCGTCGGAGGGCCCAGGAGATCTCACAATCCCTGTGCTCAAGAGACGCCCAGTTCCAGCGACTTCGGTCGTTCCGAGAACGAGTTCAGAGCTGACTTTATCTTCGTCAGTTTCGTTAAACTGAGGCAGAAAACTTGGTCTTAATCCTTGGGATCGGGCGCCGGCTCCTCAGTAACCGCTAACTCCGCTCCGGTGATCGCAGAGCCGAGCAACACAGAGATCCATCGGGTTTCTTCGGACCCTTCGAAGATGATCTTGAGGGTCATGGTTAAGGGGACTGAGAGGAACATTCCGACTGGCCCGAGGACCCAACCCCAAAAAATTAGAGAGATCCAGACAACTAAGGTAGAGAGCCCGAGTCCCCGACCCATCGCCGGAGGCTCGATCAGGTAACCGATCACGAAGTTGATCGCCAGGAAAAGCAAGATGGTGCCCAGTGCGGTGACTGGACCATTCTGCATCAACGCCAGGACCACCGGCGGGATCGCCGCAATCAACGAACCGATGTTTGGGACGTAATTCAGGAGAAACGCCAACATCCCCCAGAGCGCAGCGTATTCGACACCCATCAACCAGAGCCCAACTCCGGCCGGGAGACCGGTCCCGATGCTAATCCAGGTCTTGATCACCATGTAGCGCCGGAGGTCTTTCAAGATCCGGATCACACGCTCCATCGACCGTGAATCGTTGCCCATGATCATCCGGAGCTTGGCGGGATAAACCACCGACTCCAGTAAAATGAACGCAACGGTCACGAGGATCATCAGGCCATTGCTCAGAATCGTACCCAGCCCTGCCAGCAGAGAGTCGAAGATTCCGACGACGTACTTTGGGGATAATAACGCAGCGGAGGCATCCTCGCGAGCCTGCTCGATGTTGAGCCTTGAGGGGCGAACGACCGGCTCTTCCACTGGCGGCGGCTCAGCGTTTAGGAAGTCTTGCTCTCGCGGCGAGTCAGTGGCGGGATCAGAAGCCGTCGTCTCAGTTTCTGCGGACGGTTCGCCCTTAGTCGAGGGCTGAACGGGTTCGCCCTCCGACTCGACAGGGGCATCCGAGGTGGGTTCGTTACCAACCTCTGGCGCTGAGTCCGGGGCAGGGCTCACTGGTTCCTCGAAATCCCCTGCACTTTCTGGGGGCGATTCGAGGGGAACTCCAGAGACAGACTCATCGGAGATCTCAGGGGGTTCTAGAGGTTCACCAAAGACCCATGAGTGGTCTTGAGGAACCGGGATCCCGAAGGCCTCCGCCCAGTTGAGTACTCGGTGATATTCATACTCAAGCTTCCGCTGAAGCTCCGGTAATTGCACGATAAAGTCAGTCAGCGAGGTCCCCACCACACCCAAGACTATCAGACAACTGATCGTAAACCCGAGGATCACAAGGATTACCGAAAGCCATCGTGAAATCCCTCGAGCGGCAAGCCGATCAATCAAGGGGGAGACGATGACCGCGATGAACATCGAGAGTAGGAGTGGTACGACGACTTCGTAGGCTGCTCGGGCCGCCGCGATTACTAACACGGTGGCCGCCATATTCACAAGCACTATCGTCGATTTCGCCCGCACCGCGCGATCGGGCATCGGACTCATTCTCCCAGCTCAAGTACTCTCAGCGAGGCTGAATCATTGAAGTTGGTTGTGGCCCTATCGAACGAACGACCTGATTGATTAGCTGCTGGCACTCCGGTACGACCGCAAGGCACGTCGGAAGAACCAACGACTCACCAGAAAGATCAAGACCGTCGCCATCAGGGTAAAGCCCACCATCGCAGTGTCAAGCTGTTGGACCATCGATTGTGCTGGGATATTTACAATCAGGAGAATCGGGATCACGAAGGTCAGGAAGATCCCGATCGGTCTCGCCCAGGCCACCTGAAGGAAAATATCCTTGGGATAACGAGACAAACTGCTAAAGAGCCACCAGAGTTCCATCATGCTCTGATTACGGACCAACCAGACCGATGTCGACGTCAAGAAGACCATAAAGCTGTACGCTAACATTAAGCCACAGCCAAACATCAGGAGGAACCGGAGAACCATCAACAGTTCAAATTCCCAGCCCATCCGGGCTAAGGAAAAAATCATCACACCAGCGCCCATAATCACGTTCGGCGCGGTCGACCAATCGACCTTCCGACATGTCACCAAGAACTGCTCATCCACTGGTTTTAAGAGGAGGAAGTCAAGATCTCCCTTTCGTACGAGGTCAGAAAACTCGTTGCAGTTTTCGAGGAAGAGGGTTTCCAGGAGCCCGTTCATCGCGAAGTAACAGCCGACGAAAAAGAGGTATTGATCTTCAGACCAATTCGCCACCATCTCAGTCTTCGAGAAGACGACTCGATAAAACGCCAGCAAGATTCCAAGCCAGATCACTTCGACCGAAACCTTGACCAGGAAGTTCCCTCGAAACGAGAGTTCCCGTGCCAACGTGTAGCGGGCCAGTTGGCCGTACATCCGGAGATAGCGTAGAGCAGCGTTCATCGGGTTCGCTTAATTCGCTTAAATTGATTCGTTGAAGGCTTGGTTCTGAGAAGGGTGAACAACCTAACCGCCAAAGGCACTGTAGCGTTTCAGACCACGATAGTAGAGCCATCGGCAGAGAACGAAGAAGAAGACGACCCAGAACAACTCGAGCCCGAGCCCTTTCCAGAGATCGGGACCCGTAACACGCCCCAAGAAGATGACCGCCGGAAAGTAAGCCAAGTACTGAAACGGAAGGAGTTTGAGCAGATTTGCCCAGAAATCGGGCAGGAAATCGAGCGGAAGCATGTGACCCGAGAGGAAGAAGTTCAGGGTCATGAAGATCCAGAGGATCGAGGTAATCTCCAAGAACCAGAACCCGACCATCCCTACGGTCGCTTCCACAAAAAAGCCGACGAAAAAGGCCATGATGAGCGAGGCAGCGTACGCCAACCAGATCACTGGGTCAGTCGGCACATTACCAAGGAAGAATCGGTAACAGACGCCGAACAAAATCGCGTAGGGAACTAGTACCGCGATGACATAAGCGGTCTTGTGTGCGAGTCGGTAGGAAATCAGATAACCAATCAGGTCAAGGGGCTGAATCAGGTATTTCTTGAGCGTGCCGTCGCGGATCTCACGTGCGATCCCCGAGGCGAGGCCGGGCATGCTTGAGAACATCCGCGTAATGTTCACAATCAAGAGATAGCAAATCGTTTGTTCAAACGAGAATCCAGCGATATCGTTCTGTGGAGTACCTGCCCCAGCGCTCGTTGCCTTTGCACCTTCAAAGATCGCCTTCCAGAGCAAGATCGTCGTCAGGGTTGGCAGGAACCGGAAGAGTGTTGTTAAGAGAAAGTCAGCCCGATAGGTCATCCGTTCCGAGAGCGAAACCCGATAAACCTTCAGGTATTTCTGGAATACACCAGCCCAGCCAGCGCTCGGCGCGCCGTTGTTTCCGATTCCAGAATTATCAGTGGTGGAACCGGCTGTCTTCCGGTCCTCCTCGGTCGCTGGTCCCAGGGTCGATTCAGCCTCAAGCGGCGTCATGATCGGCTTCTCTCTTACCCTCCTGGAAGACCCGAGCAATCACTTGCTCGAGTGGGGGATCCTGCACTCCGACATCGGCGAGGCGGTACGAATCCAAGATCGTCCCGAGGACCTCGGAGACCCGACTCCGTTCGACTCGGATTTCAGCAGTTGCGCCTTCGGTCTTCTCCACATCGCCGAAACGCGATAGGTCATCCGGAGTTTTGCCATCGGCGAATTCGAGGCGGACCGTCTTCGACTGACCGAACCGGGTCGATAAGCCGGAGAGGCCACCGTCGTAGACAAGGTGCCCGTGGTTAATCACCAAGACCCGATCACAGAGCGCCTCGATGTCTCGCATGTAGTGGCTCGTGAGGAGCATCGTGACCCCTCGACGGACCCGATACTCTCGGAGACAGCGCTGGATCGTCACTTGAGCGACCACATCAAGACCGATCGTCGGTTCATCGAGGAGGAGAAGCCTCGGACGGTGGAGGAGCGCCGCGATCAGTTCCATCTTCATCCGCTCACCGAGCGAGAGTTCCCGGACCGGTTGCCGGATCAACCGCTCGACATCGAGAAGGCTCGTTAATTCGTCCAGAGTTTCCCGAAACTCATTGTGGGGAAGCTGATAGATCTCTCGGTGAAGCTCAAAACTGTCGGCAGCGGGAAGATCCCACCAGAGCTGGTTCTTTTGACCCATCACGAGGGCAAACTGGCGTCGAAAGGCGTCTTCCCGGTCCCAAGGCACAAAACCGAGGACATTCGCAGTCCCGCTCGTCGGGTAGATCAGACCCGAGAGCATCTTGAGGGTCGTCGTCTTCCCTGCTCCGTTAGGCCCGAGGAACGCGACCATCTCCCCAGGCTCGATCCGGAACGAGACATCATCGACCGCACGGACTTCTTTATACTCGCGGCGGAGGAGACCTCGGAAGGCGCCGATCAGTCCATCCTGCTTTTGAAAGACACGGTAGGTCTTGGTCAGACCTTCCGCTTCAATGATCGGCATCGCCCGATTCCTCAGCCTTGGTCCTTGATCACCTGACGCCGAATCATCTTGAGGGATGAGGGCGTTCTGAATCAAGGCGATTCGATCGAACTCGTGTGATCCCGGAGCGAGACGATCGTGAGAAGTCGACCCACGACCGAGAGCGCAACCAATGATCAGAGCAGGAACTTGATCACGGCGAACCCGCCGATCAGCAAGACCACAAACGCAATCGTCAACCAGTTGAAATACTTCTCGATGAAGGTCCGTGCCGGTGGTCCCCAGACCCGGATGATCCCGGCCACCATGAAGAAGCGGAGGCCGCGCGAGGCCAGCGAAGCGAGGATGAATCGTGGAATATCAACCCCCGCAAACCCGGCCGTAATGGTCACGAGCTTATAAGGTAATGGGGTCAGTCCGAATACGAAGACGATCGAGGCATTCCAATAATCGTAGACCTGAAAGAGGTGGGTACCGCCAAGCCAATCCTCACCGAAGAGGTTGACGATCGACGACGGCAGCGCGACATCTGGACTACCGTTCAGATCAACCAATTCGGCATGGGCAACGTGCTCCACAATCCAGACCCCGACGAGATCCCAAGCTCCCGCCCCGATCCCGTAACCGAGAATCCCACCGGCGACCGACGCCAAGGTGCACCAGAGGGCCAATCGCCACCACTTCGAACCGACCGCCAAGACTAGAGGGATCAGCAAGAGATCCGGTGGTACTGGGAAGAAGCTGCTTTCAGCAAAGGACATCAAGATCAATGCAGGAAGCGCGTAAGGGGTTGTCGCCCAATGGAGGACCCAATCATAAAGCCTCCGGTGGATCGCCCACCGAGGGACGGCTGGTGCCGCCGTTGCGACTCCTTCTGAGGTGGCCGGAGTTGAGGTGGGATCAGCAGAACTTGTCATGAGGAAATTGATCTCTGAAGTGCTGGAGTTCAGATCTGAAGAGGGAGTGGACTGGTCTGAAGGCGATCAAGGGGTTGCAGCAGGGTCTCTTGAGCCCTCAATCGAAGGTGAGACCACCAGGGAGACGCGGACGATGCCGGCAGCTTCACAGATGGAAAGGACATCAGCGATTGCCTGATAGCTTAGCGTGCCATCCCCAAAGATTTGAACCGCCTGATCCTCATAAATCGATCGAATCCCCACTAGACGTTCCCGGAATCCATCGAGATCGAAGCGGTCATCACCGATCGCCACCTGACCCGGAGCAAGTATCGTCACTGGGAGATCGGACGGCCCCGCGGTCATCGGTGCGGCCTCAGAAACCTCCGGGACCTCTACATTGAGCTGCTGCTCATCCCAGTCATACAACCGGGACGCCACCATAAAGAAGATCAGGAGGCAGAGCATAATGTCGACCATCGGCATCATGTTCAACGCAGGCAACTCGTCGACGGCCGATTGACGATCACCAAGCATCCCAAGACCCCTCTGACTGAACGCGTTTGATCTTTATCAAGAAATCCTGTTAGGAAGTCTGCGGAGTGTTGGCTCGTCGAGCCCGCTCGGCGCTGCCGATGCTGAGGTTGGAATAACCAGGACGATCCATTCCAGGTGAAGAATCGACCGCTATCCACTCAATCAAACGTCGGACCTGATCATCTAACGCCCGGATCACGAGTTCCACGCGATTCAAGAGGAAGTAATACGCGACCACCGATCCCGCAGCAATCGTCAGACCAAACGCGGTCGCCACCAGCGCCAAACTGATGCCATGAGCTAAGGCTTTCCCATTATCCACGCCATTGATTTCTTGGGTGCCCCCGAGCGAGTCGAACGCCTCGATCAGTCCGACCACAGTTCCGAGCAAACCGAGCAACGGGGCCAGTGTCGCGGTACCGTTGAGCACTCGGACGTTCCGTCGGAGGTCGCTCACCTCACCGCTCGAATCGGCATCGACGGCTTGGCGGATCATCAGACTTGGCTGCCCCCAGTGTCGGACCGCCGTCGCAAAAATCCTGGCGACCACACTGCCATTCGCTCGACAGAGTTCCATCGCACGCTCTCGATCGAGCTGACCTGCTGTCAATCGATCGAAAAATGGCTCGACAAAACGCTTGGGGATCACCCGTCGACGTCGTAACGCAAAGGTCCGTTCCAGAGTAAACCCAAGTGCAACGACGGAGCAGATTGCCAGCGGGATCAGCATCGGATTCACATCACGGATCAGAGCCTCCAGGTTTTCCCGTCCGAACGTGTTCCGGAGCGCGGCCGGCTCTTCGGCCTCAGCCTCACCTTCAATCTTGCTCGATTCTGGAGCGGCCTTGATCGAAGGAGGCTCGGAAGGTGACTGGCTCTGGGCAAGTGAACTCGTCAGGCTGACTAACATCAGGATGCACAACACCAGGCGAATCAGGACCCAATAACGGCGGAACATCCTAGCGGCCCTCCTTAAGTCGCCTGCTTCAACTGCGGACAAATCATCCCTGAAAGTTGATTAAAAGAGGATTCTATAACAGCCGATGGATCTGTCAATTCGCGATTCACTGGCTCGTTTGACTGAATCAATCGAGTATTCGGGAGGACGGCCGGCTGGGAGGTGATGATCGGTGATTCAAGAAACCTTTGTCCGGTCGAGAAAGGCAGTCGCCGCTTGCATAATTGACTCCTCGGTGGCATCGATCCGCGGGATATCGGCGGTGAGCCTTCCCTCACAGAGGACGAGGATCCGGGTCGAGACCGCGAGCAACTCGGGCAATTCGCTTGAGGTCAGCAGGATCGTCATTCCCTCGGCTGCTAACTGATGGATCAAGGCATAAATCTCAGCTTTCGCGCCGACATCGATCCCCCGGGTTGGCTCATCGAGCAACAAGAGTTGTGGACTTGTGAGAAGCCAGCGTGCAATCACGCACTTTTGCTGATTGCCGCCCGAGAGGCTCATCACTGAAGCCGAGTCTGAACTAGTCTTGATCGCAAGCTGGTTAATCGATTTGTTGACGGCTTGCCGTTCTCGAGTCCCACTGACAAACCCGGTCCGACTGATCCGTTGGAGATGGGCCAGGGTAATGTTTTCGGCGACCGTCATCTCTGAAAACAGACCGAGTGTCTTCCGATCTTCCGTGACTAAAGCAACACCTGCCGCAATCGCCTCGGCAGGCTCTTGGAAGTCAACCTCCCGGCAATTGAGGCGGATTGTCCCTGAGGGTGGTTCGGGAGCCGCGCCGAAAAGTGCTTCGAGGAGTTCGGTCCGCCCTGCACCCAAGAGACCAGCGATCCCAACAACCTCACCCTTCTGAACCTGGAAACCCAGCCTCTGCAAGGAAGGGCGACTGCTTCCGGGGGGGCTCGGTAAGGAGAGGTTGACGACTTCAAGGAGTGAAGGATTGGCTGCCTGCTGATCGTGGGATGATGAGGGATCGAACGCTGCAATCTCACGTCCGACCATCCATCGGACGACTTCATCCGGGTACGTTTCGGCACGTTCGGCAGTAGCGACAAATTCCCCATCGCGGAGGACTGTAACCCGATCGGACAAGGAGAAGACCTCGTTCATCTTGTGCGAGATGTAGAGAATCGCCGTCCCAGCTTTCTTGAGATCACCGATCACCCTAAAAAGTCGCGCGACCTCGGCGTCGGAGAGTGCGGAGGTCGGTTCATCCATGATCAAAACATCGGCATCAAACATGATCGCTTTTGCAATTTCGACCATCTGTTGGTCACCGATTCGAAGATCAGCCACCTTGGCTCTTGGTCGGATCGGGGTTCCGAGCCTTTCGAAGACGTCCGACGCACGGGATTCCATCCCTCGGTCATTCAAGAACCCGAACCTTCCTCGGAGTTCCCGACCCAGGAAGAGATTCGCCGCCACTGAAAGCTCAGGGACCAGATTGAGTTCTTGATAGATGATCCGGATCCCCGCGTCCTCAGCCGCTCGAGGGCCTTCAAACTGAACGGGCTCGCCATTGAGCAAAATCGTGCCATCAAAATCGGTGATCGCTCCGGCGAGGATCTTCATCAGCGTACTTTTTCCTGCGCCATTCTCGCCGCAGATGGAGTGGACTTCTCCTGCCCTCGCCTCAATCGTCACATCTTGCAACGCCCTCACACCACCGAACCACTTGGTGACATGCTCCATCCGGAGGCGACTGGCTTTGGCTTCGTCTTCAAGAACCGACATGAGGTCCGATCTCCCTCGTGATCTGGTTTCGACACCTTCCCAGTATCGTTCAACGCGACCAACAAAGAAAGCGCCCTTGCTCACCGTGCAACAAAGACAACCGCTGCAGTAAGGTCTAGGGCAGGTACCGTAAGACCTCGATTCAATGAATCTGCCTGACACTTCAACAATCAATCCCCATCATCGAGCATCGGGGAAGAGTACTGCCCTCGGGATTGGCGACAGATCGAGCGTCCTGCTTGACCAGAAAAGTTGTAGTTGAAAAGGTCCACCAGGGTGCCGAGACTCGATCCGGATCCGGTATCGTTGTTCCAGTTCAAGATCGATGGGATCATCTACCGAAGCTGCTATACTGGAAGTATGGCCTAATTGATCCCCGATCCAAATCTTTACCCTTTCCCCATCACTCAGAAGGCTCTGAAACTGGTAGCGATCACTCATCGGGGACATTATGTCGCTAGTCCAGACGGTCCGGTCTCCTTGACCCGCTCCGACTTCAACGGTCGTCTGGTGCAACGCCATCCCACGACAGATCCCAGCTCGCCAGCACGAGACCGTCCTCAACCCGAAGTTTGCGGAGTGTTACTTTTGGGGGTGGAGGAGAAAGATGCCAACCGTTGGTTGCCAACCGCCAGAGGCGTCCGCCCTGATCAAACTGGCGACGAGTCCACTCGACTCAAGGTTGGATCCACCGTGACCACCATCATCATCTCCTTGGTGAAGGGGGATCCGATATAGATCCCAGTAGTGACCCGGGGGAGGATTCCCGGACCCAAGTGGTCCCCCACCCAAGATCGCTGCGGAATAGAATTCTCACCACCAGGAGGATTGATTCCAATCGATGTCAGATAGCGTGCTGTAAAGCCATCGGAAGAGACGAGACGCCATTTGTAGGCGCCGGACGGAACAATGCGTCTGCGATGATCTAACCCATCCCACTCCACAAGGTGCCCTCAGGCCCTCAAGAGTACAACACTCCGTAATGTCGGTACCAACCGCCCCGTCTCTGGTTGATAAACACCGCGAGACCTTCCCGGATTGTCCAAGAGGAAACCGAATCTCCGAGGGAGCGTCCTCTCGATCTTCTCCGGAAGGGGTGCGCTCAACCAGTAGCGTCTCGACTCGCGCGATCTTGAGCGACGGCTGACGTTTCTGACTCGGTGCTCTACTACAATAAATACAAGCGAGATTGATCATGCTCAAAACAACGAGTGTTGACTGAAAAAGTCGGCAACACACTTCGATCCGATATTCGTCGTAACTCACCTCAATTGTCGTCCCAGGAAGGGTTACCGAAACAGTTCGGCTCTCTACAATAGGACTGCACACAACTGATGAGAGAAGTACTCTTCACGGACCGGACCAGGAAAACTGATCGTGTAGTCTGTCGTGAGCCTCAAAGCGCGCCAATTGTTCCGTCTCCGGGGAATCGTGGTTCTTCGCTACTCCAAATCTTGTTGCAAGGTTCCACACGGATCAAACCAAATTCAACGGAGCTGATATTAGACCCCTCGAAGAGTGCACCGACCACCCTCGATTTTCCCTCCCTGATTTGAAACTTACCAACCTTCTCCCGGGCAATGAGCTTCCCATCAAGGTCGAAAACGAACGCCTCAGCTGTCACCAACACGGCAAATGATTCACCATTATCAACTAACCCGTAGGCGAACGTCCCTCTAAAATCCTCTGTGTTTTTAAATCCCCCGAACGCAATGGTTACATTTCCGAGTCTCGTTAGAGGCTCGGGTGGAGTCAGTCTGGAGGCGATCAGAACGAGTCCCGCGATCAAGCCGGACCAGACCAAACAACAGATTACAGCAAATTGAACCCAACGGGCCTTCATCAACGCCCCAGATTGTGGGCATTTTCAGACCAACGAACTCAGAACGACCTGGCAGCGTCCGCAGAGACGCGAACTTGACATTGCTACATCTCCTGATGGATTACACTCAGACCTCCTTGCCATGCTTGATTGTTGTTTGACGTACCTCGTGACGTCGATCCAACACCCTCATTAACTTTGCAGAGCAACCAAGAAAACTGATGAACAGACTTCCTGTCGTTGGATTGACGATGGGCGACGCCGCTGGGATCGGGCCGGAGTTGATTGTCCGAGCCTGGTTGGAATCGCCACTCCTTTCGATCGCTCGACCCGTGGTGATTGGTCACGTTGGCGTGCTAAAAACTCAGGTCAGACGGTTCGCAACGCAAGAACTCCATGTGAAGCCGATTGCGAACTTAAACGAAGCGGAACCAACTCCAGGTTTGATTCCCTGTCTCGAACCATCAACAGTTGATCTAAGTAGCGTCCTTCCGGGTCATGTCGACGGCAAGGCGGGACGTGCTGCCTACGACTTCTTAGTTACGGCGATCGACCTCGCACTTGAGAAAGAACTTGATGCGATCGTCACACTCCCGATTAACAAAGAGTCCTTCCACCTCGCCGGAGTTCCCTTCCCAGGACACACTGAGATTCTTGCGGATCGCTGCAGCGTGTCTCGGCACGCGATGATGCTCTACCTCCCCCCAATTCAAGGTGTACGGTCTGGACTCGGCGTGATCCATGTGACCCTTCACATGGCACTCCGAGCAATTTTTGATCAGATCACGATTCAGTCTGTTGGTGCAACGATTGAACTTGCGGATCAGACCGTTCGTCCCTTGCTCGATGGCAACCGACCTCGGATTGGAGTCGCTGCATTGAATCCTCATGCCTCGGAACACGGACTTTTCGGTGATGAAGAGGAGCGTATCCTTACGCCTGCAATTCATGACGCCTCAAGTCGGGGGATCTCAGTCCACGGTCCGATCGCTGCGGACACGTTGTTTGCCAATGCGCTAAGTGGTGGCTTCGATGCTGTTGTTGCGATGTACCATGATCAGGGGCATATCGCCTTAAAAACGGTCGACTTCGACCACGCGGTCAATATTACGCTCGGCCTCCCGATCGTCCGGACGAGCGTTGCGCACGGCACCGCATTCGACATTGTCGGCCAGGGAATCGCGCGTACCGAGAGTCTGATCTCGGCTGTTGAAGTTGCGGCCAAACTCAGCGCCGGGTGACCCGGACGTCAACCCAATTCGTTTCGACCGTCCCCGGCCAAACTGATCGGATCTCGGGATCAGCCCAACCGAGGTCGGCGTCAGGTCTCAGAATCGCCCTGAGCCTGTACTGACCGATCCGATCGATGAGCCCGGAAGGAAACTGAACGGAACGAGGAAATGAAATCGATGCATAACCATGCTGATCGGGATCAGCATTCGAACTTTTGAGCACTAGCTCTCCGGCATCGAATTGACCATCGATGCCCTCAAGCTCGATCTTGATCCGGTGGGCGAGGTCGCTTGGGATCGGATAATTGACGACAATCTTGGGCGGATTCCGGAGCGCAAACGACTCGTCGAGTTCCAAGAAAGTCGGGATTTCAGGTTCACCCTCAGTTGTTGATGGGACTAGTCGGATTGCGTTGATCATCTCTTGATCACGATGTTCATCCGGAAGGGTGAGTAACGCATCGGTTTCGAGTCTAGGGTCAAACTCGAAGACAAAGGGGATCGCCGGCATCGTCAACTCCCAGCGCGAGGTCAAGGTCTCGGCGGTCCGGACGTCGGTCCGAAGCTCCAGGCGATGGGGGCCGTTGGTCGGATAATCATCGGGATCGATCGTAAACCGGACCACACCGTTGCCCGGCTTGGGGTCGCTCGGTGTCTCCAATGCAACGCGTTCGGCACCTCGGATCCGATGAGACCATTCGAGATCGTTCGGGCCGATCCCCCCCGTCTCTGGATCGAGAAAGGAAACGCCGTAGTGTACCTCGACAGGGATCGGGATCTGGATCCCTCGCGGATAGCGCCGACGGACCCGCCAATCGAAGGTGAACCCTCGACGGATCACCCCCTGCTCTTCTTCGGGGATGAGGTCGTCCTGCTTCCAGATCCTGGCGAGCGCCTGACCAGCGGCGTCCCGTTGCGCGGGCTCCTTCGCTTCCGTCAGAAGTCGGAAAAAGTCGATCAGCCCAGTCCGACCGAATTCCGCCGCCGCCCTGATCTCGGAGGGAGACACCGAAGGATCGCTCAGCCGCTCCACGGCTCGTTTCGCTTGCCCGGCGCGGATCAATCGACGCCCACCGCCGACAATCAGAACCAAGCCGAGAACAACAAGGACCGCTGTCCTCGGATCGGTGAGCCAGCCAAGATTGTCATTCAGACCACCCTGATCGCCCGCGGCTTGCGCAATGATCCCGAGCCCAACGAACCAAGAAATGCTCAGCGGAAAACTCATCGGTAACTGATCTCGGCCGGTGACTTAGGATCGAAACTATCCCCTCTTGTTCCAATCAGCACGATGCAGTATCGACTACCTCGTTTCAAGGTCTTGCCTCAGGGAACGAATCCACGCTCAACTGCCTCATCGATCTGTTCGTCACTCGGGAACCCGAACGCAACCAGATCAAGCACTAACGCCGCTGCCGCAGAAGCCCGTCGGATTGCGATCTCAACGACCTCAGAATCGGCAACGCCCCCGGACCAGCCCTCTTGAATCAGTGTTGCGACAAGCGTTGCGGCATACGCTTCGCCCGCCCGATTGGTGTCGCGTGGCGGTCGTTCTCGGGGAAAGGAGTCGACTCGAAGAGTCTTGACGGAGTCGTCCAGAGACCGCAAGAACACTGAAGCGCCTTGGGGTCCATCCGTCACCGAGATCATCGGAATCGCTCGCTTGAGACGCGGATGGTCGTTGAGTAATTCCCATTCGCCCCGATTGAGACAGAGGAGGTTGATCCAATCGGACTCAGCAAACTGGTAGATGAAGCCGTCACGGAGGTTCCGCGCATTCGGTGCAAAGAGGCGGAGCGATTGTTCCGCCGACTTCAGAGCGATCGCGGTGAGGTCGTTCGGCCAGCCAGCGACGACCCGGAGCCGTTCACGACCACTCCAAAACGCATCGGAGGAACCAAGATCGACCTTATCGAGACATCCTCGGAAGCCAATTGCAAGTTTGTCGCCATGAGGCCCACTACTGATCAAGAGCGTCGAATCTGAGGGCTTCCCGTGGACATAGCTGATGGTGGCGCGGAGATCTGCCTGCTTGATTAATTCCTGGACCTTCTGAGTCGATCGCTCGGCCTGATCGCCGAGAATTGCATGGAGATCGCCGTCGAGTGCTTTCGCAAACCCCGCCCCCATCCCGCCGAGATCTTCGGTGATTGACAACGCGGTGAGGTGCTGCCTGAGATCCAGAGACCCTCGATCGCTCAGACTCCCTTCGATCTCAATGAATCCTGAGGGAATCGCGACGCCGGGACGCCCCTCGAAGATCAAATGACGACCGGTTTCGTCAGCGATCGTCAGCGATCCACCCGCGATCGGAGCGTCGAGCTGACCTGACAAAACCCGGGCACTCCGATCAACCGTTGTTTCCAGCTCAGGCGGCAACAGGGGGCCGTCGACCCGAAGAACATAGTCCAAATAAACCGGTCCGTAGACACTCGTTCTATCAATCATCGTTGCCTGGGTTTCCCAAGTTCGGAGCGTCGGACTTATGTTGAAGGGGAGATGGTGTCGGTGTCAAGGTCTCCGACTACGTCAATAGTGGGAGCAGCCGCGCTTGGTGGGCAAAGCTAGAATCTGGCACTAACGTGATAAAGCTCTCGAACTCCAAACAGAGAGTCAACATCATTGTAAAAGCCTGCTTGGCTGGGCCATCAGAATCATACGGCCAACTGGAGTACTTCGCTAAAGCAGTTGGTACGGGTCAATTAATAAGAGTTCTCACCCAGAAGGTTGCCATCGATGGTCATCCCGTAGGTGTTATATTTGCTGGTGTGGAAAGCAGCACGAGTCTCATCGACGTCTCCGTTATAGCGCGGATCTTGGGGGCGTTCGTGCGAGTTGATGTAAATGGCAACATCCCAGGCTTGCTGATCGGTGAGCACGTTCTGGAGCCCGAAGGGCATGTTTCTCTTGATAAAAGCCGCAGCTTTGTCAGGTTGGTGCATGCCTGCGCCCCAATTAAAGCTCTGAGGCCCCCAGAGTGGAGGAAAAATCCAGCCTGCCATCTCAGTGTGGTGGAGACCACCACCATCGTCACTGTGGCAGACCGCACACCAATTCCTGTAGACCGCCTCACCACGGAAAAAGTCTGGCTCCTCTTGGGGATCGGGAAGAGAGTAGAAACCTGCACCCGCAAGCTTTGCCCCCACCGGTGCGCCCTGAGATAGCCATGAGAAGTAGGCAAGGTAGGATTTCATGAGTTCGCTGTCCGCTTCGGGAGGAGTGCCATCCATCGAATAGCGGAAGCATCCCTGTACCCGCATCTCCATTGTGTTTACTTGTTTGTTCTTTCCTCGGTATTTCGGATAGACCGGATAGGCACCCCACATAGGTGCGGCGCCCGCGCAGCGGCCAGCATCGAGGTGGCAGTTGGAGCATGCAAGCTCATTACCCACATAGTTTCGTGCGTAGACTGAAGGGTACATGAAGGCCTGCATGCCGTCCCGGACCAGCTCACCGAACTCGCCCTCGGGGATATCGACATCACGAGGTGGCGTGAAAAGAACACCCTCGCCGGGATGCGGGTGATCGTCCCAGACCGTACTCCAAGCTTCGTCGACGTTGGTGTGGTCTCGTTCGGGGCTGACAGAAGCGACTTTCTGGGCCGAGGCCAGAAGACAGACTGCGATGAGAGGTACGATTATTAGGGCTGTCAGAATCGATGTGTTCAAGTTAAGGCGAGGCATGAGTAACTTGTCTCCGTTAGTCGAGATTCGCATCTGTCTGTAAATTAGGGAGATGGGAAAAGTAGGCGGCAACGGCGTTAATCTCTCCGTCGGAGAGTCCACGGGCAACTGGACGCATCAGGCCTCGCCAGGAGTTTTGTCGCACTTGGTCCTGCCAATTCCTTAACTGACTTGCGAGGTAGTCAGTCCACTGACCGGCCAAGTATGGAAAGTTCGGGCCGGCGCCACGCCCATCGGCACCGTGGCAACCTGAGCACCGGGCAACACCTATATCCTGAATCCCGCGTTCCGCGATCTCTTTGCCTCGGTCGAGCAAGTCCTCCGTAGCCTCTCGACGCAACGGATAGGGGGGCGAAAGACGCTCTATGTAGGACGCAATGTCAATCCGATCCTGCTGGGACAGAGACTTCGCCATCGACAGCATTTGGGCGTTGTCGCGCCATCCCTCGTCGAAAGAGATGAGCTGGCGGTAGATATAGCGACGGTTTTGACCGGCGAGTCGCGGATAGACGCCTTGTTCACCAAGCGTTACCTTTTCCTGGACTGTGCCTTGGCCTTGGGAACCATGACAGCCCGAGCATTTCGCGGCAAAAAGCTCGGCCCCGCGTATCAGATCGGCCTCTGTATTGCCAATCGATATGATCTCTAAGAAATCTCCCTCCGCTAATACGAGGTGCTGCGGGTGTGGGGATCGCCTCACGCCAGAGTCGCTGCCCTCGGATAGCCCTGAATTAAGCGGGATTGCCGGTGTTGAATCAAGTTCATCCCCAGTAAGATCCGCCACCTTCTGCGCCTGCTCGATGTAGGAGCGATGGCGCAGTGGGTCGGTCACGAGGAAGGCAGCACAAGCAAGGACAACGAGGGCCGCAAAGAAACCGAAGAACAGAGGGATGCCACGGTGGGTTTCCATAGCAAGAGGATCAAACTTGCCCTCGATCCCAGCCTCGGAGGCATTGACCAACAGTTTCAGAGTACCCCGGACTTCGTCGCCCGGGCCGAGACCCACCACGGCAATACCCGGACCGTTGCGGACGGTGAATGTCATGATCCGCTGGCCGGTAACCTTCTCAGCTTCGACTGTCACGATCCGAAGCTTGTGGACTCCGTCAGCCAGTCCCGTCGTATCGAAGTCGAACTCTTCACCGTTCTTGACCACTTTGAACGGGGAGGTGTCCTCGTCGAGATAGAGTTGCATCTGCATACAAACCGTCCTCCGAAGTCTACTCTTCAAGCCCATGATGCCGTTCCATACTTGACCTAGAGCCCCTCAAGTAACTCAACCGGGTTTCCCAATTCGCAGATTGCCCCTAGGGTTAATCAGGGCCAGCCGATAGTAACGTGATATCACGATTACTGGGGAGCAGCTATCTGCTATTCCTGCGTTAATGAACGGAGATAAGAGACCAGATCTACAGTCTCTTGCCTCGGTACTGCCACAAGGCCCTCAGGGAGAAACTCTTCGGAGAAAGCCGCAGCGTAGATACCGTATTGATGGTTTGTGGCTTCCTCTGTCGTCATCACCTCGAACATCCAGGGAAATGAGGGCATGATGCTCTCAGGTACCATGCTACGTGGATTGTAGAGGTGCATGAAATTCCACATCCAGCTTGGCTCGCGTTTGCCCACATTCGATAGATCGGGGCCCGTTCGCTGAGTACCCGGAACTGGTGGGTGATCTCCGGCATAGTCGGCCGCAGTGTGAGCCCGGCCGTAGGGTGCGTCAGTAAACGTCGCTCGGATTGATTGTGAATGGCAGTAGCCGCAGCCCTCAGAGAGATAGACGTTCCTACCGCGCAAGACAATTGGTTCAACAGGCTCGAGTGTGGCGATCGTCGCCATCGTCTCACTCCGAAGCTTGATCGCAGGACCGACGGCGACGATCCAACTCAGGACGAAGAACGTCGTGCCTACCACAACCACGAGGACAACAGGGCGAGTGTGGAAGATCTGATTGAGATTGGGCATGCCACCGTTAAACTACAGGATTTCAGGAAGGAACTGAGCTTGAAGAACAGTCTGGTGTCGTCAGGGCGATATCAACCTCGCTCTGTTTACCAGCTAAGTGTTTGGTAGGGCGTAACCGGTAAACTGCCCAGAGGAAAAGTAGGTGGCTTGCAGCCATCAGAGAGCCGCCAATGAGTCGCGACAACATGTACGGCTGGATGCCTTTCAAACTCTCCACGAAGGGAAGATCTTCAGACCAACGGAGGCCCTGAATCGTACCGGAGATCGTCATCGAAACAAAGTAAATCGTAATGCCAACGAGCGCGAGCCAGAAATGCCACTGGATCGTTACGCGAAGGTCACTGCGTTCCAAGACTTCCGTCAGCCCAGGTAGCAGGGCATAGACTGCACCGAAGGCAAAAAATGACGCAAATCCGTAGGCGGCCCAGTGAGCGTGAGCAACGGTGTAGTGCGTGAAGTGGATGAAGTGGTTGAAGTCGTGCAACCCTTGGAGGCCACCTTGTAGTGAAGCAAGGCCGTAAGTAAGTGTGCCGGCGAGGATGAACCATGACGCCGGTTCGCGACGCATCAACGCCCAAGACCCGTTCATCGTCAGTGTAAAGTTAAAAACGGTGGACCAAACAGGGATCATCATCCCAATACCCAAAAGTGCAGCGACCGACACAAGCCACCAGGGCACCGGTGAGAGGACAAAATGATGCGCTCCGACCATCGTGTAGAGAACTACGTTTGTCCAAAACGTCAGCACGCCAAGGGAGTAGGAATAGATTGGCTTATGCAAAAGCCGAGGCAACGCCCAGTACATGATCCCAATCGCCAGCGGTGTGAACCAAAGGCCCAGCACGTCGTGCATGTAGTAGCCCTGGATCACGAGGCTCTCGACGCCGTGATCAAACCAGGGAAGGTAGGAAATCACATAGAGGATGGGCAGCCAAATGTAAGCGCCAAGAATAAACCAATTAGAAATGTACATTTCTTCGACGTTGCGATTCATTAGTGTTTTAAGAACATTCACACCTTGGCACAACACTCCGAACGCCATTACCACAGCGATCGGAGTCACCCACTCCCGGTACTCTAGAGGGCCGCGTGTGACCCCAACGCTCAGTGTGACCCACCCAAGGGCGAGTGCAAGGTTTACGCACGAGAAGCCGATCCAGGCCAGACGAGGAGACCAGAGTGGGCGCTGGGAGCTACGGCTCACCACAAGATAAGCAAGACCCATGAATGCCAGCGTCAACCAACCCAAAAGCACGCTGCCGGTATGGACCGGACGGATGCGCCCGAACGAGAAGATCGGATGGGTCAAGAAGTCAGGGACTAGGAGCTTTGCCGAAAGAATCACGCCGTAGATTGAAGCAAGAACCAACCAAATGGCTGCCGCCGCGATGTGCATATAGATCACGCGTACAGTACTTGCCATTCTGTTTCCCAGGGTCCCAATCGAGGAGCTGCGGACGTTGTGATTATCCAGCGTAACAGTAAGTGCAGCCAGCTTCCTGGGCACGATTCACAGCGAACACACCGGAAGGCGCCAAGAATACACCCTCGAATAGCCCGTTGAGGAATTCCTTCCTCGCCTGCTCTAGGGTGACTCCGATCTTCTCCGCAGTCTTCGCGCTCACAACCTTCAACGCGAGGTTGCAGGCGACCATGACCACGCCACGTTCGGCGATCATTCGTTCATAAGTAAGCCCTGGTCGTAATGGCACGTTATTGTAGAAGGGATTGCGTAATGCTGGTGCGTTGGTCTCTGGATCCACCACGCCAATCACTTCGCCGATAGGGTACTTTGCCCAAATCGCGTCGTTGAGTAAGAGCGGCATCGCGAAGTGTCGCATTACGACGACAGCACACAGATCCTTGTCGGTGAGATGATCAATCTCTTCGGTCGTATCGAGGTAATTGAGCGCGAACGCAGGTCCCCATCCCTCACTGGGCATCACTGAGTCAAACACCTGCTTGTGTTTGCCAGCGATCTTAGCGACCCACTCGTCACCAATGGTCGGTGGGCTTTCAAGGTCAGGACTTGTTCCAACACCGGCATGAGACAATCGAGAGGAGGCGAGAGCTGTCGCTCCAGCAGCGATGCCACCAATGAAACCGCGGCGTCCGCTGCCTAGCGAGTGATATTGCATCGAGGGAATCCTGATCAGAGTGTTCGAGCACTGAGGCCGGCAGAACACCTGCGGGTGTTGTTAGGGCTGGGCGAATCGGGCTGACCGCCTCAGACTATCACCAGACCCGAATCCAATCCAGAGTCAGCTCGGTTCCGAGATACCGATGAACCGTTTCCGCTTGTGGAGGCTCCATGATTATAATGATCTGTTTCGGAATGTTCGCAATGCAACGCAGCTGAGCTTTGAGGAGTCCGTCGTGTCCGAGCTTGAGGGACCGGAGTCACTGGACCACCCGGTCGATAATGCGCCGGTCCGATCGTTTACGCACAACGGTCTTACCATCGAGGGGTATTCTCGGGCAGCGGTGCAAACATATTGGCGAATCCCAGAGATGAAGCTCGGGTTCGATCTCGGCGTCCAACCCTGGAGCTTCATGGCAACGCCCAACTGGTTTGTTTCACACGCCCATCTTGACCATCTTGCCGCATTGCCTGTCTACGTCTCACGGCGGCGGATGATGAAGATGGAGCCGCCAACCATCTACATGCCGTCGGAGGCGGTTGATGCCTCGCACGCGATGCTCCGGGCAGTCCAGCGACTCGATCGGGGCCCCTTGCCGGCCAAGATTATCGGGGTCGAACCAGGTCAGGAAATCGAACTTTCACGAGAGTTGGTAGTCACGGCGATTCCGACCAAACACACGATTGATGCGCTTGGGTTCATTGTCTGGGAGCGTCGGAAGAAGCTGAAGCCCGAGTACCACCATTGCAGCGGCCCCGAAATCCGTGACCTCCGCCTCTCCGGTGTCGAAGTTTCTAAAGAGATCCGACTCCCGCGTCTCGCCTATCTCGGTGACACCGCCCCTCCTGGCCTCGACCGCAATCCTGAAGCCTTCGAGGCTGAGATCCTGATTCTTGAAATGACCTTTGTCGCGAAGACGGAGCGCCCTGAAAAGATTCACAAGTACGGGCACATGCATCTCGATGACTTCCTCGATCGCGCTGATCAGTTCAAGAATGACTGGATCATCGCCTCTCACTTCAGTACGCGACTCCATCCCGATTTGATCCAGCGGATCGTGAGCAAAGCCCTACCCGACCAACTCAGGGAACGTTTAAAGATTTGGCTCTAACGCTCCGAACTTGAGTAAATTACGCAACGGATCCCGGATCGGAGCCCAGTCGGATCTCAATCTTGCCGTCGATCACCGTACAATGATAGTGCGAGACGTCGGGTCCATCACCGTCGAGTCGCCGCCCATCGGTCAATCGAAACCGCCAACGATGGAGCGGGCAGACCACCGCGCCGTCCTCAATCCAACCGCTCGACAATGAGCCACCGGCATGAGGACACCGATCATCGATGCCTTGATACGTTCCATTGTCGTTAAAGAGCGCAATCTGACGCCCCGCGACTTCAATAAGCTTGCCACGCCCTACCGGGATCGCGCCGATCCCAGAGCTTCCCGCCGGCTCTGGCATTCTTGAAGACTCCCTGATGTGACTTGATCAGACTGTCCAAGAATAACGAATGATTTCGGACTTGCTCCCCGGGTGCGCGGTTCGTTATCTTTATTTTAGTGACAACAATTGTATTAAAGAGCAGGATGATTCCGATGATCAGCCGTCGCCACTTCCTTGCCGGTTTAGGAGCATCGGCAGGAGTTGCGCTCGGAAGCGGTTGTGTTGAGGGGGAATCGTCCACTCCGGAACTGGTCTGGGGGATTCACGGAACCAAGCCAGGCTGGCTACATAAGCCCCGGGTCGCGGCGTTCGATGCCGAAGATCAACTTTACATCGCCGACCTCACCGACCGGATCCAGGTGTTCGATCGCGACGGGAACTTCCTCCGGCACTGGACCACTCCAGACCTTAACGTCGACGGACCGAGTGGGATTACGATCGATCGCTTGGGCCGGGTCCTGGTCGCAGATACTCACTTCTACCGGATCCTCGTCTACAACAGAGATGGAACCCTCCTCTTCCAGGTTGGTGATGGCATTCAAGGAACGAGACCCGGGCGATTCGGCTATCCAACCGATGTGGTGATCGATCGTCACGGCTTCTTTTATGTCAGCGAATACGGCGAGAATGATCGGATTCAGGTCTTCAGTCCAGAGGGTGAATGGGTCCGACAGTGGGGCGGGCACGGACATCGTCCTGGAGAGTTCCTCAGGCCCACCGCGATCGACATCGATGAAGATGACCGAATCTTTGTCGCCGATTCATGCAACCATCGGATACAGATCTTTGAGACCAACGGCAAGTTGGTCGATTACTGGGGATCACGGGGGACTCTACCGGGATCGATCGGATATGCCTACGATGTAGCGCTTGGCTCGGGAAACACCCTTTACGTTTGCGAGTACGCAAACAATCGAGTTCAGAAGTTTACCCGAGAGGGAGAAAGCCTTGGGGTCTGGGGACACGCCGGTCGGGGACCGGGCGAGTTGAACAACCCTTGGGCGTTGGCGGTGGATAGCACCGGGGCCGTCTCGGTGGTCGACAGCAATAATCATCGGATTCAGCGGTTTCGCCTTTAACCGGGCTTGTCGAGATCGATTGTTCGATCCAACGGATTTTCCGTTTCGACACCCCGGGGCCGGAGTGGCACGTCCATGTTCCAGTCTCTGACCAACCTCCGACTCGCCTTTCTTGAACCTTGGTGGTTGATCCTCCTTCCTCTCCTCCTGCCGCCACTTGTCTTCATGAGCGTTCGGAGCCTCGCTGGGCTCGGGAAGTTCCGTCGAGGGTTGGCGATCCTGCTTCGATCAACCGTCATTACCTTGGTCGTAATGGCGCTTGCCGATCCGCAACTGGTCCGTCGCAATGACGGCTTGACGACGATCGTCGTCTTCGACACATCACGCTCGATCCCGGGGGACCTCCAGCTTCCGGTTCTCGATTTCATCAACCAGTCGAGCGATTTGAAAGACCGACCCGATGACCTCTTCGGTGTTATTGCCTTTGGGAAGAACTCCAAAGTAGAACGACCGCCCGCCCAGTACACCGAACCGGTGACGGGAATCGAAAGCACAATCGACACTGAACACACCGATCTCGGCGGGGCGATCAAACTCGCACTCGCGAGCTTTCCGCAAGACACTGCGCGGAGGATCGTCGTCGTCTCTGACGGCAACGAGAATCGGGGCGATGCCTACGAACAAGCACTCGCGGCGGCTGCCCTCGGTGTTCAGATTGATGTACTGCCGATTGATTATCGATACGACCGAGAGGTCTTGATCGAAAAGATCTCGCTACCCCCTGATGTCAAGCGTGGTGAACGGGTCAATGTCACGATTGTCGTCCGAGCTGCTGCTCCCGCGCGGGGTCGTCTTGAGATCACTCAGAGGGCCAACGGCTCTACCGTCCCGCTTGATGCCATCGATGTTGAACTCCAACGCGGCGTCAACGTCTTCAGCCTTCCGCAAGATATCACCGACCCTGATTTTTACACCTATTCGGCCCAGTTTTACCCCGAACAAGCCTTGATGACGGGAGTTCGTGCCGATCGGGCCTCCAACAATGTGGCGGAGGGTTTCACCCAATACCGGGGCGAGGCCAACGTCCTCTTGATCGAAGGAGTCCGCGGTGAGCACGCCGAACTTGTCGACGCACTCCGCCAGAAAGAACTCAATGTCACCGTCCTCTCCGCAGGTGAAGTAACCGGCGCCGGTGTCGGTGCCGGGGGCGACCCGCTCCCAAACAACCTCGCTGAACTCCAGAAGTATGACGCCATTCTCTTGGGGAACGTCTCCAAAGATGCGATCAGAGATTCGCTCCAAGATCTGATCGCGACGGCGGTTCATGACCAAGGGATTGGCCTGATCATGATCGGCGGTGAACGCGGCTTTGGCGCCGGTGGCTGGATGAATTCGCCGATCGAAGAAGCGCTACCCGTAAACATGCAGATCCCATCGTTGAAGGTCAAAGGTAAAGCAGCGATGGTGATGATTATGCATGCTTCCGAAATTCCTCAAGGGAATTACTGGCAGAAAGTAGTCGCCCAGGAAGCCCTCAAGACTCTCTCAAGCTACGACTACGCCGGTCTGCTCCACTGGCAAGGGCAGGAAGCCTGGCTCTTCACACTCCGAGAAATCGGTTCGAGCAAGAATGCAATGCTCCGCGCGATTGACCGGATGACACCCGGCGACATGCCTGACTTCAATCCCTCGCTTCAGATGGCCGCCCGATCGCTCCGACAGAAAACGGACGCGATGACCAAGCATTTGATCATCATCAGCGATGGCGACCCAACGCCACCGACAGGGCCCGTCCTCCGACAACTGATCGATGCAAAGGTCACAGTCACCACCATTCTGACCGCCGCGCACGGCAATGACCCCGGAGCTGCTAGCCTCATGCAGCGGCTCGCCAAGCAGACCAAAGGGCGGTTCTACAATGTCACAAACCCTCGGGCGCTGCCCAAGATCTATCAAAAGGAAGCCCGACTGATTTCGAGGCCCTTGATCTTTGAGGAACCGATCCGCTGGGAACCCACGGTTCAGTATCAGAGCGAGCCACTCCTCGGACTCCCAGACTCACTTCCGACGATCGGTGGTCTCGTCCTCACCAGTGTGAAGGAAAACGAGCTGGTTGAAGTCCCCCTACTCTCGCCGAGACCGACCGGACAAACCAATCCCCTCCTCGCGCACTGGAATTACGGACTCGGTCGCTCTGTTGCGTTTACGTCAGATGCAGGACGGAAATGGACGAGTGATTGGCGTGATTGGGAAAGCTATGCCGCCTTCTGGTCTCAGCTCGTCCGTTGGACGTTACGACCTGTCGATCGAGGCAATCTCAATGTTTCGCTCCGTCGCGAAGGGGGGACGATCAAAGTTGTCGTCGATGCCCTTGATGAGAACAACGAGTTTCTCAACTTCCTCCAATTCCAAGGAAACGTGAATCGGCCAGACCAAGGTCAAGGTGACAATGCCGGATCGATCGAACTCGAACAGATCGCGCCAGGCAAATATGAAGGGATCGTCGAGAACGCCGAAGCCCGAGGGAATTACTTTGTCACGCTCGGCTATCGAGGACCGGACGGTAAGCAAGGGGTGATCACGACAGGTGTGGCCGTCCCCTACTCCGACGAATACCGGGACCTTCGGTCGGACCCTTCAACCCTCGAGACCATCGCCAACGCCACCGAAGGGCAGATCCACACTTGGGTGGAAGGTGCTGAAGGACGTCCGGACGGCGCCCGGACTGCCGTCGTGGCCGATATCTTCCGTCGGGATCGCCAAATTGACCCGCCGAAAACCTTCCGGCCGATCTGGCACCTCTTGCTCTGGAGTGCCGCCTTCCTCTTCCTCTTCGATGTTGCCGTTCGTCGGATTGCCCCTGACATGGACCGGATCCGTCGAAACATCACCGATGGTTGGCAGAAACTCCGGGGTCAAGAAGTCGCGCCTCGGCAGGATTACCTGGAAAAGCTCCGGAACAAGAAGGCCGAGGTCAACGAACAGATGGACCGGACGCGCGCAGCGACCCGGTTCGAGGCTCCGACCAATCCTGATCCGAATGGCGCGACGCCGTCAACAGCCGCGTTCGACTCGTCAGACGATCCCCTCCGAGAATCGAGCGCGATCCCGAGAGCAGGCTCAACCACGTCGACAACACCCGGTGGCCTCGCACCGAGCAGGCCAGATCCAGGACCCCAAGAGCCAGAGAGCTACACCAATCGACTCCTGAAAGCGAAGAAGAAGGTCTGGGAAGACCGGCAGAAAGAAGAGGGAGGGGCTTGATCTCCGCCTCTCCTCAGTCGTCCGACTTCTTTGAGCATGGCTGTTCGACTGACTGTTCGACAATGACTCCGCGAGATGTTCCAACGTAATCGCGACAACTGCGGACTGACCCACCGAGGTCGGCTGCAATCCTCCGCCTTTTCCCCGAGATTGATCTATGAGCCTTGACATCAGCAAGAATCCATCTGAACCCGTTGACGAGTCGATGGAATCGAGAGCCCAAGAGTTCCGCGAGGTGTACAACCGGGTCCGCGCTGAAGTCGGAAAGGTGATTGTCGGACACGAGGAAATCGTTCACGGTGTCCTGACTTGCCTCTTCGTGGGTGGTCACGCATTGCTCGAAGGAGTCCCCGGACTCGGTAAGACTCTCCTGGTCCGAACCCTTGCCGATGCCGTCTCCTTGGATTTTAGTCGGATCCAATTCACTCCCGACCTGATGCCAGCGGACATCATCGGGACCAACGTCGTGATGGAGAGCCCCGACGGTCGTCGGATGTTCGAATTCCAGAAGGGGCCGCTCTTCTCTCAGATTGTGCTTGCGGACGAAATCAACCGGGCAACACCGAAGACACAGTCAGCGTTGCTCGAAGCCATGCAGGAAAAGTCCGTGACAGTCGGCGGGACCATCCACCAGCTTCAGCAACCTTTCTTCGTTCTCGCGACCCAGAACCCGATCGAGCAGGAAGGAACCTATCCACTTCCTGAAGCACAGCTCGACCGCTTCTTCTTCAAACTCGTCGTCGGCTACTCGACCCGAGAGGAACTAGCGACCATTCTCGATCGGACAACCCGAGGGGAGTCGCCCAGGGCAGAGAAAGCAATCGACGGTGAAACTCTCTTGCGGTTCCAGTCTCTGGTCCGCGAAGTCATCATCGCCCCTCATGTCCAGGATTATGCGATCCGACTCTCCTTAGCGACCCACCCCGAAGGTCCTCATGCCGTCGACATTACCAACCAATACATCCGATGGGGTACCAGCCCCCGAGGGGTTCAAACGCTCGTCCTCGCTGCCAAGGTCCGGGCGCTCTTAGACGGTCGCTATAATGTCAGTTTCGAAGACCTCCGTCGGGTCTACCTCCCAAGCCTCCGACACCGGGTCCTCCTCAATTTCGAGGCTCAGGCCGAAGGGGTGGAGTCTGATGAAGTCCTCTTGAAGGTTCTTGATGCCGTCTCAGAGAAAGCAGAAGAACCTGTCGCCGCAGCCTAAAGTCCGGCTTCTCTCAACCCACGATGATTGACCCGATGAGTACGAACCACGACATCTACGACCCGCCGCCTAGTACGGTTTCGTACCTCTCGGCGCCCTATGAACCGCTCCAGTTCACTCGGCTCGACCTGATCTGTCTCGCGTTCCTGTTCGTGATCGTGGTCGGGCTTGCTATTCCAGCGTTTTTCTTCGACCTCATCTTGGGGCTTCTCGTCCTGATTGGGGGCTCCCTGGTCACGCTTGAAAGTTGGTACACCGCACTTGGGTTCCTGAGCCGGTTTCCAAGCAAAGGCCCCTGGGGGCGGCTCGGGATCATGGCCGCCGCGCTAATCCCTTGGATTGTCGGTCTCGGTCTCTCGGCGGCCTTGATGATTGGGCTCTTTGCCTGGACCGAACTAGCCGTTTAGGTGTTATCGATCTTGCCTCTCTCTCAATAACAAGCGAGTCGACCGCGCAAATCCTGGGAGCAACTTCATGCCGGCCGAGGCGACCAAACAACCGTTGCTCGACCCTCAGTTTCTCAACAAGCTTGAGCAACTTGAGTTAGTCAGTCGGAAAATCTTCGTCGGTAAGATGAAGGGGGAGCGCCGAAGTAAGCGTCGAGGGTCATCGGTCGAGTTCGCCGATCACCGGAACTATACTGTCGGTGATGACCTCCGTCACATCGATTGGAACGTCTACGGGCGGCTCGATCGCCTCTTCTTGAAGCTTTTTCTCGAAGAAGAAGATCTACACGTCTACGTTTTGCTGGATAACAGCCTCTCGATGGATTTTGGCGAGCCAACGAAACTTCACTACGGCAAGCAGGTTGCAGCGGCATTGGCGTTCGTGGGACTCGTCAATTACGACCGTGTCGTGCTCGACTCCTTCGACGTCACGTTGCAGCCAGGACTCTCCCGGGTCCGTGGTCGGGGACAGATGTGGCGGGTCGTTCAATATCTCGACGGCATCGAAGCATCCGGTCGCGGCAACCTCACTGCCTCGATCCGTGAGTTCGCGATCCGACACTCTGGGAAGGGGATCGTGATCGTCATCTCCGACTTCATGGAGAAAGCAGGCTACGAGGATGCCTTGCGCTATTTGCTCGCCCGGAATATGGACATCTATGTCGTCCAGGTCCTCAGTCAAGAAGAAGTAGAGCCAGAGCTGACCGGCGACCTCCGATTGATCGATGCTGAGGATGATGATCTTGCTGAGATTACAGTAAGTGCCCCACTCTTGAAGCGTTACAAAGAGAATTTGCGTGCTTATGTCGGTGGTTTCAAAGATTGGTGTACGAGACGAGGGATCGCCCACATTTTCACGACCAATCAGGAACCGTTCGACAAACTAATTCTCAACTACCTCCGCGAGCGAGGGCTCGTGAAGTAAGCCCACAAATCAACCGCTTCGGAAGGGCCAACTGCCCCTTTGGAGACCATCTCCGATGCTCGTGCCGATTGCACAAAGCAACCCGTTCTCTTGGCTGAAGCTCCAATTGGATCCTCCAGTTTCTTGGGCGGAAGGTCCTGTCTTCTGGTCGGTCTTGGCTGGAATCCCGGTCTCAATCATTCTCCTCTACTTTCTGAAGCTCCGTCGACGCCCACTCCAAGTTCCGAGCACGTTCCTCTGGCGTCAGAGTATTGAAGACCTCCATGTGAACAGCCTCTTTCAACGGCTCCGTCGTAACCTCCTCCTCTTCTTGCAACTCCTTGCAGTCTTCCTGGTAATCTTCTCCCTTCTGGGACCTCAGCTTCAGGGAAGCGCAAAATTCGGACAACGCTATATTCTGGCGATCGACAATTCCGCAAGCATGTCTGCTACCGATGTCCGACCTAGTCGACTTGAAATCGCGAAGAATCGGGCTCTTAAGATCGTCGACTCGATGGGGTCTGGCGACCTCGCGATGGTGATCTCCTTTTCCGACGCAGCGCGGGTGGTCTCGACCTACACAGGTAACAAAACCCAACTCCGGGAACGAATCGAATCGATCCAGCCGGTCCGCCAGAGCACCTCACTCCGGGAAGCCTTGGAGGTCGCCGCTGGACTCGCGAATCCTTCCAAGCAGTATGGTGAGGGTGAAGTCGCTTCCGAGGTACAGCCGCCTCGACTCTTGATCTATACCGACGGCGGCTTCCCGGACGTGAAAGGGTTCAGTCTTGGGAACCTGAAGCCAGAGCTAATCGTCCTCGGTCAGGAGTCTGATCGCGACGAACCCAATGCAGAGGAAGAAGACGAAGCGAGCGCTCCGCCGTCGAATAACATTGCCCTCTTGGCGCTCCAGACAGCGAGGAACGAGGATCAGCCCGACCAGCTCCAGCTCTTTGGACGAACCCAGAACTATCGGAACGAAGACACGGTCGTCAACCTCCGACTCTACCGTCACGAGCTGGACAATGAAGACGGTCGTGGCCGCTTCATTGATGCCATCGAACTCGAGATCCCCGCCCGAGAATCGCGTGCCTTCAAGTTTGACCTACTTGATACCGGCGCTGTTGGTCTTGAGGTGCAACTCGACGTCGATGACGATCTCGAACAAGACAACCGAGCATACGCCGCGATCGGTCGGCCCCGCCAAGCTCGGGTCCTCGTAGTAACTCCGGGGAATCGCTATCTCCTTAATGCTCTCGGAACAGCGATCGCGAGTGACACTGCCGAGTACAGTGTGATCGATCCCGATGAGCTTGAGACTTCCGAAATCGAACGCGGGCTTGCGGCTGGGATCTACGACCTGATCATCTTCGATCGAGTCCGACCGAAGTCACCTCCGGCTTGTAATACGCTGTACTTCGGGGTCATGCCCCCTGATCCTTCCTACGAGGAAGCCGAGAGGGTCCAGAATCCGATCATCCTCGATTGGGATATTGGGCACCCGATGCTCCAGTACATCCGCGATCTCTCCCTCGTCCTCGTCGGTGAAGCACTTGTTGTCGAACCACCCCCCGGTTCGAGTTCGCTGATCGAGAGCAACCAAGGGACACTGGGGTTCGTCGCACCTCGGGAAGGCTTCTCTGACGCTGTCGTCGGGTTTGCGATCTACAACCAGGAAGACAAACTCAACACGACCTGGCAGACTCTCTACAGCTACCCGATCTTCCTCTTCAACAGCCTTCGATTCCTCGGGAATGTTCAAGATGATCTTGGGGAAGAACTGAAACAGCCAGGCGTTCCCGTCGTTTTGCGTTCTGATCCGACGGTCGACCAGATTGAGGTCAAAGGTCCTGATGGTCGAACTTCGAAACTCGATCGGTCCAATCAAGGGACGTTCGTGTTCAACGGAGCAGCCGAGCCTGGGCTCTATCGGGTTTCATGGGACGATACGGTCCAAACCGCCTTCGCTGTCAATCTCTTCGATTCTAGGGAAAGCAACATCGCGCCCCGAGGAATCGCTCCCGAAGGACTCTCTGAGACCGAAGCCTCAAGCCGCGCGATCAATATCGGCTTCGTCGAACTCGAAGGGCAACGGCAATCGAAACCCGCTCGACTCGATCGTTGGTGGTGGTTCGCACTCGCGGCGCTCGGGATCTTGATTCTCGAATGGTATATCTACAACCGCCGCGTTTACATCTGAGTCGAAACATGATCGGCTCATTGTTCGTGTTTCTGACGCCGACGCGCGGCCCAGCAACAACCGAGGATTGCTGATCCCCAGAGCGCAATGGTGGTCGGTTCTGGGGTGACCTGCATCGTGAATGATTCGCAGTGGCCACAAGCACAATCAGGATCATGATCGTGGGCGGAAGCCTGGAGGCCAAATAAGACGCCGTCGTCCCAACGATCCTGAAAGTCGACAGACGCGAGTTCAGCAATCGCTTCGTCACTGAACGACGTGTTGTCATCGACCAAGTATTCCCAATCTAAGAGACCGGCATCAAGATCACCACCGGTGTCATGGAAATGATCGGCGACACCAAACGCGTGCATCAACTCGTGCGACACATTGTTCGCGACGGCAGTCTTTAATGCGTCAAAGTCACCGATTGCACTCGGATCAAAAGCGTCGATCAACGTAAATCCATCGCCTCCGATATCTGCGATCCCAATCGCATTTTCGCTCGAGGAGGCCACTGCCCCGGAAACAATACTGATGGTGTGTGCTGCTGAGGTCGACGAGTCCGAGAGGGAAATCTCCAGGCCACCAGACTCGAAATTCTCTTCTACCATCTCCAGGACATCCTCTTGGAAGCTGGAGCGTTCCTCAGCGCTCGGCACCCGACCGAGGATCGAATGAACAACCTCGCTCTCGTGCCAAGGGCCCGGATCACCACTAATCAGGCGTTCGGCAGCCGGATAGGGCCCCTCGTCAAAGTTCAACAAGGCATCGACTGTCGTTGGCGGAGGGTTTACTGGAGGCGCCGGTCGTTGAGGAATCGACACTGTAGGAGTAATTGGGAGAGTCGGGGCAATTGGCTGCGGAGGTGTTACGGTCGGTCGCGGTGGCGTTGCAGGCGTCGGCCTGTTCACGGTCGGATAGAGATCAGGAGGGAGTGGGACAATCGTTAGCCCACCAGGAGACGACGATTGCATGGGTGGCGGACTTGGCAACGGCTTGGGAAGGTTCGCGATGACTGGTTCCGCCGGACGATGTACGACCGCGTTCGAAATGAACGCGGGCATCTGATCGAGGATCTCCAAAGGTTTAGAAACGGTAATCGAACTCGTACCGGATCCAGCAAATTGACCCGCAACCCCCCAACGCCGGAGTTGGATTCTACGTCCTGATTGGAAGAAGCGCTCCAAGGGGTTGGGCGCTGCCGACACTTCCGTTGGCATCAGCGTGAGGAAGGTGGCAATCGTCGCCAGACCGAGCAACCATCGACGGCTCAGCATCCTCGGACCTCCATGTCTTCCAGCACGATCGACCCACCCGTGAGATCCTTCTCAACGGCGTCGAACGTCGGAATCAACCAATTTCTAGCGAGTCGTACTTCGGCGGAATCATGCGTTTTGGTTCCGCCACGAGAAATGATGAGCTCACGAATAACGCACGGATTATGCCATCGAACCAGGATTCTCACCAGATCGGTTCGATTCGATTTATTCACCCTTTGTTTGCCAACTACAACGTCCAATTTGAGAGTGAGTTATGTCGGATGTCCCTTAGACGTGAGTTTCCTGGTCTCTTGTTCCTCTGAGCGTCGGATGCGGACCAACCAAGGGCGATTCCAACAAGGAGTTGCAGAATTGCCCATGATCCAGTCGGCTGAGGATCGAACCGTGGTACTTCGATCGGTGTCGTACCGAGCGGACCTTGAAAATACGGATCCACTGAGGCCCGAATTCTGAGGAGCGTTTGCTTTAGCATGTCCTTACCTATCATCAACGGTACGAGATGGCAGTTAGTACCAACTCAGCTCGATGATTTAGAAACACTCTGGCGCCATTGGACCAGGCCAAAGGTCCGCGAATTCCTCTGGGATGATCTTGAGATCTCAATCGAACGCGCTCGCGAAGTGGTTGATGGTTGCATTCGATCGGCTGATGAGTTTGGGCTGGGGCTTTGGTGCCTCCGACTCCTGGAACCATCAGACTTTGCCGGGTTCGTCGCGCTGAGGCACGTCTTCGAGGAGCCTTTGGTGGAATTGCTCTACGGACTCGAGCCCAAGTATTGGGGGCGTGGCCTCGCAACCGAAGCCGCGGAATCGGTGCTTCGATACGGATTCGAAACACTTGGTCTTGATAAGATCGTTGCTGGATTTGACCCACCGAACCAACGCTCGGCGATGGTCATTCGGCGCCTCGGGATGACTCCACTCGATCCGCCAAAGCAAACTAACGCGATCTATCGTCAGCTTCTCCGAGATGATAGAGCGAGAGAAGTTTCGCTAGCTGGAAATCAGGTCGGGAACCTGCTCAAGCCAGCCGAGGTCGAGGACTCCCCAGAGCCCGACCAAAATTGCCTCAGCTGCGTCATGACGAAGTGACGTCGGTCGTGCTACACCGGCCCACTCGATCACCAGCCGAGCGACTGAGTCTGCCTCCAGTTTTGGTGTGACACGACCGCGGCCACGTTGCGCGACGTCCAACGCCTGACGCCAGCATTCGGCACCAATCACCGTAGTCGGTATCCCTCTCCGCTCCGCCTCCTTCTCCCAGATCTGGGCAATGGCCCCCCCACCTTCTAAGACGACTCGGACGACCGAACGCTCGTGAGCAAGGATACCCCGAACGCCCCGTCGAAGCGCCGGCCGGGTAGCGAAGAGTTGCGATAGATACAAGATCAGTCGGCCGTTCTCGCCATACATTGCGAGCCCCGTCCGTAACCCAGTATCGACCGCAAGCAATTGGTCCATGGTCAACTCCTCCGAATCGTCTCTCCACAAGTACGATTGCGCATTGAACCCACCTTCTCAAGAATCAACTCCGTCTTCAACTTGTCCTAAAGTGCCGAGATTCCAGCAAACAGAAATTTTGATTATCCAAAATATTTATTTCAAAACAAACGAAATAATGTTACTAATTACAGAAGATTTTCTTTCGTCCAGAATTGGAGCACAAGAATGATCAAGCGATTGTTGATGTTTCAGGTGTTCTTTGTGGCGACGCTATTCGGATCGGCGGGTCGATTCGATCTCCCCTGGTTCTGGGCGTTGCTCATCGCGGCAAACGGGGTGTTGTTGCTCGGGCTGCTTGTGGTGGATCCCGAACTCCGCGCCGAACGACTCAATCCTGGTCCTGGAGATCGCGACCGGAAGACACCGAGAATCGCTCGAGTCATCTTGTTGGCCCACTACATCGTCGCTGGAATCGATGTAGGCAGGTTCGGATGGTCGGAAATGCCGGTACTCTTACAAGGGGCAGGCTTACTCGGCTACGTCGGCTTTGCCTCGCTCGGTCTCTGGGCGATGCGGACTAACCGATTCTTCTCGTCGGCAGTCCGGATCCAGGAAGACCGAGGTCAAGAAGTGATCACCACCGGGCCTTATCGCTTTGTCCGGCATCCTGGTTATGTCGGTGTCTTCGGCGGGATGTTCTGCGGCGCCTTGGCACTCGGCTCGTGGTGGGGGATGATTCCGTTGATCCCCTTGGTCCCGATCTTCCTATCGCGGACGATCGTTGAAGACCGGATGCTCCTAGAGGAGCTCCCTGGCTATCGAGATTACGCCTTACGAGTCCGTGCGAGGCTCTTGCCTGGGATCTGGTGAGGCAACCTTCGGTCCGATCGAGGGGCCGGACGATCGAGCGATGATTGGGGAGATCGGAACAGAATCGGAGTCTCTCAATGCGTTTAGCCGTCCGGGCTGCTGGAACCTATGAGTTGCAAGATGATTCCTTCGTCTCCCTGATGGTCGAACCGCCCCTCGACAGCTCTGGGCATCACGTGATCGAGGCCGATTTCGAGACCTCAACGGTCCGATCTTCAATACAAACGGAGGACCTCTATGGAAATACCCAACGGCACATCATCGCGCCTCGGGGGCGGTTCTCCTTCGAATATAATGCAACGATCGAGGTGACCCCAAACAAGCCACTCCCTCCAGAAATCGCTGAGGATTCGCCCCTGGAGCTTTCACCGGACTCGTTGATCTACACCCTGCCCTCGCGTTACTGTGAGTCAGACCTTCTCGCTCGAATGGCCTTGACCGAGTTCGGAACTCGTTCCGAAGGTGATAGCCGTGTCCTCAGAGTTACGGAGTGGGTCCGATCCCACCTTCAGTATCGTTATCAGACCACAGGTCCAACGACCTCAGCGCGCGACACGGCGATCGAGCGAATCGGCGTCTGCCGCGATTTTGCCCACCTCTTGATCGCGTTCCTCCGGGCGTTGGACATTCCAGCCCGCTATGCATCGGGATACGCCTTAGACCTCGAACCACCGGATTTTCATGGTTATGTCCAGGTCTACCTGGGTGGCACCTGGCACAACCTAGACGCAACAATCGATTCGCTCCGACCAGCCTTGGTGACCATCGCCGTTGGTCGCGATGCCGCCGACGTCGCGATCGCAACACTCAGTAGCCAACACCAAGTGATCGAACAATCTGTTGAAATCTGGAAAACCCACGAGTAATTTTCTACGAATCCAACGACTCGTCGAGATATGATTCTGCGTCGAGTCCCCGGAGATAGTCGAGGGCTTCATCTAATGATCCGACTTCAGCGCCGGGGACGCGTCCTTCCAGATCAAGTTGGGCGAGAAGGAGGAGGTCGTCGAGTTCTTCAGGAGCGGCCTCAACGGTGTTGATCCGTCGAGGACGGCCGTTGGGGGCAGCTTCGATTGCGAGTCGCGCATCACGGAGATGCGTGATGAGCCAACGGGTCCGTTCAGTGATTGAGGCCCCCAAGGAATCGAGGCCGGCAGTAATGTGATCTGTAGAATCAATCCCCCTCCCGACGTCATGTAAGAGGGCAGCCAAGAGAAACTCTTCATCCATCGGCCGTTCTGTCTTCGCAAGCTCGAAGACTTGGAGGCTATGATAGAGGACATCCCCCTCAGGATGCGCGGAAGCGCGCTGTTTCACATTTTCAAGCGGAATCAGCCGGATCCGATAGACCTCAAAACGATCAAAGTGGTCGGCCAGTTGAAGGGGGGGAGCATCCGGCATTGCTTCGTTGAGAGTGATCAGCTCATCAGCCGGATCGGCTTGAGTGGCCGATCGTTGTTGACGGAGGGCAAGGACAGCCTCACGAACTTCGTGATTCGAGGGAAGATCTCCGGGACGGATCCGACGACCAAGGACTGCCGCTGCCTTTCGCTTCGCGGCGTAATATTCCGCCTCATTAAGATCGGCAATCGGACCTCCGTCGGAATCCTGGATTAGGAGACCGTATAGTCGCCGCGCTGCTTCCTGGGCGATCTGAAGCCGCAACCTGTGATCGGCCTTTGGAGCCTGTTGTCGACGACGGAACTTATCGGGACGCATGGTCAGTCACCCAAGCTGAGCTTGAGGAAGATACGAGGGCTAGGACTGATGCAGTCGGCAGGGAGCCTAAGCCCACTCCTGCCGAAACTGCACTTCAACGACGATCTTAAGCTGACAATCAGGCTGGCCCGCAGAGTTCGATGGTCGTTTTCAGTTCAGCCCCAAGCTGCTCGAACTCGGCAAAAATCGCGTCAACCGAAGCTGGGTCTCGAGGGAATGTGGCGTCTTTGATCACGCGGACGGGCTGATTCCGTTCCCGGAGTCCCCGAACCGTATTCGCCACTGCATGCTCCGTAGTCACCCCATAAACAACAAACACGGGCTCCTTCCGAGCATAGATTTCAACAACTTGATCGATATCTGGATGTGTAAAAATATCGAAATTGCGTTTTTGGATCGTTATGTGTGCAGGGATAGTCCCAGAAGCCGGAAGTTGAAAAGTGCCGTCAGCAGGCAAGACAAGTGATCCGGCCCAACGGGTTTCTCGGATTCGATCAGCGCCTCGGGTCCCTGCGATGCAGTGGCGCGGATCAGTTTCGGGAGCAGGTTCATTGGGCAGGTGCCACGATGAAGACCCCACGATCGGAACCTCATAATCACGCGCAAACATCGTGATTCGTTCGAGATTCTGGAGGATAACGTGGGATCCCTCAAGAAACATCGAGCCTTGTGGTTCCAGGAAGTCACGTTGTGTATCGATATCAAGAAAGACTAACGAGCCTCTCGGCGGAGCCATGGGGCAAACCTATCAATCGGTTGAGATAATGGCGGTGGGTTGGCTGGCTGATGGCGGGAGGTCGCGTCCCTGGACCCGGATCGAGCCATGGCGGAGTCGACTCCGATCGATTTCATTCTATCGAGCTTTGCGTTCCTAGTGAACCTCGGTCGCCACATGGGTGCAACGAACCAAACGAGGTGGATTCTCGGAGGGAGACTTGATCGACCTCGAAGCGGAGAGAGCTTCATCGACTTCGGAACCGTCGAGCTGATTGGGTGGCCCAGCCTCGACACGATCGCTACAATCAACCCAGATGGATTGATTCAGTACTGAGCGATTCAGGCTCAAACCAATAATAGCGACGGAGCGAGCGATCGATGTCAAAGCTTCGACTGCTGAAAACCGGCCACGGCGATCTTTGTCTCGCAGAGTGGGAACTCACAGAGCAAGAAACGGTTGAGCAAGCTGCCCAAGCGTTTCAGGAAAACATGACCCCGGGTCGTCTCGCATTCCGGCTTGACGGTCCTGGCGTAACCCGACCGATTAAGGAATTTGACGCGACGGCCCCCGAGATCATCCTCGTTCCCGCAATCCAAGGGGGTTGATCCTGCCTCCGAGAACCGTCTGGCCCGACATCGAGAACGGAATCTTCTCAGAGGCTGAACTAATAAATCGTCGCATCTGGGTAAAGGCGATATGATTCGGACCGGTTACCTCCGTTGGGAAATCGAGGTCGAAGACCGTCGGAGTCAGGTCGATCGACTTGCCCGAGAGGTCTCGATCCTCGCCCGACCTTCCTACCGTCGGGTCCGGATCGCGGGTGCCCATCGAGAAGATGCCGCCGATCGGTTTGTTCGCGGTGAAGTTACCTACGACGCGGTACTTCAGGCCGAACAAGGCCCAACCTCGGAAGTACTTGTCGAAGTCCCTGACGTCGGCCCCCACATCTTCCGTTACAGCAACTCGGATCGGACCGAAAACCTCGGATTCTGGATGGTCAAGCTCCAACGCGAAGTTCAGAGCTTTGCCCACCAGGTCGTCCGAACTGCCTCAGTGTTTCCTCGATTGGTGATTAACGATCGGACACTTAGAACCGGCTATGCCAAGCTCGTCGAATTCGAAACATTCCGCGTGATCGAAGGGCGGAGCACTCCGCAACCGACCCGGGATGATGAACCGATGCTGATCGGAGCTGAAGCGTTTGCCCAAGGCGTTCCCGAACTCGTCGCAGCACAATTGGTGCGGGATGTGGTCGAGCCTGAAGAATTCAACGAATTCTGCCGCGACGACCGGATCACGATCCGCAACGGCCCTCGTTATTACCGGATCTCGCGACGCCCTCACGCATTGATCGAAGTCTGGAATGCGAAGACGCGGAAAGGGGAAGCGCGGCTTTGTGTCGTCTTTCAAGACCCGGGAATGCCGCCGTCGGACGAAGTGGTGATGAAGTATCTTTTAGCGAAGCATCAACCCGAACTCCTCTGGTCGGTCGGCGTCCGATTCCCGGCACCAACTGGTCGGTTCGATGATCAACCTCGACGGACAGCTGTCGCCGCCCTTGATGATGATCCTGATTTCTAGGTTTGTGAGGCGGTTGGGTCCACGTTTTTTGAGGGGAGCCTGCCGTCATCGAGATACCACATTCGATCGGGCCCTCGCGAAAGGGTGATCTTTCGGGTATCGGAGAAGGTTGCTTCTCCACCCTGGCTACTTCGGTAGTGACCATGGACTACGAACGAGGCTTGGATCACTTGCTTCCCTGCGCTTACGGGCGCGCCAAAGCGTTCGATCCGTAACATCAAGGGATTGAACCAGCTCGATGTCCCACCACTTAACGCCGCCAGTCGCTGGTCCCAATAACGCCGGAACTCCGAATAGGTTTCGAATTCAGGAGTCCGACGGCCTGCCGAACTAAGCAACGCCCACATCCTCCGATATTGCGGCATGTGCTGGGAGAGCGCCTGAAAGTAGTCATTGATTGCCTGCTCTGGCGTCATCCGGACGGGTCGTTCAAGCGTAATCAGAATCGGATAACTGAGAAGGACGAGGCTCACCATCCCCGCCGCGCTGATCAAGAACGCCGTCAGCGCGTAGCCGTTCACCGCTGCTGTCCTCGCAAGGAAAAACGTGACGACCGCGGCGATGGCAAGCCGGACAAGGGACATTCCCCATTCCTGCCAACGACTCCAGGGTTGATCCACCGGCGACGGGATTAGCTCAACGCTCGGCGGAGGAACAATCCTCCCTGGCAGAGGCTTTGGATTCGGCTGAGCGGGTGAGTCCGTTTCATCGGAAGGGTTTATCTTCTGATGAGGCAAGGGGGATTGGAGATGATAAACGTCCACCCCAGGTGTCGCTGTTGGTGGCCCTGATTCTGAGTCTGACGTAGTTTTTTGGACCCCAGGCTTTCGGCGTTCGTGAGAGAAGCCCAAGACGTCGGCAACTTCGGGATCGTCGTCCTGGCGAGACATCGGGGAAGGCTCCGGATCTGGAGAAAAGGAGCGACCACTAACTACCCAGAGAGTTGTTCACGGGGAAAGAGCTGAATTGAACCATCGTCTCCAGAAACGAGTAAATCAAGTGTTCCGGAGCCGGTCCAATCAACCCCGACGGGTGCACAACCGTGCTGACCCATGACAACGGGGTAACCATCGTGCAACCGCAATCCTCTCGGGCGAACCGTCATATCATCTAATCTTTCCAAGAGTAACACCGTCGGCAAGTCTTTCAGTTCTCTGAAACGCTCTCCGGTGGTCGTTGGAACCAGAAAACGCGAGGTCTTTGGGATCCCGACCAAAATGTCGAGACGGTCGCCATTCAGCCAAGGCCCCGCCCAGAGCGTGCAGCTTCCCCCGAATCCGAACGAGCCATCAAGTCTGATCCAACGCCCTAAAGGATCGACGATCCGTTTCGGTTTACCAACCTCAAGTGAGTCGGTCCGAGGCCAGACACACAAGAATCCCTGCAAGTCGAGTGCCAAGAGATCGGGCAAACCATTCCCGATCCAATCAACGAGAGCAGGACGGACCCGAGGCGGCAGGATCAGCGGATCGCGGTCTTGATCTGAGAGCCGCAACCGATCTGGGAAGTCAAAACGAGGCTGAGTCGAGTGACCGTTGTTTCTTAAGTAGAGAACCTCTCCGCTCATGCTAGTGATCAAAAGGTCGAGCCGACCATTCGCGTTCCAATCAACCAACGTTGGGTTCGCAAATCCGCATGGAGGATCGATCGGGCCTTCAAGACCGCCGTCGACTCCAGAATTGACCCGCAATGGAAGTCCCCCTGCCTCGATCAGTTCCGGGATCGCGTAGCGTGGTTGCCCCGCTTCGCCGACATCCAAGAGCAGACGGAGCCGACCACCTGCGTCACCGACGACGAGATCGATCCCACCGTTACCGTCGAGGTCTCCCGTTGTAATCACGGCCCCACCAGGGAGTCGGACGGCACGAGCATCCTGTCGGAGTGGTCCGACGATCTTGCCCGTCCCCTTCGCCGAGTTGGTCCGGATCACATAGACCGAACCCTCCGCCGTTCCGAAGAGCAAACTCGCCCCACCATTCCCCTCCAAATCGCCAGCGACAAGTGTGGTCCGATCGTTAGGGATCGCCAGCGGATCGCCATCCGCGTTCTTGACAACCCGTGGATCCATCAAGACCGGTGGAAGCTGGCCCCCGAAATTCCGAAAAAGCCGGAGTTCGCCACTCGAATCAGTCAGCGCAAACTCAACTGCGGCGGAACTCCCTCGAGAGATCATTAACGCTGCCGTCCGTTTGCGTAACTCCCCGAAAGCTTGATCGTCATCCACTCGTTCGGGGCTGCTAAACCTCGGCCAACCCGCACCGCCGAGATTCCGGAGCCAATAGAGTTGGCCTTCTGGTTGCCGACCAAGCCAGCGTCCACGTTCGTCAAACCCGAGCGGGATCCCGTCCAGATCGAAGCCAGAACGCTGCGCGACGGGAATCTCAGGGTCGGACCAGTAATCGATCATCGAATCAAAACTCACGAGGAGATCGATTCGGCCGTCTCCATCCCAATCAACCGCCACTAACTGAGTGATCCGACCCGGACCAACACCGAGATCGGACGGCACGTCAAGGACCCGCCGATCGCCAAACCGAGGCCTGGAGGCTCCTCCGAGGTTCGGCAACGCCATCAAGCCATCAGGACCAAGGGCAACTAAGTCAAATCGCGAGACCCGATCGTTAGGAAAGGGACAAATCAAGTGGAGCCCATCCAGATCGGGCAACGGCTCACCTTGGTCAAAGAGGAGGCGATCCTGATCGCGTCCCTCCTGTTCCAGCCTCCGAAAAACCCGAGACTGATAGTCAGAACCGAACCCTCGCGCAGTTACCAACAGCTCCGGTTTCTTGGAGCCAAACCAGTTCCAGGAGAGCGGCTCTGCGTCCTGACCAAACCAGAGGGGTGGGGAACTTCCCTCAGGATCCCACCAGGGGCCTTCGGTCATTGAGGGAGCTTCGAGTGCGAGTTGTCCTCCAGGAACTTGGGCATCATCACCGACCAACGCCATTATCAGATTACCTCGTAATTCGTACCGAGAATCGACCGTCGCATGGAATGAATACAGCGAAGTCCGGTCCGGTCGTCATCGAATCGGATTCGTCCTGTTCCACAGTATCGCTCTGAAAACGCGATTGAGCTACCTCTTATCGCCTGACCTTCCCCTTGTTTTGAGAGAATCCAACCAAGCAAATCAAGCCCGGGGCAATTGTTTAAGTCGGGCAGCAAAGCCGCCACGAATCACTTTTAGCAAAGGCGTTGAAGACTCGACCGCCCAACTCATCCTTTTCGCAAAAAGGTCTTCAATCGAATCAAAAGATGAAATTGATCGCTTCTCTAATTGAACGAGATCACAGTGCGCGAGGACTCTTGACAGGGCAATGCAGGAGCCTCATAGTCGTTTTCGAAGGACACGTTCTCCGGGAGAGGACCAAGCGCCATGGACCGACGCATCCTTGTGATCGATGATAGCGAGTTAACTTGTAGGCAGGTCTCGCAACTTCTCGCCAGCCCCGACCGCTCGATCAAGATCGTTAATGACGGTACGGAAGCACTCGAGTTGATCGTTGATGGGGATTTTTCACTCGTCTTGACCGATCTCCGGATGGGCGGCAAGGGAATCGACGGCCTTGAGCTGCTCGAACAGGTCCGCGAGCGCGATCTCCCAGTCACGGTGATCATGATGACGGCCTTTGCGTCCGTCGAGTCAGTCGTCAAGGCGATGAAGCTTGGGGCCTATGATTACTTGACGAAGCCAATCGACCCCGAAGAATTGCTCCTCGTGGTCGAGAAAGCGTTGGCTGATCGTGCCCTGCTCGACGAAGTGAACGAAGCCCGAGATCGGCTCCGTCAACGGTTCGGCTTCGATCAACTCCTCGGAACGGGCCCCCGGATGAAGGCCGTCTTCGAACGGATCGGCCGGGTTGCGTCATCGAACTGTAATGTTCTGATCACGGGGGAAACCGGTACAGGGAAGGAATTGGTCGCCCAGGCGTTACATCACGCTGATGCAACCCGCTCGGGACCATTGATCGCGGTCAACTGTGCAGCACTCCCGGAACCCTTGCTTGAGAGCGAACTCTTCGGACATGAGAAAGGGGCTTTTACGGGCGCAGACCGTCGCAAACTGGGCCGATTTGAACTCGCCCAAGGTGGAACTCTGCTGCTCGATGAGATTGGCGACCTCCCGATTGGGGTCCAGGCGAAGCTGCTCCGAGTCCTCCAAGATGGGACCTTCGAACGGGTCGGGGGAAGCAAGACGCTCCAAGTGAACACCCGGATTCTCGCCGCCACCAACATCGACCTCAACGCCGCTGTCGAAGAGGGACGCTTCCGAGAAGACCTCTACTATCGACTCAATGTGGTCTCGATCGAGGTACCAGCACTTCGGGAACGCCCTGAAGATCTCCCTCTCTTAGTCGATCACTTCCTGAAACGACTGGAAGAACGTGGGTGTCAGCCCAAGCCTTTCGCCAAGGAAACGCTCGGGCGAATGGCACGCTACCATTGGCCAGGGAATGTCCGAGAGTTGGAGCACCTGGTGGAGCAACTGGTCGTCACCACGCCGGAAGCGGTGGTCCGCCCCGAAGATCTACCAATGGAATTACAAGATGATCAGGTCGAAGCCCCTTTGGATCTCGGTTTTGATCTCAGGCGACCCCTCCACGAAATCACCCGAGACTTGATCGATCGGGTAGAACGGATCTACCTCCGGGGCATTCTTGAACGTTACCAAGGGCGGATCGATCGCTGTGCAGCGCATAGTGGTCTTTCACGCCGGAGCATCAGCGAGAAGCTCCGTAACCATCAGATCGACAAAGCTGACTTCAAGCCTTCGACAGTGAATCGTCGCGTTGAGAGTTCGACCATCGAGCCCCTCGTGAGTTAACACTGAGTCCAATCAATCCCATGCTCGAATCGAGACAGAAGATTGAATCAGGAGAGGATCATCTCCAGACGATTCGAGCATCGAGGAATTAACTCAATCAGTATTGATCTGCGGAGACCACTTCGCGACCTCTCCGTGTTGCCAAGGCAAGGAAGGTCTCTTAAGAGATCAAATCCTTGATGAAGTGGACCGAGCCATCCCCAAAAAGGAAATTGACGCCGCCGGGGTGGTGACTCCAATAGTCTTCAGGGTGAACGACCGGGTTGTTCGGCGTTCGAGGCGGGTCTACGATCCCAACACTCCCAATCATCATGGTAAAGGCTGGGTGGGGGACAGACAGGAATCGAGGGTCACCACCCTTTTCTGGGGGTGTCTTCAAATTGACCCCGTGGGGGACGCGAGCGGTCCAGGTCACTGGGGATAAAATGAAGCTCCGCTCACCCACAAAGAACGTCTGGCTCAAGCCGTCCTTGACGTCAGCAATCTTCGTCTGACTGTTCATGAAGAAGACGCCTTGGCCATCATCGGGGCCGATTTCGTCGATCCCGTTGCTCCCGATGTAGTTCCCGGTGCTGACTTCAGTCAATTCCGTGGTCAGATCTTCCGCAAACACAGGGACTAACGGAACTTCATTATCCGAAGGGCAAATGAAGACGCTCATCCGAACCATTCGGATTGTCTGGTTAGGTGCCCAGTCGACTGGCAAGTTAAAGTTGATGGCATCGTAAATGGGAGACTGCTCGATTTGATTCAGGAGCATGCTCCCCTAGGCCCAGCCAGGCCAACCAGCGAATTCGTCCTCTTCATCATCGTGATCATCGTGGTCGTCTTGTCGGGAGACGTGAGAATCATGGTGATGATCATCGTGCTCTTCTTCGGAGAAGGCAGTCCAACCAGGGGGAAATGTGCCGTAGCTGCTCTCATAGTTGTGCAAGCCAATGCCGATCTGTTTCAAGTTGTTGATGCACTGAGTCCGACGTGCTGCTTCACGAGCAGATTGGACCGCCGGCAATAGTAAGGCGATAAAACGCCAATAATGGCAATTGCAACCAGTAATTCGATCAAAGTAAATCCGGGACGCTGTGAACCATCGCGCGCAGTTTTATCGCGGAGCATAATGCACCTTTTCAGCTTAATCGGCGCTGAGTTGTGACTTCGGTCACTCCCAACCCGAGTCTGGTCAAAAGTTGTAGAATGAAAGCTGACAGGGTGGTGGCCAGACCACCCCGTCAAACCCTCACGAGGTTCCCACCCTCAGGGACTGAATGGGGCGACTCAGCGTAAGGGTGTCTTGCAAGTGCCGTCTCGCGACACCCTTACGCTGCATTCTTGCGTGCAGCGGAGTTTCGGCGACGGGCAACCGCAGCGCTGCAAACAACACCAACCCCACCTAAACCGATCAGCAGGATGCTTGAAGGTTCAGGGATCGCGGAAGCAAACGGCTGGACTTCGAATCGGAAGGTAGCGGTATCAGAAAGGAAGCCGTGCACGCTGTGAGTTCCCGATACGGTGAACTCGATGTCGTAAATGCCAGTCTCGGTGAATCCATAGTTAGCATGATCATGAATGCCAACGGTAAAATCGAAGGCGTTGTCACCGCCATCACCGCCGTCAATTGTGTTCACCAGAACGTTATCAAGGACACCAATCTGGTTGAATTGATACATTGCGAAATCCCCAGGTCCCTCGAAACCCGTCATCTCGAAGGTGATCAGGGAATTCCACTCGTTCGCCAGTTCTTCAGTCGCGATCCCAAGGAAAGGGACGACCTGGTCGAACGGGTTGTTTTGGGGGAGGACAGAGAGCATATCCCCTTCATCGAGATCGAGAAGCGGGAACCCACCTGAGCCGAGTTCGAATCGAACGCTCTCGGGAACAACAACAGTCGCATCAGCAGGGTCGACCTCGATATCGCCCACGGGAGCGCCGTTGATCGTCGCACCTTCGAAGTGGTAATGCAGGAAAAGCTCTACCTCACCGTTTTCTTCTTCCAGCGCAACACCAATGTCGCCGTGGCCATCGGTATAGACGTTGTCGTCAAAGTCACCGAGACCGACTGTAGGCAGAACGAGCAACGACAAGATCAAGGCAACGAGCCCAGGAACCAGCCGTTGTGAATCGAATGAATCGAACGATCGCATCAAGTAATCTCCAAGACGTAGAACAAGCCGTCCACAAGCAACCGTGGACGGGTCAGGGGGAAGAAGTAACGCGATCCCTGCCATCACCGGTGAAACGTTCAAGGGTGGCGAACCAGCCCCGGTCCGTCACCAGTTCTCGGGCCTGAAACTCAGTCTGATCGCTTGACCAATGAGTGAAACGGCAGGGCCCGCCTGCGGAGGCGCCCAGTTGTGTACCAGATGCCTTTGCTTCGAAGAGCCGGCGGAGGATCGACTCCGGCAACTCATGTGTTTCGAGGCCGGTCCAAGCGGCCGGCAAGTCTAAGAATGATTCTGATGATCCACGGATTAGCCAGAGATCGTAGGGTATTGGTTCATCCCCTGATTCCCGATGGACGATCGTCGCGTCATCGGGGAAAAGATCTGTTAATTCATCGGGCAGATCGGGATGAAGCAACGGATCGGGAGTGTTGTCGCCACAACCGACGACTATTGGAGCAAGCATCCAGAGGGCGATCAAAAGGCTTGCGGCCTTAAAGCTTGATCGCATCGATCACCTCACCTCCGTTCCGTGAGCCAATGGCCCACCAGACCTCGCGGTCGATTGACTCCTTAATGAAACGGACCGAGCCGTCACCAAAGAGCTGATTCAACCCGCCCCGGTGCTGGCTGCTAGGTGTGATAATGATCTCACCGGTGTCCTCACCACCGTAGAGATGGCAGTTGCGGTCACCGATGTTCATCACGTGCATGTAGGTCGACGCTGTGTGCCCCCAACCAGAGATCCAGGACCGACCGTGGAAGACTGACCACGCCGGATCCGGTAGTGTGACCGAGCCACAAAAGCGTTGCCATTGACTCAAGGTCTTGTCGTCACCAGCACCCCCAGCGCAAAAGGACTGAGTCGAGACGGGAGACAAGGCAACAGAACGCCAATCTGTGGGGTCGGTCTCCTGAGTGATCCGACGCTCAGAGACGGCGGCTGTATTACTGAGACCATCCGTCACGCTCGCGGCACTGACGACGCTCACGTGCCAGTCAACTCCACCTCCAGGATGGACTAATCCAATAAACCCGTTGTGCTTGGTCTCACCAGGCCCAGCGATCGTCATGCCAGTTGTCCGAGGCATCCAGCCGACATTGCCGGGGTAGCTATCCGGGGCCATCTCTTTCGGACCCATCACGTCACTTTCGACGAAGGGATCAGAGGGGCAAATGAAGCTCGAGATCAGGGTCGTCCCGGCCGTAACGTTGGGATGGTCAGCATCAAGGGTTGCACGGTAGTACAGGCTCGAGTCATTGCACGAGTTAGCCATCCCGATATCGAAGTTGATCGCATCGTATACCGTGGTTTGTTCCATGAAGGGCAAGATCCGGGCATGCCAACCAACGAGCCCGTTCATGCAAGTGCCGTCAGGAGCCGGCAACGCTGCTGTCGTGGTCATCGGGAATGTTTCGAAGACCGAATGGTAGTTGTGCAGTGCCAGACCGATCTGCTTCAGGTTGTTGCTACACTGAGCCCGACGCGCCGCCTCCCGGGCAGATTGTACCGCGGGTAGTAACAAGGCAATCAAGACGCCGATAATTGCGATTACCACGAGAAGTTCGATGAGCGTAAAACCCCGGCGCGTCGAAGATCGAATCATTGGACTGTCTCCAATAAGTGGTAATGTAGTTGGAGCGATTTTCATCGTTTAGTGACTTTCACTCCAATCGATCGACCAATAGGGATCGGTTGAGATTGGTTCGCGACCGTCCCGAGTTCCCAACGCCTGGTAGACATCAAGAGCGATCGTGTGAAAATAGTCGCGTGTTCAGGGAATCGGGAAATAAGCGGCAACACCTGATCGCTGATCTCGTACCGCTCGCAACAGCCACGATCCCTCTGAGAATTGCCCAGGCCACCCACTTAACCCAGTGCGTTCTCTGGGTCAAATCACGAGAGGGTTGGGCGTGTTACTCTGAAAAGGCTATTAGAGTCGGCCCACCAGCACAGTCGATGACTTGGACCGCAATTGGTCAACCACACAGCGCTGGCAGTGCGGCGGCAACACTAGCTAGAACTAATCAGCCTGGTGGCGAACGACCGCACGCTTGAAATGGGGCTGGACTGGAGGGAGAACGACGGGATCTGAGGTCGACTGATCGATGGTCGGTCAACCCAAGTATGTCCGCCTCATCGATCGTTGCGAGATGATTGGAGGTGTATTCACAGACAGGGCAACGATCGTCCTGCTCAACTAAATCACTAAAGGTCGATTTTAGGAGTCGACTGCCAAGATCAATACCATCCTGATCATGGCCGTGGCTCTCTTCAGGATGGATGCAACAAACCGTTTCAGGGTTGTGATTATGGAACGCTGGTGCCGCAACGACTGCGATGCAGTACGTGACAACACACCAGCATTGTAATCGAACCCTAAACCGTTTCATCGATAGATTTGCTGATTGGTCAAAGAAGTCGGCTTCCTAGCTCGTAATATATTGGGGCGGAATCGGGGTCTTTGTCAAGACATGGACTAATGCATTCCCCTGATCGTCAATCGCGGATCCCAGTGCATGGTCATCACCCAGACTCCTCTGCTAGCATGAAGTTTCGTCAAGGACCGTACGTCCGGATCAGTTGAAGTTCGTTGCCCCGATAGCAGACTCCGAATGGAAGCAAAGAACCCGACAAATCAAGGGTCAGGAACGAGAACTCAGGCCAGATCAACCTGCTTGGGCTGTGGACTACTTTGCGATGATCTTGTGCTCACGATCGATCATCATCAGATCGTCGATGTCAACCAGCGCTGTCCGAAAGGACGAGATTGGTTTCTCTCCACAACGCAACAATCTTCCGGTCTACCCGCTGCCACCATCGATGGCCTTAGTGTCCCCGTTGAAGATGCCATTCAAAGCATCATCGAACGAATCCTTCCCTCACAGGCAATACTCATCACCGGTCTTTCAGAGTTAACAAACGAAGCCGTGAGTCTCGCCGTGGAGATTGCGAAGCACTCTCGCGCGGTCATCGATCCCGAGCATCGGGGGACAGCACAGGCTCGTATCGAGGCGATTCAACGCGAAGGGCTGATCACCGCATCCTTCGGTGAACTCAAGACCCGGGCGGATGTTGTGTTGTTCTGGAATCTCGATCCATTTCAATCACACCCCCGCTTTTGGGAACGCTTTATCGAACCAGTAGGGCGGTTCGTACCGCAAGGGCGGAGTGGGCGGAAGATCCTCGTAGTGGATTCGGGGGCGTCCGAGATCCGCGAACGAGCCGACCTCGCTCTGACGATTCGGGATGACCTTCAAGCTGAAGTGCTCCGTGTTCTTCGCGCTATGATCCGAGGAATTCCTCTTGAGGCAAGCCGCGTTGCGACAACACTCGGGTTGGAACTGGAAGAGCTACGACTGTTCGCTGAACAACTCCGGACCGCACACTATGGTGCCGTCGTCTCTGGGCCGTTGATGAATGAGACCGCAACCGCTGTCGGTCTCTCGCGACTTGTCCGCGACTTGAATGATTATGGTCGAACTGTCGTCGTTCCGCTGACAGACCAAGGGAACCCCACGGGGGTTGAGTCTGTTTTGACCAGTCGGCTCGGTGGACCGTTTGCGATGGATCTTGGTTCCGGTCATCCTCGATATCTCCCAGGTGATGCCGAAGGTACTGAACTCATCAACCGTCGGGAGACGGATCTCGTGATCATTCTGGGGAGGTCATCCGTTGATCTCGGGGACCGATCAGATATTCCGATCATCCGGATCGGGCCCAACGCCACCGCTCCCCCTCTGGATGCGCAATCTGTGGCCATCAATAGTGCAACTCCGGGAATCGACTCGGGTGGAACCGTCATCCGTTCCGATGAGGTGCCGTTACCGGTCCGTCCGGTGATCGCCCCACACTTTCCGACGATCGATGAACTTCTTGCCCAGATCAACCGTTATTTGAAGATCGCCGTACAACGAGCCAAGGCAGAGGCACCCTTCAGAAACCAATGAAAGTCAACGGAGTTACTGTAGAAGACACGTTTGCCGAAGCGTTTCCGATGACAGCTGCGCGGCTGATCTTAACGGCAGATTCCGAACGTTGGGCACGGATCGCTGCCGAGACGATGACGGGATACGCCACGAGTGTGATTGGTTGTGATGCTGAGGCAGGAATCGAACAATTCCTCAGTCCAGACCAAACCCCAGACGGCCGCCCTGGCGTCGCGGTCCTCGCATTTGCATTTAGTAAGGACGGGCTCGCCGATGCACTCGTCAAGCGGGTTGGGCAATGCGTGATGACTTCGCCGACTTCGGCATGCTACAACGGATTGCCGATCAGCGATCACGAGTCTTCATTCGTCATTGGTGGCAAACTCCGCTATTTCGGTGATGGCTGGCAGATCAGCAAAATGCTCGGCAATCAGCGTTACTGGCGGATCCCAGTGATGGACGGCGAGTTCACCTGTGAGGAGCGCTTCGGGACTCGCACGGGGGTCGCGGGTGGTAACTTGATTCTTCTCGGTACCGTACCGAGTCAAACACTCGAAGCCACCGAGGCCGCCGTCGCCGCGATTGAAGCGCTACCCGAGGTCATTCTACCGTTTCCAGGCGGGATCGCGCGGTCGGGATCAAAGGTTGGGAGCAAGTATAAGGGGCTGATCGCCAGTACAAACACCGCCTTCGCCCCGACCTTACGAGGATTGGTAGACCCCAGTCTCGCTCAAGACGTTGCTTGTGCCTACGAAATCGTGATCGACGGCCTCTCGTTGGAGGCCGTGGAAGAGGCAACGGCGGTGGGACTCCGGGCCGGAGCACTTCCCGGAATCGTAGGACTCACCGCCGGTAACTACGGCGGGAACCTTGGCCCGTTTCATATCCAGTTACACGAAGTCCTGGATCGTTAACGCGGACAGCCCCAACCGCATTGGGATCAGACGGCGGAGGGACTGTGCTTTCCTTCTCGTCTTCCTCTGGTCCGAGATCTTCACTCTGAATCATGGTCACTTCGGGCACGACCTGATGGAGTTCCGGGAGGACTGCATCGAGACCGAGGACTGCCCGATAGTCTGCCGCCGCCGCGAAATATTTCCCTTCTGCCAGGACTCGGATTGCCTGGATCTCCAGAACTTGCTGACTGACGACAAAGAACAGGAGAGGCCCAGTGAGTTCCAATTCGATCAGACGTTGTTCCTTCCGCGCGAGTTCTCGAGAGATCGTCTCCGAATTCCTGTAGAAGGTAAGCGAATCGTAGGCGGCCTTCAGCTCGGTGAGTGCAGTGAGCACGTCGTTCCTGATCTGATCACCGGTAAATTGTGTCTGAGCCTTGATCTGGCGGAGGATGGCTTCGGTCGTCCGGATTCGTCCTCGTGCAAACCGTCGTTGGAGGGGGACTTCGAAGAAGAAAGAACCACTCAGGATAAAGGGGCGGAAGTCCTTCTCAAGATCAACGTCAAAGTTGCCGACATTTTGCTCGCTGTAGAGGTAAAAGTTCAGTGATGGAAGCAAGAGGTTCTCGGCGAGGTCACGATCAATCGCCGCCTTATCGTATTCGAGCCGGAGGCTAAAGATTTCCGGGCGGAGTCGCTGGGCAATGACGAGATCGTGGTCGACCGCTGAGGTATCAGGAGCGACAGCAAGCGGCAACACGGCAGGAATGTTGGTACTGTCGGGGATGATCGGAAAACCATGCTCGTCGCGGAGGTAGAACGAGAGGGTAATTGCCGCGTTTCGGTAGTCACGCTCGGCCGCAATCACCTGTTGCTGCCGCTTGTACACGGTGTTTTGGAAGGCGATGACGGAGAGTGGCGAGGTCTGTTGAAGCTCTCCGAGCCGGATCACTCCTTGATACTGGAACTCAGTCAGCTCCAAGAGATCTTGGTAGATCGCCAAGGCTTGACCCGCAGAAATCCAATACCAATACGCCTTCGATGCATCTTTCAGGAGCTCGATCCGCTCTTTCAGGATTGTCGGTTCAACCTTCCGGCGCTCGATCTCAGCCTGGAAGAGCTTAGCTCGCTTGGGATCGATCGCCCTTCCTTGGAGAAGCGGCAGTTCAAACCCAGCGACAAAGGCACCACCATCCAAGGTGTTCAAATAATTGTAATAAGTGGGCCAGTGGCCTTGAGCAAGTCGGTAGCCGGCAAAAACCTTACCACCATTCTGAAGGATCGGCTGCTCGATGAAGAAATCCTCAAGATAGCGATCGTAGAATCCCAATGGGTAATTCTGTGAATCAATATTGATCGAGAGGTCGAAGGAACCGAGTTCTGATGTAATCTTACCCTCAGCAACCTCTCGTTCCTCCAAGGTTGCGCGGAACAATGGATAACGCCCTTCGGCGGAAGCTAACACACGATCCAGTCTTAATTCTGGCCCTACTTCTTTATCATCAACTCGAGGCGCTTCACGGGGTGGTTGATCCGCGTCCGCAGAGTCTTGGCTCAGGGGTTCATCGACGAGATCGTCAGGCTGAAGTTGTCCCTCTTCCCCCTGCCCCCGGTTTTGACCAAGCAGTCCCGGGAGGAGGAGGAGATTATCGGCGAGCCCACTCGATGTCGCTGAAGGTAAGGGTTGAAATCCTGGCGTAATTCCTGGGGCAATCTGCCCCTGATTGGGCGAGAAGCCAGGTAGGTTCGGGAGGAGAGGAGAAATGCCAGGGGGCCGGAACGGAGTCGTCCCCATCGCCCGGGGAGGCCCCGAGCCAGGCCGTATCAGATCACTCGGGGCATCGCCCTGTCCCAGAGGTGGTAGCCCCATCGCCCGAGGTGGACCTGGAACCGAGGTTTCCGGCGTAGAGAAGGGAAGCTCAAGTCGCGGCTGGGTCCGAGGTTGGAAATCAGGTACTTGTGCTAGAGTCGCGGCGATCGCCATTTCCTGAAGGATGAAGGCCGCGACCATGATAACGACCGTCCGCGTCCTGCGGGTCATTTTGGCCTCTTGACTTTGACCTTGTCGTCCTTGGCCCCACTGCCTTCCTTGCCTTGGGGCTCTTCGTCGGCCACGATCGGGTTAAAGCCGTTTAGTCGTCGCCAGATTTCGAATCCAAGCGGGACTTCACGGAGCAGAACCCAGCCTTTGGCTTGTGCTCCTTGTCGAAGGAACCGGGGTGAAGGCCAGGGAGTCCGGAGCGTTGCCGACGCACCTTGCTCCGATTTAATCGGCTCATTCGGCTTGAATTCGCCAATGATCTCATCTTCGAGGACGAGATGACTGGTTTGATCGAGGCCCTTTTGCTTGGCAAGAACTTCGCGGACAGTTCCAACGGCACCACTTTCTTGACCGGTGACAAGATCGCCAACTTGGAACGTCCCTTGGACATCGACGATCGAGAGATCAGGACCAGTCATATCTGGTGTGACGAGGATCCGGAACTTGCCGTTCTTGGTATCACTGGGGTCAACAAGATGGACTTTGCCGGGGAAGGTTCCGATCGCTACCGACGGCCATCCGACGAATTGGACGGCAGGCCAGCCGTCGAACTGAAGACGGACCGGATCACCTTCTTGGACAAGAGGAATGTCCCGGCCAGGTAGATAGACCTCGGCGGCCATTTCTGGGGTTTCTGGGACCAGGATCACCAGCGGATCGCCATTTTTCACCTGAGCACCGGCACCGACATTTGTCAGGAGTCGGAGGACCTTGCCTGCGCGAGGGGTGACCACTTCACCGACCATCTGTTGGCGGATGTCGCTGAGTTGCTTCTCTCGCTTGCTGTTGAGTTCTCGGACCTTCGCGTCGGCAGTCTGGAGATCGACCTTGGCTTTCTCAACCTCGGCTTGCTGCTTGGCCGTCGTTGAATTGAGCTTCTGGATCGATTGCTCCAGCTTCTGCTTCGCTTGATCCACTGCAGCCTGATCCTGCCCGAGTTTTTCCAGAGTCGCCTGGTAGAGCTGGCGTGCTTTGACGAGCTTGGACCCTTCCACCAACCGCTCGGCATAGGCCTGGGTCAACTGAGTGACCTCGAACTGATAACCACCAAGGTTTCGTTCAGTTTCGGTGACTTTGCGTTGGGCTTCGGTAACTTTGAACCCTGCTTCCTCGACAGCCGCCTGAGCTTCGTCGATGTAGCGATCACGGGCGGTCTCGATCTGTTTGAGGTTCTCCATGTAATTCTTGACGCTTTGGTCGGCAAGATCGAGTTGTTCATCAAGGAGATCCCTCATCGTCTCCAACGCTTCGAGGTAGCCGGAGTCGTTGTTTTGGACCACAGCGACGATGTCACCAGCTTTGACAATGTCACCTTCGTTGACCCGATATTCAACAACCTGCCCATAAATTGGTGCGTCGACGGTGTACTGACGGTCGAGGGGGTGAAGCCCGGTGACCCTACCGTCTCCGTAGACCGACTGTCGCCAAGGAATGAATGCCAGAAAAAACGGTGTGGCAATGAAGCCAAGGATCACCAGGACACCGATCCGACGGGCCATCCGAGGTGTCCCTACTTTCCGTAACGCCGGAACCGATGATCCAGCGCCGAACGCCCGGCGGTTAGGATCGACCGTCGGACGCGGTCGGACTTTTCGCTCCGCCGGTCGCTCTAGCGTCGACGGGGAAATCGGCGAATATTCTGGTGCAGAGGGCGTCGGAGTCATGGTCATGAGCGGACCTCCCGAATCCAATCTTCAATGTCACGCGAATGGCCGTTCGACATTTCCATCTGTAGCTCGGTCCGACCGTCGCTCAAGGCCACGGCACGGTCTGCATGCTTTGCAATATCCTGGGCATGGGTCACGATGACAAGCGTCCAAGGTGCGGAACGATCAAAGAGCGTATCCACGACACGCTGTCGAGCAGTGACGTCGACACCATCGAGCCCTTCGTCGATCAAGATCAATCGCGGATGACCAACGATAGCGCGGGCGATCATCACCCGACGAGCCTGGCCCAACGAAAGCGGTGCCCCATCGGAATTGATTCGGGTCTGGAGTCCATCGGGCAAGTCCGAAAGTTCATCGAGTAGATCAACCGATGCCAAGGCATCACGGACATCTGAAATCGAAATCCAGCCCCGACCGACCCGGACATTCTCAATGATCGAATCTTCGATCATCTCCAGCCGTTTAACCATCGCGACTTGCTGGCGGAGCGAATCGAGTCTGATGTCACGAAGATTGACACCGTCGAGTTCGATCGAGCCACTTTGCGGCTGCCGGAGACCGTAGAAGAGGTCGATGAGCGTACTCTTCCCAGATCCGCTCGGCCCGACCAAGGCAACACGCTCACCGCTGGCAATGTCGAGATTCAATGACTCCAACACATGATGATGGTCGGAGTAGCCGTAAGAAAGATGCCGAGCCTTCACCGATAGACCTTGGGCGCCAAGCCCACGGCCGAAGTTCGGTTCCGGACAAGCCTCGCCGTCGATTCGCTCCAGCGGGAGGTCGATCAGATGGCCCAACTTATCCATGGCGGCCATTAAGTCGTACCAGGCTTCGAGATGCTTCCCAAGTTTGGCGAACCCAGCGACAACCGTCGCTACAATTAACTCCGCTGCAACAAGTTGGCCGAGCGTAATCGCATTGTTGATCACCAGAAGGCCACCTAATCCCAACAGTGCAGAGGTCGCAATCGCCTGCAATCCTAAGGCGAAAACGATCTGTCGCATTAAAATCGCGAAATGGAGCCGTCGGGCATCGAGGTAGCGGCGCGTGTTGAGATCAACACGATCGAGCGAGAACTCCGCCGCATTGTCACCTTTGAATGCAAGTGGTGCTCGTGCGACCTCTTCCAAACCAGCCGCAACCCTATATTTCGAAAGAGACTCTTGAATACTGGTCCGGATCGCGCCCCGACCGAGCAAGAACACGACGAATGCCATCGACGCGAGTACGATCAAATCGAACCCAAGCAAATACGGATGATAGAATGCCAGAATGAGCAATCCTGCCGCCGCCGAAAGCAGGATCGAGATTCCATCGAGCAGGAGCAGTGCACCTACTTTCTGCACCGTCAGAATATCGAAGAAACGGTTTACCAATTCGGGGCCGTTGGCCCGATCGAATGCATCGATCCGAACCCGTGGAAGTCGGTATGCCAAGTCGGCGGAGACCCGAACAAAGACCCGACGCTGGACCAGTTCTACCATGTACGTCTGAAGCGCTCGCAAGAGTCCAGCGAGTCCTACGCAACCAAAGAGGATCAAGGTCAGGACGATCAACTGCTGAACCATCTGATTCTTGGCAATCGTCGTCACCAGCATCTCGATCGCCAACGGCGTGGCCAAGGAGAGAATACTGACGCCGATCGCATACGCCAGAATCAAGGTGAGATCACGTCGGACGTCAATCCGGACGAGGCTGAGCAACCTCCGGAAGGGCGACGGCCCGTGATGATGATCGTCGCCGTGATTGCCATGATCATGAGCACCAGCTGCTTCATGTCCACCATGGTGGGGATCTCTCAATGAGTCATAAGGCGCAATCGGCAGCACTAAGACCCATCCCAGTTTGCTGGAACGTCCCTCAACCCCAAGTCGCTTGACTAACTCCTTTTGCGAGATCGTCTCACCGTTCGAGCCGCGGTCTCGGGCTGCAAGAACGCCACGATTCCCACGACGACCGACCAGAACGATCCAATGAGCTTCGTCTTCACCTGGAGTCCTGATGACGACCGGCATATCAGGCCGGGCGGTGGCGATTGCTTCGCCAACGGACAATTGGACCCGTGATATCCGGAGCCCGAACGCCTTGCCCATTAGCGCCAATCGAGCAGGCCAGGTCTCTGTGGCAGGCCCGGGAATCTCCCGTTCTGCGTCGTATTGAAGCTGCTTACCAAGCACCGGATCGTATTCAAGTCCGGTGGCTTCGGTGCAGAGGTCCAGTACTTCCTCTCCGGCTCTGATCATCGCGGTCTCCCGGTGGTCTCGGTCCGATCACGGTCCAACTGCAGCTTCAATCCGAAGTTACGTGGTTGGTCTGGTAGTTCGTTCGGTCACCGTCAGGAAGGTTTATCAATCCCAGTTGGGTTAGCCAGAACTCTGCTAGGGAATCAAACTACTTTTTCTTAGTGTCTGTCTGGTAATGCTAGAAGGTTATCAAATCTACAATGGAAAGGCGATTTAAAATGAACAGATAAATCTACTCTTTCAGAATAATCGGATCCTAATTGAGAACTCTGAAGATAAAGTCAAAATAACATAGGCAGTTGATCGAAAGCGGCAAGATTCCAAATTGGAATTTTTCCAGGAAAATGAACCGGGAGAATTTACCCGGTCGGTTTGAGTTAATTCAGACCTGACGTAATAATGCATTCTAGCAGTGATTCACCACATGGCTAGACAGCCAGTAACTTAGTTTCTCGAGTGAGAACCGTTCTCACACTCTCAAAATATCTAAACTATTGGCACTACTGCTTGAACCATTTGGGTGACGGAGTGTCCATTAGTTGATCTGAGGGTGGCTCCAGGAGGCCACCATGCAACAGAACGCCAAGTTCGTGGTTCGTTTGGATGAGTCTAAGCGAGGCCGCTTGCGCGAGATGGTTGACCAAGGTCGTGGCTCCAAGACGATCTGCAACCGGGCCTTGATCCTGCTCAAGGCCGATCAGGGGGAGCACGGCCCCGGGTGGACGGACACCAAGATCGCCGAGGCGTTCGACCTGGGAGTGCGCACCGTCGAGTGGACCCGACGCTTGCTCGTCACCGAGAAATTCGAAGCGGTTCTCGGCAGAAAGCCCTCACCCAACTGCCAGTACCGCTCATGGGACGGAGCCCAGGAAGCCGAGTGGGTGCGGCTCGCCTGCTCGAAGCCGCCGGAGGGCCGGGCCCGCTGGACCCTCCAACTGCTGACCGATCGTTTGGTGCAGCGCAAGGTGGTCTCGTCGATTGGCCGTGAGACGATACGCACAACGCTCAAAAAAGGGGCTCGTTAGGAGAATCTGTGGGTGCGTTTCCGCTCGGGAAGCCGTCCAAGGTTGTGCAGGAGAGACAGTTTCACCACCTGAGGGCTCTGGAAACCGTACGACTTTCTCGTCACCAGTTTGACCTTGTTGTTCAACCCCTCGACTGACCCGACAAGATCTCGCCCCGGCCCGGAACTAGTTCAGGATCAAGCCCCGGTGCGACCGGATCCTCTAGGTGACCTTCTTCATCGGGTCCAGGCGGGAACGCATCACCCGGACAGTCCACTCGTCCAGGAACTTCCCCGGCCACGCCGCACACTAGAACTCCCAGAGCCGCTGGAAGTCCTCCCCCAGTAGATACGCCCGCACCGTCCGCAGGTCGATCGGCTGTTCTTTCTCGGGAGCACCTGGACCAGCAGGGCCGGCCCCGCGTCGTGCTCCTCCAGCCGGGCCCGGTCATAGACGAACGACTTGAATTTCTGTACCCGATTGAGGATCGTCTGGATACGCATCCTGGGCCCCCCGGTTCGATGAAGCGTGGAAACTCCATCATGGTCGGGGGTTGTTGCAGGATGCGATTCCTCCTCTTACGTCGGGGCCGTCTGTCGCGTAACCATCCAGATATTGATTCTGCATAACAGCCTACAATTGAAACCGAAGCTCCGACGTGTCAATGTGGAGGCAGTTTGGATTTCTCGACACGTAGACTACACAGCAGTTGAGCCTGCAAATCTTCGGATGACACCATCGTTTAGAAGGAACAGACCAGTTATGCTCACCAGACGCATTCTCGGATTAGTCGCGCTCGGACTCGGGGCCATCGGGGTCCTAGCTGCCTTGATTCTCGTCGTCGGTGTCTGGGTCACCGCCGGTCGAGTTCAGGGGCTCGTCGATGGGCTCACTGCTTCAGCAAATCGTGGTGTGGAACGGGTCTCGCAGCTCCTAACTCAAGTCGCGGCTCGCACCGAGGCGATCGATGAACGTGTTCTCGCGGTATCCAGTCAACTTGCCGATCCTGGTGAACCAGCCGACGATCCGAACAAAGACCTCGGGACAGAACTTACCCGCATCGCAGTATTGGAGTCCGCCTCACAAGAGTTACAGGCTTGGGCGTCTCAAGCCGATCAGGCATCCGAGCGACTGCAAGATGTCTCAATGGCCCTAACCGACTTCCCTTTTCCGACCGAAAAAGCTACGAAATCGATCTCTGGCCTTGCCACCCGACTCGATGAGCTTTCCGGTACGTTAGGTGAGGCCGTCGTCGATCTCGAGGAGTTATACGGCGTACTTAAAACGATCGCCCGAGCAGCCGGAATGCCCGACGAGGCGCGACGCTCAGCGGACAAGCTATCGAGAGCGACTTCAGATCGACTGGGAGCAGTTCTTGCGAGGGTAGAGAATGTGCGGAGCCGGTTTGATGAAGTTCAGTCGGTGCTCCAAGAACTCTCAGATCAAGCCCGAAAATGGATCCGCGAGGCAGCTGCACTCTTGACTTTCCTTTTGATCTGGCTGGGAGCTGGCCAGGCAAGTCTGCTTTACTTTGGCTGGACCTCGTTAGCGACCCAAGTACAACGTGAAACAACTCAGTAGCATACTGTCATAACATTGTGATTCCATCCCACGAATCGCCTCCTCAAGTCGCTCAAGTTGAAGGTAGTCGAGCCGCTGTTCTCTCCCAGACCGAAACGTGCGCGGTGCTGTGCCGTGTGAATGGTTCCTGATTCCAACCACCCCACCTCTCCCGGAGTCTCAATCCGGCGAATTCGCCCATGAGGTCGAGTTCCGAGGGCCAGACATACCGTAGAGGCGTGGAATATCGTTCTAGGGTACCATTAACAACTCTGAGATGATGTGAAACGAGATCCTGAGTCACCACATCGTACTCATCGATTCCCCAATGGGTCTCGCTGAGGTCGAACGCAAGGAGTGACTCGCCTGGGGAGATCCTCTGGAGTCCGGGGACCATCACCTCAACCAAGAAGAAACCTCCCGGTTCGAGGTGCTTTGCTGCATTTCGGAAACACAAGACCTGGTCGGCCTGTGTTGTCAGATTCATCATGGTGTTAAACACAAGATAGACCAGGGAAAAGGCACCTTCGACCACCGTTGTGGCAAAGTCCCCAATCGTCACCCCGATCCCAGACGCCCCCGGTTTCTTGGAGAAACAGTCGATCATCGCGATAGAGAGATCGATTCCGTGGACAGGCACACCTCGCCTTGCCAGCGGTAAAGCAATCCGCCCTGTTCCAAGCCCGAACTCGAGCGCTCGTCCTTGGCCGGCTAATCGAGCAAGAACATCAATGATCGGGTCGATCACCTTGGGATCGTATAGAGCCGGATCATCATCATAGAACTTAGCGATCCGTGCATCAAAGTGTCCATCGTCTGACATTGAGACAACCTCCTTGACACGTAAGCTGAAGTTTCTTTCGAATATGCAATGTACCGAGAACCGCCATGTGCAGTACGGCACCCACGTGAGGCAAGAGTCACTCCGTCTATTCGAAATCGCTCATCCAATACAGGGAAAATGTATCTGACTTAGTTAAGTTACGCTTGCTTCACGCTGGCTCTCCATTTCAGCCTGGGATCACGACACTAAGACAACCCAATAATCGAGAGGGGTTGCCTTCATCACTTGCCGACATCCCAACATTGTGCAGACTCCATCTGATACAAGCTAGATTCAATGGCCAGAACGCGATGCTTCGTCACGTCTGGTTCGATATTCTACAATCGCTTGATCGTACGCTTTCTTGGCATCCGCCCGCTCTTCTTCCTTGATTAGTTCTACTGTAACCGTTTTAACGAAGTTTCATGCGATTAGCTCGTATCGGA
>CAZEAN010000005.1:0-98609 GCA_964510225.1 uncultured Isosphaeraceae bacterium
GCGACCTCTGGGTGATGGAGACCGACGGGACCAATGCCGAGCGGATCCTCGAGGGTTGGGATTCTCCCGACTTTACCTGGTCGCCGGATGGTCGCTGGATCGCCTACGCGCGGAATGATAACGAATTCAACAACGATGTCTGGGTGATCCCGATCGATGATTCGAGAGAGCCATTCAACATCTCGAAGCATCCCGATAACGAAAGCAGTCCGTCCTGGTCTCCTGACGGTAAGATTCTCGCATTTGCTGGTCGGCGGTTTGACACGGAAGTCGATGTCTTTTTCGTCTACCTCCGCGCAGAAGATGACGAGGAAGGAAGCCGCGATCGTCGGATCGAAGAAGCGATCGCCAAAATGAAGAAGGTCCGGAAAACAAAGGAGAAACCTGCCTCAGAGCCCGAGAATCAGGAAAAAGACGAGCCCGAGTCGGCAACGACTCCAATCGAGGAGCCCGAGGAAGCGTCTGTCGAAGAAGGCGACGAGGAAGAAGACACCTCCGACGAAGAGGGTCTCGTCAAGATCGACTTCGACGGGATCCACGAGCGGATCCGTCGGGTCTCGATTCCAAACTCGTTCGAAAGTGGCCTCTTCTGGTCGCCAGATTCCAAGAAGCTAGCCTTCCGCGCATCGGTTGATGGACAAAGTGGAACCTATACCATCACCCTTCCTGATGAGCTTCGTCCGAAACGATTAAGCGGTGAGACCGTTGCCGGAGCACGATGGCTTGACAAAGGGAATCAGATCGTCGGGCTCGTCGGTGGGGTCCCTTCGAGCATGAATAGCTCGGGGAATGTCACTCGATATGGTTTCCAGGCTCGCCAGGAAGTGGACCGAGCTGCGAAGTTTCGCGCTGGTTTCGACCTCGCTTGGCGGACGATGCGCGATCGTTGGTATGACGAGGAGCTGAATAACCGGAACTGGGATGCGATCCGCCGGAAGTATGCCGAGATTGCCGAGGAGTCGGTTGACCTCAACATGTTTGCCGAAGTCGTCCGACTGATGCTCGGCGAACTGAATGGGTCGCACCTTGGCTTTTATCCTTCGGGTGGCGGCTCGGGCAACGCTGAGGGCAATGACTGGTCAGTGACCACGGCACACCTTGGCCTTCGGTTCGATCCCGCTCATAACGGTCCCGGCCTCAAGGTCCGGGACGTAATCCCCGATGGCCCGACTGATACTGAAAAGGCGAAGGTCGAAGCTGGCGAGATCATCTTGGCGATTGACGGTACTACTGTTGATCCTGAAATGGATCTCACCAACGTCTTGAACGGTCCGTTGTCACGCGATATCACCCTCTCGATCGAATCCACAGAAGGTGAGACCCGCGAAGTTACAATCCGGCCGATCAGTTACGGTGCGGCCCGAAGTTTGCTCTATGATCACTGGATTAACAATAACCGTGAGCTGGTCGGTGAGTGGAGCGAAGGGACCCTTGGTTATCTCCACATCCGTGCGATGAATAACGGGAGCTTCCTCAAGTTCGAAGAGGAGCTCTACTCGGCAGGTGCGGGCAAGGACGGGCTGATTATCGATGTCCGTGAGAATGGGGGAGGCTCCACCGCCGACCGACTCCTCACCAGCCTCACTCAGCCGGTTCACGCGATTACGGTCCCCCGGGGCGGTGGCCCAGGTTATCCCCAAGATCGGAAGGTCTACGCCTCCTGGTCGAAGCCGATCGTCGTCCTTTGCAACCAGAATAGCTTCAGTAACGCCGAGATCTTCAGCCACGCAATCAAGACCCTTGGTCGAGGACCGCTCGTGGGAACCCCAACCGCGGGTGGAGTGATTAGTACCGGCGGTACCTCGATCATGGACCTTGGATTCCTCCGCCTTCCCTTCCGAGGTTGGTTCGTCCTGGGAACTGGCGAAGACATGGAACTCAACGGCGCAGTCCCTGACGTTGTGATCTGGCCGGAACCTGGTGCCTGGCCCGCTGGAGTCGACAAACAGTTGGAAACTGCTGTCGAAGAACTCAAGAACGAGGTCGCTGAAGCGAAGAACCGTCCGCGACCTCCGCTTACCAAAGCGAGCGATCGTCGTTAATCGAGGGGACTCGAATGCTCCAGGGATCCAGTGTTGTTGGATCCCTCCTCTTCGACTCCCCTAATCCTGTCCAACGTCTCCCAATCCGCCCCAACGTTACTCGGACTCGCAATCGATTACCTAAGAGACTGGAGAAGAGCCTTGAACCCTCGACCTTTCCGTACTCTGACACTCGCTGGCTTGGTTGCCCTCGTGGCAACTTCGCTCAACCTATCCGCCCAAGCGCAAGACTTGCCGACGGGCGATGAGGTTCTCAGCGCCTACATCGAAGCGACGGGTGGTGTCGCTGCCTATAACAAGGCGACCAACCGGAGAAGCACCGGAACGATCGAATTCGTCGGCGCTGGTATCTCTGGTGACACGGTGATCTTGGAGGCAGCACCGAACAAGATCCTGATTACTCAGAGCTTGGACCAGATCGGCAAGATTGTCCAAGGGTATAACGGTGAAACCGCCTGGGAGATGAACCCGATCACGGGGAATCGTCTGATCGAAGGTGACGAAAAAGCCGTCTTTGTCCGGGATGGGATCTTTAATTCGGAGCTAAAGTGGAAAGAACTCTACTCCAAAGTGGAGGTGACCGGTACGGATGAAGTCGAGGGAGATGAGTGCTACGTTGTGACCCTCACCCCCAAAGAAGGTAACTTGATCGAATCTTACTACAGCAAAGAATCTGGCTTACTCGTCAAAAATGTCTTTGTTGCCTCTACACCGATGGGTGAAATCGAAGTCGAGCAGCTTCTCCAAGATTACCTCGAATTTGATGGCGTTAAAGTCGCCACCAAGCTGGTCCAAAAAGTGCTCGGTAACCAATTTGTGATCACGATCGAAAATGTCGAAACCAATATCGAGCTTCCTGAAGATGTCTTTGAAGTTCCCGACGATTTCGATCTTTAAGATCAACAGGTGTCTGTGTGAACGACCTCGATCGTGCCATCTTCCTTGACAAAGATGGCACGTTGATTAACGACGTGCCGTACAACGTAGACCCTGACCTGATCACGCTGAGGCCGGGAACGATTCCCGGCCTCGCTGCCTTCCAATCGGCCGGCTACCGCCTGGTTGTTGTTACCAACCAATCTGGGGTCGCCCGTGGTTTATTCCCCGAATCCGCCTTGATCGGTGTCGCGTCCCGACTCCGTGAACTCCTCGCGGAACACAGTATCAGGGTGGATCGATTTGACTATTGCCCGCACCACCCCGAGGCTCTTGTGCCAGAGTATCGGGTGGACTGCGAGTGCCGAAAGCCCGCACCCGGGATGCTGGTTCGATCGGCTCTCGCGCTCAAGGTGTCACTGGCAGAATCCTGGATGATCGGTGATCGCCCCGCTGACATCGGTGCGGGAATCCGTGCGGGATGTCGGACCGTCTTGATCGGAAATTCCAGTCTAGATGATCCCCCGGCAAGGGAGCGGCCCGACCTCACCGCTTCCGATCTCAACGCAGCCGCGCAGCTCATTCTTAGCAGGTAGAATCAAGATCGGGACGATTGTTGATCGGCTCGCCATCGCTTACCAACGCGGTTGGCCGGTAGCGTTGAGAACGGCGTTCCAGAAGTCTCCATGAACATCGATACGCTTCTTGCCAGTCACCACAATCGGGATCGGGACATGGACGAAGTAGGATGCCCAAGAGCCAATAATTGCAGCGGTCTTACCCGCCATCGCGGCATGGGCGGCCATCCGGGCGAGCTGATCGCAGAGGATCCGATCCTGACAGTTCGCCGGAACACTCCGGACGACATAGCTTGGATCGAGATACTTGAGGTTTAGCTCAACTCCAACCTCTTGGAAATGGTCTCGGATTCGATCACGAAGGAAGACGCCAATATCGACATGTTTGACGTTACCCGAAGCGTCTCGGACGGCGTCTTGATCTTTGAAAAGATGCTGGCCTGCCCCTTCAGCAACCACCACGACGGCGTGACCACGTCGCTTGATGCGCGAGACGAGTGACTCCAAGAATCCACCGGGATCTTCGAGGGGAAAGGGGACCTCGGGTACGAGGACAAAGTTGGTCTCGGCACTCGCCAAGGCGGCGCCGGCGGCGACGTATCCTGCATCCCGCCCCATCAGTTTCACAAGCCCAACGCCGTTTGGTGCGCCGAGGGCCTCAACGTGGGCGGCACGGATCACTTCTTCGGCTTTTTCGACTGCTGTTGCATAGCCAAAAGACGTTGATACGTAAAGAATATCGTTGTCGATTGTTTTGGGGATCCCAATAACCGATTTAGTAAGCCCTCGGTCGGCGACTTCAGAGGCGATTGCGGCCGCTCCACGCTGGGTCCCGTCGCCACCGACGCAAAAGAGAAGGTCAATCGATTGATCGACAAGGTAATCGACCATCCGTTCGACCGATCGGGGCCCTCGGGAACTCGAGAGCAGTGACCCACCGAGGTTTTGGACCTCCGTCACCTTCTCTTGAGAGAGGAGAATGGGCTCGATCCCGAGATCGGGGTCGAGCCCTCGGTAGCCCTGACGGATTCCGAGGACTTTGGGGACGCCGTAATTATGGCGGAGTTCCAGGGTCACCGATCGAATCACATTATTAAGCCCGGGGCAGAGACCGCCACAGGTCACGATCGCTGCAGTCGTTTTCGTGGGATCGAAGAAGATCTTCGACCGTGGCCCAGCCTTTTCGAACGAGACTGTTTCAGCAGGTTCCTCAGGACCGACCTCTTGGTGGTAGCGCACACGGACGGATTCATCCACGAACTTGACATTCGACTCCGCGGTCATTGGCGATCGATACTGACACTCGCCCAGTGTCTTAACCACTAGATCGGACGGTTTCAGCTCTTGCTGAGTCACGAACCACCTCGAAACAAATGATGTCCATCAACCAAGTGGATTGGGTTTGCTTCCTAGAGCGTATCGAGGTGGACTCGACTTGAAAACGCCTCAGAGAGGGAACTCTCGAGTGAATCGAGATTACTGATTCTCGAAGAACGAGAGCGCGTGCTCAGCGACTCGGACGACGTAGTTATAAGGGTCGTCCAAGGCAGTTCGGAAGACCGGCTCCGCATCAGCGGCGGCTCCGTCAAGCCGGTCGAGCGCATTGATCGCCCTCAGGCGGACCCAGTTATTTTCACTTTTCATTGCTTCGATGAGAACCGGGACTGCCTCCTCGGACCACCCTTGAACCGCCAACGCATCTGCCGCGGCGACTCGGACAGAGACTGCGTCATCATGCTCGGCAGCTTCCCTCAAACGCCCGGCAACTGGGAGTGCGGATTCGCCGAGAATCGCCAACCCTGTTGCTCCCCACCATCGGGCCGCAGGATCGGAGTCATCAAGGAGAGTCGCGAGGCGATCGACGTTCGATGGATCGCGCTGAATTGCGAGCTTCGCCGCGGCAGCGATCCGATCATAAGGATAGATTTCTGACTTGGATCTGACAGCGTTGTAGGGGGGCTCGTCACCGAATCGGGTCCGGAGATCCGATTCTGGGAGGAAGCCGAGATCGAGGATCGAACGTTGCCAATCATCGCACTCTTGGCGCATCGACTGCAAGATTTCTTGATGCTCTACTGATTGCGCAAGGTTCTCGATTTCGGATGGATCTACACTGGTGTCATAAAGCTCTTCTGTCGGCTTTTCCAGCGTCATGAAGACCGCAGGAGCGCCCCGGAGTGCCCCTTCGTCGGCGAGTCGTTGCCAATCTTGCATTGTTGGCATCTGGTACATATAGCCGATGTATTGGTGGTGAAAGTAAGGCATTTGAGGCATGAAATTGCGGATGTACTTATACCGGCCATCACTGACCATCCGGACCATGTCATAGCGTTCATCCATCCGATCGCGGAATCCATAAACGAACGACCGGGGTTCCTCGGCTTGCTCACCGAGAAACGCTGATCCTTGCATGTGTTTCGGAATCGGGATTCCGGCGAGGCTGAGCGTGGTCGGTGCGAGGTCGACAAAACTGATCAATCGATCAGAGACCGTTCCTGGTTCTGCGGGAACGCGATCCTGATATTTCTGAGGGACTCGAAGAATGAAAGGAATCCGAGTGCTCGAGTCATAGAGCCAACGTTTGCTACGGGGCATCCCTGCGCCATGGTCGGAGTAGAAAACCACAATGGTCTCCTCAGCGAGACCATCGGCTTCGAGCTGTTCGAGAAGATTGCCGACTTCCTTATCCATGTACGTGATCATGTCTGCGTACCGAGCCCAATCCCGACGGACCCGGTCGGTCTCAGGATGATAGGGTGGAACAGGGGCATTCGCGGGATCATGGAGTTCTTCACTGGAGAAGTCGGCGACACGTTCTTGATAGCGGTTTTCTGGGAGCCTGATCTGGCTTTCGTGTGAGGTGGTGAAGTTAAAGACGGCGAAAAAGGGCTGCCCTTCACTACGGTTCCGATAGGTTGCCTGACGGCTTGACTCGTCCCAGGTGTCAGGTGGAGCGTTGAGGTTGTAGTCGGTCTTACTATTATTGGTGCAGTAGTATCCCGCTTCTCGGAGATAGGAAGGATAGAGGCGGACGCCATCAGGAATCCTCCCTGTACATCTCATATGTTGTGAGCCAATCGAGGGCGGGTACATTCCGGTGATAATCGTAGAACGTGCCGGAGCACAGACGCCGATCGTCGCGAAGGCATTTGTAAAGCGAACACCTTCCGTCGCGAGGCGGTCGAGGTTGGGCGTCACGGCATAATCATCGCCGTAACAGCCGAGATTTGAACTGATATCCTCACACGTAATCCAGAGGATGTTCGGGCGGTCAGGATCCTCCCCGCGGCACTCGCTGATCGTAATATTCAATGGAACGAGTGCGAGAACAAGAACGATCGGTAGCTGGGGGCAACTCATCGGTCTCTCTCCTCAATCTGGCTGGGGTTGCGTCCAAGTGGCAGTTCAGTTCTTGTACCGAGAACAATCTCGTGTTGCACCAGTATCAGAACTACGAACGCGAGGCAACCCTCCGAGGAGCCGACAGAGCGGGGGCCTTAAGAAGAAGCGACCGTCGTGGCGCCCGTTACTTCCGTCAGTTCCTTGCTGGGTTCGGTTGGTCTCGACTTCCCAAGTGTTGACAGCCAGTCGACTACGACGAAGAAAATCGGTGTCAACAAGAGTCCAAAGAACGTCACGCCCAGCATCCCAGCGAAGACGGCGGTTCCGACTGCCTGACGCATCTCGGCTCCCGCACCTTCAGCGAGGACCAGCGGGACCACGCCGAGGATAAAGGTCAGTGCAGTCATCAGGATCGCCCGGAGCCGTAATCGGGCAGCCTCCACCGCAGCCTCGATCCGCGAGGCACCTGCCTCACGTTTCTCCTTCGCGAATTCAACGATCAAGATCGCGTTCTTAGTCGCAAGTCCGACCAGGACCACAAACGAAATCTGAGTGAAAATATCGTTTGGAAGGCCACGGATCCCGATCCCGATCAACGCGCAGAGGATACACATCGGTACGATCAGAATGACAGCTAAAGGTAAAGACCAGCTTTCATATTGTGCTGCGAGTACGAGGAAGACGAAAAGCACCGCGAGTGGGAACACTAGCTGATTCTTGATGTCTTTGGAAGCATCGATTTGCTGGTACGAAAGGTCGGTCCAGGCGATATCACTACTACCGGGTAGCACTCTGGCTGCGAGTTCTTCCACCAGAGCAATCGCTTCCCCCGTACTTGTTCCCGGCGCTTCACTTCCATTGATCGCGGCGGCGGCGTAGAGGTTGTAACGGTTCACTAACTGAGGTCCGGTAATCTTCTGGATCTTCGTTAATGCGGCGAGGGGGACCATCTCGCCTTGCGTATTACGCACATAGATCTTCCCAATATCATCTGGACGGAGCCGGTAGGGAGCATCAGCTTGGATGATGACCTGCCAATTCCTCTGTTCGTAGGTAAAATCATTGACATACAGTGATCCCAGACTGATTTGCAGTGCGTTGAAGACTTCAGAGAGAGGAACACCCATTGTTTGTGCTTGAATTCGGTCGATCTCGATCCGGAACTGTGGGACATCGGCCCGGTAGCTAGTAAAGAGTCCGGCAAGGCCGGGCTGTGCATTCCCGAGTTCGACCAGATTCTGAGTTACACCTTGGAGATCTTGGGGACTGATCCGGTTGTCACGGACCATTAGTTTGAATCCGCCGGTGCTGCCCAGACCGTCTACCGGCGGAGCCTGGAAGGAGACGATTACGGCTTCCTGGATCTGCGCGAACTGCCGCTGCATGGCCGCTGCTGCAGCATACGAGCTTCGGGAGGGATCGCCCGATCGACCAACTCCTTCGGCATCGGAGTCTTCGTTCCGGAACGGTTCGAGGACGACGAAGACGGTTCCCGAGTTGGACGAATTGGAAGCCGAGAGCGCTGAATAGCCGGGGATCGCGAGAGTGTGGGCGACGCCTGGGGTCTGGAGCGCGATCTCACTGATCTGGTTGATTACGTCCTCAGTGCGATTGAGCGATGCTGCGTCTGGAAGTTGGGCATTGACGACGAGATATCCTTTGTCTTGCGTCGGAATAAACCCAGTGGGGACTACTCGGAAACCATAAGCCGTCGCACCGACTAAAACGCCGTAGATCAGGAGAACAACCAGGCTAAGCCGGATCATCCCCTTGATCAGGAGCGTATAAATCGAGGTTCCAGCATCCAAGGCGATGTTGAAGAGTCGGAACCCAACTTGAATCAGCGCATTCATCAACTTGTACGTGAAGGCACCCAGAACTGCCCCGACAACACCAGGGAGGATGACGAGGATCCACTGGAGCCACTCTGCGTCTGGTTTCGGAATCATCGGACCGATTCCCCAGATTCCGACTGCACCCAGGAGGAACGCCAAGAAGACTCCCGGAAGCGGTTCCCGACGTTCGCCTTCGATTCGGGGTCGCAACAAGACACCACAGAGTGCTGGGCTCAAGGTGAGGGCATTGATCGAGGAGATTACGGTGGCGGCGGCGATCGTGAGCGCGAATTGTCGGTAGAACTGGCCCGTAATCCCAGAGACCAGTGCGGTTGGCACAAAGACCGAGATTAAGACAAGCGTTGTTGCAATCACTGGGGAAGCGACCTCGGTCATCGCCTCTTTCGCGGCTTCTTTGGGTCGAAGACCACCTTCCATCTTCCGGTCCGTGTTTTCGACCACTACGATCGCGTCATCGACCACGATCCCGATCGCGAGAACAAGCCCGAAGAGCGAGAGGTTATTCAAAGAGAACCCTGAGGCGAGCATGATCGCGAGGGTTCCGACGAGCGAGACCGGGACCGCAATCGCGGGAATCAACGTCGTCCGCCAGTCTTGGAGGAAGACAAAGAGGACGATCAAGACGAGGGCGATCGCTTCGATCAACGTTTGCACAACGTTATCAACCGACTCTTGAATGAACCCTGTGGTGTCGTAGGCGATCTCGTAGCTGATCGGCTCCGGACGAGGAGTGGTCGCCTCGGTTTCCGCTTGCCCGGTCTTGATTCCGAAGAGATTCTTCAGGCCATCAACAATCGGGGAGAGGATTGAGGTACCGACCGCCTGGCTCTCCGTGGATTCTCCACTGCCTAGGAGGTCGATCGAGGCCATCGTTTCACGGACTCGTTGCGCCGCGTCGATGGCATTTGAGCCGGGAAGCTGAAAGATTCCGAGGGTGATGGTCGGTCGACCATCAAGTGTACTGCTGAGATCGTAGTTCTTGGCCCCCAGTTCGATCTCGGCAACGTCACGGAGGTAGACAAGTTGCCCCTCTGCTCCCGTCTTAACAATGATGCCACCAAACTCGTCACGCGTGAGGAGTCGTCCTTTAGCCCGGAGGCTATACTGGAATGCGGCTGTTTCATCCTTCGGAGCCGGTTGTTGACCGAGGCGGCCAGCAGCGACTTGGATATTCTGCTCGCGGATTGCGTTTCCAATGTCAGTCGGCGTGAGACTTCGGGCCGCCAGTTCATCCGGGTCGAGCCAGATCCGCATGCTCGTCTCACGCTCGCCGAAGATCACCACATCACCGACGCCCTCCAGCCTTGCGAGTTCGTCCTTCACCCGTGTTGTCGCAATCTCGCTTAATTCCCGCGTGTTCTTCGTGCCATCGGGCGAGATTAAGTTGACACACAACATCAACGACGGCGATTTTTTCTTCGTCGTTACACCTTGGCGGGTTACTTCTTCGGGGAGTTTTGCGAGTGCGATGGAGACGCGGTTCTGCACGAGGACCTGGGCCATATCAAGATCGGTGCCGACTCGGAATGTGACGGTTAACGTATATTGTCCGTCATTGGTGCAAGTCGACGAAAGGTAAATACTGTCTTCGACACCATTGACTTCTTTTTCGATTTCGGCGGCGACTGTTTCCGCGACGGTCTGAGCGTCGGCACCGGGGTAGGTCGTCTTGACTTCGACCGTCGGCGGTGCGATCTCGGGGTATTGAGCGATCGGCAACTGAGCGACCGACCAGAGCCCAAGGACGACAATGACAATTGAGATCACGGCCGCGAAGATCGGGCGACGGATAAAGAAGTGAGAGAACATGACGCGTCGATCTCCGTTAGTTCGAGCGATTCTCGGTGGGGTCAGTCTCGCTTGAGGCGCCGTCAGGTGTCACAGGCTCACCTTTGTCTGAGGGATTGCTCTCCTCCGATTCTGCCGAAACTCGATCGGTCATTCTCTCTTCGGATGCCGCCAATTCTTCCTCAATGACGTTGATTGCCGCCCGGATTTCTTCAGCGCGAAGTTTCAAGTCAACCCCGTCTGCTGCGATCCCAAGGGCCTCCTCCGCACCAGGTGGAATCGGCATTGGAATTTCCACCGGTTCCAACTTCAACTGATCGCGGACCCGTTGGATACCATTGACGATGACGCGATCGGTCGCCCCTAAGCCGGATCTGATCACGCGGAGCCCACTGTATTCTTGACCGACTTCGACATCTGTACGGATCGCTGTTCCAGTTTCGTCTACCACATAAAGATAGGGGGCTCCTTGATCCGATCCGATCGCGCGGTCGACGACAAGAATCCCTTCCCGAGGCTCTCCAGTGGGAACCCGAACCCGAGAGAATAAGCCTGGACGTACAGCAAGATCTTCAACGACGAAGGAGGCCCAGACCCGGATCGTTCCCGTCGATGGATTGATCTGATTGTCGGAAAACTCAAGGACGCCGACCCGAGGGTAGCCGGCTTCATCACTGAGGCCCATCTCGATGGGAATGTTCGCCTCTCTGAGATTGACACGTTCACCAGGTGTCGAAGTCAATTCGACCTGAGCTCGACGAGAATAATCGAGGAGTGAGTTCTGATCGACGTCGAAGTAAACGTAGTAAGGGTCTTCCGAGACGATGGTCGTCAGCGGTGTTGATTCGCTCGTTCCTGGGGTTACGAGATTACCCACATCAACATTACGACGACTCGCACGACCCGTGATCGGGGAACGGATTTCAGTAAACCCGACGTTAAGACGAGCACGTTCAAGCTCGGCCTCGGCTCCCCGGATCTCGGCAACAGCGACGTTATAAGAAGCATCGGCACGATCGAAATCCTGGCGGCTGCCGACATCCCGTTGCGCAAGTGCCCCGTAGCGCTGTCGCTCAACCGCAGCGAGTTTGGCTTGGGCTTTTGACTGCTCCAGCTTCGCTTCGGCGAGCGAGTAATCGGCCTGATACTCGCGTGGATCAATCACAAAGAGGACTTGTCCCTGTGCGACGGTCTCCCCTTCGTTGAAGTTCACTTCATCAAGGTAGCCTTCCACTCGGGCCCGAACTTCTACGGTTTCGATTGCCTCGGTGAATCCCACGAACTCCCTGAAATCCATGACCGTTCGGACGACCGGTGTTGCGACGGAGACACTCGGCGGCGGCGTTTCCACCACCTGAGGGGCTCCGGTCTGGCAACCGACGATCAACGAAGCAGTTATTATTGAGACCAGACCTGAGACAATTAGTCGGTTGGGAATCGGAACACGACTCATAGATTCTGATCTCGAGTTTTCCGGGATCATCGTTGGCATCAAGGTGGAATCTGTAGTAGAGACAAATTGTCTCGGCCTATCCCATTCCGAGCCACAGGAACTCAGTGACGAGGACAGATTATAGAGTGACACAGCGCCTGTTGTCGACGCTGTAAGGACCGCAAGGAGTCCCACGCAAGAAGCCGGCCTCAAGCTTCAAGATCCCTGCTCCCTGATGTCTCCCGAAGAACCGTTCAGGGATTTCAGAGGATCTGTGCGGAACTCAGTCCATTGTTTAGTTGATGATTGATTGACGGGTTGATCGATCAGGAATCTGTCAAAGGACCAATCTATCCGATAGAGGCTAAGTTCCGGAGTTTCGACGATTCCCGCCCCGAGCCATGGGCCCTCAGGCGTTCTCCGATCCGGGAACACTTGAGTCATTTCACACTCTCTGACAACGAAGGGTTCCCATCACAATAGTCAAGGGCGACCAATTCGAAGGAGGTTAATTAACCTAACTTAATAATTGGGCCTGGGTCGTTTCCTGAGAGTCGTTCGACTTTACGAGGACTATCGTTCGTAATTAGATCAATGGTACCATTGGACTGTTGATCACGGGGGTTGAGTCTTGTCGATGGTTCCGATAATGACTGAGTTGGCCCGTACGTTTGAGATGCTTGACGGAGGTTGCTCGAACTTTCCATTGGGGAGAAGAGCATGCCTCTTGAGATCTCAAGGCGGGCGAGATCAGACCTACGTCGGTGTTGATTGACCTTTACCCGACTCAATGAGCGATTCCACCGAGAGTGGCTCAGCTCATGTCGCGCCTGCTCCGAAATTGAGGCTGAAAGATCTTCGCCGCTCCGAATCGCTCTCGATGAGTCTCGCCGAGGATTGTTATGACGCAAATGGCCGATCGACAGAAAAAGGTCTCGGGGAAACAACCCGATGCTCGGACCAAGAATGCATCCAAGGGGAAAGCACAGGTAGCAGCGAAACCACGCGAATCGTACCGCGAATCGGTTGAAGCGATCGTTGTGGCGTTCATCTTTGCGCTTTTGGTCCGGGGGTTCGCTGCCGAAGCGTTCGTGATCCCGACGGGGTCGATGGCGCCCACATTAATGGGTCGACACAAAGAAGTTGAATGTCCTGAATGCGGCGCAACTTTCCTGATCAACGCTGCCGACGAAACTCGGATCAATGGAAATGCAGTCAGATTTGGTACCTGTTACAATTGCCGATATCGGGTCGACCTCAGCCAAGATACAAGCTACAACGGCGACCGGATTTTGGTGATGAAATTTCCGTACGAACTCCCCTGGCTTCCTCTCGCGGGTCCCCCCGAGCGCTGGGATGTCGTAGTCTTTCATTACCCAGAAGCTCCTGAGCAAAATTACATTAAGCGTCTTGTCGGCCTCCCCGGCGAAGAGCTGATGATCAGTGGAGGGGACCTCTTCTCTCGGCCACTTGGGAGCGACGAGCCCTTTTCGATCCTCCGGAAGCCTTACCGTCACGAACAGGCAATGCTGGTTACCGTTTACGATGATCGCCACCGTCCGGAGACACTCAAACAGTTGAAGGGATGGCAACGTTGGGCTTCCGCTGAGGCCGATCGCTGGGTTGAAAGCAAGGAGGAACCGGGGATCTTTCAGGTCCAATCGACGGTAGGAGATGAACCGGCGCGACTCGAGTATCGTCACATCGTCCCCGATATCCAACAGTGGTGGATGCTATTGAATGGCCGGAAGCCGCCGATGGGACCAACTCCTTCGTTGATCGACGACTTCTCCTCCTATAACTCCAACCAGGAAGACGACGATAAACCACCGATTCTCGAACCCCATTGGGTCGGCGACCTGCAGATTGAGTTCCGGACCGAATGGGAAGCGATCAAAGGAATGATGGCGATCGAATTAATCGAGGGGGGAATCGAGCATCGTGCAGTCCTCGATTTCGGTCAAGGGACGGTCACCGTCCAACGTGATGGCGAGATTCTCAGCAAGCCGGTTTCGTTCAACTTCAAGCCAGGACGCCATCGGATCGTCTTCAGCAACATCGATGACCGACTCAGGCTCCGGATCGATCGGACCGATGTTTTGGGTGATGGAGTTGAATATCAGGCGAATCACGAACAACTCGATGCACCCACTGTCGCAGACCTAACACCGGTTGCGATCGAGTCGAACGGGGCATCGATGAGCGTGAGTGACCTTGTCGTCAGCCGCGACATCTACTATACGTTGATGCCAAATGAGTCGGACCTCCTCTCGCAAGGCCAGATCCGGACGCTCAGTGATCTCGATCGCATGCTCCAAAACCTCTCGACTCCGGACCGGTTTGAACGACTTGTGGATCAAGATCCGCCTCGAATCTTCCCGATCCGCGAAGGTCGGTACATGCTGATGGGTGACAACAGCCCTCGGAGTAAAGACGGTCGGGCCTGGAACAAGCTAGATATCGATGGTGGGGGCGACAGAGATGACAAGGGAAATCTCTGGGAGTATCCTGCGTGGTCGACCTTCGACCGCGAGGCCCATGAAGTCCCTGAGGAACTCGTTATCGGCAAGGCCTTCTTTGTTTACTGGCCTCATGGTAAACCCATCCTGGGACTTCCCATTCGTCCTTATGTTCAGCGGATGAAGTTGATCCGTTAAGCGACTTCGGATCAACCAGTCTGGGCGATCAGTTACCCAGACATCTCTAAACGGCCGATCGAACTCAACGTACCCGATCAAGGAGGATCGGCTTCCATGGCTCTTCTCGAAGTACGTGACTTGCAGAAGTGGTACGGGCGTCGACAGGTTGTCTGCGGCGTTGATTTTGATGTTGAACAAGGAGAAGTGGTGGGCCTCCTTGGTTCAAACGGGGCCGGCAAGACCACCAGCTTCCGGATGACGATCGGTCTGATTCCCAACGATGGGGGATCGATTCACTTCGGCGGTCGCGACGTCACAAACCTTCCGATGTATCAGCGTGCCCGAGCCGGCCTCGGTTACCTTCCCCAAGAGACCAGTGTCTTTCGGCAGCTGAAAGTTGAAGACAATTTGATGGCTATTCTGGAGACGCGCTCCGACTTGAATCGTCGGGAACGTCGGAGACGCCGTGATCAGCTATTGGATCAGTTTGGCCTTACAACGATCCGAAAGACCCGTGCCAGTGATATTTCGGGTGGTGAAAAGCGACGGCTGGAAATTGCCCGTTGCTTAATCACCGAACCGAGTCTGATCATGCTCGACGAGCCGTTCGCGGGGATCGATCCGAAGACCGTAAAAGAAATTCAAGAAGCGATCCGTGATCTCGCGGAGCAGTATCATATTGGGATCCTCCTGACCGATCACGAATACCGGGAAACCTTGGATGTGACGGATCGGAACTATTTGATTCACCAAGGCCGTGTTGTGGCGGAAGGAAATCGGGTCGAGTTTCTCCAGAATCCGGATGTTCGACGCTACTATCTTGGTGAACGAGCTGATGTCGGTCATTTGCTCGATCATCCCCCGCACCACGCTGTCGTCTCACGACCCAGACCCGATCCTGAGTCAGAACCGATTCCGATCCAGAACGTTGGTTCGTATGGGGAGGTCGTCATCGATGCATCGTACATCGACGACACCCTTCGATCCTATGTCGATGATGGCACTCGTCCCGCGTCTCAGAATCCCATGCCACCGCGGGACGAGTGATCGATACCGCCGAGCCAGCCGTTCCTTGGGCGTTCAGGCTAATGCGTTTAGACTAATGCGTTTAGACTAATGCGTTAACGAGCAAGAGAACGGCGGTGCTGAGAATGAGCAAGAGGGTCATCATCACAATCCAACGGATCGCGTGGCGGATGATCGCGGGCCAAGGTTCATGTCGTGAGGCAGCGTAGACGAAGCTGATCGCGATGATCAGCGGTGGTGCAAACCAGAAGATATTGGTCACTGCGATCGGAAGCAGAATCAACATTCCCACCTTTTGATGATCAGTTAGGCCGTTTCAGGAAGCGGGTTGTTCTTTCGGTCGTTCGATGTCGGAGCGTCTGAGGCGGTGGTCTTCGCCCCAGTCTCAGGCTCGTTTTGGAAGGCTGGGCCGTCGTAGGCATCGTAAATCGCGAGGATGTTGAGAAGTCCCGCGATTGTCGTATAGATGTCGCCAACCTCGCGAAGTTGGCCGAGCCGAATCGGGATCGATCGCGCTCGGATGAAGACTTCCAACATGGTTTCCTGAACAGCGCCCGGCATCTCGGGATCGAGTCGAGGCGCTGCCATAAACCCGTTGAAGAGCGGGACTTGACCTTGTTGGACTAAGGTCGCTTGAAGGAGGGCTGGCCAGGAGGGTAGACCGACCCAAAATTGCCCTAAATAGTAGAGTCGGAAATGCTCTGGGTCACGCATCGGGTTGACCCAGGACCAATAAACGTTGCTTCCTTCACCTAATGCAAAACCAATAAAGTAGAGGCCGAGGATTGCGAGTGTGTAAAGAATCGCCTTACCTGTTCTCCCTTGATAGAGGTGGCCAAGCCCCGGCATCAACAACGCCAAGAATGCTGCGAGGGAACGATTCTTAAGATCAACCGAGGATTTCGTTTGGGATTGGCCCATCAAGGACACCGCTTTCAATTCGTTCTCGTCCGAGTCGCGATCAAGAGATCGCATTAGTTTAACCGAAGCTTCTCACGGCTGACTACGTTGAGGTCATCCAGGGATGACCGCAGATCAACCACTGTTTAACGGCAACGACTCGGTGGGGATCGAGCCGTTGAGGATTGATGACAGGGCGGAACCTGCTCTGATTCAGCCCTTAAACGCCATCCGAGCGCAACCCGCGGCCCCGATAAATCCAGCATCACCACCAAGGGTCGCGTAATCGATCCAAGTATTTGCAGCAGGTATCGGTAGCGCAAGTTGCTTCACGTTTTCACGAATTGCCTCGATGAATTGAGGACCCGCGCTACTCATCCCGCCAGCAAACAGAATCATGTCAGGATCGATTGTGTGCATCAGACAGGTGGCGCCGACGGCGAGGAAAAAAGCGGTCTCGTTCATCAGTCGTGATGCCAGGAGATCACCTTCGAGAGAGGCTTCGTTAATCGTCCTCGCAGTGAGATTGCCATCGGCAAGACGTTGACGAAGCACCGATGATTCATCGGAAAGCTCCAGTGCTTCGACCGCACGTTTCACTAACGCAGTCGCCGAGGCGTAGGCTTCGAGGTGCCCGTAGCGGCCGCAACCACAGAGTCGGCCATTCTCCATCATGATGACGATGTGACCACACTCTCCGCCATGGCTGTGTCTGCCTTGGATAATCCTCCCATGCTCAACGATCCCGCAGCCGATCCCTGTTCCAAGAGTGAAGAGAACCATGCTCTCGGCATCGCGGCCCGCACCGACCCAATACTCGCCGTAAGCGGCGGCATTGGCATCATTTTGCAGGATTGTTTTCTTCTGAAGTTCGGCCCCAAGCCGATCACGGATTGGAAAGTAGTTCCAGCCTGGTAAGTTCGGTGGTTCCAGCAGGAGGCCGCCCTGGATGTCCATCGTTCCAGGAGTACCAAGCCCGACGCCGGCGATGTCATCCCAGTCGATCCCGCTTTCCCGAACCGCTAGACGACCTGCCTCCGCCAAGGTCAATACACCTTGCTCTGGACCCCTCTCCGCTGCTGTCTTGATGCTAATCGAAGAGAGAGGTTGACCCTGATCGTCAACAACCCCACTTTTTACATTCGTCCCACCGAGATCGATGCCCAAATAAAAGGGCGGGTGATATTTTGATTGACTACTCATAGGAACCACTCAGGTGATGATCCGACAGCAATCACGTCGTAAATTGCCGGAACTCTTGATGACTGACCAATCTAGCGATGATTAAGAGTGGGGTCAATCAGCCCTCGGCCTCGGGACGCGTGGATGTTGCCGAGTCGTGTTGGCCAGGTTACGCTGCAACCAAACGGTTGTTCCCGTTCATCGTCTGCGTCACGACCAGCTATCCGTGATTCCAGCATTGCGGGCAGGATGATTACTATGCTCAATTCGAAGTTGGTCGCATTGAGTCGTCGTCGATGGATGAGCTTGGTTGCGAGTGGACTTACGCTTGCATCGGGAACCTCGAGGGCCGGGGGGGACGACCAAACCCGAGCTCCCGAATCGTCGGATCATGACGAGGAACGGCTTATTGAAACGATCCGAGGGCACGTGAAGGTGGCCGGTCTGTCTGAGCTCCGGTTGAAGGAGGGGACATGGCATCTCTTCTTCGGGACCGCCGCAGAAGACTACTTTGACCAGGCCGCGATGCTCTGCGAAGGAATCGCAATTGAGTACCAAAAGCACTTTCGGCGCTTGGACTATCCCGTCGAGCGGCCAGTAACGAGGATGCCTGTCATAGCAGTCGCTGATTCAACGGAGTTCCAGCGCCTCTTGGGAACAACGACTCCCTCGGTTGGTGGACTCTACGACCTCGACCTCAACTGGCTCGTTGTCTTCGACTTCCGCGAAAACGGCCAACGCGACTTTGTGAAAGAGCGGTCGAACTCCATTGCGCTCTTTCACGAGGCAACCCACCAACTGACATTCAACACCGGTCTCCTCAATCGAGCGGCAGAGGTCCCGCTCTTGATTAGCGAAGGCCTGGCGACCTACGGAGAAGTCCGGCGTCCCCGAGGTCGTGCCTCCATCGGTGACCTCAACCGAGAGCGGCTTGGGGTACTCTGGAATGCGCTCATCGAAGACAAGCCTTTTCACTCAGTCTCCGATCTGCTCAGCAATGATGAGCTTTTCGTCCAGGAAGAGACAATTCAACTGGCCTACGCCGAGGCCTGGTTGTTTACATACGCCCTTCTGCAGACCAAGTCGGGGCGGCGCCGTTTACTCTCCTACATCAAGACACTCAGGGAGTCAGTACCTGGTGCTCAACAACCGGCCGACCGCATTGGCCCGGCTCGCGAACACCTGGGGAACTTAGAGCGGATTGATCGGGATCTCAAGGACTACGCAACCCAACTAATCCGCGGCGGACGTTGACCAAAGGGCAACCGAATCGTTGAATCAAGAGAGCGGGTTAAACTGCAACTGGACTCGTCCGAACGATCGAGATGCTCTGGGGAGGGCTTGTGGTAGGATCCGATCAGGAAAATGAACAATCGCATCGGGTGCTTGCAGCTCAGCTCCGGATGCACTATCAAGCAGACGGCAAGACGATTTTCGAGCGCTATCCAAGGCTCCGAGGGCTTGTTGTCTTTGAGGGTCTTGAAGAAGTCACCAATCTCTACTCGAGATCTGAGTCTGACCGGCCCATCGAGTGCTTTGACCTCACCACGAACACTGACAAGAGAAGAGGGCAGACGTCCCGGATCCACAAGACCGTGGTACTCTTCCCGGGTCTCGAATTCCCCGATTTCGAAATTACCCCTCGGGTCTTACTACTGGATGCGCTCCGGACTCAGGGCGGATGTCCCGAACTCATGATCGACCGTGATGGAATCAAAGACTTGGATGACCTGGCTGTCGTCGAGGAATTCCAGTCCCTTTATGTGATTCCGAACCATCTGCACTATCCATGTCAGTTGCTCTCCCAGGACTCGACCGGTGTTGAGAACAGGGCTACCGACGCGCTGACGGTAGAATCACTCAAGATCCTCAACGAATGGCATACCTGGACAGTACAAGTCCAAGGTGGATTTCTTCTTCTCTCAAGGTCAGTGCGGTGGGGGCTCCACGCACTTCCGCCCGATGACCGTCGTCGGATGATCAAAGAAGGGCTTGCGCTTGTAGGTGCCATAACGAGACCCTCAGAACGCTCGACATTAAGAGTGCTCCCCCCTGGATAAAGGGGCCTACTCCCATGACCCCGATGCCACCGACCTCAGAAAGACCGTTGCGAATCGCCCTTTGGAGCGGTCCCCGGAACATCTCAACTGCGATGATGCGTTCCTGGGAAAACCGTCGCGATGCGACGGTCGTCGACGAGCCCTTCTATGCTTACTATCTGAAAGCGACCGGCTTTGATCACCCCGGGGCGGCCGAAGTCATCGCCGCCCAAGATACTGATTGGCGGAAGGTTGTGGCGAGCCTGGTGGGTCCGGTGCCGGGGAATCTGCCGATCTGGTACCAAAAGCAGATGACCCATCATCTTCTTCCCGAAGTGGACCGAAGTTGGCTATCGAACTTGGCAAACGGATTCTTGATCCGTGATCCCAAGGAAATGCTCACGTCACTGGTGAAGGTCCTCCCGGAACCTCGGCTTGAGGATACTGGAATGCCGCAACAAGCCGAGCTTTTTGAGCTGGTCCGGGATCAAACGGGGCAGATTCCTCCGGTGATCGACGCCAAGGATGTTTTAGAGAACCCCCGTCGGATGCTTGGGCTCCTTTGCGAATCCTGGGGAGTCCCCTTTGATGAGGCGATGCTCTCATGGCCTCCAGGGAGCCGGCCAACGGATGGTATCTGGGCCAAGCACTGGTACGATAACGTGGAAAAATCGAGCACCTTTCATCCTTATACACCCAAGAATGAACCAGTCCCTGCGCACCTGCTCGGGGTTTTGAAGGAATGCGATTCACTCTACGCACAGATGTACCATCACCGGATTCAACCGTAATTCAGAATGCAGCGAGTCAGCAGAACCTGGAGGCGACGATGAGAAACGGTCGAGCATTAACGAGACGAGGATTCCTCGGAACCGCAGGAATAAGCCTAGTGGGGCTCTCAAGCTTCAATCGACTCGGTCCAACGGTTTCAGGAGCTGCGGCCCTGAATGCCGATCGTCAGTTTACGATGGATCTGACGCCGGGAGCGATCGGCGTTTCCGCTCCCTTCCCCAAGTTGCTGGCGATGGCGAAACAAGCCGGCTTCGAATCGATCGCTCCGAATCCTGGTTTCCTTGCCGGCCTCTCCGCGCTTGCCCTCGGCGAGTTAAAGGAGTCGATGAAGCGTGACGGTCTCCGTTTCGGTGCGGCCGGGTTACCAGTTGAGTTCCGACGCGACGAATCAACTTTCCAAGAAGGTCTGAGCCGCCTCCCGAGTGTCGCAGCGACGCTCGAACGTGCTGAAGTGACCAGAGTTGGCACCTGGATCATGCCGAACCATCCCGAGTTGACATATCGTGCCAATTTTGATCGACACGCCGAGCGGCTTGGTGCTGCGGCAAAAGTCCTCGCGGACCACGGCCTCCGGCTCGGACTCGAATATGTCGGTCCGAAGACTCTCTGGACCGCATCGCGCTATCCGTTCATCCACACGATGGCGGAAACAAAGGACCTGATCGTTGCGATCGATGCGAACAACGTCGGGATTGTGCTCGACAGCTTCCACTGGTACACCGCTGAAGAGTCAATCGACGACCTCCACTCTCTTTCGAACGATCAGATCGTGGCCTGCGACCTCAATGATGCTCCCAGCGGTGTCCCTGTCCAAGAGCAAGTCGACGGTCGTCGCGAGTTACCCTCCGCGACTGGAGTGATCGACCTCAAAGGATTCCTCGAGGCGCTCGTGGCGATCGGCTATGATGGTCCGATCCGTGCTGAGCCTTTCAACAACACCCTCAGGGCGATGCCAGATGAACTTGCGGTCGTCGCCACTGCCGATTCCTTGAAACGCTCCTTTGCCCTCTTGGATTGAACAGCCCTCCTGGAAGATCGATGAGCCTTTACGGATTGATTTCTGATATCCACGCCGATCCGGTCGGTCTGGAATTGGCGTGGGCTCATCTGACGGTGATGGGTGTCGACTCGATTATTTGTGCCGGGGATCTCGTTGGTTATGGCTCGATGCCTGATCAAGTGGTCGACTTCGTGGAGCAACACGGGATCCGTTCTGTCCGGGGGAACCACGATCGCTGGGCCTTGGAGCGGGGCCTTGGCGTCCCTGATGAGTTTGGTGGCTCGATCCCGAGTCAGAAAACCCTAGATTTTCTGAGACTACTTCCCCCAAGCTTGGTGTTTGAACACGACGATCGTACGATTGCCGTTGTCCATGGTTCACCAAGGGGGGATATGGAGTTCATGACGCCAGAGCGGTTTCCGGGGACAGTACTTGATGAAATGCTCAAAAGCCTCGGAGTCGATATCCTAATTCATGGTCATACTCATCGGCCAATGTGCTATCGATCCGACATTGGCCTTGTGATCAATCCCGGCTCGGTAATTTCTGCCCCGGTCGTTGAGACCTCAAGAACCTTTGGTCTGCTCGATTTGCAGACCCTATCAGCTACAATTCATGAGGTCGAGTCTGGCGATCAACAAGAGTTCGACCCTTGGCCGGTCTCGCGTTGATCCCGCCCGATCAGTAACCAGTGCGGGATCAGACGGACGACCGAAGACACTCAAAGAGCTGGCTGCAGAATCCCTTCTTGATTTGACGGTTCCTCGACGGTCGGAACCTCTTCCTCCTTGGTTTCGCTCTCTGTAGTCGTCTCCTCGGTGCTCGCTTCCTCTACCGATTCTTCCTCGGTAGACTCTGTGGAATCAGTCTCGATCGCTTGGACTTCCGTCGTTTCGTCTTCCACCGTGGGCTCGCGATCTTCGGGGACTTCGGTTTCCTCAGCGTCTTCGACGGAGGACTCGCCTCCTTCTTGGATCGTGAGGACAAGCTTGCCGTCGATCACTTCAATGCGTTCGATCCGGCCCAAGAGTTTACGAAGTTCGGGGTCACGGTTGTCGACTTCCGTAAGATCGAGATCTTGAACCATTTGGCGGAGCTCCTGGAATACCTGATCTGGAACCGGTTCACCTTTGAAGCTCGCACTTTCGAGGTCGAGCTGGATTCCTTTGATCCCATAGCTCACACTTATAGTTCCTTCACCGTTGAAGAACTGACCGTCAAGTTTATCGGTTCTGAGAAGATTCTGTCCGAGCTGTTCGACGGGAATGGCAAACTGGGCGGAGATCTTTTTTCCTTCCATCGACAAATGGAAGCTGTCGCCTGCTTCTTCAAGCTCCTCGTCGATCAGGACGTTGAGTTCATCCGCAGTCAGCTCGATCGAACTTGCTTTGCCTTGCTCGACCTCCTCACCAAAGGTCTCCCAACGATCGATGATCGCCTGGCGCTGTTCGTCGTCGAGGGCGACTTCAGGCATCTCCGCTTTCTCAGGCTCGGTGACCTCCAGCGCAGTTTGGATCATCCAGTTTCTGGCCCAGAACAAGCCACCGATCGTCACGCCGACGACCAGCAGAAAACCAATAGTGACGATCAAGCAACCCCAAGCCCAACAACCGCAGCCTCCTTGTTCTGCGCCCTCGGTTTTTTCGCGACGCTCCTGGAAGTCATTGTCGTAATCGAGTGACATTGCCATCGAGATGATCCTCAGGAAAAATGCCGAAGCAGTACAATGTATTATTCTGTTGCGGGTGGTCGTTCGAGCTGAAAAGCCTCCGAATGGTGATCGGAGGAGCGGCCGTTCGGAGAAAAGCGAGCGAGTCTGAAGACGCGATGAAGTAGTGAAAGTGACTTCGGCCGGTACCCCAGATTATTGTGTCTGACACTCATTCCGTCGAGAAATCAGGAGCCTCGCTGACTCTTGATCACTAAACATCAATGAATCGAAGACGTCTTTTCGGTTACTCCCATTCGATCGTCCCGGGAGGTTTACTAGTGATATCGAAGACGACCCGATTCACCCCTTTGACCTCGTTGATAATCCTGCTGGAGACTTTGCCCAGTAAATCGAAAGGGAGTCGAGACCAATCGGCGGTCATAAAATCATCAGAGTCGACACATCGAAGTGCGATCGGATTCTCATACGTGCGGCCATCTCCCATTACGCCGACAGATCGGATCGGAAGGAGGACGGCGAATGCCTGGCCGGTCGACCGCTCCAAGCCCGCGGCCCGAAGTTCTTCAAGGAAGATCGCATCAGCACGTCGGAGGATCTGAAGCCGGTCGGGCGTGACCGGACCGAGGCAACGGACGGCGAGGCCGGGTCCTGGGAACGGGTGCCGCCAGACTTGGCTCTCGGGAAGCCCGAGTTCGATCCCGAGCCGTCGGACTTCATCTTTAAAGAGATCACGAAGTGGTTCGATCAGTTTGAATCCAAGATTCTTCGGCAGGCCGCCGACATTGTGGTGATGCTTGATCGTTGCGGCCGGAGCATCGGGGGATCCACCACTCTCGATCACATCGGGGTAGAGTGTCCCTTGAGCTAAAAAGCGTGCTCCGTTGATTTGTTTGGCTTGATCCCGGAAAACGTCGATAAATGTGTGGCCAATCCGGATCCTCTTTTCCTGAGGGTCTTCGACCGCTTCCAAGTCCTTGAGGAATCGCTCACCGGCGTCGACCACTCGGAGTTCTGCAGGAGAGTTCTCTCCGAAGGTCCGCGTGACCGATTCGCGTTCACCTTCGCGGAGGAGACCGTTGTCGACAAAGATACAGACGACACGGTCGTTGAGGGCTCGGACGAGGAGTGCTGCGGTGACGGTGGAGTCAACGCCACCTGAGACCCCACAGACAACGCGATCGTGCGGCCCGACTTGGTCTTGAATCGACTGAACGGAGCGATCGAGAATTGCCTCCATCGTCCAGTCTCCAGGGCTCTGCGCGATTTGCGTTAGAAAGTTCTCGAGGAATTGGACGCCGAACTCCGTGTGCCTCACTTCGGGATGAAACTGGAGTCCATAGACCGGCCGACGCTGATGCCGGACGGCGGCCATCGGGCAGGTAGGTGTGGCTGCAATCGGTACAAAAGCCGAACCCGGATCCAAGACTTGATCCCCATGGCTCATCCAGACTTGTGATCGGGGCGGAATCCCGTTGAGGAGAGGATCGTCCGGGTCTAACACCTGAAGCTCCACGGGTCCGAACTCGCGGGCTCGGTGAGGTTCGACGGTGCCCCCCAACGCTTGGCAAGCGAGCTGCATCCCATAACAGATCCCGAGGATCGGGAGGTCGAGTTGGAAGATCGCGTGGTCGATCTGTGGTGCACCGGACTCGTAGACGCTTGATGGTCCCCCCGAGAGGACAATCGCGATGGGGTCGAGTTCTCGCACTCGGGCTGCACTAATGTCGTGCCGGACAATCAGTGCAAAGGCTCGAGCCTCTCGGATCCTCCGCGCGATCAGCTTGACGTACTGTGAACCAAAATCGAGGACCAAGACGGGACGTCGCTGAGGCAAAGTCACTCCCATGACGGTGTCGAACCTTTCACCGATCGAGAAGCAAGATTCAGGATCAAAACACCACTATACTCGGACTAGTCGCTGAATCCGAGAGCAACTGAGCCGTGGACATCTTCGGGTAAACGGCCGTAGAATCCGGTCTCTTCAAAGTAACGGTAACCGCCGAACTCTCCGCTCAACGGCGCGACCAGAGCAGAGCCATCCGATGACCGACTCCACCGAGCAGATCGCCGCTCCACCAACGAGCCAACCAAGTCAAGTTGCTAATCCAATACCCCTACCCAAGGGTTATGGAAGAGTTTACCGTTACTATGATCTGATTATGGCGGGATTTGTCACTGTCTTGATCTGTACGAATCTGATCTCAGCGCCAAAACGGGTCGAAGTCCTTGGTTTTACTTTCGGGGCCGGAGTCCTCTTTTTTCCGATTAGTTACCTATTCAACGATATTCTCACCGAAGTATATGGGTACAAGCGCTCACGTAAAGTTGTCTGGGCAGGGTTTGGAGGATTGGCATTTGCCACCTTGGTCAGTCAAGTGGTCTTAGCCCTTCCGGAGGCCTCAGATTGGGGGAATCAAGGGTCGTGGGAGATCGTTTTTGGTGGTACTTGGCGGATCATCATTGCCTCAATGGCTGGATTCTTTGCCGGTGAGTTCATTAATTCCTACACGCTCGCCAAGATGAAACTCTGGACCGAGGGACGATTCTTGTGGATGAGGACCATTGGCTCCACACTCACCGGTGAGGCCGCTGACTCCCTCTTGTTCTACCCGATTGCCTTCCTTGGTCGTCCTGGCTGGACTCTGGAAAACGTTCTTACCGTGATGGTCGCCAACTACACCTTGAAGGTAGCCTGGGAGGTTGTCGCAACACCGATGACTTATCGAGTCGTCGGCTTCTTGAAGCGTGTGGAATCGGAAGACTACTACGACCGGAACACCAACTTTACCCCGTTCTCACTCGAGACCTAAGAGCAGTAGCGACTCGTCACAGCGATCCAGCTTCTTAATTGACCATTCAATCCTCTTCCCAATCGAGGCTTCACACCATGCGGATTCGGCTTTACACACTTCTTGCTGTTGCTGTCTTTAATTGTCATCTGAATCTTGGCCTCGGTCATGCGTTCGCGAAGGTGGAGCCCAAGCTCAATGTCTTATTCATCATCTCTGACGATCTGAACAACGACCTCGGCTGTTATGGAGATCCACTGGTGGAGTCTCCTGCGATCGATAGACTTGCTGCCCGAGGCCTCAGGTTCGACCGTGCGTACTGTCAGTATCCACTCTGTAACCCCAGTCGGGCTTCGTTGATGACCGGAAAGACTCCGGATAGCACGGGGATTTATAATAACGGGACATCAGTCCGAGAGGCGATGCCCGATGTCCTCACCCTCCCACAGCTATTTCGGAATCACGGCTACTACACTGCCCGCGTTGGCAAGATTTACCATTACGGTGTCCCAAGGATGATCGGGACCGATGGCCTGGACGATCCCCAATCTTGGGACGAAGTTGTTAACCCGATCGGTCGTGACAAAGACGATGAAGATTTGATCTTTAGTTTCGAACCGGGGAAGTTTGGAGGGACCTTGAGTTGGCTTGCAGCCGACGGTACCGATGCAGAGCAGACCGATGCGATCGGTGCCGACGCCGCGATCCAGCTCATGGAAGCGCATTGCAAAGAGCCGTTCTTCCTCGCTGTGGGTTTCTATCGACCGCACACGCCGTACGTTGCCCCGAGACCCTACTTCGATCGCTATCCTATTGAGCGGATTACCTTACCGAGTGGAATCGCGGAAGATTGCGCTGACATCCCAGCGGCGGCGTTACCAACGAACTTCCGCTATGAACGAGAAGCACCCGAACTCCTCCGTTCTTGCAAGAAGGCGTACTATGCAGCGACAACGTTCATGGACGCCCAAGTCGGACGAGTCTTGGATGGACTGGAACGGCTTGGTCTCGAAGACCGGACGATTGTGATCTTCACGAGCGATCATGGTTATCTCCTCGGCGAGCACGGCCAGTGGCAAAAGCAAGCACTCTTTGAAGAGGCTGCTCGTGTCCCCCTGATCATTGCTACACCGTCGATGGCAAATGCTGGTCAAGTGACTCGGAGTCTCGCCGAGCTGGTTGATCTCTATCCGACCCTGGCAGACCTCTGTGGTTTGCCGCTTCCCGACGGTCTCGATGGCAAGAGTCTCGCAACGGTTCTCCACGATCCCAATAATTCAGTGAGGCCAGCGGCTTTCACCCAGATGCGCCGTGGGAGTGGGAAGAATCGCTTCATGGGCTATGCTGTCCGAACCAAGCACTACCGATATGTCGAATGGGACGGTGGTACAAAGGGACGCGAACTCTACGACCATCGGTCCGACCCGGATGAACTCCAGAATCTCGTGGACGACCCGAGCCATCAACAGGTAGTCGTCGAGCATCAGCGATTGTTGCGAGAACTCCGACCCACTCGGCCAGAGGATTCAGAGGAGTGATCGATCCTGCTCAATCCAGTATTGCTTCAAGACTGATGGATCGACGGTCATTCGAACAAGTCGATCCGAGGGTCGTGGATCTTGCTTTCGGGGATCTTCCGATCAAGTAAGGCAACGATGATGAAAGTTGCGATGGGGCCGAAGAGGAGCGAGAGCAGCCACCAGAAGAGTCCGCTCCGATTTTTCGATTGAGCCAACCCGGCGTTTATCAACGAGAGGGTGCCCCACCCAATGACGTACTGGGAAGCCCCATTCGCCTCAGCCTGCGCGAAGAGTAGCAACATCAGACTTCCTTTCGATCGAACCAATCTGGTAGCGGGCTTCGATTAAATGGTTGGAATGTAGCGGAAGTATATTCGCTGCCAAGGCGGATTAATTCTGATCATTCTGCGAACCTCAACGTTCGAGGGTGGGTCGAAGAATCGCAGTAATCGAAAGGAGGTGCTGATGAGCCGCGCATCAAAACGTCGGAGACAGCGCCTCGGGGCTGTGACTTATGGGGCGACCGACCTACTCTGCAACGACTTCGAACCATCGCGCAACACCCTCTCGACATCCATTGTCGAGGTGGAGCCGGATGGACCACGACTGCAGAAGCTTCAAGAGCGGGTTGCCGAGGTCGAAGGGTGGTACCGGTTGCTCACTGGAGAGCACGCAGCCCTCCGATCCGACCGTGATCGGTTGGCACGGCACGCCGAGGCGCTTCAATCCGAGCTTACCAGGATCAAGGACGAGGCCGAGGCACTCCGACTCCATGTCGATCGCCTCGAAACCGAATGTGATCCTGAGGAGCTTAGTCCAAGAGCAATGCAAGGAACTTCACCAATGAATTGGATCGTAAACTTGTCGCAACGAGTCTGGAAACAGAAGGCAGTTCTTGTTGCTGTCGTTGCACTGGCAACGATGATCGCCCGCGATCCCGCAGTCTCAAACATTCTGGGATCGACAACTGCCTGGATAGCCTCCACGATGGAACGGTCTGACCAGGAAAGCGAGAGCGATGGCTACGTTCGGTATGCTCAGATGGTCACCGCAACCTCACAGTATGAGGAAGTCAAGCAATGGTATAACGAAAACGAAGCTTCACTCTCGGGTGATACGCTCCTTGAAGCACAAGATCGCTTGAGGGCGGCTCGACTTCGAGACCTTGAAGCACGTCTGGCGTTCCTCCCTGAACTCGCCCGACATTGTGCGGAAGCAGGCGTTCCAGTTCCTGAGGGAGACGCAGCAGCACTCGCAGCGATCGAAGCGGAGACTGTGTTCGTTCGATAAGTCCTCTGCTGCTCTCCTCGACTTTATTGTGATGGAAGCGGGGAGAGTCTCGTTGGTCTCTCGTAGAATCTTCTGTCCGATGTTGGAGGTGCCGAACTCCCGCTTACCACGGAGACTCGCATCAAGTTTTCTCGTGAGCGGAATGATCGGTTGCTCTGTCGTTTCTGGACTTCACCAAAGTTCGTCGATATCGTGTCCTCATATTCGTCGACCATTGGCCTGAATCCAACCTAATCGGCGTTGGCAAGACACTCTCGAGACTTGCGAGAAGTTTGAATGAGAGACAAGCTGGATCGGGCATGCTCTGTACAGTACAGGATCCCTCATGGCAGAAACTGAAGCGCAGCTCGCATTGATGTTCTCATTTTACGAGGGCTTGCAACGCAAAGGTCCGGGAAGTGAGAAATCTACTCTGATGGCCTTATCGCTCTTGGACGGACTACCCTCGACCAAGGTTCAAGTCCTTGATTTAGGATGCGGCGCGGGTGCAGCGTCGCTTGTCTTGGCGAAAGCGATCGACTGCAGACTGACAGCTGTAGACATCTATGAGCCTTTCCTGAAGGAACTGGAAGCCTCTGCTAATACTGTAGGTCTGCGCGATCGAATCAAGCCAGTGCAAGCAGATATGTCAGATCCACCCTTCCCAGAACACGCATACGATCTTCTCTGGTCCGAGGGAGCCCTCTACTTGTTAGGGTTTGAGGAAGGACTTAAGTGTTGGCGGCGATTCTTGAGATTAGGAGGTTTCGTCGCTGTCACCGAGTTGACGTGGCTCAGCGAGAATCCGCCACTAAAAGCGGTCGACTTCTGGAAATCGGAATACCCAGCCATAACCACGATCAACGACAACTTGGCAAAAATGCACTCGGCAGGTTTCGATCCGGTGGGGCATTTCATCCTGCCAGCGGAGGATTGGCAGAACTACTACGGACCGTTGCAGGCGCAACTTGTGGCTTTTCGTACGAAACACCGAGGAAATGCTGATGCTCTAGCGCTCGCTGAAAGTCTGCAGCGCGAGATCGACCTGTGGAACGAGTGCGGGAGTAGCTACGGCTATGTTTTCTATCTGGGAAGAGTAAGTTGATCCAAGACTCTATTGCTGTCGTAATTCCCCCTCCTACTAGAGCAAACTACCTTGAGAGTTTCGAACGCAGTGAACTGGGTTACCACAATTCTGCCCCACGTGTGTTCGGAGCCTTTTCTTGGAACGCAGGAAGATCATTCCGCTTGTCTGGCTTACAAGTCACTGATGATTAACAATGCTGTTGTGCTAGGATTGATTAGTTGATTCAAGGCAAGATTCGATTCACCTCTTCTATGTCTTTCGAGCCCGAGGTTTCCATGCGGTACAGCTCTTCAATACTCGCACCGATTGTTGGAGTAGTGCTTTGGTATGCCCCCGCTACTGCACAAGATTTAGATCTATCGCTGGAAGATGCTTGGGTTGCCTGGAAGCAAGGGGATGTTGCACTTGTCGAGGAAATTGCTACGAAGCACAGCGAGACGGATGAGGGGGTTCATCTCCTCGTACTTTGTTTCTCGGTTCGTGGCCAATTCGAAGAAGCATTATCGCTCCATGGCAAACTCGATCCTTCGTATCGGAGGTTCTCTGAACTGGATAATGTGATCTTCCAGAATTTCTTGCACATGCATCGTTACGATGAGGCCGCGCGATTTGCAGAAGATCGCTCCATGGATGCGGTATCCCAGGCCGAAGCCCAGTCACGCCTTAGAACGCCGCTGGTTGTGAACCTAGAGACCATGACAACTGTACCATTCGCTGACCACCCCCTGACTCCCTACTTCCCTGCCTTCTCTGCAGCAATCAACGATGAGAAGGCTGTTGTTCATCTCGATACGGGGGGGAACTGGCTTATTATAGGGCCAGCTCGCGCTGAGAAGCTCGGTATCGACTTGGTCGAGGCTGGTGAGGGTTTTCATGCATCGCAGCGGGTGTCCCTGTTTCGCGGCGTCGCTCGTTCGTTCAGGCTCGGAGATGCTGTGTTGGAGAATGTTCCTGTAGTTGGAATCCCCACCCTTATCGGAGAACAGGATTTCATCATTTTTGGTACCAACGTCCTTCAGCAGTTCCACGCGACGATGGATTACCCTAATGAGAGACTCATACTTTCACCAAGACGGAATGAAGAACTGACGACACAGCACATGGAAGTTCACGGCGAGAGGATTGTCGAAGTCCCCTTCTTCATGTGGGGTGACCACTACATGTTTGCTCGTGGGAAATTCGGAGAAATCGAGGATCTAAACTACTTCGTCGACTCTGGTCTCGTTGCGTTAGATCCTAATGAAGATGGAGTTCGACAAGCCTGTTTCATCGCGATGCGCGAGAATTATGAAAAGTGGGGGGTTGCGAGTGATGACGCGGCACAGCGATTCTTTGAGTCTGAGCTTCCACTCTGTCTCGGCCCGTTGGAACAAGTAAACCAATACTTTACAACGACACCAGAGCCAATTGCGGTGAACTTTGGTGGTATTCAGATCGACGGATTGATCAGTCACGCGTTCCTCAAGAAGTACACCTGGACCCTGGATTTTGAACGCATGATCTACGTCTTCTCAAGTCCGAAAGATTGACGGAAAGCGGTCCTCCTGACAGCACGAATTGAGTGGCTTATCCATTGACGGACTGCTCGGAAAGTAATCTGTCGCGTCGGAACGACGATCTCGGCTATGGTATCGGTCTCTCCCTCTGTGCGAGCGTGATCACCCAGGGGCGATTCCACCAATTGAGTCGAACCTTCGAATGAGGGCACGTCGGACCATGCGACCGCGACCTTGGCATGCACTCGTCTGGACTCTTCTGATCCTCTTTCTCTGTTGGATGCCTCGTTCCTGGCTCCGACCGACGGAAGCCGTGGTCCGCGAAGTAGCGCTTGGAACGTGGAACATCGATAAGGTTGTTCACTTGGCACTTTTTCTTGGATTTGGTGCGCTTTGGATTGGGGCTGGACTTCGGTGGATCATGGTCTTGCTTGGAGGCTTGGTGATCACCATGATGACGGAGGTCGGCCAGTACCTCGTTCCCGCATTGGAGAGATCGCTGCACTTCGCCGACATCCTTGCCGATCTTGTCGGCCTCGTGATCGGAGTTGCGATCGGTTGGTGGATCTGGATTCGACCGAGTCCAACATTGGCTTCAACCAGTCCAAGCGTTTCCGAGTTCAACGGAGAGTCTGAGTCATGACTACGCTCCTCACTACCTTCACTGGGCTGCTCGCGTTGTTGCCAACGGTCATCGATAAACCCGATCCGCCGAGACAAGCGACTGGTATTCTCATCGGCGAAGTGAGTCCGACCAGTGCGATCGTCCGGGTCCGCCACACTCTAAGATCAACCCGGAACGAGACTGGGATCCGGCGCTCAGGACGTCCGATCGATCCGATCCCAACGGATGATCAGGTCGGGAGTCTCCTCCACAGCGCACCTGGAGCGAGAGGTTCTTTGCAGTTGAGAGTCAGCCAAAGTGCTGACCTGGCCCACGTCCTAGAAACCGACCCTATTCAGGTTGATGAGACGACGGACTACTCTCACCAGTTTGTGTTGGAGGATCTGAGCCCTAACACGCTCTACTTCCTTGAATCAAGCACTGCTGATGAACAAGGTGTGGCGGATCAGCCTCTTCGAGCGCAGTTCCGGACCGCACCACGAGCAGAGACTCCTTCTCGGGTGTTGTTCACGGTCGTCACCGGCCAGATGTACAAAGATGTCGATGATAACGAGGGGTTCAAAATCTACGACGCGATGAAAGCAATTGAACCCTCTTTCTTGGTCCCGACCGGCGATACTGTCTACTACGACAATGAGGATCCAAGGGCTCGGACCATTCCGTTAGCACGCTATCATTGGCATCGGATGTACAGCTTTCCCAAACTGGTTGCCTTTCACCAGGAAGTTCCCGGCTATTGGATGAAAGATGACCATGATCTCTTGAGCAATGACTGTTGGCCAGGACTCGACCCCGCTTTCATGAAGCCGCTGACGTTCGAAGCGGGCCTCCGACTCTTCCGCGAACAGGTTCCGATGGGAACCGGTCCGAGTTACCGAACCTATCGTTGGGGGAAAGATCTGCAGGTCTGGCTCGTTGAAGGTCGTGACTATCGATCCCCGAACCCCATGCCCGATGGTCCAGAGAAGTCGATCTGGGGTCAGGAACAAAAAGCCTGGCTAAGGCAGACAATGTTAGAAAGTGACGCGACTTGGAAAGTCTTAATCAGCCCAACTCCGATTGTTGGTCCTGATCGCGGCAACAAGAAGGACAATCACGCCAACTCCGCATTCCAACACGAAGGGGAGGAAATCCGTCGCTGGCTGGCAGATAACTTGCCGGAGAACGCCTTCGTCGCCTGTGGCGATCGTCACTGGCAATACCACTCCGTTGACCCTCGGACTGGTCTCCACGAGTTTTCCTGTGGACCGGCAAGTGACGAACACGCTGGCGGCTCACCTGGTTTTGACAATGAGTACCACCAGTTTCACCGCGTTGATGGCGGTTTCCTCTCGGTTTTGGTCGATCGAGCTGACGGGCCCCCCACAATCGCCTTTAGGTTTCATAGCGTTGATGGCGAAATCGTGTATCAACATAAATTCACTAGTCGTTGAGACCTCATCGGTAGACGCTTCAGCTCATCTGTTGGTTGATGCACGAAGCTCTTTTCTTTCTTCATGCAGAACTCATGGACTCGAAGAACCCATTTGATTAGACCGAATTGTCAGTTCCTTTTTGCTACCTCTTCTTGAAGGGCCACCAACTCCTGGTCTTACTCAAACTTGACCTGTTTGTACTGGTCTCAAGAAGAGCATCGAGCGGTGTTGTATCTTTTGCGGCTGAGGATGACTCCAGAGCGACTGAGTTTGCACGGGAACTCGAAGCCGACCGAGAATCGCGGACGGCTTCTGCTTCTTGTCCCTCCAAGAACCGAGACAAGTCTCCGCCAACTCTTGAGCACTTGTATATCGCTGATCTGGCAACTTCTGTAAACACTTGAAGCACACCGCTTCGATATCGCTAGAGAGGTCGGGGATAATTCGCCGTATTGGTTCCGGAGAGTAGGCATTGATCTGAGCGAGGAGTTCTGCGAAGTGAGTCGATCGGAACGGTGGCGCGCCGGTCAGTAATTCATAGAGGATGACGCCCAGAGCGTAGATGTCTGTGCAGGGGCCGATGCTTTCAAGGTGGCCCTTGGCTTGCTCCGGTGCCATGTATTTGGGGCTGCCCATGACCATCCCGGTTTGCGTCAACGCATCGAGTTTGGGTGGCTTTTGTGTTGACTGCTGGTGGGCGCTACGCGAGAACATCTCCACCGATTGCAGTCTGGACTCGTCACCAAGGGTGCCAGTTCTGGTTGCACACTGCTTCCAAAGACTCCGCGTGAGATCGTCGACTTCGTTGTAGGAATCTGTGTCCAATTCGTATTGAAATTTCAATTCATCCGATAATTGAATAAGAATAAAATCCATGAATGTTGAAGCAGCCGCTATTGTGCAGAAGGCATCGCTGACTTCACGGATAGGGTTCATGAACTTCACCAGCCCAAAGTCGGAAATAACCGGAGTCTCATCCCTCATGAGTAGGACGTTGGTGGGTTTGAGGTCCCTGTGGAGCATCCCGCGATCGTGAGCATGTTGCATAGCAAGTGCCAGCGTACGTACGAGGTCAGCGGCCCACATCGGCTGCCGCGGTTTATGTGCGATCACGTTACCGAGGCTTCCATGCTCGGCGAAATCGATTGCGAGGTAAGGACATCCTTCGTGCACTCCAACATCATGGGTCTTGATGATATTTGGATGGTCCAAACACGTCAGTGCCTCAACCTCGACTCGGAAACGGGCTAGTTCCACGAAAGATGCGCCGCGACCTCGCAAAATCATTTTAAGTGCTAATTCAGCCCCGTCATTCTGGCGACGGACGCGATAGACGATTCCCATCCCACCACGGCCGAGTTCCTCAACAATTTTGTATCCGGGTATCTCAGGCAGCGGCTCGCTTGTACGCATCAACCCTCCAGATTCTAGTAGTCTCTACTCTTCAATAAACCCGACCCGGCTTGATCCATTTCGACTTAGTTACCAAGAGTGTGTAAATGAGGTTGCATTCTAGCAAGTAATGAAAGCATCTCGAAGCCCCATAATGATCCTAGGTTTGTTGATCTGAATTTTTTTACGGTTACTGAAAGATCAGGGTCCATGCTTGTGTCTCAAGCCGCTGGATCTGGCGTTCAAACAAGTCTCGTTCCCGAACCGCGCGTCTGTATTGCTGCGCGTCGGTCTGGTTGCCGGCTGTCGTAGTGTAGCCGAGTTTCAAACTCCTGTTCGACCCTTCTAGTCGTTCTTCAGTACGATTGACGAGTGCTTCGGCAATCGTCAGTTTTGTCCGGAGGCCTTCGAGTTGATCCTTCCGGTGGGAGACCCAGTTGGCGAGAACGAGTGCAAGCACAACGATGAGGAGCATCAATGTACCGAGCCCGATCGTAGGCGGCCATCAACCATGTCGGGCTCTATCCAACGGATCGAAATAAATAACATGCTTGACTAGAAGATCTTGCGACACGTATGAAAAACTCTAGAAAGTTTACGTGTTCAATAATTGTGACGTAAAAGGTTGTAATAGACTGGCAGAGGTTAGTTATTTGGTGATTCTGACTTAGAATCCTCGTAACGCTTTAGGACCCGCTGCAATTGCTCGCGACCAACTGAAGAGCCGAACTCGGCTCTAATGGCACGTTGAGCAAATTCGATAAACTGGCGACGACGCGTGGGATCTTCGGCACCGACCCACTCGACGAGACGATCGACGATTTGCACACGATCTTGGTCTGTGGTCTCTTCACTCAAGAGCAATCGCATCATCCGTTGCAGCTCTACCGGAGGACCGCCGCGCTCCTGCATCGCTTGGACCGTTTCACCCGTCGGTCCGGGAATCGCTGCTGTCTGAGGAATCATTGGCGGTGCTGGTCGGTTTGAGAGACGGGCGATTTCCCGTCTTGCTTCGTTGAGGGCGTCGGTCAAAATCTCGACCTGGCGTTCCAAAAGCTGCAAACGCATCGTAGTTTCGGAGGGCTCGAATGATCTCTCAGTGCGATCGCGTGAACCACGCGCGGGCGTGTCACGCATCGGTTCATCACGAGTCGTCACCCGATCTTGTGCTGTCCGGTTACTCGGTGCTTCAATCGGTCGACCGAGGACATCACCGATGGCCTGAAAGATGGCGGGGGCGTCGGTCTCGTTGGGATCGAGGAGGGCGAAGTTTGCCGTTACCTTCTGGTTTTTGGCGACCAGGATTGTCAGGGTTACTTCACGGTTGAGACCATAATTGCCAGGCCCCTCGATGCCATCGGTCGAAATCCCGTTGATTGCTCCTGGGGGCATTGAGTCTGAGATCCGTTCCAGCAACCCCTTGGTTTCGTTCGGGTCATTGGTCAGCCAGATTAACCGGAGTTGGAGCGATCCGCCCTCCGGACTGGCGGCAAAGTTCCCGAGTTCACGAATTACCCGAAATGCAGGGCGAGTGATCTTGTGTACGAAGACGAGCGTCGCTGGTTGATCACCGATGGAGTCAAGAACTTCGACCTCTTCACCTGCGTTCGGTCCTGAGTACAGTACCACTTGAAACGGTGCAATCGGCTCACCAGGTTGTGGGCCAGAGAAAATTTCGTCCTCTGCCTTGAGAGTACTCAGAAGGGTCAACGAGCTAACCAGGACTGGGAAGATCGATCGCTGCATCGTGGAACATCTCCGTCAGAAAGTTCAAGATGAGCCGCTGTGTTGGTTGAGGATCGCTGTTCAGTCTGCTTGCTTAATCATAGCGAGTTCCTACCGACGTATGATCTATTCTCAGCAAACGAATTGTTGAAATTCCCATCAGTTTCTACGGTGTCGGTGTGCAGATTTCTTGGGGCCACCCCGACTGCGTCGTATCGTATCGACGACGAGGATCGTCACACCAGCGACGATCATCACGCCCTGTGCTGTCGCTCGACCGGCCCGTTCTCCTCGGGCCTGCCTCGTGTTCCCTTCGACCGGAAAGAGTGTGTTACTGATGACTGCGGTCATCAGGCCACTGAAGATGATGATTAAACCCCAGTTGCGCAATGTGAGTTGCCGACGTCCGCTCCGTTTGGCCATGGTAGGTCGACCCCGGAAAGACCATGTAGATTGAGCTTGTCTTGGAGAGGTAACCACCCTCCCGGATTGTGACCAGGGAATGGTGGTTGACCGACGAAGAACCGACTTGCGGAGAATACTACCAGGGGGTGAAAGCGTACCGCTACGCTTTAATGATCCATTTGTCTCCGGATTCTTCGTATTACCTCAGGTAGTAATAGGTCTGAAAACTCGTTCTACCAGCGTTTTGTGCGACCCTGGTCGAGTTGCTTAGCGACGAGAGTTGTACGGACACCACTTGCGTCGAAGATCTCGATAGGGGTCCAGTCACCTGAGGGATAGCTCTGTACGATAAAATTATCGGGCGAATACGTTGCACCAGCTGGATAACCGTTAATGGTTGGGTTTGAGCCGATCAAGGCAAGCATCGACCCTTGAGCAACACATTGGAGGCTCTGATGCACTGTTATTGGTTGGCCGTAGGGGTTGTAAAAGGTGATCGCACAACTGCCGGACGAGCCATTCATCTCGATCAGCCCAGCATACTGAACACCGTTGGCCCACCATGACACTTGTTGAGTACCGAAGAACTCCGGGACCGACGGGTAGTTGGATTCTGTTCCAAAGTTACCACTTGAAAGCATTCCATCGAATGATGAGTCGGTAAAGCTGTTGTTGGCAATGTCGACTTGGTATGGCGAAGGTTCGTTGTAGCCTTTAGAGAACTCATCGTGGGCGGGTACGTTCTCGTCAAGCGGTTCCGAGAAGTTGGCAAGATTCTTGTCGAGTCCCATCAAGGGCGCAAGGCAAAGAATGATCATGGTGATTGGGATCATCGTCACCACCCCGGAGAGCATGCTAAAACCGATAATCTTTGGATACGAGAGTTCCCAGAACCGCTTCATCACCCGAAAGTTGTAGAGCAAGGTGTAAGCTGCTGCAGCGATCAGGGCGACGAATCCGACGACCGGCTGGACCAAGGTTACTGCCGATGCAGCCCCGGTCAGCAGTGCCGAGGTTCCTTGGAAGTAAGCGCCCATTTGATAGTACTGATGGAGGCTCCGGCTCGATTCCGCAACCCGTTTGAAGATCCAGTAGGCGATGGCGAAGAAAAGGAAGAACGAGAGGATCTGAACGATTGTCTGGAATATTCCTTCAACCCAGCTTACCTCGTGTCCGATCAGAGGCTCCGAGAGATTGACAACGGAGACGACTGACGTGCCGAAGGCCCAGAATTTGAACGGGTTCGGCTTTGTGGCATTGCGGTCAACCAGGTCCATCGTTGTAGTTGCGGGGCTCGCAAGGATCTTCAAGAACAGACCTAAGGCTGTCTTTGCTTCATCCAGATTAAAGAACGCATCAACTACTTGGCGGAACGTCTTCATGTCCGTTCTCCAGGATCACGCGCAGGACGCGTTGTGACAAATACTGGGATTTTATCGGCAGCAGACTTGGTCTAATCCGTTTCAAATTTCTGCCTTCACTTCTACATAACGGACGTTGAGTTATCCATCTCATTGCAAACAAGAGGGATAGGAGAGCCGAAACTCCCCAGGCGATCCAAGATCACGATGATCTGGGCAGTTTAGTTTGAAGATCGACAACAAACCTTACGATCCTTCGGAGATCGAAGTGTGGTCGGTGCCGGTCTCGGGAGGCCATTTCCCGGCCGGCATCGTCGGCTAAATCGACTGTCGCCGCCTTTGCAGAACGAAGGCAACCACCAAACTCACGAGGGCTTCGACAATAATTCCGGTTTATAGCTGGCTACTATCAAGCGAATGGAGTCCACATTCAGTTTTGGCTTGGCCTGCCCAACGACCGGCGCGTTCATCGGACTCTCCCGCAGCGACCTGCCGAGTACAAGGCCAACAGCCGATCGATGGGTACCCCTGGTCATGCAACGGATTGTACGGGACTTTCTGGGTAGCAATAAACGCCCAGACATCACGAGCCGTCCAACGCAAGAGTGGGTTAATCTTCGCCAACCCGAACTTGGCGTCCCAGCCAACCGTTCCTGCCTTGGCCCGATGCTCCGATTGGTCAGCGCGGATCGATGAAATCCAAGCGTCGTAGCCTTCCACCGCTCGCCGTAACGGAGTGATTTTGCGATCGAAACAGCAGCGATCCGGCTCTCGGGTGTAGACCGGGCCTTGGTTGGCTCGTTCGTATTCGGGAACGCTCAAGAGGGGCTGGACTAGTTCGACGTCGATCCCGTAACGTTCTGCAATTTGATCGCGGAGTTCTAACGTCTCTTTGAACTGGTAGCCCGTGTCGAGATTAAAAACCCGGACGACCCGATCGCGATCGAGTTCGGCAAGCATGTGAATGATCGTACAACCTTCAGGACCGAAAGCCGTAGCCATCGTGAGCTTGGGGCCATAGGTGTCGATTGCCCAACGGAGGATCTCCCAAGGACTAGCATCGGTTAGATCCCGGTTCACCGCTTCGAGATCCACCACGGGCTGTGCTTCGGTTTCGAGCATCATGGCTCGTCCCTTCAATCAGAAGGTCTTGATTCCTCGAATCCTAACAATCTTAGTCATCATGATCGAGATGGTCAACAATCAACGATGGATTCCCTCTCTGCCAGTCTGTTGAAGGGACCTGGGCTGCTTTAAGGGAGGGTTGCCACATGGATAGACTCAACGAGGAGCCTTATCCTTACAAAATGTGATTGAGTGGGCCAATTCACTTACTTAACCGACCCTATCCTCTACAATTGCTCAATTAAGATAGAAGTTACTGAAGCCAAAAGCTTTAATGGCAAGGGGTTATGTCGAACTAGATCGTTAAAGAACCAAATTATCCTGTCAATCGGGGCGAGCCGATTCGAACGGCCGACCTCCAGCACCCCAAGCTGGCGCGCTAACCAGGCTGCGCTACGCCCCGATGATCGATTGCTCGATCAAAAGCCTCGAATCCCATCATCTTCGACTTCTGAGTAAATCGAAAAGTAGCGACCGCAAGGCTAGCTTCGTATTCTAAGGGTCTCGCGAGCACTGTCAATGCAAACGATGACCGAGGATTCTTGTGGCAACCCACTTTGCCGATCGTTTGAACGCCGCCGTTGTGGCAAAACGAAGCGCGGTGGTGGTTGGAATCGACCCCAGACCGGATCGATTCCCTTCGGCATTCGCGGTCAGCGAGTGTACTGACCGCGCGGCAATCACGGCGCAGATCGATGCATTCGGATCGGAGCTGATTCGGATCGTTGCTCCCAAAGTCCCAGCCGTCAAGTTTCAATTGGCCTTTTATGAAGCATTCGGTTCTGAAGGACTCCGGGCGCTTTGGAAGAACGTCGACGAGGCCAAACGTGCTGGCCTGGTGGTGATCCTCGATGGAAAGCGAAACGATATTGGATCCACGGCGGAAGCCTACGCCCAAGGCTATCTCGGCAGGCTCGCTCGGGGTCGATCTGCGGGACCGGTCGCCGAGGCCGATGCAATGACGGTGAACCCCTATCTTGGTTCTGACGGTGTCCTGCCTTTTTCTAAGGTAGCGGGAGAGCAGGGGAAGGGTCTCTTTGTCCTTGTGAGAACGAGCAACCCGTCGAGCGCTGAGTTTCAAGAACTCGTGGCCGAGGGTAAGCCGGTCTATCGACATGTTGCCGACCAGGTCGCTCGATGGGCCGAGCCACTCCGAGGCGAATCGGGGTACAGCGCGATCGGCGCTGTGATTGGTGCGACCTATCCCGATCAACTGCTGGAACTCCGCCAAGCAATCCCGGGGGTTTTCTTCCTTGTTCCAGGCTATGGTGCCCAAGGTGGCCATGCCGAAACGGTGGCCTCGGCATTCGACGAGCAAGGCCTAGGCGCGTTGATCAATTCTTCGAGAGACCTGATCTTCGCCCACCAACGTCCCGAGATTCAGCGAGAAGTAGGCGACGATTGGCATGCTGCGGTGTCACTTGCCGTCGATCTCATGAACGCCGAACTCCGCGACCGGACCGCAATGGGCCAGCTTTGATTGATCAGATCCAATCTGAACGGTTGCATTCTTAACGTGTGGACTTTGACTTGCTGTACGCGAGATAAATGCCGAAGCCGATCAAGAAGAGACCGAACCCAGCGAGGCTTCCGATTGATTCATCGCCGGCGAACGTCCGACCACCGTCGGGGTTCCGCAACGCTCTGAGGAGCGACCAGGCTAGCATTAAGATAAGGACACAGAATATTGTGGTGAATCCGGCGATTTTGTAGAGCCACTCCATCGACACTGACTCCGGACTCGGAGTCAGCTCAGACTTCGCCGCACTGCTGCCGTGATGATCTGCTTGAGTGTTGCTTCACTTGGCACTTGAGACCTTGCCCCTCGGCGTCCCCCGTCAACTCCGGGTCAACGGTGTGGTGATCGGCGTGCATATCTAAGTGTCAAACCGACCTTACAAATACCTGACAAGTCTGGAGTATCTTTCTCTGGATTCCGGGACTCTTGCTGTCTCAGGGTTTGGTCGAAGTTGGAGGCACCTAAGTCGTTTGATGTCATAGAGATGAACGATTGGGTCGATGGCGAACTTGAAGCAGCCCAGTTCCCCGACCAACGATTGAAGAGCCGGTTGAGCAAGCTCCTCACCGATCTCGGCGAACGCATCAGCGCCACTACCCGTTGGCCTGCCAGGACTGGGCCGCCACCAAGCCCGCTTACCGATTCTTCAGCAATCCGTGCGTCGTCGAAGCGATCATCCTTGCCGGACACTTCGCGGCGACAAAGGCACGTGCCGAGGCCACCACCGGGACTCTCCTCATCCTGCATAACACGACCGAGTTCAGCTTCACGCGATCCAATCCCGAGGCGACTGGTCAGCTCTGTTCTGCTGAGACGCTTCACTAGGTAAGGATCCACCGCCAGGTAATCTGGTGATGTGGCGAGGTTTGACCCGACTGATGGACATTCAACTGGGCTTCGAACTCGGTCGCCGAATTGTGGGTAACTGAAAGGTTCGTTAGACGCTCACGTGAATATTATCTAACTGCAAAATCAAAGAAATGTTCATGCAACTGTCGATCCTCTTTCTGCAGAGCAGTTGACCAACTAAAGCCCATTTTGAGAGTTTGCATAGAAGGTAGTCTACAGTTCGACTCCGTTTGAAGTTGTGCGTCCGCCAGCCTTTCTTAACATGGAGGCACGACCTGATGCCCAGTGGGAAGTCGTCTTGGTTATATCCTCAGCCAACAACACTCTTTGTCACAATCCTAATTGGAGTTGCACTTTGGGCATTGAACTCGATGGATGGTTAACTAGGAAAGGCCGATGTAAGGACGTACGGCTAGCCTTTTACTTTCCGGGTGGTCCCAAAGTATCCAAGCGTTCCTACTCCCCCCGATTTTATCTGATTGGATTGGTAGCGGATTCTTTCGCTGTTGCGGTAATCTTGAGTTCATCATTCTTCGTCACTCAAGTCATCGGGAATTGCTTAGGAGCATCACAGCGAGTCACTCTCGGTTCACTACTGCTCATCATTGCCGTCTTCGCCGTACACTTCGAAATGCAGTACTCCAGTAAGACGGGCCTTTGGGTCATCATTATTCTGATGACATTTGGCTTATACGGAATAGTCTGCCCATTTGTTGCGATCGCAATCCTCCACTATCGCTCTAAAAAGCGAGATCAAAACAAGAACCGACCAGCCCAATATTGATGAATCCAGGTCAGAAGGTTAGAGCTGAGGAATTCCGCCGCGTTTGGCGAGTCGAAAGACAGCGAAGGCACCGCTTCCGAGTAGGATAAACGGCATCACCATCATGAGGATGATGCTTCTGGAGTACCCTTCGGCAACGGAGGCTCCGGCGGTGGAATCTGACTCAATGGCTTCCTTGCAACGAGGACACCCTGCGGCAGAGTTAGTGACGAGAAGCAGGCTGACGAGGCAAACAACAACCGGCTTCCAACCTTTAAATGCCTTCATTCTGCAGAATCCTGATGGAGAGTTAGTCAAGGCTGATCGGGGCCAACGGTCCGCTGGTAGCCAGGGAGAAGTCAAGCTGGTAGAGCATCAGATAGATCACCACTCCCGTCAGGGAGACATAAAGCCAGATTGGGAAGGTTAGACTCGATATCCGTTTGTGCTGATCCCAACGTTTCCGAACTGCCCGATAAACTGCCAAGAGGATCATTGGAACCATCACGACAGCGAGTGTGGTGTGGGAGAGTAGGATGGTGAAGTAGGTCGGACGTGAGATTCCCACCCCTTGGAACTTCACCGACCCCACTTCCGCATGGTAGTACAGATAACAACTCAGGAAGACGGCCGAGGTGGTTAGTGCGGCTACCTGGACAAAGGCGTGCAGCTTCCAAGCGCGGAAACGAATCAAGACCCAGCCCAACACCAGTAACACCGCGCAGAATCCGTTCAATGATGCGTTGACGAGAGGGAGAGACCTGACGTGATCTGGGGCACCGAGTTGCCGCGAGCGTTCGATCAAGCGTTCGATTCCTTCAGCGTCATTAACGTCGAAGACACCGATCACCTGGTTGCCTCGATCTACGAGGGCGATCTTAGTACTGTGAAGGATCTCCTCTGAACCAGCCGCCAGATCTTCTTCGGTCGCGACGGCAGTGCTTTGCAAGAAGCCGCGCTGAATCAACTCGTAGGTCGCCTTGCGATCGCCTCGGAGGAACCACCAGCGATCAGGGTCGGCTTCGAACCGCTCCGCGTATTCTGAAAGAATTTCGGTGGTGTCATATTCGGGGTCGACACTGATGCAAACAAACTGAATGTCTCTGTCCCTGAGTTTCTCCTGAAGTTCTGCGATCCGAGCGCAGATGACTGGGCACGAACTTCTGCAGCGGGTGAAGACAAAACCGGCAATCCAAACGTTGTCGACCAAGTCTTGGTCAGTCACTAATTTGCTGGAACGTTCCGTAAACTCGAAACTCCCGAGCGGTTCAGTGACACCGTCCAATTGGTAACCAGCGCGGGTCTGGGGAAAACGCTGCGTCAAGCCAAAGCAAAGGATGGCTGAGGCAGCCAACGTTGCGACAATGATACCGATACCGCGGATGTAGAAGAGTTTGTTCATGCCAGCAACTACTGGAAGTGGTGGAATGATCCTAATGATGATCGAAAGTCACACGATCCATATCATTGGATTAGGCGGAAGGCAGACTAGATTCAAGCGTTTCGGTCGGTTCAGCGGGATCAGGGGATTCGATAGTCTCTTCAGGAAGCTGATAGGAGTTGAAGGCGAGATCTGGCAGAAGGCCGACGACGAGGACAGATGAAAAGAACGCGGTTGGAATCAAAACGAGGTACTTCCAGCGACCTTCGAAAGCTAGGTGCATGAAGTAGAGACCCACCAAGACTGCCTTGATGATCGCGATCAGGAGGAGCCCCATTAGAAGTACGGCGAAGAACGACTCGGCGAAGAATCGTGCATAGAGATATTCCAACACAGTAAATACCAGGAGAGCCAAGAACACGATCAGGTAGAGCCGATGGTGCGACTCGGCTGGGTGCTCACCCTTGGCATTTGTGTCTGTCGACGAGGTCGCGTTTGGGATCATCACTCGTTCCCCCCGAGGGTTTGCTAAACCAGGTAAACAACCGTGAACAAGAGGATCCAGACCAAATCAACAAAGTGCCAGTACAGTCCGACCAACTCAACAGGGGCGTGATTCTCTTTGCTGTAGAATCCGAAGAGGGAGCCAAGCCAGATGAAGAACAGGGCGATGACACCACCGGTGACGTGGGCGCCATGAAATCCGGTCATTGTGTAGAAAGCAGAGGCGAAAAGGCTAACCCCTGGCTGAAAGTTACCATTCTCGGAGACACCCGTCGAATGATAGTGTGAGCCTTCGGCACCTGGAAAGCGGATGAAACTGAGGTCGAAACCGGAGAAAACTACCTCACCGTTTCGCGTCCACTCTGGAATCCGAATAAAGCCGAGGTCAAACGGCGGAATGACTCCCGCAAGATTAATGTATTCGTACGCTTGAATGCTGAGAAAGACCGAACCAATCGCCATCGTCGCGAAGAGCCAGACCGAAAGCATCCGTCGATCGCCTCGCTGGATTGCCGCGAGCGCGAAGACCATCGAGACTGAAGAACAGATCAGAATGAAGGTGTTGAGTGCTGTGAGATCGATGCTTAACGGATTCACGAGCGTGTTGTAAGGCATTGGCCAGCGGTACGATTCCAGCTCGACAATGACGGTGCTTGCTCCGAGTCGATCCAACTCTTCCTGGAGCGATCCGAGATTGGTACGGCCGTAGGTGGAATCAACAGCGATGACTGTCGGTGTTGTGTGGAGTTGCTCTTCAACCACTTGAGAGGAGTGACCAGAGAACTCTTCGAGCAATGTCTCTACTTCTTCTCGGTTCTGCCCGATATCTTTGAGTACCAGTCCCGTTGCCCCCTCACGATCACTTAAATCGGTTCCTGGAGGGAAGAGATTACTGTACGACCCACTTGGACTCCCAGCACGGAGGACTATGTATGTACCAATAAGTCCTGTGAAGAACATCACCTCGGTGGCGAGAAAGAGCCAGAGTGCGACCTTTCCCGAGGTGAGCGGAGGGTAGGCAGGGCGAATTTTTGCTTGATCAGAAGGATCGGTCGCTACGTCCGACATCGTGATCAGTTTCTCCTGTCACTTAGAGCGGCCGAGGGTCGAGAAGGAGAAGGATGAGGACGACTGGGAGGTGTAGAAAGGACGCCTTCAGTAACCCTCGAGCATGCTGATCCGTGGGATTCTGCCAGAATCGACAGGCGGTAGCGAGATAGTAAAGCCCCATTCCCAACGATCCTACAAAGAAGAGCGGTCCCGCTAACCCGATCGCCGTTGGAAGTAATCCTGCGGGAACAAGGGCCATGGCGTGAATCGTCGCCTGACGGCCGGTAAGCGTTCCATTGGGGTCAAGGCAAGGAAGCATTCTGTGCCCGGCCTTGGCATAATCATCGCGATGAATCCAGGCAATCGCCAAGAAATGAGGGAATTGCCAGAGAAAAACGATCAAGAATAAAGCAAGGCACTCGATCCCAAGCTCGCCAGTCGCGGCCGTCCATCCAATCACAGGAGGGAGTGCACCTGGCACGGCACCGATCGCCGTGTTGAGTGTTGTCCTTGGCTTGAGGAGCGTATATACGACGCCGTACAACACAAACGAAATCAATGCAACGACGGCGGCTAGGGGAAAGTGGCCTAGACTTAGCAAACTTACACCGGCGACTCCCAGGACAATCCCAAAGACCGCCGCATCACGCACGGAAATTCTTCCGGAAGGGATCGGTCGACGTGCCGTCCGCTTCATCAGCCGGTCTCTTGAACGCTCGACAACCTGATTCCAGACACTACCACCCGCAGCGACGAGCCCCGTCCCCACCAATGCAATGGCGAGTTCTCCTAGGTTAGTTGCTCCTCGAGCACCGGTGAGGAAGCCCACTGAAACCGTAAGTAAGACCAACGTAACGATCCGGGGTTTGGTCAAGTCCCAATAGTCGCGTAAGAGTCTCCGATCACCGCTGAGCTGGGCGGTTGAGATCGATCGATGCATCGCTTGGTGATCGACCAACACATCAGAAGTTGGGGTTGCCAGACTCTTCATTGCGTGACCATCTCCAATCTTAGCGCCTCAGCTCCCGAAATTGTAGCCTCAGGATTCTTCTCGGAAGTGTCGGGGCAAGTCGCCTCAGTGCGCCAAGCGTTCATGGCCAACGTCACTGCGGCGCCCAGTAAGAGTGCGCCGTTGGCTTGATGAGCGGTGCGTACGAGGGCTTCGACGGTGTCTACCATGCGAGGGATTCCGTCAAACGGTCGGAGAACCCACCATGATGCGAGACCGAGGAGGAACTGAATACCGACCAGACCAAGAACAAACAATGCAGGCCGCCTCAATACTGGTCGCCCGAAGCGACGACTGCATAATGCCAGACCAACACCAACTACCGTTGCTGTTACGAGGTAGCCGAACCCCGCGTGAAGCTGGAGTCCAAACTGAAAGTGTCGAAGCCAGGCTCCCGCAAGGATTTGCCCATAGAGCAGAACAACCAGACCAATAGTTAACAAGCGACTGAACCGATCCGATCCGATCCGGCTCAGGACGCTCGTCCAGGTTCGACTTGTGGCGATTGTTAGTCCAACAACCATTCCAAAGAATGCTTGACCCGTGCAGCCGTGGATCGCAGCAAGGGTTGTTTGATTGAGATTGACCCGGAAGCCACCAAGCATCCCTTGCAGGATCACCGCACAGAGCACAAGCCAAGCGAGTGAGACGAGCCCCGATCTTTCTCGGAGTCCAAACCAAAGCGCAAGTCCGAATGCTGAAACCGAGAGCATCACGACTGTTGCGAGAAACGGTGAGAAATCTGTAAACGTAGTCCAGAGCCCGGCCGTGACGAGGCTGAATACGGTGCCGCATCCAACCGCACGCCAAGCCCTTGTACCAATCGTTCCCGTTGACCAGACCGCGAGGACAATGCAACCAAGACCGACGACGGTCCCGAGAAGTCGGTGTGTGTGTTCCAGGATGATCCCCCAACTCTTATCAAAGAAGTTGTAGAGGAACATGTTGATGCCAAACGTGGTTGGCCAGTCTGGCACTGCCATCCCGACCCGGAAGGTCGTAACCAGGCCGCCAACTAAGAGAAGCAGCCAAGTGGCGATTGCGGTTGCAATTCCGATCACAAACAGGACTCTCTGGCCTGATTGTGTTGTGGAATTACCAGTGCTTGGGAGTGTCAGGGAGTCACCCATCAGACCAATTCTGTATATTCGAGGTCGGGCGTTACGGGAATCATCGCGTCGGAGAGAGGATCAACCCAGATCACAAGAAACAGTTGACCTCTAATTGTTGTCAACCTCACTGGGTCTGACGATTCTTCAGACAGCAACCGAACCAGACTCTGTAGGCCGTGCTTCTGTCTGAACAAGGTAATCATCCGATTCGGCGGGGTTACTGAATTCGTAGGGTGGATGATAAACCGTCGGAATCTTCGGGAAGTTGTAGTGCGGTGGTGGAGAACTCGTCTGCCATTCCAAGGTGTTCGCTTGCCATGGATTGGCACTCGCGCGTCGACCAAAGAGGAAGCTGCCGAAGAAGTTGACCACGAGGATTAATTGCACAACGCTGAGTCCGATCGCCGAGATCGTCATCAACTGATTCATCCCGATGATCTCAGGTTTGTCGAAGAGATCAAAGCCAGTGTAGTCGGCATACCGTCGAGGCTGTGCGTGAATTCCGACGATGTGCATTGGGAAAAATGTGGCGTTGAAGAAGAGAAACGAGAGTCCGAAGTGGATCTTCCCGAGCGTCTCGTTCATCGTGCGTCCAAACATCTTTGGATACCAATAGTAGAGTGCTGCGAAGATCCCAAAGGTACTGCCACCGAATAGTACGTAGTGAATGTGCGCGACGATGAAGTAAGTGTCGTGAATGTGCATGTCAACCGGTGTGGCGGCCATGAAGATCCCCGAGAGACCACCAATCACAAACATCGAGACGAATCCAACCGCACAGAGCATCGCGGAGGTGAAATGAAGGTTCCCACCCCACATCGTTCCGAGCCAATTAAATGTTTTGATCGCGGAAGGGAGTGCAATTAGCATCGTCGAGAGCATGAACGTCGCGCCTAGGGCTGGGTTCATCCCCGAGACAAACATGTGATGCCCCCAAACGATAAAGCCAAGGAAGGCGATCCCCGCCAAGGCGATCACCATTGGCCTGTAGCCGAAAAGTGGTTTCCGACTGAAGGTCGAGAGAATGTCGGAGACAATCCCCATCGCTGGGAGAATCATGATGTAAACAGCAGGATGGCTGTAAAACCAGAACAAGTGCTGCCAGAGCAACGGGTGACCACCGCCGACTGTTTCTGGACCGTTTGCGACCGACCAATCGGCTGGTGCAAAGAAATTAGTGTCGGCGACCCGGTCGAGAAGCTGCATTACCAAAGCCGAGGTGAGGACTGGCAATGCAAACGCCTGGAGGATCGCTGTCACGAAGAGAGCCCAGACTGTCATTGGCATCCGGAAGAGTTTCATCCCCGGCGCCCGGAGCATCAAGATAGTGGTGACGTAATTGATGGAACCCATCAATGATGAAATGCCCGCGAACAGTAAGGCTACGAGCCAGAGGGTTTGACCGTTAAGCGATCCCGGCGTCGCCTGGAAAAATGTTGAAAGTGGAGGATATCCGGTCCAGCCTGCCTCGGAAGCCCCCCCTGGAACGCTAAAGGATGCAAGTATCAAAATAAAGGCTGGCCACATAAACCAATAGGAAAGCATGTTGAGCTTCGGGAACGCCATGTCGCGTGCCCCAATCATCAGCGGAATCAGGAAGTTGCCGAAGCCGCCGTTCAGAATGGGGATGATCACGAAAAAGATCATAATCGTCCCGTGCATCGTGACCAACTTATTGTAGAAGGCAGGTGGCATCTGCCGGCCGAAGTTAGACCAGAGCGCATCGGCAAGGTAGGGAGTCTCACTATCAGGCCAGGCGAGCTGCCAACGAATCGCAACCGCAAGCAAGCCGCCAATCACAAAGAAAATGAGACCGGTGAAGAGGAATTGGATTCCAATCACTTTGTGATCGGTCGAGAAGATGTAGCGCCGGATTGGATCCCAAGGTCTTGGATGGATGTCATGATCCAACTGCCCATTGGTTGCAGTAGGGGGATCCCCAGAAGTTTCATGTGAGCCGTTGCGCGTTGGCTCACGACCATTCGGAGGGTCAATCGACCGATCGGGAACCGACTCACCGGGATTCGGCAGATAGGACATGGCGTCGGGTTACTCCTCTCGGGTGCCCGGGGCGGCCGCGACATCAACTGAAGGTTCGTCAGGGGTGTCGCGATTTTGCTCTCGGATCGCTTCTTCCATCCACTCCTCAAATTCAGATCGCGTCTCATGGACCGTAAGGATTGCTCTCATCTTCGAGTGCCCCCAGCCACAGAGTTCGGCACAGAGGAGTTCATAACGTCCTGGTTTGTTTGCGTCAAAGAGAACCGGAATGGTCATTCCGGGTACGGCATCTTGCTTGATCCGGAGTTGAGGTAAGAAGAAAGAATGGAGGACATCTTCCGAAGTCAGGTGGATCATCGCGAAGTCGCCCTTCACAACATGCAATTCATTGATCGTGTGTAGGTCATCGGCAGTGTAGAGAGTCTTGTCAGGTCCTGGGTAGCGAATCTTCCACTGGAATTGTCGCGCCTTAACTTCAGCGACCGGTGGGACGTCAGGCCAGCTTCCTTGGAACTTGATCTCACTCCAGGCACCAAGCTGATAAAAGCTGATGAAGATCAGAATTACAGCGGGGATCAGTGTCCAGATCAGCTCGAGCCGGACGCTTCCATGTGTGTAAGTTGCACGACGACCTTCGCGTGCTGCATAACGCCAAGCAGCAACAGCCAACACGGCCATGGTTCCCGCGAAGGTGAGTCCGGTGATGACCAGAAGTACCACAAAGAGGTGGTCGACGTGGCCTGCGGCACTCGAGATTGGTTCTCGGAGGTTGCCATCTGGTCCTGTGATAGCGCCCAAGGTTGAACCAGAGATTTCGGCAACACTTAGGAGCGATCCTGATGCGCTCGTGAGTGAGTGTTGAGCTGATTCCAGATCGCCATTGAGAACAGAATTCTCGGCGGATTCAAGAGTCCCCCGAGCTTGGGCAAGTTCGGATTCGAGTGACCGAAGCCGATCTGTAAGGATCCCGTTTGTGAGCAATTGACGGACTCTGATTGAGGACCGGTCAAGTTGATCATGCAAGTTGGTCAGCGGTTCAATCATCCCTGCCGGATCATCTGATTCCGATACGTCGAGATCAAATGAGTCCAGCAGCATAGCCCCCTCGCCTGACTCCTCTTGAAGAGTCTCAAGGGCTGTTAGTAGCGCTTCGTTCGTCGACCTGTAGCCCGGCAGCCACCATTCCTCGTCGAAGGGAGCGTAGACAAAGACGGCGATCGCCAAGATCGAGATCAATCCGAAGAATAAACCCCAGTATTTCACGCGCAAGGCTCCATCAGACCGAGAGCGGACGGGAGCGCCGAAACGCTAGGTAAGACGGAGAAGTAGCGGTTCTGCAAAACGGAGAGCCTCCTGTTAACGGAGGGGAGCCTCAACAAGAGGTAAAGCGGCCGAGGTCGGATTCATCAAGCCGAATTTTTGAAGTTCGTCTGGTCTCAGGAGGGTGCGATCATGGGGTAACGCCAAGATGAAATTAACCAAGTGCCAGAGGTCGTCTGGGTCACGGAACGCATCGGCATGTCCCGGCATCCCTGAGCCGTTGATTCCCGTTGCGATTCTCCAATACAAGTCAATTGGTCGACGACCGCCCTTATATGTTCCATCTTGAAGGTTGGCAGGGCGGAGAGGGTCATTCCATTCGTCGCCCCAACGTTTACCGGAATCTTCCGCCAGCTTTTTGAGCGTCAACAACGGCTCAGGATCATTGGGATTGAATGTGAAAACGTGGGCGTTGAATGTTTCCTCATCGACCCAACTCGTCCCATTCCCATCTGCCTGGAAGCCATGGCAACCGACACATTGAACCTTGACATCCTGTGAGATGCCGAGAAATAACTCTCGACCGCGTGCAATGCTTTCGGGTGTGTCGGGGACACGAGGAGTCTCCGGAATCACTGCAAAATCCGGATATCTCGTAGTTTCCCACATGTCAAAGACGGCGAAGAGAATATCCTCAATATCGAAGGCGTAATCTTCGAGAAAAAGTTCGTCGGTGAGATCTTCTTCAAAATACTGAAGTGTAATTTCGATGATCTTATCCTCAACTTCACCCCGAAGGCTGAGAAAGATGACGTAATCAATCACTTGTTCGATTTCAGCGGCAGTTAGACTAGTCTTAAACGCCGGCATCGATGTCCCATGAATCCCATAGAGTAGAACCCGTCGCAGGTCGTCTCTCGTTGGCTTCAGTTCTGTTTGTGTCGAAGTGAATTTGAACCGGCCTTGGCGGTAATCTCTCGGCCTCGGATAAAGGAATGCTGCTGTGGGACCCTCACCGTCTCCAGTGACTCCGTGACAATGCAAGCAATGCTTGTGATAGAGAGCTTGCCCGCCGACGATCTGGACCGGATTAGTTTCTCCGGCCGGCGTGTAGGTGACCGGAACCGGTGCTTCGTTACCTTCTTCAAGGGTCAGGGGCGCGAGGTAACGACCACCTTCGCGGAGACCTGCACCCTCAGGGACTTTTAAAGAATAGGGGGAATCACCGAAGAGTTCTTCAACTTTCTCGATTACAAGACTACGGCTGATCGGTCGGTCTGCGAACTCTTCACCGTCGAGTCGTTCACTCGCAATAAAACGCACAGGCTCAGGCTCAGCACAACCGACGATTGCCAGCAATCCAGCGATTCCCAAGAGCGATGCAATACGACGTACCATTCCCAGATAGCCTCGATTCCAGTCGGGACGATTCAGGAGTAAGTGGTCTTGAAGGACACGATCCTGAGTGGGGATCGCAAATGACCCTGCATGGGGGCAAGGTACTTCAACAACGCTCATCGCTTCGGATGACGATACTCTGAGACTTGGCGGGCGGGAGTCTCTATCGTTTATTGAATCTGAAGCTTTGTCTTTTTCCTTCAATTATTTCTATCCTATCCGTCAGCTTAGGCACCCACAAGTACCCGACCGTGTTTTCGGATGATCCGAGGGACTAAATCGTTCTAACCCGATCGAGATCAGCCGAAACGGGAATATCAGGAGTGATTGGCTTCAACGAACGACGTCCCGACGGCCGATCTCACAATGTGAAGAAGTTTGCCATTCTTCCGTGATTAAGAGACTTGAGATGTCGCCGTCGAATCATTCCACCACGAAAACTGACCTAGGAACATCAAAAGATGTAAGTCAGTTAGATTCTTACTGGAACGGGGTTCGATCAGCACCAGCCGCGCTCTTTTTTGTTCTGCCAATGACTTTCGTCTACGAGTCGGCGATCGCGGCTCACGGTGGCGATTCGACTCTCCGGACGGGTACCGACGCTTGGGTCGGAATACTGGGGACACGTTATGCTATTCCAGAGTGGACCGCGTCAGTCGCGTTGTCCTTCATCATCCTGATCCGAGCGTTTGCGGCTCGGCCACGCCCTATCTTTCGCCCTCGATGGCTTACGGGGATGGGGTTTGAAAGCCTGATTTTGGGTCTGGGCCTGCTGGGGATTTACTTCGTTTTCGATCAGTTGACTCTTCAACTCGATCAACAGGTTTTGCTATCGTCCGACCTAAGCGGAACGAATCGTCTCATCGGATTGCTCGGGGCCGGCCTCTTTGAGGAATTCTTGTTTCGACTGATTCTTTTCTCCGGTGTCGAATCGTTGCTGTCGTGGCTCCGAGTTCCCAAGGTCGCTTCGGTTTTGGTTGCCTCTTGCAGTTCAGCATTGTTGTTCGCCTCCGCTCACAATTTCGGAATGACACCAGAGGACTTCGATTGTTTCCTCTTTACGTTCCGTACACTCGCAGGATTATATTTTGCGGCGGTCTACCAAATTCGAGGCTTTGGAGTCGTCGTTGGAACACATGTTGCTTATGATTTTATTGTTGCCGCTGTTTTTGGATTACCTTGACCAAACCTGGGCTGGTGAACGCTGTTGAAGTTTTTGCACCTTTCTGATATTCATGTGTGGAAGTACGATGTGCACCCGCGACGACTCCTCGGTAAACGCGCTGTTGGGATGTTCGAACTGATCTCGGGCCGAGCGCGGAAATTCCGTTTAGAAAAGCTCGGAGAGGTCGTGGACCGCGCTGTTGGAGTCGGTGCTGACCATGTCTTGATCACGGGAGACCTCACGACGACTTCGTTGCCGCGGGAATTTGAAGAAGCTGAGCAAGCACTAGAGCCGCTTTGCTTGGAACCATCTCGTGTCACGATGATTCCGGGGAACCACGACCGCTACACAGCGGCCTCGGTTCGGACTCGAGCGTTTGAAAGGTACTTCGGTGCGTTTGCACCTTCGACAACGTACCCTTGGCTCCGCCATCTCGGAGAGGAGACCGCAGTCCTAGGTCTCGACGCGACCCGTTCTCACCTGACCGCGACAGGGCTCATTACTGCCGATCAATTCGAGCGTGCTCAGGCACTGATTCGAGACGAAGCCAGTTCGATCAATCGCTTGATCATCGCCTGCCACTATCCCGTGGTCGCTCCCGAGCAGTACCGTTCTGAACTCCACAAGAAACGGATGATCAACTTTGAGGCCATTGCCGACTGGCTCGCGAGTCTACCACCACACCTCTACTGTTGCGGCCACGTCCATGCTGCCTGGGCATTTCGTCCTGGCACGATCCCTCGTCAAGTCTGCCTCAACGCAGGAGCACCGTTGCTCCGCGACCCCACTGGCCTCCGTCCTCCCGGCTTCCTCGAAATCGATCTCGAAGGTCCCCTAGTAACTGTCCAACACCATGCCTGTGTCAACGACCAGTGGACCATCATCCCGCTTCTGAAGAACCTGCCACTCTTTGGTTCTCTGAACTCCCTCTGAATCTGATCAATCGCCTCAATTGCATGTGCATGTTTTGCTGTTCTGCTCCCAAAACGGCTGTGGCAAGACCAACGTACCACAGCCGAGATCAAGAATTACCTACGTTCGTTTGGATAGGTTACTGATAACGCAAGTAGACCGTCTTGCGTCGGAGGAAGTGATCAAGGCCGTATTTACCGTCGTCGCCGCCGATTCCGGACTCTTTCCAGCCGGTGTGGTAACCGTGGATCGACTCACCCGGTCCTCGGTTGATATAGAGTTCGCCGACCTCCATGTCGCGGACCGCACGCATGATCCGGTTCATGTCGTTGGTGAAGAGGTAGCCGGCGAGGCCGTAACGACTGTCGTTAGCCAACTCGATTCCTTCATCGAAGTCGCCAAACTCCATGATCGGGACTACGGGGCCGAATATCTCCTGCTGCATGATGTCCATGTTCTGGCGGACATTGGTCAAGACCGTTGGCTCGAACCAGTAGCCCTTCTCGTACCCAGAACCGGTCAACCGACCGCCGCCAAGTCTTGCTGCAGCACCATCGGCGATTGCCTTGCTGACGTACTGCTCAACCTTCTCGAGTTCGATCTTGCTGACCTTCGGGCCGAGCTGAGTTCCTTCGGTCAATGGGTTGCCGACCTTCATCTCCTGAACCTTGGCAATGAAGCGGTCGATAAATTCGCCCGCGATTGCCTTATGGACATAGGTTCGTTCGTTGGCGATGCAGATTTGCCCACAATTGAGAAATCGGGAGAAGATCGCAGTATCGACGGCATCCTCCAGATCGCAATCGTCCATCACGATGAATGGCGCCTTGCCCCCCATTTCGAGCGAAACCATCGTTACGTTGTCGGCAGCGATCTTGGAGATCAACTTGCCGGTAGGCACACTCCCTGTAAAGCTAATTACGCCCGGAATGTTGCTTCGGACCAAGGCGTCGCCGACTGTCTCGCCAGGGCCAGTAACTACGTTGAAAATCCCTGGGGGCACGCCGGCTTCCTCGGCGAGCTTGGCCAGCTCAATTGCCGAAATCGGGGTGTCTTCATGAGGTTTTAGGACGAGAGCGTTTCCGGCGATTAAGGCTGGGGCGATCTTCCGGACCGCTACCGCGAAGGGGAAGTTCCAGGCGATGATCCCGACGGCGACACCGACCGGCTGCGGGACAATCCAGAGCTGTTCGTTGGGACGGTCAGCGGAGAGGATATCACCGTCGATCCGGCGGTCGAATTCGGCGTAGTAGCGGAACCAAGAGTTCCCGAAATCGACTTCGCCATAGGCTTCGTGAAGCGGCTTGCCGACTTCTTGCGCCAATAATCGGGCGAAGTGATCGCGCTTGGCGTCGACGAGATCGGCCCACTTCCGCAAGACCTTTCCTCGCTCAACGCCGGTCAAGCGACCCCAGGCCTTCTGCGCTTTCTTGGCAGCTTGCAAGGTTTCCTGAACCTGCGCAACCGACGCCACCGGCACACTCCCAATCGACTCTTCCGTCGCGGGGTTCAGGACATCAATTCCTTGATCTCCACCGACCCACTGACCATTCAAGTACATGCTGTGCGTTGACATTGATTTGATTCCTGTGCGTAGCAGACCTCGATTCCGGGAGAGGGACCATCCGCCGAAAGAAACCGGCGGAATGATCTACTCCGAGCATCCTACCGCGACCCGAAGCTTGATTCAGCCAGCCGATCCCAGAAATCGTCAGTCTTAATTGGAATGAGTTCTTGGGATGCTAGCCAATGACTCCGGCCGCTCATGAAGGATTCCCCTTACCCATGAAGGGGGGTGGTAATGCTCCGAGAGCGAAGTCGATCGATCACGCGCTGATCTCGGAGATAATAAAGATGTCCACCGATCCCGTCCCGCCCGACTCCAACGGGTACATTTTCGACGAGGGTTCCCGAAGGATCAGAAATCCAACGGCCGACATAGTCATCTATTCTGTATATATTGGTCCATCGAGGCAAGAAAGGTTGCTTTCCGCGTTCGAGGGCCTCACGTAGATTCCGCCACCGATCGTGGTTCAGCTCAGGGTAGAGGTGTGGGAAGTAGTGCTGATAGATGTGGGTAAATGGCGAGCCCATCGTGACAAACCGGACGGAATCGAAGGCACCGAGCGATTCGCGGAGGCTGGATGCGTTGAGTGCTCCAATTGCGGCCATCGTGCCCTGGCTATGGCTGATGAGGATGAGGTCGCACGTAATTCCAGCTTCTTTGACCAATCTCGAAAGATGACGAATCGAGGCTTCTACGCGTTTTTGGATCGCCCGCCGTACGGGAAACGAACGCAGTGTTTCGTTTGCGAAAGTACGAACATTGATGAGGACTTCATCATCATTCACTCCTCGCCCGACCTCGGGTGTTATGGCAAGATCACTTTCTATTCGCCTTCCGTAGGCGTCGAACACACGTGTTTTCACCAAAGGCCGGTGATCCTCGAGCATCTTTTCCTGAAAGGCCACGAGAGATTCGCCCTGTTCCGGAAGGTTGCCGTCCACTACGTAGTCGAATTCGATTCCCTGAGTGCGTTCTGATTTCTTCGACTCGAAGTAAAAGTGGTTGACGACATCGAAGACCAGATCAAGGGCTGAGCGGATGTAGCTGAACAAAAACCGGCCCGCAAGAGGAAGCCCAGCGAGTACGAAGGCTGACAGGTAGGCGTTGACATTCGAAAGAGCCTTCAAGAACGGGTGAACATCCTCTACCTCGTCTGAGATTAGCTTCTGGACATTCCAAACGAGGATAGCGACTACCGCGACGTAGATGATGACCAGGATCCACTGAAGATAGGGATTGACGATCAAACGCATCCCTCCTCCTTGGTCATGACGGCTCGGGAATCGCGCTCTCCGACGGCCCCAGATCCCCAGGATTACACCAACGCTAAGTACAAGCAGGACAAGGAGCAACGATTCGATCGCCGATGTGGCGCGGTCGAAGAGGCTCTGGTACGCGACGTCGAAGTCGCTATTCGTCGGCACAATGGCATTGATCGCCATCCAAATGAGAGGGATGACGAGAGACCAACTGAACGCCATCGCGGCTGGCAAGACACATGCGACCGCCAAGGAATCGAGCGCGTACTTCCACTGGTGCTTATCTGGTTCATCTCGCCACAAACGACGCCATAAGAGTTGGAAGACCACCAATAGCCAGCAAACGAACATAAGTAAGATTGTCGATGCTATCACCAATCGAAGTATGATCAATGCAAAAACTAGGAGTTCGCCATAGAAGATCAGCCCTGGCTCGATTGCTGCGATGCTGACGAGCCATTCTCGAGCCGGGGTAAAACTCATGGCGAGGGCAAGCAAGAACACAATCGTGCTGATGATGCCGAAACTTACACCGATCAGCCTGAAAATCTGATTCGTACGCATTACCCAACAGATACTTAGTGTCAAGAAGGCACAAACCGTAACCATAAGCAAAGTGACACGATCACCCCCGAGAGGGTGTTCGACGTGGTAAGGGCCGTCATCCCTGAGGATCGTCGTAACATGCTGGATGACCTCCTCCTCGTCCTCGGGCGGGATGTTCTCGATTTCCCACATCCCGTCGAGCTTACGCACAAGACGACCAAGTTCGTATTGGCGCCGCTCTCGAAGTGGTTTCGCGACGTCCTCGAATAGACTTGCTTCACTCACTTCTACCTGTAGTCCATCACTTTTGATTATTCGAAAATAAAGCGCCCTCTTAGGGGAATTGCCTCGTCCGACAATTACGTACCCTTTCGATTCCTCGCCTTGCTGTGGTGGAGGAAGCGTCTTGGCGTTTATTGGGAGTTCGTCGGGGGTCGCTATGTCGGGGAAGAGCAGGAGACGAGATCCTGAGTAAGGTGCATGAAGACTGTAGAGGAAATCGCAAGCCACGGCGCCGATATAGAGGGAAAGAAGGAGGAGGTGGATCGCGACGAGTGGGCCGATGATCAGCCTTGAGGCGAGCAGCCCTGCCCACTGGAGGAAACGAGCGGAAAATGTCCCGATCCCGTCGACAGACTGGTGGGCGATGTAGCGGAGGCCGAAGAGTAGCCCAAACGCTCCACCGATGATTCCGAAGAGATCATTGCGAAGGCTCGAGAGGTCCGACCAGTTGACCTCAGCGACGGTCACTGGCCGATCGACAACCTTAAACAAAGGTAACTTAAATGCTCGTATATTTCTCTCGTCTGCCTGGTTTTCCGAGACTTCGCGGATCCAATGGGTCTCTTCCTTTACTGCGATTGGTGTCCGTTCGGTTGCGCCCTCAATGAGCTCTCGAGCGGATTCGCCAGGTTCTGGGTCGCCTATCCCATGGACATAAAGATATAAGGTTTCTCGATCGGGTGATGCCATATTGTCCTCAGATCAATGTATTACGGTGACCGCGACAGATTCTGGCGACTTGGGAGGGGTCGTGACTGTAGGAGGCGGAACTACCATGATCCACGATGCGAAAAACAAAGGAGGTGGATCATCGACGCATCAGTCGCGACGCACACGTCGTGAGGGCATCTTACCCTCTCCCTCCCCGTCGAGGAAGAATCTTATCCAGGCGCCGCCGCCCACCCAGTCGAGTTTCGTTGCGTGCTCAACTGCACTGCCAGGGTGGGCGGAGCTGGCGAACGTTGCCGCCTGAAACTCGAACATCGCACGAGACAACAACGGGTGGCGATACCCTGCCAAACGCCTGAATCGCCATCGGTACCCCGTGAACTGGCTCCAAAATCTACCGATCTCCGCTTCCCTCGGCGGATACCGAGAAGACAACCCGGAATCTGTGACGGTTAGATGTTTCTTATCGCATCAACAGTGAAGAGGAATAGGTCTGTGTATTCTTATGTGTCGATTTTGGCAGTGCTACTAGCAGTGGGGTTTTTGAGTTTGGGACTTGGTCTGATTGGAGCACAGTCAAAAATTGTGACCAGTGTAGCCTACACCATCTACTGAATTGCACTTATGGGTGCGGTTGCTGGAGCGATCGTCGGCAAGGATCGGATAAAAGCGTTCTGTGTCGGTCTGGTGGTCTTTTGTTGTGGGTTACGAGACTTTGTCTAGCCCGGCAGAGACATCGAGTGCTCTCGCAGCGGGATTGTTACCCCTTCAACTGCAGACTTAACGGACTCCGAGGTGGAGTATGGCAGTAAGCACAGAACAGCAGAAATTGGGGATTTGTTTTCTTACGGAGTTCTTGATCAATTGAATCACCGAGGTTTTCCGTCGACAGCATGGGTAGGCGATCGAGTTCCTGCACGTTGGACGAACGGCTTGTACTATCCAGGTACGGTTCAGTCGACGGAGGGTAGGATCTATGTCATCCAGTAGGACGATGGTTCAGAACCATTAGCTGTTCTTCCCACAGCGATTCTAAGACAAACGCATTACATCGTTACGACATGCCATTGTGTGTTTGGCCTGTTGGTAGGGTTCGGGGGAGATTGCACCGGGCGTTGGATTTACGCCCGGTCGCAACGCGAAAAGAACCATTCGAATGTTCGCGGCAACAGGCCGAGAACCTGACGAGTTTCTCCACCTATTCTTCCCTGAAGAACATCAAAGGTTGCTCAGTCTGGTCAGCTGACACTCAAGGGTTCAGGCGTGGAGAGTCCAGGGGATGCTTCCAGTTCAGGTTCGGCCGACGGTTTGCGGAAGCTCCTGAATGACTCAACAACTCGATCACGTGCGTCAAGTGCAAGGTTAAAGAGCACAGGGACGAGGATTAGCGTGAACAAGGTCGACGCGATCAAACCACCCAGGACAACCGAACCGAGACCTCGGTACAGCTCGCTCCCAGCTCCAGGAAAGAGCACCAGAGGTAAGAGGCCCAAGACAGTAGTGGTGGTGGTCATGAAGATTGGCCGGATCCGACTCCGGAGACTCTCCCTGATTGCTTCATTCCGAGAGACGCCCGATCGGATGAGGTTGAGTGATTGATGGACGATCAAGATGGGGTTGTTCACTACGGTTCCGATCAAGATCACAAACCCGAGCATGGTGAGGACGTCGAGAGATTGCAGCACAAACAAGTTCAAGAGCTTGAGGCCCGCAAATCCTCCGATCGCACCCAACGGTACACTCAGAATGATAACCAACGGATAAAGCCACGACTCAAAGAGGGCGGCCATCAGCAGGTAGGTGATGAGCAGGGCAAGAACGAGATTGAACCAGAGCGACCTCCAAGTCTCTGAAAGCTTATCGGCTGTCCCGGAGAGATTGATCCTATAGGCACTCCCCAGGTCTTCTGACATCACGAGGGGTTGGACAATTTCCGAGCTGATCAAATTCATTGCCTCTTCGAGAGCCATCGCGGGTGGTGGTGTCACTTCGATTGTGACCGCACGTTGTCGTTCCCGATGGTTGACTTGCTCGGGACCGCTGGACAGTTTCACCTGAGCGACGGCGTTAAGTGGTACGAGTTGACCATCTGGGGCAGCGAGGACCAGCGATTCGAGGTCTTGGGTCCGGTTCGCGAAACGCTCCTGGCCGATGATCGTCAGATCAATTTTATCGCCGCCTCGGTAGTAGTCGCTGGCATAGGCACCATCAACGAGCGCATCGACGGTGTAGCCAAGTTCCGCGGCATCGATTCCTAAATCAGCTGCTTGTTCCCATTTGGGGAGTACATGGACTTCGGGACTGGAGAGATCGAGACTCGGGATGGGACGAGCCTGCGCCTCAGGGATCAATTGCTTGACCTTCCCTAAGACTTGACCACCAAGACCGACCAGAGTTTCCAGCTCCGGACCAACGATCTCGATCTCTACCGTCCGTCCCGCAGTCAGTCCTTGCTCAAAGAGGCTGGATTGCTTAGCGATGACAAAGATCCCAGGGATGTCCTTACTAATACTCTGCATCAGAGGAACGAGTTCTCCCGCTCGGAGAGGTTCGGTTGATCGGATCCCCATAAAGATGGAGCGACCGCGGGCAACATAGAAAAAGTCACCAATTGCAGGGTAGTCCAACGCCTTGGCTTCGGGTGTGCCAGGGTCGACATCCCAATAGGGTTGGAGTGCTGTCTGGATCTGTTCACCCATCTCAACCATCTGGTCAATGTTGTAACCCGGAGGCGGTTGGATGATCCCGATCACTAGATTACGGTTGCCAGACGGCAGATACTCCACCTTGGGTAGCAACGCTAGACTACCGAGGATCGATAACCCAACGAGAAGCCCGGCAGCTGCAATCCGTCGGAGTGTACTCTCTTGAAGCCAGCCAAGAAATCGATTGACCGACGCCACAAAGCCAGCACCAAGGGTGTCGATCGATCGAAGGATTCCCTTCCCCTGGTCCTTAGGAGGGTGGGGTACTCCATTGGATGCGGCCCCGTTTGTAACAACACCATTCGCTGCGGTTGATCTTGCGGATCGTTGCTTCAGAATTCCAGCAGCGGCAGTGGGGATCACAATGACCGATACGAGCAGTGAGAGGCCGACCGCAGCGCTAATTGCGAGTGCGATGTCGCGGAAGAGCTGACCCGCTTCTTCCTGGATGAAGATAACGGGCAAGAAGACTGCGAGGGTCGTCAAGGTTGACGAAAGGACTGCCCCCCAAACCTCTCTCGTTCCGTTAACGGCCGCACGTAATCTGTCTTCACCTCGCTGTTAGTGTTGATAGATATTTTCGAGTACCACGACCGCGTTGTCCACGAGCATTCCAACCGCGAACGCCATCCCGGCGAGACTAATGACGTTGAGCGAGCGCCCGAGAAGGCTCAAGATGAGGAATGTGCCGATAATGCTGGTCGGAATCGCGAGACCAATAATGAGCGTAGAACGACCACTCCGGAGGAAGAGCAACAGCACACAGACCGTGAGTAGGCCACCAATCACGATGTTATTGCGGACAAGGCCGATTGCGGAGTCGATGTAATCGGTCTCATCGTAAACTTGCATCAACTCCAGACCTCGGCTCGCCAGGATCCCGTCGTTGAGTTCTCCACGTGCCGCACGGAGGCCGTCCATCACATCAAGGACATTCGCGCCGGTCTCCCGCTGTGCGTTGATGGCGATTACGGAGGTCCCGTAGCGTCGGACAATGCCATCGGGTTTCTTGTAGCCGATCTGGACATCAGCGACGTCGCGGATGTAGACCGGCGCATCGTCGCGTCGTGCGATAATGAGGGATTCGACTTGTTCGGGACTCCGGAGTCGACCGAGTGTCCGGACGACATAGCGTCGTTTCCCTTCCCAAAAATCGCCCCCCGAGGTATCAACATTTTGCCCTCGTAACGACGCTCTGACCTCGGCGATCGTGAGCTGACGAGCTGCGAGGCGTCCCGGGTCGACTACCACCTGCATTTCAACTTCACGGCCGCCGAAGACGTTCGAATTGGAGACCCCCTCGACTTGTTCGAAACGGGACTCGATGACATCCTCGGCAAATTTCCGAAGCTTGGTGATGTCGATTTTTGGTGGCATAAGTTCTGCCAATTGAGGATTCTCTTCAGCAGCAAGCTGAAGCCGCCTCATCTGGAGTCCGATATGGTCTGTGCTCAATGCAGCACGGAGGTCCTCCGCAGCCTCTGGATGTTGGTTGGCAAAAGCCTGGATCTCTGCTTTGGGAGGTGGTTTCTGGGCGAGGATAAACCAAGCGATTGGTCGATCTGAAAGGCTCGATGTACTGAGCGTTGGCTCATCCGCATCCTCAGGATATTCACGGACCTGTTGCAGTCGGGTGTTCACCTTAAGAAGGGCCTCAGACATGTCCGTCCCGACGTTGAACTCTAGGGTGATCGTCCCGTAGGAGTCGCTGGCCTCTGAGGCCATTTCGGTGACCCCTTCGACACTCTTAAGCTGTTCCTCCTGCTCCTGGATAATCTCCCGCTCGACCTCCTGGGGACTGGCTCCGGGCCACCGCGTCTCGACAGAGATCGTAGGGACTTGAACTTCGGGTGTCAGTTGGGTGGGCATGGTCCCCAACGCGATAGCACCGAAGAGTGCGACTAGGAGGACACCAACACTAACTTTGACTGGATTCTGCACACAGTTCGTCACCAGATCAGATCCGGTCCTACTGTGCTCTTGCTTGTATTCTTGAGGATCGTGCTGCATCGAGTGCGACTCCGGGCCGAGCGTGGTTCATGAATCGATCGCTCAGCGATACGTCAGATCAAGAGCCTGAGTTGGCTGTACGTGTGCGATTGGCAGTTGTGATTGTTCGGATGATTTCCACTTGTTGACCGGGCCGAAGCCGTTCGTTTCCTTGAACGACGACAAGCTCTCCGTTCTTCAGTTCTCCGTCGACTTCGATTAGGTCTCCTTCTGCGACACCTGGAACTACAGCGACAGGTCGGACTGTCCCGAGTCTTGAGGCACTTTCGGGGTCGATCACGAAGACGAGCGGCGATGGTCCTCCGAGCACCAAGGCATCTTTGGGAACTAAGAGGGCAGTATGTTCTCGACCGACTGGAAGGGTGACCCGCGCAATCATGCCAGCTTTCAAAAGCGGGTTGCCAGCGGTCTCTTCATTCTGGACCCTCACTTTGACGGGGAAGGTCCGTGAGCGGAGGTCGGCCCGGGGAACCACGAGCGCGACCTCTCCATTCAGTGAACGATCGGGGAGTGCGGCAACATCGACACGTGCAGAAGTACCTGGGCTGATAAATCGGATGTCATCTTCTGGAACTTTTACCTCCACATCGACTTGAACCAATTCAACCAAGCCGACCACTGGGTCACCGCGACCGACCCACTGACCAACTTCGGTATGTTCGACGGTGACATAACCATCAAAGGGGGAGAGAATTGTGTGTTGATTCAACTGATCACGGAGAAGATCAACCCTGCCTTGCTGTGCTTCGACATTAGCCTTCGCAATCGCGATCTGTTCAGCGCGTGGGCCTGCCTTCAGTAGTTTCAGTGCTGCTTCCGAGCTGCGGACTGCTTCTTCGGCGGCCTCAGCATTCGAGACCGCTTCGTCAAGTACTTCCGACGATTCTGCCCGTTTGCGAACCAGTTCTTCCACTCGGCGTCGCCGTGAAATTGCGTAACTCCGTAGCGCGATACTTTGAGCAAGTTCAGCTTCACCACGCTCGATTTCCTCGGGCCGGCTTCCATTTTCTAGCTCTGCGAGTTGTTGCTCGAGTGCCTCAAGTTGTGCCTCAGCAGCGACGATCTGCAACTCAAGCGATCGACTCCGAAGCTTCGCTAAAGGTTGTCCGGCGCTGACTCGCGCCCCTTCTTGAACAAGGAGTGCTTCGAGTCGATCTTCAACAGTGCTTCCGACCGTGCTTTCTCGGAGGGGAACGATCGATCCGACAAATAACTTCCCACGCGCGATCGATTGCTGTGTGACTGTTGCGGCTGCGACTGGAACAGGCCCCTGCTGTTGTGCTTGGAGTGGGTATGTTGCACTCAAAATCAGCCAGGTGAATAGTCCGACCCTTCTGAACAGGGACTTTGGTCGCGCGAGATCGATGGACAACTGTTTTGATCGATTCATCGGGTTGGTGCTCGCAAGATCGATTTATCGCACAGCGATACCTTCATAACTGAGAAGGCATGAGTGTCATAATTAGACCATTTTTCAATGTATTCGACCCGGCAAGCCAAATTGAAGATTGTGGCTGATCAACTGGTCGGTCAGGTCAATACCATTGCTGGCCAAAACGGTTAGGAATCGACGAATGATTTTGGCAAGTACAACACCAGCGAAAAGATTAAACCGAATTTTAACCTTTTTGAGGCAGCCTTGTCGACTTGCGACGGATTTCGGTCGAGCCAAGTCCGGGGAGGAATCGGAAGTCTCACTCTGATACAATGAGCGTCAACGCCATTTGAATCGCCAAACTTTTGAAGTATCGCGAGAGGTTTGCGATGAACACTGTTGGGGTTTTGGCCACCTTCCTATCCGTTGCGATCATTCCCTCCGATCAGGGCGTTACTGAACCGATCTCGTTTGACCAAAACATCAAGCCATTATTGCAGCGGCATTGTCTCGGGTGTCACAACCCGGACGTCTCGAAAAGTGGCCTTGATCTTTCAACGTTAGCGTCGTCGTCTAGCCCAGCGGCAAGTGGTTTTGCGGCAATCGTACCTGGTGATCTTGAATCGAGCGAATTGGTCTACCGGATCACAACAGAGGATCAACTCAATCGGATGCCACCAGAGGGTACAAGGCTTTCAGACGCTGAAGTCGAGGTATTCCGACGTTGGATCGCTCAGGGCGCAAACTGGCCATCGGAAGCAGGCCAAATCTCGAAAACTGATCATTGGGCCTATCAAACTCGCACCCAACCTCATCCTCCACAAGTCTCCGACAGCCTCGCTTCAAGCGTTTCGAACCCAATCGACCGTTTTGTGGTTGCGCGATTGGAGTCAGAGAGTCTAAGTCCAAGCCCAGAGGCGGAGCCTGCACGATTGCTTCGTCGGGTCTACTTGGCTCTGATCGGGGTTCCACCATCGCTGGAAGAAGTCGATGCGTTCCTCGCCGCTCCGACTGATCAGGCTTACGCCACAGTGGTTGATCGGTTGCTTGCCTCGGCTCAATTCGGGGAACATTGGGCACGCCCTTGGCTCGATCTGGCCCGCTATGCGGACTCAAATGGCTTCCAAGCCGACCAGCTCCGTGAGAGCTGGGCGTATCGTGATTGGGTCATTGACGCGATGAATGACGATTTGCCCTACGATCAATTTGTCGTCAAACAGCTCGCGGGAGATTTGCTGCCGGCACCAACCGAAGCCGATCGAATCGCGACCGGATTCCATCGCGCGACCACCTGCAACGTGGAGGCTGGCGTTAATCCGGAAGAAAACCGCGTCAATCAAATTATCGATCGAGTGAATACCACAGCAACTGCCTTCCTGGGAACAACCCTTGAGTGTGCGCAGTGTCACGATCATAAATATGATCCGTTCAGCCAAACCGAATATTATCAACTCTTTGCCTTTTTCAATAACACGCCCATCGAAGTCACACTGAGCAAGGGAACGCAGTACGAGTTCGATGGTCCGACGATGGAGTTGCCCCTGACGGTTGAAGAGCAGAGTAAACATTCACGGTTGTTAACTCGTCGGGAGGCACTGCAACGGAGACTCGATCGATCAACTGCTGAAGAGACCGCGCTCGCGACGCGTCTTACCCCGGAACTCCAGAGCATCAACGCAGCACTTGAGAATTTATCGCCAGCTACGACTCTTGTAATGGTTGAGCGGGAGGAGCCGCGTGAAACTCGGCTCCTCCGACGTGGAAACTTCCTTGATCCGGGCGAAGTAGTCGAACCTGGGACACCGAGTGTTCTCCATCCGATGGCTACCGAGTTGCCCCGGAACCGGCTTGGGCTTGGGGAATGGCTGGTTGATCCGTCGAATCCGCTGCTCGCCCGAGTCACGGTCAATCGTTGGTGGTCAGAGCTATTTGGACATGGGATTGTTGAGAGCCCTGAAGATTTCGGGACTCGGGCAGAACCTCCCTCACACCCCGACCTTCTCGATTGGCTCGCGGTAGAACTCGTTGACCGAGATTGGTCACGCAAAGAACTCATCCGATTGATCGTCATGTCATCGACTTTCCGGCAGTCGTCCATGCTTCGTCCGGTTCATCGAGAGTTAGACCCGGAGAATCGGCTTCTGAGCCGTGGACCTCGGTTTCGGATGGCTGCCGAAATGATCCGTGATAATGCGCTGGCGACTTCAGGTTTGCTCTCAAGGCAAATTGGTGGCCCTACGGTGATGCCCTATCAACCCGGTGGAGTCTGGCGTGCTGTGGGGAGGAATGCTCCGAAGTGGGATGAGGATCGAGGTCCTGATCGTTACCGACGTGGACTCTATGTCGTGGTACGACGTGCCGCTCCTTACCCCAGCTTCGTGACTTTTGATGCTCCCGATCGGACCACCTGCACCGTCAAGCGGCCGAAGACCAATACGCCGCTTCAGGCTCTTGTTCTTCTGAATGATCCCGCATTTGTTGAAGCAGCTTATGGTCTGGCGGACCGCATCATTCGATGTTGTCCGAGTGCTTCACCAACCGATCGATTGACGTTTGCATTTCAGACAGTGCTGTCGCGTCAGCCTCAGGATCACGAAGTTCAAGAACTCCTGCACTTGTACGAGCGAGAGCAAACCCGATTCGAGCGGTCTTCCGACCAGACCAGCGAGTTTCTGAGCCTTCTTCCAAGTCACATGTTCAGACCATCAGGTTCAGCGGCTAGTGAATTCGCCTCATGGGTCGTCGTGGGGACTGTGCTTCTTAATCTAGATGAAACAATCACAATCAATTAGTGTTAGTGATTGTGATGTGGTAATGCCAGCTTCTTTTGTGGATCTGCTTGGTGTACTGTTCCCCTCCGAAGCAACATCGTTCAATTTCAATAAATCGATGTCGGGTTTGTGATTCAGATCACGAAAAACTTCATATCAAGATTACCTTGCTGGGCTTGGTTCGAGCCTGAAGTCTGTGACGCGTTGATCGGAATAGACCCCGAACTGACCTAGCCCCGATCGACCAACTCAAGAATGACACAACCTGTTGGGTGGGTTGTTGAGGAAAAAATGTGCCCAGCTTGGGTTGTTGAGTTGACAAGCCAATTTGTTTCAATAAGTGCTCATGCGACGAGAAGACTAAGAAGATTGTGAACGATCTGGAGCATACAGAATGAGTCGGAATTTACTGAAGAATCTGCTGAACTCACATCGTAACCGCAAGCGACAGAGTTTGAGGGTCACGCGACGCTTTGAACCAGCATTACAAAGACTCCAAGATCGGGTTGTCCCGGCCGTCGTCGCAAGTTTTGCTGCTGACATTGGTCAACTGTCGATTACGGGTGATAGCAAGGGCAACGTGATTAGCATTTCTCGACAGGATGATGGTTCCATCCTCATCAATAACGGCGAGATTGCAATCAGTGGCGGAATCCCAACGATCAATAATACGACAACGATTGTTGCGTTTGGATTGGGGGGAGACGGTCAAATTACTCTTAATGAGTTCAAGGGCGCACTCCCTCGAGCGATCTTCCTCGGTGGGAGTAGTAATGATCTCCTGAATGGTGGTTCTGGCCAGGACTTCCTTTCAGGAAACAGCGGCAATGACACGATCCGCGGACGAGGCAATGAAGATGACATCTTCGGTGGATCTGGCAATGACACCTTCCTGGGGGACAGAGGCAACGACAACCTCCACGGACAAGCGGGGAGCGACCTCTTAATCGTAAACAACGGTGACGGTTCCGACTTCCTTGAAGCTGGTGAAGGCTTCGACACCGTTCAAGTCAATGGCTCCAATACCGATCGTGACGTAATCTTCGTTGAGCATAACGGAAATCGAGTCCGAGTCGAGCGGACCAATATTGATGTCTTCGTGCTCGATATTGGTACGACCGAGACTCTCGACATCAATGTTTTCGGTGTCAAAGATTACGTTAGGGGTAGTGTGGGATTGGCCGAATTGATCTCCTTGGAAATCGATGGCGGAAACGGCAGTGATGTCCTGCTCGGTGGTGATGACAACGATGTGCTCTCCGGAGGTAATGGGAACGACATTCTCCTTGCTGGCGATGGAAATGACACCATGAACGGTGGTGCCGAGACCGTTTTCCTTGACTGCGGCGCCGGCGAGGACAGTGCCATCAATGGCGAGCCCCTGATCAACGTCCCCTGAGCGATTGCATTCTCCAGGTTCGTTTTGATTCGACTCGGGCCCTGTGCTGCTGTTTCCTTCGACAGCGACATGGAGCCTTGAGCGATAGGCCGACTTTGCCGAGGTGCTACCGATACCCGCTCGAGCACGGTACGATGAATGGAGAACAGTAATGACGTGGTGTGGTATACCGGAGCATCTGATGAACCCGATCGACCAGGCTCAGCAAGAGATGTCCCGTCGGCTACTTTTCCAGAAGGTGGGCTTCGGGATCGGCAGTGTTGCCCTCGGGGAACTTCTCGGCAAAGCAGCGATGGCGACTTCGATTGACCCTGATCCGGATCAATCAACAGGAACTGCTCCATACGTAAAGCCAAAAGCTAAGCACGTAATCTATATTCACCTGGTCGGGGCGCCTTCGCATCTCGACTTGTTCGACCCTAAGCCAGAGCTTACCAAACGAAGCGGTGAACCCTGTCCTCTGGAATTCTTCGAAGGGAAACCCTTTGCGTTCATCCGAGAGCATCCAAACTTGCTCGGGACTCCTTCTGGTCCCTCATTTAAGTTTCGACGCTCAGGGGAATCGGGGTTGGAACTTTCAAACCTCCTCCCACATCTCCAAGGGGTCGCCGATGATCTCTGCGTGATCCGGACCATTCAAACCGACCAATTCAACCATGCGCCGGCACAGCTTAAAATGCTCACTGGCTTTGAACGGTTCGGTCGACCGTGTCTTGGCTCTTGGCTCTCGTACGGCTTGGGGACTGAAAACTCGGATCTGCCCAGTTTCGTTGTGCTGATCACCGGCCAGATTCTCGGGGCTGGCAACAGTGCCTGGGGAAGCGGGTTCCTTCCGACAGTCCACCAAGGAGTCGAATTCCGGAGTCAAGGCGATCCGGTTCTCTTTCTCTCTAATCCGCCCGGTGTTGATCGGACATTGCGGCGTGAAATGGTCGATTCGATTAATCAACTCAATCAATACGCACTTGCAGACGTCGGAGATCCTGAGATTGAGACGAGGATCAATCAGTATGAACTCGCATTCCGGATGCAGTCGAGTGTCCCAGAATTGATGGACATCAGTGACGAGCCTAAGGAAGTCCACGAGCTGTACGGAACCTCAGCGAAGAAGGCGAGTTTCGCTAACAACTGCTTACTTGCTCGTCGCTTAATCGAGCGGGGCGTCCGATTTGTCCAGTTGTTCGATCAAGGCTGGGACATGCATAGCGGCGTCTTCAAGAACCTCCCGAAGAAAGCTGCCAGTGTTGATCGACCCCTCGCCGCATTAATTCAAGACCTGAAGCGACGCGGTCTCCTTGAAGAAACACTTGTCGTCTGGTCTGCGGAGTTCGGCAGAACTCCCATGGCGCAGGCTACGAACTCACAAAGAGCCCCCTTCGCTGTGGGACGCGATCATCATCGGGACGCGTTCTCGGTGTGGATCGCCGGTGGTGGTAGCCGAGATGGAACCGCCGTTGGTCTCACCGATCCCCTGGGTTTCAGTGCTGTCGATAACCCCGTCCACGTTCACGACTTCAATGCAACGCTTCTCCATCTACTCGGCATTGATCACACTCGGCTAACTTTCCGATACCAAGGAAGAGAGTTCCGCCTTACCGATGTCCACGGCCGCGTTATTCCCGAAATCGTCGCCTGAAGAGGGGCTGGCCAACCAAGCATGCATTGACTCGGTTTGGCAAGAACTTAATAATGAATGAAAATGGTTCAGCCTCGAATGATTCGTCTTCAGAGTCAGGAACATGAAGACGAGAGATTGAGTACACGGGTTACATGAAAGAATACTAGTTCATCACTTCTTTGAGGGCAATAATCGTGGAAGAGAGTGAGTTGACTCCTCAGTTGCCTTCAGAAGCACCTCAGCAGTCGGGTGGAGTCGAGGGTTCCGAAGCTCCGATCTCCTCAGTCTCCACCTCGACAATGATTAAAAGGATTCTTAAGCTCGGGCTGGTCGATGCACCAGTCATGAAGAAACTCCTGGACGGACGCGATCCCGCGACAGAGCTGCCCGAATCCGATTGGGTCCTGCGGGCGTTAGTTCAGGAACAAGTGCTCACTGATTTTCAGGCGGCAGCGATCCGTCGCGGTCGGATCGACGACCTTGTCGTGGACAACTACATCGTCCTCCGCCAGATCGGGCGAGGGGGGATGGGTAGGGTCTACGAGGTCATTCACCGTCGGCTCTGCAAGCGAGCTGCATTGAAGCTGGTCGACTCTGACTATGCGAGTGACTCTCGAGTCATCCGTCGCTTCCAACGTGAAGTTGAAAGCACCGCTCGGTTGGTCCACCCGAACCTTGTTACCGCCTTCGATGCCGGTGAGTTTGCCGGACGTCCCTACTTGGTGATGGAGTTCGTGGACGGGGCCGATCTGAACCGGCTGATCAAGGAACGTGGTTCGCTACCCTTGGATCAGGCACTCGATATTCTGACTCAGGCTGCTCGGGGACTCCGCGAAGCTCATAAGCGCGGCATTGTCCATCGCGACATCAAGCCCCACAACCTTTTGGTCTCGCGGGATGGGGTTGTTAAAGTCTCTGACCTTGGACTTGCACGAGTCTCCGAGGTGCAGGGGACTGGTGGTGAGGACAAGCATGAATTGACCCGATTCGGGTCGGTCCTAGGCACAGTGTATTACATCTCGCCGGAACAGGCTCGGAATGCACGCGACGCCGACGAACGCTCGGATATCTACAGTTTAGGCTGTACACTCCACACCATGCTTACGGGCCTCCCCCCGTTTCGAGGTGAGACGGCCGTTAACGTCGTCGTCGCTCATCGAATGAAGAAACCGCCCCGGCTCCGTGATTCGATTCCAGGACTCCCATCGTCAGTTGAGTCGCTCTTCCAACGAATGCTCGCTAAGAACCCTGCTGACCGGCCACAATCCATGGACGAGCTCTTAGCTCTGCTTGATGCCATCGTCCGAGGCCAAACCAGCAACGAGCCAGACCCGGCAACTTTGCTGGCGAGCACTCCCCTGTCTAGCGGACCATTTACTCTATCTGGTCTGACGATCGACGGGCCTCTGCAATTGGGCCTCAAGCAACCAGACGATCGAGTCAAGCCAAGTCAAGCCGACTCGAACCAAGAATCCCGTTCCCGTCGACAGATCTGGCCCATTGTGTGTGCCGTCGGTGTCACAACACTACTTGTCACCGCACTCTTTGTCGTCATCAACCGTCGCAGTAGCCAAGAATCGAACCAGTCTGCCGCGAACCAAATAGAGTCGATGGCGTCAGCGCAGCATCACTCCGATCGATTCCCCGAGCCGCGTCCGCTCCAAGGAGATTTTGGGTCGCAGTTATCAGCACAACCAGACGATTCGATGGTATTGGACCAGAGTTCGGGCACTAAGGGAGCTAATCAGGTATCAACGCCACCTACTGAGACTAAGGATCCGACTGTAGACTTCCTAAGCACGGTTGGTTCACCACGGTTGATTCAGGCGTTCCCAGTGCGTCAACGGAGCCTCTGCGCCGTCGGTATTACTCCTGATGGCGAACATGCTTTCACTAGTTCGATTGACGGGAGAGTGTTGTATTGGGATCTTCGAACGGGTAGGAACCTACTAGGGTTCAGCTACCGGACGTATGTTAGCGACGATACTGCCTTAGTAGAGTGTATTGCAGTTGACCCCGAGGGTCTCTGGGGAGTTCTAGGGGGTAGTGAGGGCTCGATACTGATCATCGATCTCGGTACTCTCCAAAAGGCTGCTGAATCAGGAGATGGTGCGGCGTTATCACTCGCATTCCGAAGACTTGAGGGCCACGAGGGACGTGTCCTCGACCTCACGATGGGTGCTGAAGGCAAGTCGTTTATATCCTCGGGTGCTGACGGTACCCTCCGATCTTGGGATCTGGCATCGGGTGAAGAGATCGGAGAACTGGTCTCGAACGAAGGACGCCGGGTCTTCAGTATCGATCTTGACACTGATCGATTGAGTATCCTCTCCAGTGGTGAAAACCGACGTTTGGAAATTCGCGAGAGCAGTCGGAGTGCAGCCCCGATAGAGACCTATTGGGAGCCAGAAGCTTCCCTCTCTGCGCTGTTCTGCGATGAAGGCAAGATGATTCTCTCAGCGGGTCTTGATGGGTTGCTCCGGCTCTGGAATCGTGAGACCGGGCGGCTTCGTTGGCGTCTCGACTCTTCACAAGGCCGGCTCTACAAGGTTGCAGTCTCACGAGATGGTACTTTTGCCCTCAGTGTGGGTGAACGCGATTTGGTTCTGCGTGATGTTGGTTCAGGAAAGGAGATTCACCGCTATCCGATCGATGAAACGACCCGTAATGTATGCTTCGTGCCCGGCTACTCGGCTGCTCTTACTGGCTCAGATGATGGGCGGCTCCGGCTCTGGAAGCTTCCAGAGAGATCGATGATTCCTGCGGTCGGCCCCGCACTCTCGGCTGCTGATGAGATCGGCGTGGGGCGACTCACCGAAGTTCCAAGTCGGCTCTCAATCTTCAGTGGTGGAGACCTCCGAGCGTTTCGACGTTGGATTCGACGCTGTCGAGACCTCGGTCTGATTCCGGTCGACTTGGATGCGTACAATTGGGGTGGAGTTGCTCTCTTCGGTGGAATTGCGGAACCCAATACAGCAGCTCGGAATTGGGAGTGTGAAGTGACTATTGGCGACGAGTTTATCTCGTATGTCCAGCAACGCGAAAATCGAGGTTTAACGCTCTTTGCATTCGACGCTTGTGAGCTTGATGATCAACGCGCTGAGGTGACGTTGTTTGCACCGGCATTACAGAGTGAGGTCCGACGGAGTTGGAACATCGGCCAACTCGCTAGCGACGAGGTAATCGATGAGTTAACTGCAAATAAGCTTCGTCCAACGAATAAGAGGCCAAGTCGCCTTTCCTCCTATCTTCGAAACAAGCGTCGCTTTCTCGGAGTTCAATCCCGGAGTGAGAGCAATGCTTCGACTCGATGGGAGTTGCTACCTGACGTGACAGAAGCGGAGATACGGAGTGTGTTGAGTGAGGCTAAACGTCAACGACTTCGCCCGGTTGACATCACCGGTGATGAAATCGAGGGCGTTGTTCACTATAGTCTCTTACTTGTCGAGAACAGTCCGCTTGCAGATTGGGAAGTTGACCTTGGTGTCTCGGATTCTGATTGGGAGCAAGTGCTCACAAATCGACTAAGAACGAATGTTCATCCAGCAATGTTCTCTACTTATATTGAAAATGGATCGCCCAAGCATGTTGTGATTTGGCTTCGATCACGATAGCGTGGCTTGGCTAATCCCAAGGGAAGCTGAGTCTTGGGCTGTTCTGGTACCGATCCATTTGGAACTGCAATCGGGCGCCGCATCCCGGTTCAAGCCGGATGGTGGTGGTATCATCGTTGATGACAGTGCTCAGATTCCCCACTTGAACTGTCCGAAGTTGATGTTCTCCATAAGCACCACCCTGGACAACAACAGTCTGCTCAATAATAGGACTTATGTTAACAAGGGTCAGGGTTGCTGTGTCCTCGCCGAGGTGCTCGACAAGTGCAGCAACATTCGGCGGAAGACCGGGACGTCGACGATCGGGATCGAAGTAGCGAAAGCGACTGTGGAGGATCGGCCTACTGTTTCCTGTTGCTAGACCGCCAAGCATGAGTTCGGTCAATGAGCCGACAGCGACCGGATTCAAGAACAAAATATCGTCAGAGAGCCGAGAGTCAGGTGAGGATGAATCATCACGGATTGATTGAACTTGGCGTTGTATCCGAACCAAGTCCCTACGGAGGGCCTTGACAGGATAGTCGGGCACGCTGCCTTCTAGGTACCCCACCCAACCACCCTCAGGGAGACGAGCTCGGTCGGATTGCTGCATCGACCAGTAGTAGATATCGAGAGCACCCTGTTGGTAGCGGCCGGGCCGAAATCCATACCAACCGTCATCACCATACATCGTTGGGTACATCGTCGTCCCATCGATCTCACGCGATTGCAGGTTGATCGCGTCGATCATATCGCGCCAAACGTCAACATATCGCTGATCACCGCTGAGCAGTAGTGCGTTACCGAATCCGATTAACCCCAGATAGTGTGTATTCCGGTGGGCAATCTCACCAGTCTGGGGTACTTCAACGCTAAACGACCACCCATAGACACCACCATACCAGGGACCGGCTGACCCTCCGACACTACCATCGAGGCCGACCTTTGTCGGAATGATGTTGTTGTTCTGACGAACTCGTGCCAACCAGGCATCCACATACTCCAACACCCAATCGCGGTACTCCTCGACACCAGTCAAGGAGTAAGCCGTAAGCCCCAAGGATGTCGCAGCGAGGTTCTGAGGATGATCTCCAACAACGTCGTTGTAGTCTTTGAAATGGAAGAGCATTTCGTCGAAGGATTGCTCTCCATGTCGAAGTGAGAACCGGCCTTCGACCTCAATCGGGTCTCCTGCCCAATCGAGTGCCGTGGCATCCCGGAGCAAGGGTCCCCGACTTCCTGTAATCATACTTCGAATGATCCGATGCTTCGGGTCGTAGTTGGCAACGTATGGGTCAGTACCATTATAAAACCGGGCGAATCGAGTGGCCCGGTGCCTAAGCAGTTCATCGTGCGGCTCGGCGAGACCATGAAGGAAGAAGGGGCGTAGTCCTTCAGTATGGTGGAGCCAGTCGAACATCGAGGAAAACTCTTTGTAGTACATTCCGTCCAAGGCAAGTGGTACTGTCGTCGTCCTGGCGGCGGTGTACTGTCGGAGGTGACCTTCCCAGCCTTTGCGAAATCGTTCGAGGACGGCATCGGAAGCCCCCAGCGCATACAAGAGTGGCCAGTTACCAAAACTCTCGCTGGCGTCGTCGGGACCGTCATCGCCACCCCAACGCTCGACACAAAGGGCATAGCCGCGTTCGTCGAAATAGCGATCAAAGTACAGCTCGACTGCTAGCTCATTCGATGCCAAGAGTGTCCGCTCTAGCAATGCCCATTCTGGAGGGGACATGGGCTGATCGATAACGATTACTTCGCTTGCTGGTGTGCTTGAATGCAACGCAATAGTCGCGATTAAACCACCAATGAGTTGGAACATTATTATCTTCGGAGTGTCTGCCTTCATTTGGGCATCTCTCTATGGTCATGGTCGGTTGGAATCTCGACAACGATCATCGTGAGCGAAGGTTGGATCCAGGCACTCCGGATCGTCTGCAGTAGTGCGTCGACGCCGACGTCGATATTAATCTTCTGGACGAGTGGTACTCCAATCGCCGCAGCAATGGTGGCGATCTCCAATCGAGGACAAGGTCGGTACCGAGCATCACGACCGACACCAGGGTGGGGTTGGTTCCCGGAGGTCTTGGTCGACTTGTTATCTAATACGACGGCCAGAACCCGACTCTCGGACACAGCAAGATCCGCTAGCGCAGGGAGCGCTGAATGGAAGAAGGCAGAGTCACCAAAAATCGCGATGACACGATCGGGAGTTCCCGATCGAACGAGCCCGTCCGCGACGCCGAGTGACGATCCAATTGCGTATTTTGCAGTCAAGCGGTCAGCGAGCGTGACTAGGCAACCTGGATCGGCAATATATAAGGGCCGTTGCCCATACTCTCGGCCAACCTGATCAATGGCGTCAAGGATTTCATGATAACGATTGCCTGTACAGTAGCTCGCCTTCTGAGGTCGCTCGTTGGCTTCACCCTCTTCGAGGAAGCTTGTGTTGACTGGTAGCGTTGGCAGCCATTCCCTAAGCGCCTGCTGTAGTTGCCATCGGAAGAGTTCTCCCTCCGGCCTTAGGTAGCCATCAAGTTTGCCGATGATCCGGGTGTTGGGAGAATGAGAGTAGGCGATCCGCTCAAGCTCCGCTTCAAGGAGCGGCTCGGACTCCTCCACAACAAAGACCTCAGTACACTCTCGGAGGAAGTTGCCTAGCCCGTTTTCTTGTGTGGGATAGAGAACTTTGACTTTAGCAATCTTAAGCTGATTCAAGGATTCTGGCTGCAACACATCGAGCAACTTTTGGTAAGCGAAGCCGGCAGCAACGATCCCTTGCTTCGATTCTGTGTTTCCTCTGACTTCCACGAATTCTGAAGTCTCTGCCCACTCTGAGAAATCTGCGAGTCGCTGGTGTAGTTGGCGGTGCTTGTCGACCGCGTTACTTGGGACCGGAACGAAGCGACCTTGGTTGTCGTTGAAGCCGAGATCGGCGGGAGCGGAAGTTTTCGTCTTGGTTGTGACTTGTCCTCGACTTTGAGCGAAGCTCCGGGTCTCGCGGAGAACGATCGGAGTCTGGAATCGTTCAGAGAGGACGAACGCTTGCAGCATTAAATCGTAGGCATCTGCTGGTGTGGCTGGTTCTAACAGCGGCATTTCAAGAGCGCGGGCAAGGGTTCTGCTGTCTTGGTCGTTCTGCGATCCATAACCGCCGGGGTCATCACCTAGAAGGATCACCAGCCCGCCGTGTACTGGCGTCAGATTCAAAGTCATGAGTGGGTCGAGCATCACATTGAGGCCGACACTCTTGGTGCAAACGAGAGCACGTTTGCCACCGATCGAAACTCCGATAGCAATTTCTAGGGCAACACGTTCATTTGATGCCCAGTGGACCTGAGGTTCTGAAGTCCCCGGAGTCTGATCAAGGATGTATTGAACGACTTCAGAGCTTGGAGAGCCTGGATAGCTGGTTACGACCTGGATCCCAGATGCGAGCGCGGCACGAGCAAAGGCTTCTCCACCACTCAATTCGAGAAATTCCACGGACCTTTCTCACTGGCGAGGGACGTGTACCGGAGGCAACAGCATTGGTTCCATCTGCTTGTTGTCTCAGGTGTCTGGGTGACCGCACGATGAGTTGGGAATCACGGTTAGATGAGTTCCGCGATCGGCTCACGATTGTCGACAAGAGCGTGAGGACGCTCACTGCGATCATGGAGAATCGTGTTGGCGGCATCGATTCCGACGTTGTGGTAGAGAGTCGCGAAAATGTCGCGGTAGTGGATTGGACGTCGAATAACGGAGCCAGCTTGGCCATCGGTTGCTCCGATCACTTGACCGGCCCGAATGCCACCTCCGGCGACCAGGCACGAAGAAACCCGAGGCCAATGATCACGACCGGCACTGTTGTTGATCCGAGGTGTCCGGCCAAATTCGCCCCAAACCACAATCGAGACGTCGTCGAGTCGGCCAGTTGCGTGGAGATCCTCGATCAGGGCAGCGAGTCCTTGATCCAGCATCGGCAGTGCTAACTTTGCCTTTTCAAAGTTGCCGTTATGCCAATCCCAGTTGTGCCCGCCTCTGCTTTCGCGCTCGAGTGGATAGCGACTGAAAGCCAGCGTGACACAGCGGACGCCAGCGTCAATAAGTCGTCGGGCGACGAGAAATTGCTCCAGTAACTTTGGTCCACTCTTGGTTGCAGGGGTCCCCTTCGGAACTCCGTACTTGGCTCGGAGTCGAGGATCTTCCCGATTAAGATCGAGAGCATCGGCAATCTTATTGGAAGTCAGGATCCCGAATGCTTGATCGAGGTGGGCGTCTATACCGTCAACCGCTGCACTGGAATCAAGTCGGGACCGCACACGATCAAGACTCGCGAGCAAAGCGCGACGGTCCTCTAATCGATTGAGGGTAATCCCATCGAGTGTAATGCCACCCTCAGCCATCTTGTTCGGTTCGAATCCTTCGAACGCCGAACCCAGGTATCCTGCTTGATTGAGGGATGCACGCGTCGTGGACTCCGCTTTCGGTGGGGCCAAGCTCACAAACGGAGGGACGGCGGGATCGATCGGACCGTGGACTTTGGCTAATACCGATCCCATTGACGGCCACCCTCCTTCGGGATAACCGGGGATGTTCCGAGAATCGCCTTGTTGAGGATGACTTTCCCAACCGGTCAAGCACTGGTGTAGATTATGGTCGTTGAGCGCACCAACCAAGGATCGGATGATGACAAACTTGTCCATCAAGCCAGCGAGACGAGGCATCAACTCGGAGATTTCGATTCCCGGAACCTTCGTGGCGATCGGGTTGAACTCGCCACGGATCTCAGCAGGCGCATAAGGTTTGAGGTCGAAAGAATCGAGCTGGGTCAGCCCCCCTGGCAATAAGATCATGATGACGGCTTTTTCAGACCGCCTTGTGCCGGTCGATGCCTCGGCTTTGAGGATCTCTGGGAGTGCCAAACCGCCGAACCCGAGACCTCCGATCTGGAGAAACGACCGGCGTGAGAGCCCATCACAGTAACGACCACTCGATCCTGGAATCTGAAGCATCGGGCTCTCCTGCGGTGGTTATCGTCGACCAAGGAGGTTATTGCCGAGAGAACACGCGGGGAGAGCGTAAGTGTCCTATCGCGTGGCTTCTGGATGTCATGAATGCTGCAACCATATGATGTTTCGGCGTAGATTGCAATTCCGTTGTGTTCAACAACGGTAAATCATGCGTTTAAAAGAGCTGTTGTCTCTTCGGATTAAAGCTGATTCAGATTTGCTTGCGTAGCAGGTAGATATCTTGGGTGGGGTTACTGCGTGATCCACTGGGGATCACTTCGAGAATCTCCCAATTCCGTGCGAGATCAGTGGGAACCGATTGGGGTGGATGGAAGGCAGCGCAATCATTGCTTCCCTCATGATCACTACCGATGACGACGATCTCTCCGCGATCGTAAATGGTCTGGAGACTCTCGGAGAGTGTCGACCGATAGGAATCACCGTGGAGAGTGAGAAGTAGGAAGCCACCTGGCCGGATCACTCGATTTAGCTCGACCATCCAGTGACGCTGACGTTGTTCACTGAGGTGGGTGAACACGGAGAATGCATAAACGAGGCCGAAATGGTGGTTCGGGGCGTCAATGATGCCATCGAGTTCGTTATGGAGGAATCGAGCGAAGGGGAGATTTTCGCGACACCACCCGATGAGCTTCGGATTGTAGTCGGTGCCGACAACGTCGATCCCAGCGAGTACCCAATCCTGCCAATGTCGGATAACGCGACCCACGCCACAGCCAAAGTCAAGGACCGCACCCAGCTCTTCCATCCGACCAACGTATTTGCCCACCAGCGCGCAGACGTCTTCAGCTGCCCACTTACCCGATCGGAGAAACCAGGAAGGGTTTTCCGAGGCACCAATGAGGTGAAGCATCTGAGCGGGAGGGACCGGGAGTCCATTTGCTTCGGCAACTCGACGGACAGGGATCCCTTGGAAGCGATCCTTGAATCGAGCCAACAGATTCTCAACACGACGCCCGACTCTTGCTGCTCCCAATTGCATCCCTCGCTCCCTGGTCCAGAGACGATAGAAGGGCTCGGAGGGTTGGTTTAACGGAAGGCCTTCCTACGGTCAATGTAGATCGGACCACTGGATTCTGTGATGATTTAACCACGGTTGCTTCTGCAACTTGTCCAAACTTGTCCAAAAAGCGGGATCGACGTTAGATTAGATCATTACGGGGATAGAGATTATGCGAAGTCCCAACCTTCTCTGCGGTTGGATACAAGAGAATCTCAGATCATCGAGGCTTGCCTGATGCTCCGGTTGACCACTCGGAACCGTCAACTCTGTGACGGGTTGAATCGTCGGGATTTCCTGCGTGTTGGGTCGAGTTCGCTGATTGGATTGACGTTGCCGACCCTACTCCAGGCGCAGGAACGCGCGATTGGTCAGTGTACGACGAAGGCAAAGTCGTTACTGATCTTCTTCCTTGAGGGTGGTCCTTCGCACCTCGACCTCTGGGATCTTAAGCCGGAAGCCCCGGAAAATGTCCGAGGAGAATTCCGGCCGATTGAAACGACCGTTCCAAGTCTGCAGTTTTGCGAACATTTGCCGATGACTGCAAAGGTCGCCCATCACCTCACATTGGTGAGGTCGATCCACCATCGCGTCGTCGATCACAATGCAGGCGCTTACTTGGCTTTAACGGGCAAGCCACCAGTCTCAGGAGGTAGCTTGATAGTGGCGCCCGGTCCTCGGAACTTCCCGCCGATCGGCTCCGTTGTGGTCAAAGAACGTCCGATCGAAGAGCCGCTGCCTCCATTTGTCCATGTTCCGGATTGGATGAGCAACAACGGCCACTTCCTCCCGGGGCAGGATTCAGGTTTCCTTGGGAGTGGATACGAGCCATTTGTCTCGGGTGACCCGAGTCGACGACGTTACCAGGTTCCAGGACTCAAGTTGCCTGCAGAGGTATCGCTGGAACGCTTGAACCAGAGGCAATCACTCCTTGACGCTGTGAGTGTGGCACAAGATCAACAGTGGCCCCAAGCAGAGGGGTTAGGAGAACACTACAGCAAGGCTTACCAGCTTGTTTCGAGTCCGGCAGCACGACAAGCGTTCGACTTAAGCAAGGAGCCGGAAGCGGTCCGAGAACGGTACGGCCTCGATCCAGAGAATCCTCGGCGGAAAGCCGCGCGTCAGTTTGGTGGGCTCCCCCACCTCGGGCAGTGTGCGTTACTTTCCCGGCGTTTGCTTGAGGCGGGTGTTAGGGTGGTGACACTCTGTACAGGAGCACGATACGATCAAACTTGGGATACTCACCGTCAACACTTTCCTTTACTCAAGCGATCGATCCTCCCGATGTTCGACCGGGCTTTTTCTGCTCTGATCGAAGATCTTGACCAACGCGGGATGCTTGAGGAAACCCTCGTGGTCGCAATGGGAGAGTTCGGCAGGACTCCTCGGATCGGACAGATTACGAGTAACGCTGGAGCCGATGCCAACGGCCGCGATCACTGGCCTCACTGCTATACTGCACTCTTCGCAGGTGGCGGATTCCCCGGCGGAGGAGCGACCTTCGGCGCAAGCGACCAATTCGGGGCCTACCCTGCCGAACACCCGGTCACTCCTGCTGATATTGCGGCAACGGTGTACGAGGCGATGGGGATCCCGCACGATTTTATCATCCGTGATCCGCTCGAAGATCGACCTCACTCCCTTACTGACGGAACGCCCATCGCTGCATTACTCGGTTGAACAATCGGTGGTAATGCGGGCAGAGGTTGGTTCAAGCCGGGTGGAGTACGACCAACTTCCGGAGGGAGTGGGGGTAAGTAGCGTTGGTCGATGGTGGCTAGGTGGTCCGTCAGAATCCGATGGACCTCGGCAATGACATCTGATTCGGCGGTCAGGAAGTGTCCGTGATCCACGACAAGTTCCGAGATTGCCTCGTCGAGATGAGCACTCCGATAGCCGACTACACCATCTGAGCCCCGTCCTGGGATGTGGAACCAGCTTGAGCCCAGGACTCCAATTATCGAATGGTAAGGAACCCCTGGTGCAGTTGGAGAGGCTACACTCGCCTGCAATAACGGGCTCCCCCACTTTAAGTTGTCGATACTGCTAATAGGGCGACCTCGGAATGTCGGACGAAACACCGCCTCGCCGTGTCGAGTAAGTAGATCATCGTGTAGCTGTTCAAGGTCATGACTCCGTCGCATCAAGATCGATCCGAACCGGCCGATCAACTGATTCGCCAATCGGCTTCCCCTGTGTGGTGCTGCAAGGAAGATTACCCGACGAATTGAAGGTTCAGGCTTTGGCTTGAGGCCTTCTCGGATCAGCACCTTCTCCTCGTCATTGATCGCGAGCTGTTCCAGTGGTAGTGCATAGACCGCATCGTAGATTGTTTCGCCGGGGTCGATGATCATCGTCCGTGCCACGAGTCCGCCCATACTGTGGCCGACCACGACCATCTGATTCAGTCCGACGTCGTCATGTTCTGGATCATACTGTTCGCGGAGTTCGCGGAGTTGCTGGCGCAGATAGAGGGCAGAGAGCGGGACGGGGTATCCAGTCGGATAGGATGCAACCCAGAATTGGTAGCGTTCCCGGAGTACAGGATCACCCTGGATCGTATTAATCATTCCCATCCAAGTCTTCGGGCTCGAATGAAGTCCGTGGATAAAGAGGATAGGAATCTTGTCCGGGTCGTAATGATGAGTCAAACAGATGCCGATATCGGTCTCAAGTTGATCGGGGTTGAAAAACCCGATTTCGGTGTTCCGCGCCAGATCAGAGCGGTCAAATTGATAAACGAGTGGTGTAGTAAGATCAACAGCCATAGGAATCACGCCACCGGGAGCTATCGGTAACTCAGCTTCCTTAAGGCTATCGTAAAGAACGAGGTTGACGCCTCGGTATCGCCAAGTACCTCCCAGGGCAGGACCGATCGGTTCAAGGGTAGCTGTTGTTGGGACACGGAGCCACCCTGGATAGAACCGACCTTCACCTACCGTGTCACCTACCGTACAGCGGCCGGCGATCAGCGCAACACCCCAACCGGTTCGTCGGTAGGAGGGTAGTTTGCCACCAAGCTTGTAATCACTGGCGACTAAGAGTTGATCAGGAGGCTCCGATGCCCAAAGTGGATCATGAGGGTCAAGCCAAATCCCAGCCTCTTCAAGGAGTTTCCGCCATTCTGGATCGTGAGCCTCGTCGGCAGCACCAGAGCGTCGGAGAAGCCGGCGAATTGCTCTTCAGTACAGCTCAGAGCCTATGCTGACGACGATCGAGTCTGGCTGCCCTTGTCGAGTTGCGGCGTTGACAGCGTACCAAGCATAGATTGCGGCGTCGCGATCCCAGCCGATGGCTTCGAGAGGGTGATCGTGCCAACGACTTGATTCTCCCCCCAACCGATCCGCAAGTGCTGCGAGTTCGAGATAAATGTTCGGATCATCTATAGATGTAGTGAGTTGTTCCAGCTCGATGAATCGTTGGAGGTCAGCCTGATCAATCGAAGCCCAAGCGTTTGGGAAAGAAGGCTTGGGTCCGTGGTTGTCGGTTCCCTCGATTCTCCACTTTCGACGGATCGATTCCTGTTGGCAACCGGTCAATCCGATGATCGCAAACCAAAGGCAGAGCGACCAGATGAGAGCCCGTGAACTTAATCGAGGCTTTGGGATTTCCTGGTGCTCCGTTGGGAGATCTAGCCGGGGTGATCGGAACCTACTTCCGAGGACCGACCTCGTACGAGACCAACTGAACCAAAACGCGATTGCCTGCATCCTTGCCTCGGCATCATCGACATCCTGAATGTAATCGGCGGGATTTTAGCCTCGATCGTTATGGGCCGCAATCGGGATCGGTACCTGCTCTGGATAAGTCGCCGATTTCGCTCAGTAATCATCAGAACTGATCAAAAGCTTAAAAAATGGTGATGATCTCCGTTTACTCTGCGCTCTAATATCCGGTCTCGGGATAGCGATCAGGGTAGTCCGCGAACACAAGACCGGGATCATCAAAACTGGCTTGGTGTTCCAGTTCAGGGCATCTGAAGTAGTAATCAGGTTTCTCAACCGTTATGGGTTGCGCTCTGACGGAAGTTGTACCCCCTCGGGAGTCACCTCGATTTCAGAGGGGACCGGGCGAACGCCTTCGGGTCCGACCTCGATGTCAAAGGAGCTAAGACGAGGTGGGTTCGGAGCGCGGAAGAATTGGATCGGTACTTCGGCACGCTGGGGGACCTCTTCACCATTTGCTAGCTGGAGGGCGTAGTTGATCGCAAACCGACCCATGACGGTATCGTCACAGTACGCACCTGCTGAGGCGAACGAGCTTCGGACCACGTCAACCATCACTTTGGTCTGAACATAGCCGGCGGTGACGAATCGCTTCACGTACTCTACGTCGTTTCTAACCGACATCACAATCCGGAACGCGAGTTCATCGGCGGTCAGTACCATCGTCATCGGTGTCTCAGAGTCGAGCAGCTCTTGAACGAGGGCGATGGCATCTTCTGCTTCATCCGTGAAGGCGATTGGGGATCCATCGAGCGGGGGGATCCCAGCCTCTTCGAGCGCTTGGGTGAGCGCTGCGGCACGGCGGTCGGCATCGCGGACTTCCGGCGTAAAGACCACCAGCGCGGGGCCATCCGGAGAGATTTCGAGCTTCTCGGCATCTTCGATAGCTGCCTGGACAAGGGATTTGGCAGTTGGCAGGTAGTCAGGGTTTGTGACCACTCGGGTCGGTTCGCCATCGACGGTAATCGGGGCCAGCATGGTGACGATTTCGATGCCCACCTCTCGAGCCTCACGGATCGCTGGGATAATTGCTTCGGGATCCCCTGGGGCCACCACAATACTTGAGGCGCCTGATTGGACCGCTCGGCGGATCATCTCGGCTTGATCAATAGCTTCGGTTGCTCGGAATGAGTCGAACACGATTGTGCTCTGCGAGGATTCCTCACGAGCACCTTGCTCCCAGAGGCGGTCGGCCGTCTCTGAGTCTCGGGGGAGGACCATCGCAACCTGCTCAGCACCAGTCCGACTGCTACCGACCGAGCTGATCGGACTGATGGAAGAAAGTCCAGAGGGATCGATCGAAGCCGTCGACTTCCCTGTAGAACCGTTGCTCATTTTGGGCTCGGACTGACCACAGCCCCCGGAAGCCATTGCGAGGATCACGAAAATGGCCGTTGAATGTACGGCAGACCTGATCATGGTGGGATGGCACCTTGTAAGAGGATTAATCATGAGGATTCTCGATGGACTGGATCCCAGTAGCCCGAAACCAGCATGAGGCGTACGATAGCCAACGATTTCTGATTGTTCCATTGCCCAGAATCCTGCTCTCCGAGCGAACATTCGATCACTGATGCCTGCTTATAAACTACTTGCGTTAGATATCGATGGAACACTGGTTGGACCGGAGAAGGTAATCCGGCCGGCTGTCACGGATGCGATCCAGCGTGCTGAACGTGCTGGAATCCGTCCTATCCTCTGTACTGGTAGGCGCTATCGACGGGCACTGCCAATCGCAGAGCAGCTCGGACTCAAGGGTCCGATTGTCTGTAACTCTGGAGCGTTGATCAAAGAATCAACTGATCACTCAACCTCTTGGACCGCTCCGGTGGAGCCAGAGTTGGTCCGAGAAATCTTGGCGATCTTGATCGATCGAGGAGAACTCGCGATCTCGATCATCGACCATGGAACCGATCCCCCCGATTTCCTTGTTCCCGCTCGGGCTACTGGCCGCGAGCTCTTCGATGATTACGTCACAAAGAACGGATCGTTCGCGCTTGTTGATCCGGAATGGATGACCCAACCTGGGGGGCGTCCCCATTTCCACATGTTTTCTGTCGGCGATTGGGATTCAATGAAGGAAGTTGAAGCAGCCATTCATGCTGCGATGCCTGGACTCCTGCGGACGTTTGTGCTCCGGACCTCGGTTTACGCCGGAACGATGTGCGAGGTTCTCAGCCTCGGAGCGAGCAAGTGGGCTGCGGTCTCCCAGCTTGCGGAGGGCTGGGGAATTACACCAGACGAAATCGTCGCTGTTGGTGATGACGTCAATGATCTTCCAATGATTCAAGGGGCTGGGTTTGGGGTCGCGATGGGAAATGCCCCCGATCATGTGCTCGAAGCGGCAGATTACATTACCGACCACCATCATAAAGATGGAGTCCGAACGCTGATCGATGACATCCTTCTAAGTTGAGCTTCGAATACCTGTCGAACAACTCGACGCTGAGGACCCGGCATGAACGAACCCAGCCTCCCGACCTTTTCTAAGGGCCACGCTTCACCCTCTTGGACCCGAGAACCTGATCCACCATCGACTCTTGAAAAGAACTGGCTCTTCGAGCTTCGGAAGGAACGGTTTCGGTCACGACAATCTGGGAAGGTGCACGAATACTTCGTGGTCGACCTGGCCGATGCCGTCCATGTCATTGCGCTAACTCCTGACAATCAAATCGTCCTGGTAGAGCAATTCCGCTGCGGTTCCGGCGGAGACAGTCTCGAGCCTCCTGGCGGACTGATTGATCCTGGTGAAGATCCCCTTGAAGCTGGGGCCAGGGAACTTCTTGAGGAAACCGGTTACAAAGGAGATTTCCCCGTCCTCCTCTCAACCGTTTGGTCCTGCCCTTCTATTCTGACCTCTCGGATCAGCACCGTACTTATTACCAACGCGGAGCAAGTTTCCACTCCGACTCCCGACGAGGGAGAAGAGCTTCGAATCAAACAAGTTCCCAGCCGGGAGATACCTCACCTGATTCGGAGCGGTCAGATCAGCCATGCCCTCACCGTGCAAGGGCTTCTGTGGTGGTTGGTCGCTGAGTTTCCCGACACACCTTTCGAACTTCCGGAGGTTTTCCGACCGGGAAGTCGACAGTTTGGGCTCCGGAGTCTCATGATTGCTGTCATGGTTTTCGGGGTTATCTTCGCAATGATCCGCGCCATTCGTAACGCTGGCGAACCGCTCGATGCTGTACTTACCTATCTCTTGATGTTCCCGCTTGCAGTTTTTTTTGTCTATCGACAACTCGAGATCGTCCCGAGCACGACGCTCACTCGCCTCAAGCCGCAACTCTCGAAGCTCGTGATCATCAAACTCTTCGCCGCTCTCGGAGTCACCCAGGTTCTCTGGCTCTTAGTAGTTATTCTCTTTCAGTTTTTTTGAGTTTCTACACTCGACGATCAGCGGAACTGGTTCCCAAACAGGCAAGGCCGGCATTGATTGACGAGAACAAAATGGATAAGAGGACTCTGACCAATCCGCGAACATTCCCGCGGTTAGTTGGGTCTTTGCTGGGCTAAAGTATAGTAATACAGACTGGTTGACCCAGCTCTTTGGAGGGAGAGAATCGATGTTGGAATCACCCGTTCTCCGCGAACTCTGGCACGAGTGGACCACCGAAGCCCGACAGAAACACTCATCGAAGGTCGTCAGGAAGGCCGTCAGGAGGGCCTGCGAGAAGGCCGACAAGAAGGCGCGTTGACGACAGGTCGAATGCTGATCGCCCGAATCTTGCAGAGCCGGTTTGGGGTCGATGAGGCGGAGTTGGAACCTACGCTGGCCGAGGTAGTCGACGAAGCAGCACTCGATGAGCTAGCCCACTTTGCGCTCCATTGCTCAGATCTTGACGCCTTTCAAACGCGACTCGGTTGAAGGAGTGGCTGAAGCCGGAAGTGAAAACCTACCTTCAAATAGAAATGCGTCACCAGGGTTGGAACGACTCTAGTTAAGACTACGTCGGAGGGAGTTCAAGATTAACTCTTGCACCGCCTGGAGCGGCCTCCGACGGCCCTGAAGAGTTGGGGGGAGGACTGTCTGGACGCGGAACGCGTCGTAGCCTGGAGGAAGCGCCGTGGGTCCGTGGCCGTCTCCACCCAGGTGCCGTGTGTTCGAAGTTAGCCTAGTCCGAGAGGTTGCGACCCCGTCATTGGTAACGCCCGTCGCCAGCATCTCCCCTCGCTTGAGGTTTGGGGGTGGTTCATCCCTCACCAATCCTAACCCAGAGACGCAGCGCCGAATGAGTGATGCTCAAACCCGACGTTCATGTGAAGGCGTTCCTCCGCTCGGGTGCCAGTGGCGACTCGCCCGTCAGAGGTTTCTACCGGACCGGACCAGAGCACTGCCGGTCAAGCCACCAGTGGCACGCAGCGAGGACTCTTACCAGTGCATCCGCCGTTTAGTGAATGGTCGGACGTCTTTAGAGGTGACGTTGCAATGGCCTCGGCGGCGTTGGATCTTCTGCTACAGCGCGTTATGATGTTTATCATCCAGGGCGAGAGCTACGGTCTGTGCAGCCACCGCAAAGTTTACACGTTTTCCACTCCCCATGAACCCGCTGTAGGGACCCACCCCGACTAAGTCTCTTGCGAAATAGATTCCTGGTGGGTCAATTTGAAACGACCGCTGACAGTTGCTGGAGGGCAATAAGGAGTGCGACACAAATGGGCCTATTGCTGACGGCGAGATACCGTTCCAGGGACCTTAGCCGAGGTGCCGAGGCATTGTGCGGTTATACAAGTCATTTGACCATATTGCTCTCAGAGCTGCTGGCGGGCGCCTTGTTGGTTGCTCATCCACGAAGTCCGAAGAATGTTGCATCCTGATTAAGGGCGATGGATTCTGAAGACCGTCGATACCGAGTGTCAGGAACCCAGGAAACAGCCAGCAAGCTCGGGCACGGGTTTGCGCTATCAATACAGCAAAGTACTCTAGTTGTTATTGGTTGATTGAATAGATCGTAATAAAACCTTCCTAAGGGGAAGGATTCGATAGTTCGAAAGGTGTCGCGTCCCAAACAAGGACTCTCTGGTCAATTCCCCCGGTTGCGAGTCGATGCCCGTTGGGACTAAAGGCCACAGCACGGACACCTTCAGTGTGGCCCCGCAGTGTCAGAAGTTCCTGCCCCGTCTCCAGATTCCAGAGCACAACCTTCCTGTCATCATCGGCTGTCGCCAGCCGGCTTCCATCGGGGCTGAAGGCGATGCCGAACAAATAGCTGGAGACTCCAAGCTTCTGCCGAACGCGGCCCGTCTCCATGTCCCAGACGGTAGCGTAACTGGGAGCCCAGTGTTCGGGAACATACGTTGCCGCCAATGAGCTGCCGTCGGGACTGAAAGCGACATCGAAGACACCAAGACCCAAGTTTGAGATCTCGAAGACTTTGTCAACCGCCCCAAGCCTCCGGACATGGATGCTGCCGGCCATCGTGCCGGCTGCCAGGTCGCGGCCACCAGGCGGGCGGAATGCTAGGGCAACAACAGGAGCATCAAGTTGGTCAACGATGGCCATCTCGGCCGATGCGTGCCCTGTCAGATCGATTGTCCAGAGGCGGACCGTCCCGTCGTAACAAGCCGTGGCCAGCGTGTTGTTGTCCACCGGATGGAACGACACGGCTTCAACCCCGTTCGAGCCCTCATGCTCGAGCACGAGCATCTCTCGGCCGGTCTCAATGTCCCAAATCCTGACAGTCTGATCGGAAGGACTCGAAACAGCCCGCCCGGAGCTTGCTGATGCCATCAAGGAGCCGCTCTTGTTGATCGATACTGAACTGACCGGTCCCTCGTGTCCTATGAACGAATGAACGAGGCGCCCGGAGTCGAGATCCCACAACTGGGGTGCAAAGCCTTTCGAGTAATTCATCGTGGCAGTGACCAAACGTCTGCCATCCGGATGGAAGGCCACTCGATATGGCCAACCGTCTGTTTCGATCTGGACTGGTTGTGCGGGTTCTGTCTCCCAGAGCTTCAGCGATCCGTCGAGGTCACCCGAGACAAGACGGTCTCCCTCGGGATCGAAATCGACGCTCAAGACAAAATGGGCGTGTCCCCGTAGCGATTCGATCTCCCGACCAGTCGCGACATCCCAGAGCTTGATGAGGTTGTCGAGACCACACGTGGCGAGGATTTTTCCATCCGAGCGAAATCGAACGCTACTAACATCACGTTTATGCCCTTTGAACACTTGTGCCTCTTCTCCCGAATCCACATCCCAGAGCCGGACAAGCGAGCTATCCGCCTCAGCCACTGCGAGAAATCGTCCGGGAGGATCCGTTGGATCGAATGCCATCTTCATCACGGCGAACTCGTTCTCGATCGTCGGACCGACACGCTGTTGGGCTTGCCAGTCCCAAGTCTCGATTTCAAATCGACCATCTTCCGAATATCCCTTTGCAATGGCGAGAGATCGGCCATCAGCACTGAAGGCAATGGAGGAAACGCCCCTGGAACCGCCGAGGATAGGATCACCTATGGGCTGGCCAGTGGCAGTGTTCCAGAGCTTGACGTAGCCGGAATACGCGGGGTGTAAATGAACGCCGTAGGCGGCGGCCAACACCGTTCCATTCGGGCTGTATGCCACATCGATGACGTTCTGGCCTTCTACTTCGTCCAGGATCCGCCGTTCCCCCGTCAATGTGTCCCATACACTCAGAACCCCCTCGACGACCATGTCGCCGCCCGCCCCGGGTTCTCCACCCTTTCGTTCGATGAACAAGCCGCCTCCGGTGGCGAGTATCCTCCCGTCGGAGGCTGGGTCGAACGCAGCGGCGAACTGACCATGCCGAAGGCCACCCACTTCGAACATGGAACGGCCCGTATCTGCATCGAGGACCAATACCTCACCCCGACCAGGCAACCCCGTGTAATGGAGCCACCCCCCACCAACCGAGGCCAACCGATCCCCCTTCGGACCAAATTCTACGTCCCAGACATGCCACTCGTGTCTCTGCAGAGTCTTATCTTCGCGATGGCATAGGCGCTTGATGAGATGCCACTCCCAAGCCCGTAGATCCTCCGGACAGTCGTCGAGACGCTCTTCTGCTTGCAGTATGTCACCCACCTCGGACTCACGCAGGGCTAGCTTGACACTGGTGATGGCGTTCTGCTTCCTAAGCTCTTCCCGCTGTTGTTCGGCGCGGAACCATTGGCTTGAAACACCAGCGAACCCCAAGTGTATTGAAAACAGCAACGCCGCCAATAGACCTGCGACAACCGGGTTGCGTCGGCACCAGCGGTACATTCGAGCAGCTGGGGAAATCCGTCGAGCCACAATTGGTTCGCCCCGTAGGTAGCGGCCCAAGTCTTCTGAGAGTGCCAAGGCCGAGGCATATCGCCGTTCAGGTTCTTTTCGAAGGCACTTGAGCGCAATAACTTCGATGTCCTTTGGCAAACCAGTGACGAGTTGCGATGGAAGAACAGGCTCGCTGTTTCTGACCTGGTCCAGCGTTTCCAGGACCGTTGGGGATTTGAACGGTGGCCGGCCGGTCAAGAGTTCGTAGAGAACAGCTCCGAGTGCATACACGTCGGCCGCCCGACCGACTTCACGGGATCGGCCGGCCGCCTGCTCGGGGGCCATGTAGCTTGGCGAGCCGATGATCGAGTCGGTTGCTGTCAGGCTTGTATCCGAGCCAAGCGCCTTGGCCACGCCAAAGTCCGCGACCTTCGGCGTCCCATGCTCGTCCAGGAGCACGTTGGCTGGCTTGAGGTCGCGGTGGACCACGCCGGCCTCATGCGCGGCGTGCACCGCGTTAGCCAACGTGGAAACAAGTTCTGCGGCCTGGCGAGAAGGGAGCGGCGTTCCATCGAGTCGCGAGGCCAGGCTGCCGCCGGCAAGAAATTCCAACTCAATGAAGGGTAACCCCTCGTGTTCGCCGATTTGATGGATCGCCACGATATTCGGGTGGCGTAGCTTGGCGACCGCCTCTGCCTCGCCCAGGAGGCGAACCAGGGCTTCCGGAGCGGCATGTCGCCCGGCAAGAACCATTTTCAACGCGCAGAGCCGGTGGAGCCGCAGGTGCCGAGCTTGGTAGACCACGCCCATGCCGCCGCGACCCAACTCGCCCAAGATCTCGTAACCAGGGATTGTCTGACGAGTTTCCCAATGTATGTCCGCGGGGTTGATGGCGGAAGAAGCAGGAGTGTGCTTGTTAGTAGCCTGACTGGCAACGACTGTGTCTCGAACGACGTTCGGAGACCGATCGACCACATGGTCTCGGGTTAATCCCGGGGAATCACTCGGTGTTGCGGATGATTCGTTCGCGCCGCCGTCGTTTTGGATCGAAGCGTGGGCTTGCCTGGTAGCAGGGTCTTGATCGTGAGATTGTTCCTCGGGATAGCTCATCGAAGATTCTCGCTACACAGGGTGAGCCGACGTTGTCCGATGCGGTGGCCGCGACGACCGACTCGGGATCGGGGGTAGACCAACAGTCTGCCATCGTGAAGGGCGATGTGACATGAGAGACTGAGGACCAAAAATATAATCGACTAACTTACCACTATTTACACTTACATGGGCGGAGTCATTGCGTCAAACGACGACAGATGGCCGGGTGTGGTCTTGACTCCAACGTCGAAGGTAGCTGGCCGATGCTAGGAGCCACCCGCCGTTAAGCCGCTCGGATCGGGTGCCAGTGGCGGCTCGCCCGTCAGAGGTTTCTACCGGACCGGACCAGAGCACTGCCGGTCAAGCCGCCAATGGCACGCATTGAGGACCCTTACCAGTGCCACCTGTCCGGCCTGCGACGGCTGTGAGCCTTCGTCGGCTCACACTCGGTCCGGATTCGTGACAAGGTGACAGTAAAGCGTCAGAGAATCGTCGACCGTTCATGGGGAAGTTCTAATCTCGGAGACTCGACGAGGACGGCGGAGGTCGAGAACTCTAATAACATTACGATGAAACAACAGTATAGGTCCAAAGGTGACTGAGTAAGTCTTCAGGTAGATTGATAATGTAGCGTTAAGATAGTCCGAACAAGTACGGGGATGATCGATGAATTTGACACCGATCATCCCCGTAGGTGATCAACCAGAAAGCTTGGGCGTTGATGCCGTCGGTCAAAAACTCGGCATTTCCATCTTCTCTTCGAAGGCGATCTTGCGGAGCTTCTGTTGGGCGCGGCTTTCGATTTGTCGGACGCGCTCTTTCGTAATCCCAAGCTCTTTGCCGAGTTGTTCCAAGGTTTTTTCATTGGCACCGTCGATCCCAAATCGGCTGATCATAATCCGACGTTCACGATCATCGAGTCGGCCAAGCATGCCTCGAACCGCTTCCGAATTACGCTTATGAGCTGATTCGTATTCATGTTCGTCAATTCGATCGTCCGCAGCGCTTTCAAACATCTCTTCGTGGCCGGTGACAAAACGGTCCCGTCGATAGTTTTCCTCAGGGATCGTCCGTGCGAAGTTCTTCATGATCGCCCACGAAGCATAGGTGGAGAACTTGTTCCCCCGGGCGAAGTCGAACTTTTCAACGGCGCGGATCAAGGACATGTTTCCGTCGCTGACGAGTTCGAAGAAGTTGTTGCTAGGTCCGACATGCCGCTTCGCAATCGAGACGACTAGGCGGAGATTTGAACGGATGATCTGGTTCTTGACATCGAGAGCCGCCTCTTGAAGACGCTCAATCTCATCAAGTTCCGATGCTTTCGCATGGGTTGGGTCAAGCGCTTCACGGCGTTGATGAGCTTGATATTTCAAGAAGTTCATCTTGCGGAACAGATGCGCTTCTTGCTCACGAGTCAAGAGTGGCACTTCATAGAGGCTTGCGAGATAGGGGGGTAGCCCCTTAGGCGCCTTGGTTTTGCGTTGTGGCTTATCCGTAGGTGTTTCAGGGAGCGGAGCCATGATTTCGGCTTCCGCCTTCGGGTCCTGAAACTCCGGGTTGTCCATGAACTCGAGCTTGGTCTCAAGGAGTCGCCGAGCGCGGACTTCGTTGATAATCCGGTAGATGCTTGAACGCGTCCGGCCAAACTCGGTGGCGAGAACGTCAGCCGAGCTTCCGATCCGATACTTGCGGTAGATCAAGTTCCTGGTTTCGTCGTCCAATGGTCCGGTGATAGCGGGGAAAATCGCCCGATCGGGATGGTCGCGATCGTAGGTCTTGATCGTTGTCCGGATAGTTTCTGTTGAGCGCATCATTTTTCTGGCAATCCTCCGGGCGACCTCAGCCAGTGTGGCCTGACGAATCGTCGCCATGCGACGGGCGCGACGTAAGATTTCTTCGCGTTCCGTCTCGGTGAGCTGACTGAACCTGGTCCCGCGGTCAACCTGATCACGATGCTCCGAGACAAATCGATCGAGGCTTGACTGTAGAAAACCAACTTTGGTGCGTCCGTCGATCACGAACCGACGGGCAACAAGACCGCGTCGTCGCCAACGGTTTACCGTCCGCGACGAGACGTTGTAAGAACGACTAACGTCTTCGACAGTCAGGACCGGCTCGCCGGCTTCTTCAGCCGACTGGCCGACGGTCTTCGATAAATCTTCGACGAACCGTTGCAAGTCGTGACGGATGTCGCTTCCAGGCAACACCAGGGCGGGCATTTGGTCAGATCGGAAGCCAGTGATCCGGAAACAAAGGTACTCGTAAGGATACTGGCGGCTCTCTTCGATCTCTCCGAGTAGCTGCTCTGTGCGTTGGATCTGTTCGAGCCGACGTTCCTTAGGCGTAAAGCGGGCCTGCTGGTCCATGAGTTGTCGAAGTGCTGGATGGCGGTATGTATTGCTCATCCTCGAACGCTCCTCGGCCTCCGGCAACAGGGGGATTGACCCAGTTGACCAGTGACGCATCTTGTCCTTGGGTTAGGTTGATGGACAAATTTGCGCTTACGATCAATACCGGGAGGCTGGAAACCGTGACACTCATTCCGTCGAGAAACTCGACCGAAACGGGGATTTGTTGCACCGTTTCTGCCCCCTCTGACGGGAGTCGGCCTGGCAAAGTTCGCTTTTGTCCGACGCGATAGAGCCACTGTTCTTACCTACGCAAACGGGGTTCCAACGGATCACCGCCGAGAGCCGATTCTTCTGATCAAGTCCTCAGGAAACGGTTGACCTGGCCGACTGCATCGACAAAAAGCACTCGAATCGAGCCCCTTTGAACGACTTGAGTTGGACCAGAACGACCGATCTCTGCTGGTTCGCCACGTCGCGAGTTGATAATCTCGAGCGTTGGTGATCCGTAGCCAGTTGTTCCAAGAGTAAGAGACGATCAGAATCGGTAGTTGTTACGGATTTAGGCGATCCTTTGAGACGATTGGGACCATTCTGATATTCGATTGTGCGGGGAATATCTTGACCGAAGATGAGCTTGAGCGGCCCAGAGACCCAGTCCATCTGCTACGATAGTCGTAGAATTGGAGAGGATCCGACACCTCGTGATGAATTGGATCCGCGACTAATCCCGAGGGCGAGATTCGTACTTCGGAGGTTGGCCTGCCCGCCATTCATCAGCACACAAGAAGAGCGGACCATGGAAAATCACCGAATGACTCCCTTAGTCAATGCTATCACGCAGGTGTTCAGAGTACTCGGCCTGGGGATCCTCTTCGGAATGATCCTCATCGCGACGGCACAAGGCCAGGCGAGCCGGAGGCCACCCTCGATTGACGGAAGTGGTAACTCAACTCCAAGCAGACCTCTAAACCCGGGCCTGAGTGGCTCCGCGGATCTCCCACCGACTGCCTCGGGATTACCAGGTGACCAGTCGTCCTCCGAAATCAGTTCCCAGCGTTACCGATTCGTAGAATCTTATGTCAATTCCGAGCCCGAGCAGACAAACGACACCAAGATTGGTCCGTATCGAGTGGCGTTCTCTGAATCGATTGATCAGAGAATCGAAACGGGTGGATCGGAGCCTCTTCAGTCTCGGCGTAATCACCTCGTGCGCTACGTCGCTCTCCCGGCACTTATTAGTGGTCTTGACCAAGAACGCGTCGATGCGCTCATCCGACGCTATGATCTCGTCAAGGTAAAGAGCGAGAACCCGGCCGACGAAAAGCCGGTCGGAGCGGCAGGACTGCGTGGTCGAGAACTCTGGTTTGGTAAGGGACCTGGAGCAACACCCTTCGTGCAGACCTTGCCCGGAAATCCCCCCTTAACTCAGCAGCAGTTTGAGTTTGTGGCATTTCGTCAGGTCTCAGTTCCCGAACTGAACCGAATCTTCCCTGGGGGTTATATCGGTGTCGGTACAACTTGGAGTCTCGACGCAAGCGGCGCCAATCCTTCGAATCGGGCAGGGCCGATTGCTGCAGGGACCCTCTTAGGAAGCCCAGTACTTGACGGTAACCTGAACTGCCGATTCGAGAGAGTAGAGCTGGTGGACGAGGAAGGGACTCTTCAACGTGCGATCATCAGCCTCCAAGGACGCTTCACACTGGTCGGTTCTGTCGTCGCAGAGCTAATCGGAGAGATCCAATTCACTTTCCGTGTCGATCAAGAAGTTGCTGGCAATCAGCGACTCCAGATGTTCCGGACCATTTCAGCTCAAGGAGCAATCACCAAACTACTCTTGGCCGAACGTGCGATCAAAACCATCCCTGGCCCGGATGGCAATCCGAGTCGGGCGACCCGAGTTCGACAATTGGTTCTGGAACGTCGACCCAACCTTGGCGAAGCACTGGAGCCAACTCGATTGACCGAAGCACCGCGGCCGACTCCCCTCAACTCCTTCGTCATCTATCGAGATCCCGAGGATCGATTCCAGTTTCGGCATCCGCAAGGATATCGGCCGGCACCGGTGATCCCCGCAACAGAACTTGAATCCGCGCCGTTCAAGGGATCTCAGATTCACATGCAACGGCGACGGATTGCAGGGAATCTCGATGACCTTCAACTCCTCTACCTTCAACCCGATCCGAACAACGTTCCTGAGTTTGAAACTTTTGCGGATGAGCAGGTAGCGAGGTGGTCGGAGTCAGGGGTTACCGTCGGTGAGGTTACCCGAGGATTCCTACCCGACGCCGACTGGCCTGATCGTCGGGTCTATCGACTGGTGATCCCGATGGTTTTTGACTCTAACGCCGTTGCGCAAGGAGGCGGCCAGGCTTACGCGTTCTCCTACCTGGTTCAATACAATGATGGTCCGACTCTGCAACTTGGCTCCTTGACCGGTGGCGAGCCGAACTTCTTCCGAGACGAAGTGGAAGAAATCCTTCGATCAGTCGAGCTGAATCCCCCACCACTCCCCTCGGTTGGGTTTTGAACAACACGCGACGATCGATTCGGATCCTAGCTCTCTGATCGCAACATCCGAAACCGAGGCAGACCAATGCCAGGCTGCCTCGGTCTGATTAAATCGATCCTTGCATAATGTGACTCTTATCCGTACTGTTGCTCGACGAGTTCCTTGGTGATTTGATGCCGATATGTGAACATTTCGTCGAGCTTTTTAGCGATGAAACTACTGCCGAACATGGAACCGAGTGCGCCCATCGGGAGATCATAGTCGACCTCATCGCGTAGGATGGTTCCGCCCTTGCCGTCGTCGAGAAATCGATGAACATGGTACCAGCGAGCAAATGGACCAGAGACTTGTCGATCGGCGAACATGTGCGGTGGGTCGTATTCCGTATGTTCTGCGACCCAATTCACCTTGAACGGACCGAGTTGCTGCCGGAGGACCACACGCGTGCCTGGTTTGATAGAGTCACTCTTCTCGAGTACTTCAACCGGCTCCCCTGGTGGGATTAGCTTTTCCAGTGCCCCTGGTTGTTCATGAAACGCGAAGACCTCCTCGGGAGTCGCAGCGATTTGTGTCTCTTTAATGTACTTCATGAACGGATCATTCCCCGATGTTCAGAGATCGCCGATGACCTGTATTCCACACTGGGCTGGAGGGGTTGTGCTCCATTCTGGCCAATCGTCAAGCGGCCGAACCGAGAGCGAAATCGGTCAGAGATGACCAAAGTAGCCCCAAGCCACGCTTAGTCAGCCAATTACCTTACTGATGGGACAACTAATGTATCATAACGGAACTAAGGATTATCATAACGCAACTGAAGATTCTGTTTGTGGTTAGTTCTTATGGAGCGGACGGAAAGTGCATAAGGCGACTTGCTTTGAAATTGGTCAACGCCCACTTTGCAAGTGAGCGGGTACTTGGGCGTTTCTAAGTACTGTGAGCATCAGGCAGGAGACGAAGTCAGCTTGATGCTTACTGACGTTACGAATTGAGATTCATGAATTCATGAGTCTCTGCCCAGGCCAACGGCTCCCCAACCTCGGTCGTGAGCCAATTCTTGCCCGACTGCTCCTCCTGATCTGCTCACTCGGTAGATCAAACGTCCTCGAACTCCAAGTGTAAAGCGGAACGAATGTCCTTCTCCTGCCTCCTCGGGCGTTAACTTCCTCGAACTCATCATGAGGGATTAAAGATGCTGATTGACGATGTGATCGATAGATTCGTCGATAAATTCGGTGAGGAGTTGTCGTTGGTTCTCATGAAGTGCCTCGCCTTACCTGAGCAGGGGGGCCTCGGTTACAAGATCATCTTCTTCAATCCGGCGATCGATATCGACGGTTACAACGTCGATCACGAGAGCAAGACCATCCGGCTGGATACCTCCGGTATTTTTTCCCGGTACACGGCTCAAGAAGTCGCAGAGAACCTCAAGAATGCGGTCCAGGTCGAGATTGCAAAAACCCATGCCAGCTTTCTGGAGAGGGTTGGCTGGGGGACTGGCAAAGTGGTGCTCGGTGTGGTCGGAAACCCCGAGAGAAAACACCCAAATATCGAGCCGGAACCAGGAACGACCGCTGCGGGAGTTGCGGTCTTCACACTCGGTGCCAA